>JADLBX010000001.1 GCA_020847435.1 Anaerolineales bacterium
GTTCGACGCGATGGCGACCACTTCGACATCGTCAATCGTGGCGAGCATCAGACGGGTATTGCGCCGCGTCTCTTGGACGTCGTCAGCGATCAACACCTTCAATCGTTTTCGGCTGTGGAGGTCTGGTTGCGCCATTTCCTTGCCTTATTTCTCGGTTTTCAACTGAGTATTTCCAAGTATAACTCAGGCACCTGGGATGTTTCTGATGATTTCGTTGTAAAACATGAAAACCCCGCGCCTGCGCTTGACTCTCGACCTTCGCGGGTGTATCATGCAAACAGTGATCGGGTGACCCAGGGACCTGCCAGCACACCACTGACAGCTGAACTGGGCGTAACTCCGCAAGGAGACATCCCGATCACGGCTTTTTAAACTCATCCAATATTTGTGAAAGAACGATTTGCTTATTGGGTTTTTGGATCTTTTGGTAAACAGCAAGCGCCTTGCTGTGCGCATTGGACTTCTTGCCGATTTGGGCAAAGCGAATGGTTGCGGGGTTATAGGATATTCGCCTTCGATTCAACAGGTTCATTAGATAAAGTTTGATTTCCGCATTTCGCCCCGGGTATTCCATGTCAATTGTGATTTGGGTAAATTCCTTGATATGGTCTTTCAACAAAAAATACAAGCCGACTGCAAACAACCGTAGATAAAGAGTTTTTCCGCTCTGAGTTGTTGCTCGCAATCGTAGCAGACATTCACGCTTTACCGTTGCAGGTATCAGAACGGCATAATCTTTGCCGTTCGAAAAAGCCAGCACTGTCGGGACTTTTGTGTCGCCGATCTTGCCGCTTTGGTCTACCTCAACTTTCATTCCCATTTTCCCCAAGTTCTTTACGAATGTTCTCGCTCCAGTGGATTCCCTCTTTTGCCAGAAAATACGCGCCCAGCAATGTGATGGGAAGCCACAACGCGACATGCAAAGTGAGTGTGTAGCCTGCCGCCGTGGCTTGATCCACGCCGTAGGCGGTGAGGACGGCGATGCCGGGCGCGTCGAAGGTGCCGATGTAGCCCGGCGCGGAGGGGATGGTGGTGGCGAGGTTGACGATGCCGTTCATCAGCATCAGCGCGAAGAATGAGACTGTGAAATCGAAGGCGTGCATCACGAACCAATATTTTCCCGTTTCCAACAGCCAGATGATGACGGAGGTGAAGAAGATCATCAACACGTTCCACGGCGAGCGAAGCGACTCAAGCCCGGCGAGGAATTTATTCATCAAGCCGAGGAGGCGTTCGTGCAGTCGCTGTGGGGTGAAGCGTTGAATGATCCAACCGCCGATCCTTGCGGTTGTATGCGGGAACATCGCCGCGAGCAGGAAGACAGCCAGCGCGCCGAGGAAGAGTCCCGTGCCGATCACTGCCGCTTGTTGAATGTTGCCGATAAAGCCGGAAGCGCTCGTGAGTTTTGCCAGTTCGGGCAGGTTGACGAAGACGAATGCCAGCATCACCACGCCGTCGAAGATGCGTTCCACGATGATCGTGGCAAGCGAAGCCGAAACTGGAACGCCCTCTTTACGTTTGAGGATGACCGCGCGCAATACTTCGCCGGCGCGGGCGGGGTAAATGTTGTTGCCCATGTAGCCGATCGTTGTGATGGGGAACATGGTTTGGGTGGGAATCTCTTTGATGGGTTTCAATAGATAGTGCCACCGCCACGCGCGCACCCACACGCCGACGAAGTACACGCCGATGCCGGGGATCAGCCACCCATAATTCGCTTTTTGCACCGCGCTCCAAAACTCGTTCAGTTGCAAGCCGCGCAGGGCGAGCCAGATGAAGAGGACGCTGATCAATACTCCGAGCCAGAAATGCCATTTTTTCATGTGAAGGATTGTATCATCTTGAGGAGGCTGGGGCGCGGTAGGCGCTTCCGCTGGCGGGGCAGGTTGACCGTCGAGAAAGAAGCGGGTATTTCCATCCCGTCAGTGTGCGTGAAGTTTGATAGAATCCGCTTATGTCTGTCGAACCTTCTGCGCGCATCGCTTTTTTGAAACAGATCCATCTTTTCTATGGTTTGGATGACGACGCGCTGGTTGGGATCGCGGCGGAATTGGATGAGTTGTCGGTTCCCAAAGACGGCGTGGTGGTTAAACAGGACAGCCCTGCCGATAGTTTTTATATGATTCATGGCGGGAGTGTGCGTATCGTCCGTTCGCAGGAGGGGAAGGAGATTCAACTGGCGCGGTTGGTGAAGAACGATTATTTTGGCGAACTGGCGCTGGTGTCGAACCGGCGGCGTTCGGCGACGGTGACGGCGTTGGAGGATACGACTCTGCTCGTGCTTTCGCGCGATGATTTCAAGAAGTTGTTCCGCCAGCACCACGGGTTGCAATATAACCTTGAAATGGCGGTGCGGAGCCGCAAGTTGGCGCGGCAACTGCGCTTCAAATGGTTGGGCGCCGATGAAGTGGTTTATTTTCTGGCGCGCAAACATTGGATCGCGTTGTATCCGAAGATTCTGGCTCCGCTGGCGATGTTCGTTCTGCCGCTTCTGTTTGGGTATGCCTATTTTCAGATTTTGCGGCATCCGATTGTGGCGACGGCGGCGCTGGGTTCGTTGTTCGCGGCGTTTGCCTGGTTGGGCTGGCTCTTGCTCGATTGGAGCAACGATTATTACGTGGTTACCAACGAACGCGTGGTCTGGCTCGAAAAAGTGATCGGTCTTTACGACAGCCGCCAGGAGTCGCCGCTGCGTATGATCGTTTCGGTGGGCGTGGAGGTGAATCAGTTTGGGCGTTTCCTTGATTATGGCAACGTGATCGTCCGCACGTATGTGGGACGGATTGATTTCGCGACGGTGAATCATCCCAAGCAAGCCGCCAAGATGATCGAGGAGTATTGGGATCGGACAAAGCACGCGGCGGTGATCACGGAGAAGGAAGCGATGAAGGACGCGATCCGTTCGCGGCTGGGGATCACGGTTCAACCCAAGCCTGAACCTGCCTCGCCGCCCCAGCCGACCACGTCCGTCCCCAAACAGAAGGGTCAATCGTTTTTGAAGTTTCTGGGCGCCAATACGCTCAAGTTGCGTTATGAAACGGGCGAGGGCGTGATCTATCGAAAACATTGGGTTGTATTGTTCTTAAATTCGTGGATGCCGCTGGCGGGAGTGATCGCCTGCTTTGGGTTGTTCCTTTCGCGTTTGTATCAGTTATATTATGATCCGGAGAACGCTTTCATTTCTTTGGCTGGCGGCTTGGCTGTGGATGTGTGGGCGCTGATCTTTTTAGGGATCATGACGTTGTTCCTCGGCTGGTTTTTGTATCGTTTTGTGGACTGGAGCAACGATGTGTTCGAGGTGACCTCCGACCAGATCATTGACATTGACCGTACGCCTTTCGGCACTGAGACGCGCAACGCCGCGCAACTTGAAAATATCCTCGGCACCAAATATGAACGCAAGGGTCTGCTGGGGAATTTGTTCAACTTTGGGCATGTGTATATTACCGTGGGCGGCAATAAATTGGTCTTTGAAGATGTAATGAATCCCGCCGCGGTTCAATCGGATATCGACCGGCGGCGCGACGCGCGGGTGGTGAAGAAGAATCAAGCGGCGGCGGCGGCGGAACGCAATCGCATGGCGGAATGGCTGGTAACCTATCACCACAACGCCGAGGAATTTAGAAAACAACAAGAAGAGAACAAGAGGAATCAACAGAATGGCTCTGCGTAATATCGTTACCCTCCCCGACCCGGCGCTCAAACGCAAGGCTCATGCAGTCACAAAATTCGATAAATCCCTTCAAACGCTGATTGACGATATGGTGGAAACCATGCGCGCCGCGCCGGGCGTTGGGCTTGCCGCGCCACAGGTTGGATTGTCTGAGCGGGTCATTGTGATCGAATATTTCGAGAAGCCGGAAGACGAGGAAAAGGAGGACGCGCCGAAGAAGGTCTGGACGCTGGTCAACCCGGAGATCGTGAAAGCCTCGCCCGAGATGTTGAGAGGCGCGGAGGGTTGTCTTTCCATACCCGGCTTGATGGGGGAGGTGGAGCGTCATGCGGAGGTGCACGTGAAGGGACTTAACCGTCATGGTAAGCCGGCAAAGATCAAGGCACAAGGCTGGCTGGCGCGCATCTTTCAGCATGAGATTGATCATTTGAACGGAATCCTGTTCACCGAGCGTGCGGCGCGAGTCTGGCAACCTGAACAGCAGGTGGAAGCCGAACAGGAAGTGTAGACCTATCTACGCAGTACGAAATACATAGTACTGCGTATTGCGTACTGCGTAAGAACGTGAGTGGAAAAGCAAGTAAACACGTAGACACGGAAATACGGAAACGCGGAAATAAGCCTCTAATCTCCAGTCTCCAATTACCAATTACATCCAATTCTCTCAATCCTCTCTCCCGCTCCTCATGCGTCTCACCCACCTCTCCCTCACCAACTTTCGCAAATACACGCGGCTTGACCTAGATTTCCCCTCGCGCGCGGTCTTGCTCACGGGCGCGAACGCGCAGGGCAAGACCACCGTGCTCGAAGCCATATATTTCCTCGCGGCGTTCACGTCGTTTCAAACGAACACGGATCGCCAACTCATCAACTTCATCGAAGCCGAGAAAAAAGATGCGCCTGCTGTGGCGCGGCTCGTCGCGGACTATCATCGCGGCAATCGTAAACATCGCATCGAAGCGCGGCTCATCCTCGAACCCGTCGGCGTGCTCAACGGTCAACGGCTTCGCAAGGAAGTGTTGCTCGACGGCGTGAAGAAAAACGTCAATGATGTAATTGGCAAATTCAACGCGGTCGTTTTCGTGCCGCAGATGTCGCAGATCATCGAGGGCGCGCCCGAAGACCGCCGCCGATATTTGAATCTCGCGCTGGCGCAATCCACGCCTGCATATGCGCGCGTGTTGGGCGATTACAATCAGGCGCTCACACAGCGTAACGCGCTCCTCAAAATGTTGGGAGAACGCGGCGCTGCCCTGAGCCTGTCGAAGGGGGGCAGCGGCGACCAGCTCGAAGTCTGGGATGACGCGTTGGCGAGTCACGGAGCGCAAATCATCGCGTGGCGCATCGAAGCCGTCCAGCAGATTCAACGACTCGCTTCGCGCGTCCATTTTGAGTTGACTCACGGAACTGAGACTCTGCGCCTCTCGTACATACCCGCGTACGATCCGCTTCCACAACCGAACGGGCAGTTGGGTTTGAAAATGGACACCGAAGTGGACCGTTCGAGTTTGACACTGAACGAGATCGAAAACGGATTCCGCACGCGCTTACGCGAGTTGCGCGCGGATGAGATCGCGCGCGGCGTGACGACGATCGGTCCGCATCGCGACGAGTTGCGTTTCATCGCCGATAAAGTGGACCTCGGCGATTACGGCTCGCGTGGGCAGATCCGCACCGCGTTGCTCGCGCTCAAACTCGCCGAGGTAAATTGGATGAAAGAACGGACGGGTGAATGGCCCGTGATCCTGCTTGATGAAGTGATGGCAGAGTTGGATTTGCAACGCCGCGCCGATCTGTTGAAATACGTCGGCGAGAGCGAGCAAGTGTTGTTCACTACAACCGATTTGAATTTGTTCGCGCCTGAGTTTGTTGAGCAGGCGGAGGTGTGGAGGGTGGGGGGAGGGAAGATTGAGAAGTAGAGGATTGGAGAATTGGTTGTGGGTAAATCGTAATTTGTAATTAGTAATTTGTTTACGTGTTTACCTGTGTACCTGTATCCTTCGGAATGATGACTTTATCTGATTCCTTTATCCACTCGGTCCTCAAGAAAATCGATTCGCCTGATGTGGTCGGCGTTGGCATTGTGGGCAGTTATGCGCGCGGACAAGAGTCAAAATACAGCGATGTGGATTTCGACATCTTCGTCAGCAAAATGCCAACAAACGAATCTGACCGATATACTTTGAAATATTTGGATGCTAAACTCATTAGCCTGAAATACATCCTGCTCGACGACGAGCGCGCCGCGTTGAAAAATCCTGAACGTGCAATTTGGGCGGTTCCAGGATTGAGTGGAATGAGAATCGTGCTGGATAAGGACGGCTCACTCGCGAAACTCCAGAAGCAAGCGAATGAATTTGATTTCGCTTCGTTGCAACCCGCCGCAGACGAATTCGCCGCCCAACAAGTGATGGGTTGTGCTGAGGAAGTTCACAAGATTCTGAGCGGACTGGCGCGTTCTCACGAATCCACTGTCTTGTATGCAACATGGGGGCTGGTGAAAGGAATGCTCGAAGCGGTGACGGTGCAGAGAGGTATTATGATCGTCAGCGAGAATCGCTACTTTGATCTGATTCAGGAATCAGTGGGGCGAGACACGAAGTGGGTGAGCGCGTTCCGCAAAGCGTGGGGTCTCGATTCGAACGCGTCGCAGTATCAACAACGCGGCGCGGCGGCGTTGACCTTATACCGTCTCACCGCGGCGATGTTCGACGACTTAATCCCCGACAAACATCGTGAGGTTTTGAAAAATACATTGCGGCTTATCAAGGAAGCAGGCTATCAATGAATCCTCTCGCTCCGCTCGCAAAACGAGCGATAAAAATCCACGAGAAATTGCTGGAATTTTACGGCGAGCCGATTTGGCGTAACCCGTTGCCTGCGATCCACGAATTGGTCTCGACCATCCTTTCGCAAAACACGAACGACATTAACCGCGACCGCGCCTTCAACGCCTTGCGCGCCAAATTCCCAACGTGGGAAGCCGTCCGCGACGCGAAGACAAAAGAGGTGATCGAAACGATTCGTCCCGCTGGGCTGGCGAATCAAAAAGGTCCGCGCATCCAACAAGTGTTGAAAGCCATCACGAAGGAACGCGGCAACTTAGATTTATCGTTTCTCAAAAAAATGTCGGTGGATGAAGCGCGGGATTGGCTAACCAAATTCAACGGCGTGGGACCGAAGACTGCCGCCATTGTGTTGTGCTTCGCATTGGGCATGCCTGCCTTCCCTGTGGATACGCACGTCTATCGCGTGACGGGCCGCATCGGACTCCGCCCTGAGAAGATGACCGTCGAGCAAGCGCATCCGCACTTGGAGAGTTTGTTCCCGCCTGAAACGTATTATGCCGTGCACTTGAACATCATCCGCTTGGGACGCGAAATCTGCACCGCGCGCAAAGCGATGTGCGAGAAGTGTCCGATTGTGAAGTTTTGTGATTATGGAAAAAATAGTATGTCATTGCGAGGAGCTGCGTAGCAGTGACGAAGCAATCTCGACACACCATCCAACATCTGTTTGCAGGTTGACGAGATTGCCACACCGCCTACGGCGGCTCGCAATGACACTTGTTAACGGTTATCCCCATCCCCTTGAATCTTCCCCCGTTCCAACCGATCCAGCAACTTGGCGATATTCGCCTCGGCGATCTCGTCCAGCGACAAGTCCAACTCGGTAGCGACTTGCGAGATGTACCACAGTACGTCGCCGAGTTCGGCTTTGAGCGCTTGGCGCGTCTCTTCGCTGATCTCGCCGTCCTTGTCGCGGAACACTTTCTTGATCTTGCCCGCCACTTCGCCCGCCTCATTGACGAGTCCCAGCGTCGGGTAGATCACTCCATGCCCGATGACGGGGTATTTGGCGGTGGCGCGTGATTTGGTTTGGTAGTCGGTGAAGTTCATAGCGAAATTACCTATCAATCATCTGTCTCAGTTGAAAACCCTTTAGATAAAATTATGCCATCAATTGATTTTGCTTTTTTTAGCTGCTTACTCGTTACAATAGCTCCAACTAAAATAGCTTCCCTAAGATCAGCGTCTGTTAGATCTGTGTTTTCAAGATTAGCCATACTTAAGTCTGCGCCAGACAAATTGGCTCTAGCTAGATTTGCGCCATACAAGAAGCTGTTTTTTAGATATGAATTTGAAAGATCCGAATTCTCCATGTTTGCATAGTATAGATTTGTTCCATTCAGATTTGTTTCTTTTAGAGTCGTGCCTGAAAAATTTGCATAACTCAAATCGCTTCCAACTAATAAAATCTTTACATCATCATCACTGCCTTGTATCAGAGCAGCCTCATGTAAAAATCTGATAACAAATCCCTTTCTTTCTCCATCTAACCCTCGCAATACTGTTAGTGTTCTTGTGCGAGCCATGTAATTTTGCTCGCTATTATTAGTCGACGACTTTTGACTCTCTTCAGATAATAGCTCTGTCATTTTGTCTAGATACTGTTGTAAGGCATTTTCTTTAGCGATTTCCTCGGTTTTCATCTGCTCGTTGAGTTGCTGACTTCGGTTTAACAATCCGATGCCAAATGAGATGGCCGCTGGAATAATTAATAACTCGAGCCAATCCCAAAGAGTTTTACTTTGAAATCCCGTCCAGATCGGCCAATTCAACGAAAAGATGTTTATGATGAACCAAATTAATCCCGCTGTTGCAAAAAAGAAAATTATTATTCGCATTACTTTTATTTGCCGTTTTTTGCGAATAACCTCTTTGATGTTATTGTGAAAAACTTGAAAGCGATTATTAAAACCAGTTAGAATCTCTTCGTCTTCTACAGGAAAATCAGTAATAGTATTTCTTATTACGAGAATTACCTGGCTAATAAAATTGATTTCGTTTGCAGAATTGATTTCAATGCTTTTGAGGTGAGGATGTAAGGGTTGTAGTTTATACCCATTTTTAAGTTTGAAATAATATCCAAATTTTATTTGGCCGTTGTTTTGATAAACTATAAAATCCCCGTTCTGAGGTTGCGTTCGTAATTTTTTCAGGATCACTATATCTTCAGGTAACAATAAAGCTTCTTTAGCGGAATTATCTTTGATTTTGAATGCGTATAAATCCTTGCTCTTGCGAAACTGAATAGGAATCAAAGATTGCGGTATACCGATTGTTTCATAACTTTCATCGTGATTAAACTCGTAGCTTATGTTATTTTCAAGAAGCGAGATCTCAATTATTTCATTCATAACTTCTCTTGGCGATAGGGAAGTTATCTTCTTCGTAAAAGTAGATGAGAGTCCCAAGCACGTCCAATAAACTGTAGAGAGGATGTCTTTCGTTTGTTCCGATTTCATCCAATAGTTCATTCATTCTCTCAACAGCTATTTCATATTCACGCGCAGTACGAATGCTGAGTAGTGGAGCGATTTTCTCCCAATGGACTTGAATGTCACTATTAATCGTTTTCATGATTTCAATTCTACAACACTTCGAAAACAATTGCTAAGAAAATTCCTTCGCCAACTCTCTCCACCACTCATCCCGCTCCCCAGCCACAAAGGGAGTATACAACGTCAGCCGATCGGCGATTCCCTCGTAACGTTTCTTCAATTCATTTGCTAGCCCTGAGCCTGACGAAGGGTCTTCTTCTGTCACCAGGCAAAACTCGCTCAACATCTCATCGGTGATGAGCATCGGCATCTCAGCCCATTCGCCTTTCGCCGCATGTGCGGACAATATCTCTGCCACACCGCCCCAGCCATGCAAGTCCATGACGGAGCGGTAGGATGGGGTGGAGGCGTAGAACGAAATCTGCGCGCGGGCAAAGTTCATCTCTTCGGGAGTCGTTGCAATGAACGCCGTCACTGAAATGGAAACATTATCCCGCTTGCGGTTGTTCTTCTTTGCGCCTTCTTCGATTGCAGGCAACATCACTTCCCTCAAATAACGCGGACTATGAAACGGATGCGCATGGAATCCCTCACACATTTCGCCCGCGAGTCTGGCAAGTCCCGTGTTCACGCCTGCAATGTAGATTGGGATTAACGATTCCCCTCTCCCAGCGGGAGAGGGGCTAGGGGTGAGGGAGAGACGCGGCGGTTGAAAGAACGGCGACATCAACGTGATCTTGTAATACTCCCCGCGATAATTCAACTTCGTCTCGTTCTGCCAGTTATCCCAAAACGCGCGGATGACTTGAATCTGCTCGCGCAATTTATTTACGGGAGATTCGGGCCAGGATTGACCGAACCTCCGCTCGATGTGCGCTTTGACTTGTGTGCCAAGCCCGAGGATGAATCGTCCGCCTGATTGGGTGGCGAGATCCCAGGCGGTGTAGGCGAGGTTGGCGGGCGAACGCGCGAACGAAACCGCGACAGCCGTCCCGAAGTTAAGACGCGTTGTATGTTCGGCGATCAACGCGCAAGGCAGGAACGGGTCATGTTGAGTCTCCTGAGTCCACAGCGCGTCGAATCCGATCTCCTCCGCCGCTTTCGCAATTGCGGAAACATCGTTCAATCCAGTTGGAGGTAATGCGGCATCGAGTTTCATATTCTTTTACCGCCAAGCACGCAAAGAGCGCGAAGAAAAAAATTTCTTTGCGTCCTTCGCGATCTTCGCGGTTAATCCAAAAGATATGCCATGATCCAATTCGTCGTCGCGTTCAATCCGTCCATGTGCGCGCGTTCGTAATTGTGCGACGCGTCGATGCCAGGTCCGATCAACGCCAGCGCCACATCGCCGCCCGCGCGCCAAAACGCCTCGCCGTCCGAACCGTAAAACGGATACACATCTGTTTTGTACGCGATGCCATGTTTCTCAGCGAGCGCGCGCAACTTTTT
This sequence comes from Anaerolineales bacterium, assembly GCA_020847435.1. Lineage (GTDB taxonomy): Bacteria > Chloroflexota > Anaerolineae > Anaerolineales > Villigracilaceae > Defluviilinea. Next base: position 10,467 of record JADLBX010000001.1, read on the forward strand.
ATTCAAGCCCTCGTAATACACGCCGCCGCTGTCTTTGATGCACAACGTCGCGCTGAATTCGTCCGACGCCTGCCCCGCGCCGACGACTGCCATATCCACCGTGACCAACTCCGCAACTTCAGATGGGATTCCCGCCGCCGCGCCGTGACCGACCTCCTCATAATTCGAGATGTGGAAATACACGGTTCTTTTCGGACTTCGACCCGATTCGGCTAGCGACTTAATCGCCGCCGCGAGATTCGCCACGCATGCCTTATCGTCGAGAAACCGCGAGCGGATGAATCCATTCGTCACCTCGACGCGCGGATCGAACGCCACGCAATCGCCGACGTTGATTCCCAGCTCACGCGTTTCTTTCTCGGATGTCGTGCGCGCATCGAGGCGCACTTCCATGTGATCGTCGTTGCGCGGCGTCTCTGTGCCAGCCGCGCCAAAGATATGACCCGACGCGTTGTCGATCAACACCGAGCCGCGTATCTTTTCGCCTTTCTCTGTGAACACCCACACGCCTTCGGTCTCCACTGTGGGCCACTGCACCCCGCCGACGCGACTCAACTTCAACCGCCCATTCGACTTGATCTCCTTCACCACCGCGCCGAGCGTGTCCACGTGCGCCGTCAAAGCGATGGGAGGTAGATCACTTTCCACTTTCCATTTCGCAACCAGCGCGCCTTTGCGAGTTCGGGTAAGTTCGAGTTGCTTGTATTGCGAAAGTTCCTTTTCCACAAATGCGATCGCAGGCTCCGCAAAGCCTGTGGGGGAGGAGATGTTCAATAACTTGACGAGAAAGTCAACGAAATATTCTTGATTGATGGTCGGTAATGTCATGGTTTTCCTCTTTGTTCAGATGTGCTCCGTTGGTCGAGTAGGGCGACGGTCGTTGTCGCCCGTATCGGGACCAACGATGTTCAAGAGTATTCTTGTTACATGAATTGCTCTACGGCGCGGTGGTCTCGATACGACGGCGGAAGATCATCGCCGTCTACTCGACCACCGATAGATTTTCAAACCCTTTTATTTTCTCCCGCCATTCCTGTGGAATGGGAATCGTCTTTTCTGCACGATAATTATACGTCACCATCACTATTTCGCCCTTCGCCAATCCCTTACCTGTCTCCACATCCACGATATTCTGCTCCCACGTCATGGATTTGTTCCCCAATTTCGATACATGAACCCCGACTTTCACTCTCTGCCCAAAATACACAGGCTCAAAATACGTGATGTGTACATCCGCCAGAATCACACCGATCTCCATGAAGGATTGATCCTTTGTGAACAGTCCGAGTTCGACCAAATAGGCAATGCGCGCCTGCTCAAAGTAGGTGAGATGTTTGGCGTTGTTGACGTGTCCCTGCGGATCCAAATCCCCGTAGCGGACTTCAACGGGATGATAAAAACGAAAATCGCTCATAGCGAGCGATTATAGCCGAAGTGTATTCTCAATTTCAGCCTGTTCCAAAGAAATCCGAACAGGTTGAAGCGCGTGCCGTTCATTTATTTTTTGTTGAATATTGACCAGCCTCCTCTTGCACCTGTTTCAACTTTATTACCAACTTTAATGCCTCATTGACGGCATTATCGTTTGGAAATGCCTTTGCCACATCTGGTTCCAGCAGTACAAGGTTTGTCCCTGCGCGGTAACGAGCCGCGTACTTACCGCGTACCCCGCCTTTGAGCAGGGACTTCATATCATATTCGGGACGTAATTCGTCGTTAAGTTTGGTTTTCTTCTTCATATTCTTTTCGTTTAACCTGCTTTGTCCTTACCGACAATACCTCGCCAACCCCTCGCCATCCTTAATGGCAATTCGCCCCTCCGTATTATCAATCAATCCCTGCTCCTTGAACAACACCATCGCCTGATTGACCCGCTTCCGCGACGCGCCGACCAAGTCTGCAATATCGCCCTGCGTGAGCGTAATGCGGATTTGCGTCACGCCGTCTTTCTCGCGCCCATATTTTTCGGCGAACGCCAGCAGTTGACGCGCCACGCGCCCGTTCACGTCGAGCGTCGCCAGCGCTTGGATCAATTGATCTGATAATCGAACTCGCGCGGATAGAATCTTCACCAAATTGCGCGCCACAGGCGGGAAGTTATCGAGCAGATACGTGAACGTGGTTCGATCCATCCACAACATCAAACTGCTTTCCAACGTCACCGCGCTGGCAGAACGTCCCACGCTGTCGATCAGACTCATCTCACCAAGCAAATCGCCCGAGCCCAAAATGGACAGGATCACATCCCGCTCACCTTGTTCGATGTGAATCTTCACCGTGCCGTGCAAAATGATATACACCGCTTCGCCAGGCTGTTCGATGGTCAACACATTCCTGCCCGCCTCGAAGATGCGGCGGTGCGCGTGCTGGGCGACCCAATCCAATTGAGTCGGCGTCAGCCCTGCGAACAACTCGATGTCCGCGAGCAGGTTGCGCGTGTTATCTTTGCGAATCTCATCCATTTTGAGCATATTGTACTGCCCTCTCATGCGACGCAGCCGATGCCGTCGCTTTTTTGTTTTCAACCTGCAACACAAATTCCATGCCTTCATACGCGGCAAAAGACTCGGCGAACAAACCTTGCGCGGTTCGTTCCATCTCCGCGACCATCGCGTCGTCATACGCGGGATCGTGATGGAATAAAACCAGTCGCTCTGCCTCCGCCGCCGCGGCGACCTCGCTCGCCATCGTCACCGTCGAATGACCGAATCCTTGCGTAGACGGAAACCCCGCCAACTGTCCGCGATAATGCTCCTCCGAATATTGCGCGTCGTGAATCAGCAAGTCTGCATCCCGCGCAAACTGCACGAGTTTCCGATCCGTGCCGACGTAGCCCTCCGTGTCTGTGGCATACACCACCGACTTGCCGCGCCACGTGATTCGATAAACGTAAACTCCGCCTGGATGCGCGTACGATTTGTGGATGCGGATCACGACCGCGTCCTCGCTCAAGCCTTCGGCACGGTTCAAACCCGGACCTGCGGCTGACTCAGCCACCCAGACTCCTCTCTCGTCCCACACGACGATCTGCGACTCGCGCAGCGACTGAATCTCCTTCGCCGACGCCATGTCGCGCAAACCCACAGGAAACGTTTCGGAGGATTGATTCCGTTCCAAAACATTTTTCAACGACTCGTGCGTTCCATCGGGTCCAAAGATGTGCAACTTCGCGCTCGGCAAATAGGCAGGCACAAAGAACGGAAAGCCTTGCGTGTGATCGTGATGCAAGTGACTCAACAACAACAGGATTTCTCCCGCTCGCTTGTTTCTCGCCAACTCGCGTCCCAATGGAATAATGCCCGTCCCCGCGTCGAGGATGATCGTGCGCTCGCCTGCGCGCACTTCGACGCTGGCGGTGTTCCCCCCAAAGTGGATCGTCCCCGCGCCTGGGGTGGGATAACTCCCGCGCACGCCCCAAAATTTGACTCTCAATTCTTTTGTCATCTCTGCATCTCCTTTCGCGTTACACGGTCATTATCTTCGGCGCGGGTTTTTTCTCAAGGAAAATTGTCGCAAGCGCGGTGAGAAGTTTTTCACATGCGAGGTTACAACAGACAAGGAGTGCGTCGCACCACGCCAGCCAGCATTATCTGCTAGTACTTTTGCCGGATGAACTTGTAGCGCAATTTGCTAAATTGCGTTCGGCAAATTGGCAATTTGCCCTACAACTTTAATTTGTTGGTGTACTTAGGCTGGATACAGCGCCTCGTCAGAAGACAGCCCCATTTGCAAAGTGCGACGCACCCTCTCGCCCCAAAGAAAAGTTAGAAAATTTGTGCTATACTTCCCCTGTGGCTGTCATCCGCTCCTCCGACATTGGGAACTACCTCTACTGCCGTCGCGCCTGGTGGTACAAGAAGCAGGGAGTCGCATCCGAGAACCAAGCCGAAATGGCGACAGGAACCGAACTCCACCGTCAGCACGGACGCAAAGTCCTCGCCTCCACCCTCGCGCGGACGGCAGGATTGATTCTGCTAGCGCTCGCACTGATTTTGTTCGTCGCCTACTGCACCGCACAAATTCTCTAATCTCTAATCCCCAGTCTCGAGTCTCCAATTCTCCAATTCTCTAATTCTCCTCCTCAACACCCAATTACCAATTACCAATTACCAATTACCAATTACCAATTGCCAATTCCCCCATGCTCTACCTCTCCCTCCTCCTCATCCTCCTCGCCTTCATCTTTTTCTGGCAATCAAACCGCCAGCGGAGCGAGGCGGGCTTGCCTGGCGGACGCGTCATCTACACCGACACACGCGGTTGGAGCAAACTGGAAAAGCCGCTCTTCTACGCCGCGCTCGAACTGACTGGCAAACCCGATTACCTCGTCGAGCAGAACGGAAAAATCATCCCCGTTGAAGTTAAATCGGGGCGCGCACCCGAAGCGCCGTATGACTCGCACATTTATCAATTGGCGTCGTATTGTTTGTTGGTCGAAAAAACCTACGGCAAACGCCCGCCGTATGGAATTATCCATTACGACGACAAGAATTTTTCAGTGGATTACACGTTCGAGTTGGAACAATCCCTGTTGGAGTTAATTACCGAAATGAAGCGCGATGGGATGAAGAAAGAAGTCGCACGGTCGCACGAGCAGGCGTCCCGTTGTAAAAGATGCGGGTTTCGGTCGGTTTGCGATCAGGCGTTGGCGTAGGAGCGCAAATACGTAAACACGGAAACACGGAAACACGTACACAAGTCATTCCACCTTCCTTGTATACCTGTGTACCTGTTTACTTGTTTACTTTATAATCATCCCATGTCCGACGCCTTCATCCCAAAGCGACCTGTGGTCACTGCCCATCAGAAAATGCCCGAAGCCGTGACCGAAGCCAAAGCGATGTCTGTGTATCTGAAAGACAAGGGCATCGACGCGCCGTGCGGTTTGATCTACGACGAAGATTTGCGCAAGCGCGTGCGCGCTGGCGAGTTCGATGTGTTGATCGTCGCGGGCGGCGATGGAACTGTTTTGCGAGCGGGTCATCTCTGCGCCCCGAGCGGCGTGCCGATTCTCGGCGTGAATCTCGGCAGGCTTGGTTTCCTGACGCAAGCCGATCGCCGCGATTGGCGCGAGTACTTTGACAAATTGTTCAACGGCGAAGCGTGGATCGAACATCGCATGATGCTGCGCGTCGAACACATCCGCGCGGGCGACCCGATGGGCGAGTGGACTGCGTTAAATGAAGTCGTCGTCGGGCGCGGGCAGATGCTTCGCCCCGTGCGCCTCACCGCCTCGGTGGATGGCAGACCGTTGACCCGTTACGTGGCGGATGGACTCATCGCTTCGACTCCGACGGGGTCAACTGCCTACGCCCTCGCGGCGGGCGGACCCATCCTGCCGCCCGAACTGCGCAACATTCTGCTCGTGCCGATCGCCCCGCACCTTTCGGTGGATCGCGCGGTCGTGCTGGCGGAGGGATCGTCGGTGAGCATTGCCAGCGCTGGCGAAAACGCCGTCCTCAGCGTGGACGGTCAATCGCCGATCAGCCTGATGGAGGACGACCACATTGACATTCGCGCGGCGGAGATCAACGCGCAGTTCGTCCGCTTCGGCGACCCTGGCTATTTTTATCGCAACCTGACCGCGCACATGAACGAGAATTCTTTGGGAATGCCAAGATGACAGCGCCCTCGGAACGCGGACTTCAGTCCGCCTGCCCAAGCAAACAATTTGAAGCCTGCGACTAATTGATTCGTTATGACAACCACTGAAACACTCTACTGCTACAACCATCCCACGCGCGAAACGTCTCTGCGGTGCAACAACTGCAACCGTCCCATCTGTGCCTCGTGCGCGGTCCGCACCCCGACGGGCTATCGCTGTAAAGAGTGCGTGCGCAAACAGGAAAAAATATTCGACACTTCGGAATGGTACGACTATCTTGTCGGATTCATTGTTGCGAGTGTGCTTTCAGGCATTGCTGCGTTCCTCGTCACGTTGGTAGGGGGAATCGGCTTCATCGGCTGGTTCCTCATCGCCGCTGGCGCGCCGACGGCGGGCGTTGCCATTGCCGAAGGCGTGCGGGCGGTCACAGGCAAACGACGCTCGAAAAGTTTATTCATCACGGTCGCGGTTGGCGTTGTAGTTGGCGCGCTTCCTGTCATCTTGTTCCAAGCGCTTGCGCTTCAATTTTTCGGAATCATTTTTCAAGTGATCTATCTCATACTTGCCACTCCTGTTGTTTACACCCGACTTTCTGGAATCCAATTGTTCAGATAATAGGCGCTCAGAACGCCGTCCTCGGCGTTCGTTGGTCGCCGGGGACTGCGACCAGAGCAAGGTGAATAATGCTAACCGAACTTCACATCCACAACTTTGCGATCATAGACAAACTCGATTTGCGTTTCGGACCTGGGCTCATCATCCTCACGGGTGAAACGGGCGCGGGCAAATCCATCATCCTCGACGCCGTGGTCATGCTCATCGGCGGCAAAGCGGACACGACCTTCGTGCGGACCGATTCAGATGCCGCGTTCGTCGAGGGTGTGTTCCAGCTCAAAGGTCCCGAAAGAGAAGCGGTGCATTCCATCCTGCAACGCGAAGAGTTGATGGACGATCCGAATTACGTCGTGCTGATGCGCGAAGTCCGCAAGGAGGGGCGGAGCGTGGCGCGCGTCAACGGGCGGACGGTGAACGTTTCATTGCTCAAAGAAATTGGATCGCTGGTCGTGGACATTCATGGGCAGGCGGAGCATTTATCGCTTCTCGATTCGCGCGCCCATTTGGGTCTGCTTGACCGCTACGCCGAAGTTGCGCGCCCCCTCAGCGATTATCGGCAGACGTATCACGCGTTGTTGAATTTGCGTCACGAGTTGAACGAGTTGCGCAAAGCGCAAGCGGATGCCGACCGCCGCGTGGAATTTCTCACGTATCAAGCCGAAGAGATCGAAGCCGCGCGTTTGAAGGCGGGCGAGGACGATGAGTTGCGCAAAGAGCGCGACCGTTTGGCGAATGCCGAGTCGTTGGCGCAGAACGCGCAAGAGGCGCTGGCTGTTTTGGAGGAAGGCTCGCCTGAGACTCCCGCCGCGACGGATTTGGTTGGGCAAGCCGCGCAAGCGTTGCACGCGCTCGCAAAAATCGATTCGGCGCAAAGCGAGTTGGCGAATCAAGCCGAAGTGTTGCTCGATACGATGTCGAATGTGATCGGCGAGTTGCGCGATTATTTGGAAGAGATCGAGTTCAACCCGAAGCGGCTCGATGAAGTGGAAGAGCGACTCGACTTGATCCACTCGCTCACGCGCAAGTACGGCGGGAGCATCCCAGCGGTGATTGCCTCAGGCGAGAACGCGCGCAAACAATTGGAAACGATTACGGGCGCGGCGGATCGCATCAATGAATTGGAACTGGACGAGGCGAAACTGCTTGAGAAATTGGGCAAACAAGGCGCGGCTCTTTCGGAGAAACGAAAATCTGCCGCGACGAAGATGAGTTACGGCATCGAGACCGAGTTGGATGATTTGAAAATGTCTGCCGCGAAATTCGGCGTGGACTTTCAGACCAAGCCCGACCCGAACGGCGTTCCGCTGAACGGCGGTCCGCGCATTGCGTTTGACCAGAATGGGATTGACCGCGTGGAATTTTTGATCGCGCCGAACCCAGGCGAGGGTCTCAAACCGTTGGCGAAGATCGCCTCGGGCGGCGAAACGTCGCGGCTGATGCTGGGATTGAAGAATGTGCTGGCGCGCGCCGACGAAGTGCCCTCCTTGATCTTCGACGAAATCGATCAGGGCATCGGCGGACGTGTGGGCATGACGGTCGGGCAGAAGTTGTGGAATCTCTCGCGCTCGCATCAAGTTTTCTGCGTGACGCATCTTCCGCAATTGGCGGTCTTCGGCGATGAACATTATCAGGTGCAGAAACTGGTGGACAAAGGTCGCACGTTGACTCGTGTCGAGCGGCTGGACGGCGAGCCGCGCTTGCTCGAACTTTCGCAAATGCTCGGCGAAGTCGGCGAGGGGACGCTCAGATCCGCGCATGAGTTGTTGCAAGTGGCGAGGCAGATGATCAAGGGGAAGTAGGTGCGTTTTTCTTCAAGGGACCAGCCATGAAGAAATCTTTGAAGCCCCGCATTGCGCCATATTTTCAGGCTGATGATCAATGCAAAAATCAGGAGCAAGCTATGTCTAGAATCCGTCGCCTCATCGTGATTTTTACATGCTTGTGTGTGGGGCTGTCTGCCTGCGCGGCGCCTGCCCAACAGACTTCCGAAGTCTCGCAGACTTCGGAAGTCTCGACCGCCACCCCCGCGCCAACTGCAACTCAGACTCTCACGCCCACCTCCACCCAACCACCAACGCCCGAGCCGACGGCGACGCCCGAGCCCGAAACTGTGGACATTGACGTAAACGGCGACGGAGTTCCCGATTACAAGGGGATCCTCAAAGAATCTCATAATGTGCAAGTAACGGAGGGTGTAAACACAAGACTAAAATACATCACAATAGACTATGAATCAGGAAAGAAGTACGAATCTGCCAGACTCTATACAGGGCAGGGATATTTGACGGGCTATGACATAGTGGCGGTTCAAAATCCGTATCCAAACAGCCTGCAAAGCGTCAATCTGGTATTTTATCGAATCAAATATTTCAGAGAGGGCATGTCTCCCA
>JADLBX010000002.1 GCA_020847435.1 Anaerolineales bacterium
GGTTTTCGGTTTGGACTCCGTGAACTGGATTGCCCCAGGGAATCAACGAGACGAGATCGCCGCTTCGTCCGCGGACTTCAGCCTGGGCGCGGCATAGGAAGATTTCTTCCACCCCGTCGTCGAGGCGCACGTTACGAGATACGAGATACGGAGCGCTAAGGAGGGCGATGTTGGCGAGAGAGTGGTCCATGCGACCGCCGAGGGCGGCGACGATGATAATTTCATCGGGATTCAATTCGACGGCTTTGTTGAGGGCAAGCTCGAGGTCGGTTTCGTCTTTGTCGCGGGGGAAGAGTTCGATTTCGACGCCTGCGGCTTGAATTTTTTTCAGCATCTCTTTGTCAACGGAGTCCATGTCGCCGAGGATGAGATTCGGTTTGACGCCAAGCGCGAGCGCGTGGCGCGTTCCGCCATCCGCGCAGAGGATGAAATCGCCGGGGCGCAGGAGGAGGCGGGCTTTTTCGAGGTCGGGTAGTTCGCCGTTGGCGAAGATGATGATGCGGTGCATGGTTTGGTTTCTCCCTCACCCCTGCCCCTCTCCCGCTGGGAGAGGGGTGTAGAGAAAATGAAAACATCCTCACAGCGGAGGATGTTCGATACGATAGAGAGTCCCTCCGCCAGCATGATCTGGATCAGGTAATTCGGGTTGAGCGCGGCTCGCTCCTCTCAGTCCCGCAACGTGGGACGCCCCGTTCAATTGTGAACGCTATCGTAATATGTTTGTTTCTGAATGTCAACCAAGTTTTTGAGGAGATTGCTTCGTCGCCTTTCGGGCTCCTCGCAACGACATCCTAGCGAACGCGGCGTTTCCATTCTTCTTTCATTTCCAATTCGCTGGGGCTGGCGCCCGATTCGAGCGCGAGGAAGTCCGTCAGCAGGCGGTTGAATTTTGCCGCGTCGTCGAGCATGGGAAAGTGACCCGATTCTTCCAGCACGATCTGTTGGATCATGGTGGAGTTCGATTCCGCTTCGGTGGGCAGGATGAACGCCGGCTCGCGTTCGCCGTAGACGAGGAGGGTGGGAATGTTGAGGGCGCGGAAGCCGCCGAAAAAGTTGTCGGCGCGGAGTCCGTCTAACGAGGCGGCGACAGCCTGAACGTCCGATTTGGAAGCGTCTGTAAGGGCGGCAGTCGCTTCGGGAGTGCGATTCGACAGCCAGTCCGCGAGATCGGAGGAGGAGGAAGTCCGCAAGCGCGCGTTGACCGAGGCATAATTCAACGGGCAACCGATCGCCATGACGCGATCCACGCTGTGCGCGAAGTGCGCCGCGAAAGTCATGCTGACGAGCGCGCCCAAACCGTGACCGACGAGCGCGATCTTGCCGATACCCATTTCGATGAGGAAACGATCAATGAGGGAGGCTTGCTGTTCGAGCGTGTAGTTCGCGGCGTTGTGCGCGGTGTCGCCGAAGCCCCACAGGTCGAGCGCGTAGGCGCGATAGGAGGTGGCGGCGACTTGCATGGAGGAGATCCAATATTTCCATGAGCCAACCCAGCCGTGCAGGAAGACGACGGGTCTGCCGCGCCCCAGCACTTCGTAGTGGACGATGGAAGAACCATCAAGCAGAATTGCACTCAAACTATTTTCCAAACTTCGCAAGGATGGATTTTACGCGCGCCGTCAACTGGTCGGGGGCGAACGGTTTCAACAGGTATTCTTCCGCGCCGACGTCCATACCCTGCTGGATCTCGCTTTCCTGTCCTTTGGCAGAGAGGAACACCACCGGGATGTCTTTTAATTGTGGGTTGGCTTTCATGGCTTTGCAGGCTTCGTAACCGGTCATGCGCGGCATCCGCACGTCCATCAGGATCAGATCCGGGTTGACCTTCGGCGCGAGTTCGACCGCCTCCTCCCCATTGGCGGCTGGGAACACCTCATGCCCGGCAAACCGCAGGGTAAACGCCACCAGGTCGCGAATATCGCGTTCGTCTTCCGCTATCAATATCTTTGCCATTCATGCCTCATGGTTGTGCCTTATACGCCGGCAGGGTAAACGAGAAGACACTGCCTTCACCGGGCGCTCCCAAACTTTGCACCCAGATGCGTCCTTTGTGCATTTCTACAAGTTCCTTGACGATGGACAAGCCCAGTCCGGTTCCCGGCGTTGCCAGCACCAACGGATGTTCGCCGCGATAGAAGCGCTCGAAGACGCGCGGTTGGTCGCCGAGCGCGATGCCGACGCCGTTGTCTTTGACGTCCACCTGCACTTCGTGTCCGCCGTTCAGGGCTTGGAGTTGAACCGTGATGGCGCCGTTCTCGGGTGTGTAGTTGTAGGCGTTGTCCACGAGGTTGCTCAAAATCTGGCGGACGCGTTCCACATCGCCATACACCAGCGGAATTTTCTTCGGCGCGTCGAGCGAAAGCGCGACCGGCTTGTTCTCTTCCTGCGAACGGCGCAGTACGTCGGCAATCACGTCTTCCGCCACTTCGCGCATGTCGAGCGCTTGCGGCGAGAGGGTGACGCGTCCCGATTCGAGGCGGGAAATATCAAGCAGGTCGTTGACGAGGATGTTGAGACGCTCGGTATTGCCTTTGACGATCTTGAGGAAGTGCGTCTGATTCTCGTTCAGCGCGCCCGCCGCGCCCATAAGCAGGACATCCACGTAGCCGCGGATGGAGGTCATCGGCGTGCGGAGTTCGTGACTCACCGTGGCGACAAATTCCGATTTGAGGCGGTCCACTTCCACCTCGTGTGTAATATCGCGGAAGATGGAGACCGTGCCGAGGAAGTCGTTTTGCAGGATCACCGGCGCAAGGTGGACCAACACGATCAACCCGTTCTCCAGAATGAGCTGCTCGGCGAAGGTATCGCCCTGTTGATACGAGGCAGGCGCGGCGGACCAGGTATTGATGGTCTGCATCCACGGACCGGCGGATTTGCCGAACAAGCCGCCGAACGCGTCGAGGGTTTGCCCGATGACCTTGCCCGCCTCCAGGCTCAGGATCTGTTCTGCGGAACGGTTCAGGAATGAGATGCGGTTGTTGGCGCCGGTTACCAGCACGCCGTCTGCCACCGCTTCGAGGATGGCTTGCGAGCGGCTTGCATCTTCCTGTTCGCGGCGGAGCATACTGCCGAGGCGTTCCGCCTGGTCGCGGATCAACTCGTAGAGATGGGCGTTGTTGATGGCAACCGCCACCTGACCGGCGATGGCTTTGACCAGATTCAACAACTCTCCGCTGAAGAACCCGGACTTGCGGTGGAAGACCATTAAGACGCCGATGACGTCTTCTGCGACCATCAGCGGCATGGCGATGGCGCTGCGATGTTCGCGGGAGGTGGAGGCGGTTCTCACCCAGCGGGAATCAACGAGCAAGTCTTCGATCAATGCGGGTTCGCGGCGTTGCAACACCCAGCCCGCCAAGCCTTCGCCAACTTTCAATGTGAACCCGCGTCCCTCGGCGGAGACCCGGTCGGAAAGATAGCCGTAGCCCGCGCGGAAATGCAGGAGGTTATCCTCCGCGCTCAAGAGCATGATGGTCCCCTGTTCCGCGCCGACCGCATCGTTGAGCAGGGCAAGTGTGCGGTTGAGCGCGCGGTCCAAGTCGAGACTCGAAGAAACCTCAGTCAGGATACGCAACAGTGTCTCGGTATTTTGCTGTTCGCGTTGCAACTGAGCGGTGCGATCAATGACGCGCACTTCAAGTTCCTGCGCCAGCCGCTGGGTCTCTTTGAATAAACGTCCATTCTGGATCGCCACCGCCGCCTGATTCGCCAGTGTGCCGAGGATCTGCATGTCCTCCTCGGTATACACGTTGGACTGATAACTCTGCGTGGATAACATGCCGATCGTCTTTCCGCTTAGGGCGATGGGGACCGCCAGAATGGAAAACGGCATGCCCGGCTTGCCGAACTGGATCACGCCGAGCGCTTCCGCTTTTTCGCGCTCGTGGATTAACACCGGCTCACCTCGCGAAATGACATATCCACTCAAGCCTTTGTCGCGGGCGATACGGACGCTCGCCTCGCGCACGTTACCATCCATGAGATACACGCCTTCAATTTCGTTCGATTCCGCATCCAGCAGGCTGATCACAAAGGATTCAACCGGCATCAAACGCTGGGCGGCTTTGTGCACGGCGGTGTAAATCTGCTCGGGGTCGAGATTCGCGCCGACCTCGTAACTCGCCTGATTAAGCAACGAGAACCGTTCTGCGGTCAGAAGCGTGGATTGATACAAGCGCGCGTTTTCGAGCGCGATGGAGGCTTGGTTGGTCAGCGTGCGCGCCAGTTCGATCTCGTTCACGCTAAAGCGGATGGACGCGCCCTGATGAACGAAGATCAACGCTTTCAGGCTGGCGCCGCTGACCAGCGGGAGGATCAAACACGACTTCGTCCCCTCCCCGAGGAAATTGCGCAGGGGAGCCAGGTCCGGTTCATTCGCGACCGAATCGGTGGTGAACACACCCAGCGATTCCATCAAACGGTGAAAGACCGGTGCATCGGGCAATTTTTGGGGCAACTTCGATTGAGTGCGCGGCAGTTCGTGCTTCCACACGGGTTTGCCGCGCTCGAACGTCACAACCGAGACGCGCGGCACGATCAGCGCGTCCATCAACTCCTGCGCGGTCAGTTGGTAGATCTTCCCTTCGTCGAGCAAGCCGCCCAGAGCGGAGGAGAAGCGATTCAACAACCCCAAACGCTGGGAGCGTTCATCCAGTTCAGTCGCACGCCCGATGCTTTCCTCGTACAAGCGGGCGTTCTCCAAAGCCACCGCCGCCTGCGAGGCAAACGTCCTGCCGACTTGCACATGGTCGCGCGTGTAATAATGCGCCTGCCACTTTTCCAGCGCCAACACGCCGATGACTTCGTTCTGTGAAATCAACGGCATCCCCAGCCAGGAAAGTCGCGGCGCCTCCAAAACCGGGAAGCGCGGATCCTGGCGCACATCGCCCACCAGGATTCCCTGCCCGGTGCGAATCATTTCGATGAAGAGCGCGCTATCGTCCACCGCCACGGTCAGCCCCAGGCGCCTCTCGGTATCCGGGAAGCCCCGCGCCGCGGCGACAGTCAAACGATCGCGATCGCGCAGCCAGAGAGCGGCTGTGTCATACGGGATGACCGGGTCGAGCCGGTCAAGGAGTGAGGCGATGAGTTCGTTCCGCTGGAGGCTGGAGGCGAGGGTGGTCGCCGCGTCGGTCAACGCTTCCAACTGCACGGCGCGCTCCTGCGTCGTCCGCACCAAACGGACGTTTTGAAGCGAGAGCCCAACCTGTTGCGATAGCGAAAGCAACAGGATTTCATCTTCCGGGGTGAACGCAGCCGGCGTGTTGAAATTATCCAGCACCAGTACGCCAACCATCTGGTCGCCGGTCTGCACGGGAATCAGCAAACTCGAGACCGGCAAACGCCCGCCGGTGGCTTGCCGATACAACAACTGCCCTTCGGTAGAGAAGGTGTAATCGCGGGTGAATTGGATCTCGTCCACCCGCAGCGGCTTCCGTTGCTCAAAGACCTGCCCGGGCAGTGAATCGCCGGGGTGGTATGAAATCCGTTTCATCGCATCGTTATCGGCATACCCGGAAACCGCGTGCGGGTACAACTGACTCGTCGGCTCATCCCACACCAACACCACGCCGGCATGAGCGGCAGGCAGGGCGCGGCGAGCGCTATCCAACAGCGAGCGCACGATGTGGTCGGCATCCAACCCGCGCAATTGGCGGCTGAAATCGAGGAGCAGGTTAACTTCCTGTAACCGCTTGCGGGTTTCGTTCAACAGCGAGATGTTCTGGAGAATCACAGAAGACTGACGCGCGATCTGTTTGTACACCTGTCGGTCTTCATCGGTGAAAGAGCCCATCGGCTCCGGGCTGACCGCCAACATCGCGGAGACGGTGCGTTTATCTATTTTGACCGGCAGGCAGATTAACGATTTGGCGCGCAAGGCAGTGAGCAGAGGCGTCTCGCGCCACTCAAGGTTCTCATCCAAGTTCGGGATCAGAATCGGCTCGCCGGTTTGCAAACACGCCCGCAAAGGATTCCGCTGACCAAACAACGCCTCCGGGCTGGTGGCGCGCGGCACATTCCCAAGCACGCTCACCAATTTGGGACCTTCGTTCCCGAGTTCGGCGATCATCGCCACCGACATCCCCAACTGCGTCAGGGTTTCGCGTCCCAACGCCTGAAGCGCCGAGGCAGAATCCAACTGGCGGCTGACCGATTCAGTGATGGCGAGCCCGGCGCGCACGCGCTGTCCGCGCTGGTCGAGATCGTGAATCGCAATCGTCTGGTCCAGGTCCTTGCGGAGCAGGACCGGTAAATCCTTTTGCGTCAGGCTGATGAACTTTTGCTGGCGCTCCAAGCCGGTTGCCAACGCCTCCGCCTTCACGCGCAGTTCGTTGAAGCGCGCGTGGTTGGCGATCGCGCGCGCGGCTTGCGCGGCGAAAATCTCCAGCGTTTCGATGGTGGCGCGGTCGGGGCGCATCCCGTTGCGCGGCGAATCGACGCTGAGGATGCCCAGCGGTTTCCCCGCCGCGTCTTCCATCGGCAGGATCAGCAGATCGTCCGGGCGCCATTCATTGCCCGAACGTTCACTCGGCGCGGAATCATCCAGCGTCACAAGATGCACATCCTTCGGGATGATCGGCGCCTGATCCACTGGAATAAAATAGGAACGGCTGATCTTGAACTGGGGTTTCAGCATTTGCTGCAAGCTGGAAAACGGTTGTTTGCGCGCCAGCAACCCGTTGAGCGTGTCGGGCGTAAAGCCCACGCCCGTAACGCGCCGCAATTGATTGCCATCCTCTTCATAAACGCTCGCCAGAATCGTCTGAAACGGAGTTGCATCGCGCATACTCAGTAGAATCGTCCGCAACAATTGTTCGAGCGACAGTTCGAAATTCAGGTTGGTTGTGATGTCCGTCAGGCGGAAGAGCGTATCCGCGCGGCGATGCAAGACCTGCGCGCCTTCGCGTTGAGTTTGGAATTTCTTCACGTTTCCGATCGCGACGCCAGCCTGCGCCGCCAGCGTCTGCGCGATCTCAAGGGACGCGCGATCGAACACCCCAGCCTGGCTGGCATGCAAGTGCATCAGCCCGACGGTCCGCCCTTGATGAATGATCGGCACGATCAGCGCGGAAACCACGCCCTCGTGAATCGGGGTTTTGCCGTTTTCGGTGTAATCGGCGACCATTTCCGCCGCGCCGGATTCGATCACCTTCCGTTCGATGAGCGGAAAAGCCGCCGGGAGAGGACAGCCGATCGAAAGCGAAACGTGCGGCGGCATCGCCGCATCCTCCCCGTCGAAGAGCAGGATCGTGCCGCACTCGGCGCGCGTGACGCGCAGGCTTTCCTCGTGCACCAATTCGAGGAGCGCTTTCAAATCGGCGGTCGTGTTCAACTCGCGGCTGACGCGCGTCAGAGAGGTCAACTGTTCGACGCGGCGGCGCAGATGTTCGTCGGTCTGAAGCGTGCGCGCATCCGCTTCAATCGCCTCGGCGATCAGACCGGCAGCGGCAAGCGCCACCTCGAAATCGTAGTTGCTAAAATACGCCGCCGTGCGCTGAGCGAGGATTAATTCGCCGTAACTTTTCTCGCGGGCCATGAGCGGCACAACCATCACCGATTCGACCTGCAAGGCGGAGAAAAGAGGCAGATAAGCGGGCGAGATATTTCTCTCGAGACTGAGCCTGCCAGTGAAGAGCGCCTTGCCGCTTCCCGCCACCGTTGTCCGATAAGGCGCTTCCAAATATAGCCTTGCCAACGGACCGGCAGGGTCAACCGAAACCCCAAAAACAGACGGCTCATGAAGATGAAGCAAGCCATCTTTTTCATCCAGGCGGAACAGCGCGCCCAGGTCGCATTTCAGCAGCCGCGCAAGTTCGTTGACCGAATGGAGGATCATTTCGTCGAGCGTGGCTGTGGAGGAGGAAAGGGTCGCGATGCGGCGCAGCCCGTCGGCGCGCAGGGCGCGCTGGCGGGCGCGTTCAACCACGAAGGAGTTTTGGATCAAGCCCGCGGCTTGATCTGCGACCGTTTCGGCAAGGCGCAGTTCGCTCTCGGTAAATTCGATCGCCGCCTGACGGTGGTTCGAAAGTTGGACGTAACCGACCAGTTGATCTCCCACGATCATCGGGGCAAGAACGGATTCACGCAGGCTCGCGGCTTGGGCGATGGTCTGAAGCCCGAGTTCATTCCAGGACCGGTCGTCCGCCGCGTTACGCGTGGAGAGCGTCTTCCGTTCAAGAAAGATTTTCTCCGCAGGGCTATCCGGAAAGATGGTGGTACGATAGATCTCGACAATATGCCGCGGCAACCCTTGGAACGGCGCCTGCCCTTCGAGCGTCCGCTTCGCCGGATCGTAAAGCAGAAAACCGATAATGTCCACCGAAAAAAGAGGCGCAATGCTTTCGATAAGGCGGTTGATCAGGCTTGCATAATCCTGCGCCGCGCCGACGGACTGCGCCAAATTGACCAGTCCGCTCAATTCCGCCGAGCGGTTCTTTTCGCTCGCGAACAACAACGCGTTGTGGATGCCGGAGGCGGCTTGCGAAGCGACCAATTGCAGTAAGTCGAGATCAGGCTGACCCAACCCAGCCTGTGAAAGTTGTCCGACCTCGAGCGTGCCGACGAACTCGGCGCGGGCGAACAACGGCAGGCCGATGTAGGCTTGCACGGTCGAGCCGCCGTTCAACTCCGCGGCAACCTCAGCGGCGCGCGTGTCGGGAAACAAAACCGCTTTGCGCCGCGCCAATAACAGATCGGTGAGTCCGCCAAACTGGGAAAGCGACACGCGCGCTACGTTGGATGAACCGGATGCGTCGAGCATGTACGGCGTCAGCGTCTGGCGCGCCGCGTCCCAGACTTTCAATTCGAGCAAGTCGGCGGGGACCAAATGCGATACGTTCAAGAGGATGGCGTACAGGGTCTCCTCGAGTTCGAGGCTTTCGGTCACGCCTTTGCCGAAATCGGCGAGCACTTTCAAGATGGACGAATCGGCGGCGGCTTGATCTTTGCCCGCATACAAGTCCACGCTCCGCATGGCAATCAGCATGAGCGGGTACGCGCCCGGGATCTGATAGGACTTCGCTTCGACCAGCGCGCCGCCAACGGAAAACCGTTTCTGCCCCGGGCTGGCGCACAGATTGAGGAAATCTTCGGCGGGCCTCGCCCTGCGGATCAACCGTTCGAGTTCCGCGTCTTCGCCACGGCGCAAGCCAAACCACTCGCGTGCGCGTTCGTTGATGTAATCTACGCGCCCGCCGGGTTGAACCGTGATCACGGCTTCCTTTATATTTTCGTGATTGGGGATTTTTTGAGAGGAGTCTTGTTGCAGGTCGGCGGGGACACTGCCGGGCAATCGCCGAAACCAAAGCGCCGCCAGTACCACCGCCAGTAGTACGAGCGCTATCGAGATCAACCAGACGCTGATATCGAGCCCGGCAAACATACTTTTTCCAGCGGCTTAGGCGGCGTCCTGCCGACGCGCCTCTGCCGCCATTTCCGTGATTTCACGGATGTCGGCGAAAGCGTGCTCACTCGGCGAGACGACTCCCACTGAAATGGTCATGAACGGGACTTTGACGGTGGACCCATCCGGCGCGGGAGCCTGCACAAATCCCTGCTGGCGGTCAATGAAGTTATAGTGGGTTTGCACCTCATGATTGAAGCGCTCCTTGAGCCGACCTTTGATCGCGTCGGCTTTTTCCTCGGTGGTGATGATGATGAAGTTATCGCCGCCCGCATGACCGATGAAATCCGAACTGGCGCCGACCTCGTCCACCACTTCGTTAATTAACATCGCGGCAAAACGGAGGACGTCGTCGCCCGCTACGAAGCCGTACACGTCCTTGAACGCCTCGAACTCGTTGACGCGGGCATCCAACAACGCCCACCCCTTTTCGCGGATGATGCGCCGCAATTGCTCCTCGATCAGCCGTCCTGCCGGGAGACCCGAGCGCGGGTCGGTAAGACTCTCGCGTTCCGCGCGCTTGATGGCGCCTTGCACGCGTAATTTCAGTTCTTCGATGTCGAACGGTTTGGTGATGTAATCGTCCGCGCCGAGTTCGAGTCCCTGGAGTTTGTCGCTGCGTTCATCCTTCTGCGTGAGGAAGATGACCGGGATGTGACTCGTGCGCATATTGGTCCGCAAATTACGGCAGACTTCATAGCCGTCAATATCCGGCAGCATGATGTCCAGCACGATCAGATGCGGCAATGCGTGTTTCGTTTTCTCCAGCGCATCCGAACCGCGCACGGCAACGTCCACGTCGAAATCCATGCCGGCGAAATAGATCTTCAGCATGTTGCCGATGTCAATGTCATCTTCCACGATCAACAGACGGGCTTTTCCCATAGGAGCCTCCAAATTACTTTTGCGCCAAACGCGCCTGGCGCGCATTCCGGCGAACGGTTTCTATTTGCGCTTCAGTCACTTCTTTTTCAAACGAGCGGAAGCCGCTCAAACGAAACCCATGATTTTTACAGATCGAAGCGATCTCTTCCACGCGCGCTCGCGTCAAATGTTTACCGAGCGTGTAATCCTCGAAACGCCCCTCCAACGCGAGGGCGATCGTCTCAGCCATGCAGGCATACGCTTTGCCCGGCGGAAAACCGAAATTAAAATGGAAATCAACGGAGCCTGGCACGTCAACCATTCCGCCGTCGATCACTAATATATCATCTCTCGCCGCGGCGACCATTGCAGAAACATCACGGGGACGGGCTACATCGCACACCACACTGCCCGGCTGTAAAAATTCAGGGCGGATCACATCGTGGATGGCGCTCGTCACCGTCAGGATTAACTGGGCGGACGCCAGCGCGTCCATCTTAGCGCCGACGGAAATCTCGGCTCTCGCTCCCGTTTTCAACCTGTCTCGCACCTCTTCAAGCTTGTCCAACCTTCGACCGATCAAATGCAAACACGCGACTTCGTCGGCGAGCAGTTCGGCGCACACTTGCCCGATCGCCCCCGTCGCGCCGACGACAGCCGCCGTCGCGGAATGAAGCGGGATGTCCATGATGCGAGCCGCTTCACGCAGGGCGTCCACCGCCACCATCACGGTGTATGAATCGCCGGTCGTGACCGGCACATCCAGCGCGTCCGCGATCGTCACACCGGCGTCCCCCACCACCGACGTGAACGCGCCCAATCCGAGAATCTGCGCGCCGAGTTTTTCCGCCAGCCTGCCGGTTTGGATGATCTTGTTGTAAACCATTTTCTCCGGCAGTTCCATCATGCGCCGGGGCGTGTATGGGCAGGCAATGAACCAGCCTTTGATCTCCTTGCCCGTTGACTGCGAACGGATGCCCTCGATCTCGGAAATGTACACCGGCGGGAAAAACGTGGAGAAGAAATCTATTTGGCGCTCGCTCAATACCTTGCCAAGAAATGGATATTTGCGACTGACGTCTCGCTTCGGGTCAATCGGATGGATGATGAAGGCAAAAGTATCCAACGCTCACCAAGATTCCAGTCCGGCTTCGCCCGGGCGAGGATAGAGCCGCTGGTGCGATTTCGCAAATTTAAGTTTGTGATGATCGCTATCCTCGTAATGGACGTCTTTATCAATGACGCGCCGCTCTTTCGACGCGACCAGCACAACGTCGGATTCGATCGTGCGCGCCGGGTAGACGATCATGCCCGAACCGAGGCGGCAGTTATGCCCCACCGCGCTGCCGATCACCGGGCGGTTGGATTGACTCAATTTTCCTTTGCCGTCTAGCGCGCGGAGCGGTGCAGGAATGAGGTTGTAGTCGGTGAACGTGGAACCCGCACCGATGAACGTGTTGCGCCCGACCACGCACATTTGCAAGCAGGTGTTCTGTGCGATCATGCTGTTTTCCATCACAGTCGTCATGAACAACGCCGCGCGGAACGGCAGGAACGCGCCGTCGCCGACGACCGACAACATCAACTGCACATCCTGTGAAATGTTGACATTATTTCCGATGATGCAGTTTTCAATGACCGCGCCCGCGTTGATGGTGACGTTATCGCCGATGGTCGTCGGTCCGTGGATGATGGCGTGCGGGTCAATGACGCAATTCTTCCCCACTTTGACCAGCGCCGAACTTTCGAGAATCTGTTTTCCTTCGTACAACGCGCCGGCAAGGATTCGGAGTTTGAATCCCAGTTCCTCCGCGAGCCGTTTTTCAAAGCGTGCGGCACGCGAGAACAATCCAAACACTTCATCGGCGATAAATACATGCACCCACGAGTCAATCGCAATGCAAGCGCGGAGCGGAACTTGAAAGGTCAGGTCGCCGCTTTGGTCCGCCATGTACGTCGGAACGTGATAGTAACCAACTTCCTGCGCTTCGAGATCAATCACCAGCGGGTCAACGTCCGCGACGGGTCCGCGCGGGTAATACCAAAGATCCGCAAGGAAAATTCCGCCCGCTGGAGTGTATGAGGTGGAAAGCGGCAACGCGTGTTCTTTGAACGCCGCGTCTTCGGCGGAAAAGGCGGCGCGCACAGCGCGCTTCGTTTTCCGCGCGGCTTGAATGAAAGCGCGGATATAGCCTTCATCAAAGAACAGGTTGTCGCGATAGACGAGCATCTCGACGCGCTCCGCCGGCATCCGCTGACCGGGCTTAAGTTCGATCTCGCGCGTCGTATAGGGCGCCAACACATTCCGCTGGTGCAGCCAGAGCGGATGGTTTTGGATGCGTAAATCCCGCGCCGGTTCGTTGAACGGCGTGATGGGAGTCAGGACGTTGTAGATGACTTTGAGCATTTCAGAGCAATTATAATTGCAAAAAGCGGGTCAAGCGTCTCCCCATCGCCTTCATCAATTTTGTTGGGAAGTGAAACCGTCTAGAGGATCGGCGCAGAGTCAACCACAATCGTACAAGTTTTATCCCCCATGGCAATGCAGGTCTGCTCTTCCACGTTGAAAATTTTCCCACCGCTCAGCCAGTACAACGCCTCCTGCAACAGCCCTACCGCAAGGTGACAGACCGGCTCGTGCGACTGACGTTCCCAACACAGCGGACAACGCTCGATGTGCCAGAATAATTTCTTCCCGTTCTCTTCGATGCGTACGCGCTGGTCGGTGAACTGGTTGAACAACTCGGCAAACGCCCGCGCGCCCGCGTTCAACTTGGCGGACAGCGGCAAAAGTCGGAATGCCATTTCGGTAAGTCCCATCTGCGCGCTGTATTGACGAACTCCCTGATTGAAACACGCGCGCCCAATGCGGATGGCAAGCCCGCGTCCGCCATGCGGACCGTACGCCTGCTCCAACGTCCCGCCGAGGGCGCCCACCGTGGAAAAGGGGAAAGCAAGTTTCGTATCGTCGGATGGATAATTTTCGATCAGTGATTGCTGGGAGGCGAGTTTGAGCAAGGCATTCACGCCGTTGCGTCCCATCACCTCTTCCATAGACATTAAAATGATGCGCCCCATTTGGTTCGGATAATAAAAAGATTCGGTCATCAATGCCTACAAAGTCACCGACGGAGTCGGCGACGTGAGCGTGGTCGCGGTCGCTTTCCGAGGGCGCGTCCGTTCATCGCGGTCGAGGAACTCCTTGAGCGCTTCGGAAAATTTATGCGGTTCTTCGAGCATGGGGAAATGTCCCGCCAGCGGGAAGCGCTCGATGTGCGCGTGATGGATTCCGTTCTGCATCGGTTGCCATTGCTTCGGGTTGACGATAATGTCGCGGTCGCCGTAGATGCCCATGGCAGGGATGCGGATCTGGTCCAGCATGGGGCGCAGGTCCGTTCGACGAAGCGAAGCAATCGAAAGGAGGAACGATTCGACCGTCGTCCGCGAAAGGTCGCGGTCCATCATCGCCGGGAAACGTTCGTCGCGGCAAATGAAGGGTGAGGCGGCGCGCACGCCGAACCGAAACACTCCCATCATGTTGAAAAGCATGAACGCGATCGGTTTGTAGCCCGCCAGTTTCAACGGCAGCGCCAGCGACGAGCCCATGATCGGCGAACCGACCACCACCACTTTGCTCACGCGTTCGGGATAACGAATCGCAACCGAAAGGCTGACCGTGCCGCCCATGCTATGCCCGACAAGCGGCGCGCGCGCGATGCCCAACTGCTCCATGAACTGGCTGACGAGGCTGACAAAATCCTGAATAGCGTAGGTCTCGCGTTTTTTACCCGATTCGCCGAAGCCCCAAAAATCCAGCGCGTAGGTGCGGTAATATTTGCCGAGATACGCCATCGTTTCCTGCCATAACCCCCATGAGCCGAGCCAGCCATGTAGAAGAATGACCGGCTTCCCGCGGCCGTACACTTCGTAATGAACAATTCCCTGATCGGTGGTTATCGAGGACACAAGATTCCGAGGGTGCGTGGCGCTTTCATAAAAAGGGCAAGTTCAAAAGGCAGATTCATTCGCCTGGGTGGATCCTTCCGCCCGCGTGGTGCGACGCGCTGTGAGCTATCTATTTCAGTTCGCTCAACACATTGTTGAGTAATTCGACCAGGATACCCTTAACCTTTTCCCTGTCGGTGGCGATGCACGGAAGTAACTTCACCTTGCTGTCGAGCCTCAGCGCGTGGCGCATGTCTTCCAAGTCCCAGGAGTCTTCCATATCCTGCTTGTTCGCCGCGACGACATAGGGCGTCGGCGCATAGGCGCGGAACGTTTCAAGGATCGAACGCGCCTCGCGGAAGGTTTCAGGTCGGGTGCTGTCCACCATCACGATAAAGCCTAACATGCCCTCGGAGAGGATCTCCCACATGAAATCGAACCGCTTTTGACCGGGCGTCCCGAACAGATACAAGACGAGATCGTCGTTCACCGTGATACGCCCGAAATCCATGGCGACCGTGGTGGCTTCCTTGACCGAGCGCTCCGCCGCATTCGAAATCCGGCGTTCGGTCGAGACCACGTCAATTTCGCTGACCGACTGGATGAACTCCGTCTTGCCAGCGCTGAAAGGTCCCGTGACAACCATTTTGACCGTTTGCATAACAACTGATCCCTTCCGCCAATGCGATTACAGCGAGCGAATACGCCCAATTAATTTATTGACCAACGATTTCTGTTCCTCTTTATCCTGCGTCGGGAACATCTTCGGGCTTTGCGGCACCACCATGCCTTCGGGCCGCACGATCTCCACCAACCCCGCCTGCAATAACCCGTAGACGATGCGCCGCACTTCCAGGTCGTTCATCTTATTCGTCTGCGCGATCTGCTTCATCGAATTCTTCGGGTTAATAAAAGACACCACGCGCCACTCTTCCACGCTCAGGTTAACGTTCTTCAACGGGCGGTCGGTGAACTTCAACGCCATGTCGAGGCTGGGAATTTCATCCTGCAACTGCTCCCACTCGCGCAACTGCCGCGACCCCTCGATGATAATGTTCTCGAGATCGAGCCGCACGTTGATGCGGTCGTCGGGCGGCAACATTTCATTCTCGAACCGGAAAGACCCCTCCACCCACGTGAACAAGCGGCGGATACTGTTCGTAAAATACGCCTGTAAATTTGCCAGGATATCCTGTTGCGAAAGATAACCCGCATTGATCAACAACAACCCAAGTTCCTTATCGTTGATCTTGCCGGCGCGCTCGACGATGGCGCGGTATTGATTGACCGTCAACTTATTGGCTTTATGCAACACCGCCGCGAGACTGCCGTCATCCTGGCCGACGCGCGTATACGCCAGCTTCCCCTCGCGGAAAGAAACATACGCCTGCTCGCTCGGACCATCCACCACCAACGTGCCGGTCTTGCGTGCAAGGTTGATCAAATTGAGAAGTTGCGTGATCGTGAAGTCGCGCAGGTTGCCGCGCAAAGCCATAGATACCTCAATAAAATCTCCCGCTTGGGAGATTGGAGGATTATACATGCAAGGATAGGGAGCGTCAAACGTATGCCCCGCTTGAAAGGCAATTGGAAGGTAACGCTGCCGCGTGATACACTTGCGAAAATTGACAACGGAGTGCAACCATGCGGATAAAAATCCTCACGCTTCTTCTCACGGTCAGCCTGCTTCTCCCAACCTCAGCCCTCGCCGCCGCCTCAGCGGACTTCGCCGACAACACGGTTGATTTCAACTTCCCAGAGACGGCGACCTTCCACGCGACCATCACCAGCAACACGGAGATTCAATCCATCGTGTTGGAATACGGCAACGAACAGGAAACCTGCGGCGACGTGGTCGCCAAAGCCTTCCCGCAATTTACGCCGGGCAAAAGCGTGGACGCAGAATGGACCTGGGAAATGCGCCAAAGCGGATCATTACCCCCCGGCGCAAAACTCTGGTGGCGCTGGCGCGTGACCGACGCCAACGGGAGCGAAACCGTCAGCGAAACCAAAACCGCCGTCTGGCTGGACGAGGTCCACGATTGGAAAACGCTCGACGAGGGGCAGATCAATTTCCACTGGTACAACGGCAATGAATCTTTCGCCCGCGACCTGCTCGGCGCCGCGCAAAACGGACTCAAATTCAACGCGACTCAATCCGGTCTCGTTGCCGACGCTCCAATTGACATTTACATCTTCGCCAACACCAACGACCTGCGCGACGCGATCCTCTACGAACCGTCCTGGACCGGCGGGCAGGCGTTCCCTGAACAAGACATCGTAATCCTCGGCATTTCACGCGACGACCTCGTTTGGGGACGCGACTCCATCGTCCATGAATTGACGCACGTATTGGTCGGGCATCTCACCTTCTCGTGCCTCGGCGATGTGCCGACATGGCTGAACGAAGGGCTGGCGGTCTTCAGCGAGGGTGAACTTGATTCCGCTTCGCAACAACAATTGGATGACGCCGTCAAAGACAACACGCTTCTCAGCCTCCGCTCGCTCAGCGCCGGCTTCTCCGAAGTGTCGGATAAAGCCTACCTCTCGTACAGCCAATCTTTCAGCGTGGTGAAATTCCTCGTCGAAACCTACGGACAGGCAAAAATGACCGAACTGCTCACCGCCTTGCGCGACGGCTTGACGATTGACGAAGCCCTCCGGCAAACCTACAACTTCAACGTGGAAGGTTTGGAAGACGAATGGCGCGCCGCCATCGGCGCCCAGCCGCGCGCGGTCTCCGCGCAACCGACCGCGCAACCCACGCCCACTTATGTGCCGACGATCGTCCCCGTCTCCGGGTCGCAATTCACACAAGGCGCCACGCCGACGGCGATTCCCACCTCCTCTTCCAACTCTCAACCTACGCCCCAACCCACCCAACAGAACAGACCGCCTCTTTCATTGACGCTGGCGTTGCTCTGTTTCTGCTTGATCTTCCTGCTCATCATCGGCGTTGTCATTTTGGGCTTCATTGTCCGCCGTGGAAACCAAAAATCTGGAGGACAAAATGAATAGAAAAAAAGTAATACGTGTAGTAACGACTTTAGTCGTTTCTGCGATCGCGCTTTCGACGATCACAGCCTCCGGCGCTCGTCGCGCCTCCGCCTGGCAAACTGACGTTCCGCTAGATCAGGCTTTAGTGCTGGCGGGCGGTGAATCCACAAACCCACGCGATTACGACCCCGCCACCACGTACAGTTCCGGCGACAAACTCCTCTTCAGCGGACTCGTCTCGTTCGACCCGAATTTGAACCTCACGCCCGATCTCGCCGAAAATTGGGATGTCAGCGACGACGGGACGGTCTACACCTTCCACTTGAGGCAGAACGCGAAATTCCACAACGGACGCGCCGTCACCGCGCAGGATGTCGTCTACTCGTGGGAGCGCGCCGTCAGCCCCGCGCTCGCCTCCGACACCGCGTTGACGTATCTCGGCGACATCGTCGGCGTGCGCGAAATGAACGCGGGACAGGCAGATCACATCTCCGGCTTGACCGCGCTGGACGATCACACTCTGCAAGTCACCATCGACGCGGCAAAGCCCTACTTCCTGTTGAAACTCACCTACCCCACCTCTTTCGTCGTTGACCGCGAAAACGTGGAAAGCGGCGAGGATTGGTATCGCACACCGAACGGAACCGGTCCCTACAAATTAAAAGAATGGAAGCGTTTCGAGGTGATGGTCTACGAAGCCAACGCCGATTTTTATCTCGGCAAGCCTAGCATTCCGTACGTTGTCTTTCAACTGTATTCCGGCGACAGCCAGCGGATGTATGAAACCGGCGAGGTAGACATCACCGGCGTCTACTCGGTGGACCGCTTCACCGACCCCACCGAACCGCTTCACAACGAATTGCTGACCGGCGTTTCGCTTTGCACCGGCTACGTCAACTTTGATTCCACGCGCCCACCGTTCGACGATGTCAACGTCCGCAAAGCGTTCAGCATGGCATTTGATCGGCAAAAATACGTTGACGTGGCGCTCGACGGTCAAGACCTCCCCGCGATCGGTTTATATCCGCCCGCGTTGCCCGGCTTCAACATCAATCTCAAAGGCTTGCCCTACGATCCCGAACAAGCGCGTCAACTGCTCGCCGAATCGAAATACGGCGGACCCGAGGGTTTGCCTCCCATCGTCTTCACCAACGGCGGCATCGGCACCTACATCAGTAGCGACGTCGCGGCGATGGCGGAAATGTGGCAACAGAATCTCGGCGTGACGATCACGGTTGAAAACCTCGAACCGAATTTTTATTACCAACAAATCTACGCGGGCAATCACGGTCAACTCTTCAGCGGCGGTTGGTGCGCCGATTACCCCGACCCTGAAAACTTCGCCGACGTGCTCTTCCACACCGGCTCCTCGCAAAACAACGGCGGCTACTCGAACCCGCAACTGGACGCGCTCCTCGAACAAGCCCGCGTCGAACGCGACGTGACGAAACGCATCGCCATGTATCAACAAGCCGAGCAAATGATCGTGGATGATGCCGCCGCGCTCTTCACCTCCCACTCGCTTTCTTATCAACTCGTCAAGCCGTACGTGAAAGGCTACGTTTTCACGCCGATTGACATCCCGATCGAACGCTACATGTGGTTGGAAGGCAAGTGATTCTTCACCGCGAAGCGCGCAAAGAACGCGAAGTTTAAATTTTCTTCTTTGCGCGCTTCGCGTTCTTCGCGGTAAAACTACGGTCTCGCCTCCACTGCAAATTCAACTCTCGCAATTCTTCCCCCAACACTCGACACCAAAAAATTAAATGGCAGACTTCCACCGGGCGGCAGACTCGCGTTGGATTCCCACCTGCGGACGCCGACCACGCGTCCTTCCTCGTCGTAGACGGTCGCCGCCACCCACACCTGATTCGCCGTAGCCGCCTGACTCTGCGACAAGACCAAGCCGCTCACTTGCGCGCTATGCCCCTCCGCGCCGACTTGTACCAGCGCGTTGTTCACCGTCGCGGGGATATATCGTTCGTCATTTGGCAGTAATTGGATCGCGGTCAGAATCTGCACTTGCGGTTTCGCGTCGAATGGAATTTCGGGTTGAAAGAAAATGGAAAGCGGCAGCGACGCGTTCGGCGGCAGAATATTCAATGGAAGAAGCGCGGTCTGCGTTGCGAGGGTTGCGTTGTTCGAATCAACCAACGTCACTTGCGCGCTGACGTTTTCGAGCATGTCATTCAGGTCGTTGTGCGCCAATACGAAGCACCACATCCCTTTATCTATCGTTGGGTAACATTCGATCTGCTCGACCGTGAACGGCGCGGGCGTGGGCGTCGGTTCGCCGGAGGGATTATCGGGATTGCTGGGGATTTTGAGAACTTGTCCCACCGACATGGCGTTCGCGTTGATTTCGGGATTCGCGGCTTGCAAATCGTCGAGCGAAACGCGGAAGCGCTCCGCGATCTCGCTCAGCGTGTCGCCCTCTTGCACGGTGTACGTGAAAGGCGTCGGGCTGGGAAGAGGCGTAAGCGGCGCGACCAAACCGCCCGGAGTTTGAAGCGGGGCTGAGGTCGAGGTCAAAAATGGAGTGAGGGGAATCGGCTGAGGGGGCAAGTCGGTTTGAGGAGGCGCGCAGGAAATCAGAAAAAAGAAAGCGGCAAGCAGAAAGAGGATGCGGCGCATGGGAAGATTATAATGGAGGGAAATTTTCTACGAGGAGCAAACGATGAACTATCGGCATTTGGGTCGCACGGGGGTGCGTGTGAGCGAATTATCGCTTGGGTCGTGGGTCACGTTCAAAAATCAGGTGGACGTGGACGCGGCGGTGGAATTGATGGCGGCGGCGTACGACGCGGGCGTGAATTTTTTCGACAACGCGGAAACGTACGCGCACGGCAAATCGGAAGAGGTGATGGGCGCGGCGTTGAAACGGTTGAACTGGCGCCGGAGCAGTTATCTCGTGACGACGAAGTTTTTCTGGGGCATTCACGATAACGTCAACGAACGCAACACGTTGAACCGCAAACGACTGATCGAGGGCATCAACGGTTCGCTTTCGCGCTTGCAACTCGATTACGTGGATGTGATCTATTGTCACCGCGCCGATAAGACCACGCCGATCGAAGAGACGGTGTGGGCGATGCACAACATCATCGAGTGGGGCAAGGCGCTGTACTGGGGCACATCCGAATGGAAAGCGGACGAGATCGTCGCGGCGCTGCGCATCGCGGAGAAACATCACCTGCATAAGCCGATCACTGAGCAACCGGAATATAACCTGTTCGCGCGCGAACGGTTCGAGAAGGAATATTCTCGCGTGTATCAAGATTACGGCTATGGCACAACAATATGGAGTCCGCTGGCTTCGGGGATGTTGACGGGAAAATATTTGAAAGGGATTCCCAAAGACAGCCGCGCCAACCTCAAAGGCTATGGCTGGCTTCAAAAGCGGATGAAGGATAAGGAGCGGCTTGCCAAAGTCCGCGCGCTTCAGCCAATCGCAAAGAGTCTGGGTTGCACGCTCTCGCAACTCGCCATTGCGTGGTGTCTCAAAAATCCGAACGTGAGCACGGTCATTTTGGGCGCGAGCAAGGTCGAGCAGTTGCAAGAAAACCTCAAAGCCGATAAGTTCGTTTCAAAACTCACGCCCAAAGTGTTGGAAAAAATAGACAAAGCCTTTGGCGTTGAAAAAGTCGAGGATGAGGATTGAGGCGCGGCACAAGGCGAGCAAAGTTTAAGGCGTACCGCAAAGTTCACTTTGCGAAAAGCGCGATAAATTTCGCGGTACGGTTGTACGTTGAGTTGATAATCAGTACTTCACGAAAGTTCGGGCGACAGTTGCACTGTCGCCTGCCTTGACGCAGTGCAACTGCGTCAAGAACTTGTTTTCGTGATCTACTGATAATTGGGTTGCCCCTGCAAAACCGCGTTAAAAAACAGACGAATGTCAGGTTCGTTTCTCAGTGCGGATTAATCTCGCCATGTAAAATCAACCTGTAGAAAATTTCACGAACAAGTTTGGAGAGGTTCCATGAAGATCAACAAATTCGTTATCGGCGGTCTGCTCATCCTCGCCGCCGTGGTTTTCCTGATCGTCAACGCGACGGCTGGCTCAGCCCAATATTTCATGACCGTGGATGAACTCGTGGCAAAAGGCTCGGACGCGGTGGACAAGAACGTACGCGTCTCCGGCGCGGTGATCGGCGACACGATTCAATACGATCCGCAGACGCTCACCCTGACCTTCGAGGTGGCGCATGTCCCTGCCGAACAGGCGGAACTGGAGGACGAAGGCGGACTCGCCGAAGCCTTGCACGAGGCAGTGATGGATCCCGCGCGCACGCGGATACCGGTCGTCTACGTCGGCGTCAAGCCGGACTTGTTGCGACACGAAGCACAGGCGATTGTCACCGGTTCCCTCGGCGCGGACGGCATCTTCCACGCGGAGGAATTGTTGTTGAAGTGTCCCACGCGCTACGAAGAAGCCGTGCCGGATCAGGCTGGTAATTAGTGAAGATCTTTAACTGCAAAGGGCACAAAGAGAATCTACGGAAAAGCGATTTCGTCATTGTTCGTCTAACCGTAGTGACCTTCGTGTCCTTTGTGTTTAGAAGTTTGGAGATTCAATGATCGCAAACCTGGGGTTTGGCGTCCTGCTCGTCACATTTTTCGTCACGCTATACAGCCTCCTCACTGCGGCGTTCTCAAACCCGAAAGCGTTTGCGCGGCTCTTCCGCAGTATCCCCACGCCGCGCACGCAGCGCTGGGCGAACGATCTTGAAAAATTGGATACGCCCCAGCGCGCCGCCTCAATGGTGGAAAGCGCGCGCCGCGCCATGCTGCTCACCTTTCCGCTGATCTCGCTCGCGGCGGGGCTTTTGATCTACCTGCTCGTCAACGATCACTACGAAGTGCAATTCGTTTATCAAGTGACCAGCCGCTCGATGCCCACATATCTAAAAGTGACCGCGTGGTGGGGCGGACAGGCTGGCTCGCTTCTCTTTTGGTCGTGGTTGATGTCTGCCTTCGCGTCGCTGGTCACCCTCCGCAAGTGGGACCGCGACCGCGAATTCCTCCCGTGGGTCATCTTTGTCGCGTGCTTCACGCTGGCGTTTTTCATCGGGATGACCACTTTCTACGAGAACCCCTTCAAACAGTTCTATCAAACCCCGACCGGAGTCGAAGCGTATTTCCTCCAGCCCGCCAACAGCATCTTATTCACGCCGCAGGATGGCAACGGCTTGAATCCGCTTTTGCGACACCCCGGCATGATCGTCCACCCGCCGATGCTCTATCTCGGATTCGTTTCATTCGTCATTCCGTTTGCGTTCGCCATCGCCGCGTTGATCACCGGTCGGACCGACGACCGCTGGATTCGCCTGACGCGTCGCTGGGCGTTGTGGGCGTGGCTGTTCCTCACGCTCGGACTCGTGCTGGGCGGACGCTGGGCATACGACGTGCTCGGCTGGGGCGGCTATTGGGGCTGGGACCCGGTGGAGATCGCCGCGTTCATGCCCTGGCTGACCGGCACCGCGTTCCTGCACTCGGTGATGATTCAGGAAAAGCGCGGCATGTTGAAACACTGGAACATGATTCTGGTCATCCTCACCTACGATCTCGTCATCTTCGGGACGTTCCTCACGCGCTCGGGCGTGCTTTCCTCTGTCCACGCGTTCGCGCAGAGCGCCATCGGTCCGCTGTTCTTCACCTACATCGCCATCACGTTCATCGCCTCGGTGGCATTGGTCATTTATCGCTGGGGCGAGTTGAATGCGGAGGCGGAGATGCACTCCCTGCTTTCGCGCGAGGCGTTGTTCCTCTTCAACAACTTGTTGTTCATGAGCATTTTGGTCGTGTGCTTCTGGGGCGTGATCTACCCGCTGACCTCCGAACTCTTCACCGGCGCCAAGGTGACGGTGGGTCCCGCGTTTTACGAGCGCGCCAACGGACCGTTGTTCGCGGCGTTGTTATTCCTGATGGGCATCGCGCCGCTCTCCGCGTGGGGACATTCCACGCTGAAAACGCTGGGACGCGCGGCGTGGAAGCCGACAATCGTTGCCGTCATCGTTACCGCGGCGTTGTACGCGCTTTACACGAAAAACGTGTACGCGTTGATCGGTTTCTTTTTGGTGGCATTCGTCATTCTCATCACGCTGTATGAATATTGGCGCGGTGCGCGGGCGCGGCAGAAAAGCAAGAACGAAAATATCTTCACCGCGTTTTGGAACCTGACCGGGCGCGACCGTCGGCGTTACGGCGGATATATCATTCACCTGAGCATGGCGCTCATGGCAATCGGCATCCTCGGCATCGAACTTTTCCAGATCGAGACGCAAGGCACACTCGAATTGAATCAAAGAGTCAGCCTCGGCGGCTACGACGTGGAATATCGCGACATCGCCCGCTTCACGGGTCCGGACGGACGCGAGGTGACGCGCGCCGTGCTCGGCGTTTACCAAAACGGACAGTATCTCGGCGACTTGCACCCGCGCATTGACTATTACTTCGACGCTCAGCAGACGATGACGATCCCCGGTCAACGCGCGACGATGAAAGACGATCTGTACATCCTGCTCGTGAACTGGGAACCTGCCGCCGCCACCGGCGCGACGTTCAAGATCTATGTCAACCCGCTGGTCAACTGGCTGTGGATGGGAAGCCTGCTTTTCCTGCTCGGCATCTTCATCGCCGCGTGGCCCGATAAGGACCCGCAGCGCGTGGCTGTGCGAGTTGAGAAGAGCGTGCGGCAGGTTAGCGCGGCGGATTAGGGGAGATGAGTAATTGGTAATTGGTAATTGGAGAATTAGAGATTGATGGTCGAGTAGCGACGAGCGTTTTTTGCGAGGAGCGTATCGAGACCAGAGACTAGAGATTGGAGACTGTTTGGATGAAGGTAAGCACGATGCTAAATAAAATACGCAATACGAAGTACGCAGTATTGGCAACAATTCTGCTTCTCTTCGTCACGTTGCTTGCTTTTAATTCAGTTTCCGCCCAGGGACCGGAGCCGACCGACGACGAGGTAAACAAGATCGCGAAGAAGCTGTACTGCCCGGTCTGCGAGAACACCCCTCTGGATGTTTGCCCCACCGAGGCGTGCCGTCAGTGGCGCGAGCAAATCCGCGAGATGTTGATCGAGGGCAAGTCTGAGCAGGAGATCATTGATTATTTCGCGGCGACCTATGGCGAGCGCGCCAGCGGCGACCCGCGCGATAAGGTGAAGGCGTATCTGATTCCCATTGTGGGGATTCTGCTCGGCGCGGGACTGCTCGTCAGCGCGCTGAGGACGTGGAGAAAGCCGAAGGCGGCTGAGGCAATTATCCCTGCGAAGGACGCGGGGGACGTCCATCAAGACGAGTACATTGCCCGCATCGAAGCCGAGTTGAAGAAGAGAGACTAAATGACCCTCACCCTAACCCTCTCCCAAAGGGAGAGGAAATGAGGCGGAGAAATAATGACCGAGACAACAACCCCGCGCCGCGCAGTGCCGCTATGGATCCAGATCGTCATCTGGATTTTCATCGTCGGCTTGCTTGCCATCGTCGCCCTGGGACTCAGCCGACGCCAGCAAGGCACGGTGCAACCCGGGCAAAAGATTGACGATTTCACATTGACGTTGTACAGCGGTTATGAGTTGGGCGGGAGATCCGAGATTAAATTGAGCGACCTGCGCGGCAAGGCGGTGGTGATCAATTTCTGGGCGTCGTGGTGCAAGCCGTGCGAACAGGAAGCCGCCGAGTTGCAACAAGCGTGGACGGAATACGAGCCGGGCGGCGAGGTGGTTTTCCTCGGCGTGGATTACGTGGATACGGAGACCGACGCGCGTGTGTACATGAAAAAGTTCGGCATCACGTTTGCGAACGGTCCCGACCTGGCGACAAGCATTTCGCAGTATTTTCGGATTCGGGGCGTGCCTGAAACCTACTTCATAGATAAGGCAGGAGTTCTGCGCTACGTGCAGATCGGTCCGTTTGTGAAGGTTGAGGATATCCGCGCGCAGATCGAACCTTTGTTGAAATAGAGGGCGAATGGACATCGTGGCAATTTTTCTGACCCTGGCAATTCTGATCCTCGTCGGGGCGTACTTGTACGCTCCGTTCTTGCGCGGCTATGGACAGCGCGTCACGCAGGAGGAGCGCGCGCTTTCTGCCCTGCTCGCCGAGCGCGAACGCACGCTTGATTCGTTACAAGAGTTGGATTTCGATTTCAAGCTGGGGAAGATCCCCGAGGGCGAATATCCCGCGCAGCGCCTGAGCCTGTTGCAAAAAGGCGCGGAGATCCTGCGGCAGATTGACGAGCTGAGCGCGGAGCATCCACGCGAGGCGGCGAAGACCGGGCGCAAGTTCACGGACGAACAACTCGAAGCCATGCTCTCGAAGCGGCGCGCGGAACGCAAAGGCAAGTTCGACGGTTTCTGCCCGAAGTGTGGCAAGCCGGTGATGGCGGAGGATCGTTTTTGCCCGGCGTGCGGAAAGGCGCTGGTTTAAGAAGATACACGATACGAGATACACGATACATGGTTCGTAACTCGTATCTCGTAACTTGTAACTCACACCTCACACAACAACGAACTTATGAAATTACAAAAAATCCTTCCTCTGGTATTTCTGGCGCTCTTCCTCGCCGCGTGCAATGTGACGCTGGCAGAGGATATCACGCCGCCGCCCGGATACGTCGCGCCGACGCCGGCGCCGACGCTGGTTTTATATCCAGCCAAAGCGCCGAGCGTGGCAAACGGCGAGGCGATCTACGTTGAAAAGTGCGCGGCATGTCACGGCGCAACCGGGCTGGGCGACGGCGAACAAGGCATTCAACTCGGCGTTACTGTGCGCGCCTTCGGCTTGCCGGAGATCGCACGTCCCGCCTCGCCCGCGCAGTATTACACGATGGTCACGCGCGGCAACCTCGAACGCTTCATGCCGCCGTTCGCCAGCCTCAGCGACCAGGAGCGGTGGGACGTCACCGCCTTCGCGTTCACCCTGCACACCACGCCCGCACAGATCGCACGCGGCAAAGAACTCTTCGCGCAAAACTGCGCGGACTGCTCAACCGATTATTTCAAAAACCAGCAAGTCATGTCCACGCTGACCGAAGTTGAGTTGGCGCGCATCGCCAAACAGGGCAACGACCAAATCCCGGCGTTCGGCGCAGAGTTGGATGAAGACGATTTGTGGGCGGTCGCCGCATATTTGCGGACTCTCTCCTTCGACAACTCGCCTCTTGCGACGCCTGAGCCAAGCGCTCAAACTCCGGGTCAGCCTGCCGCGTCAGCGGCGACTCCCGCGTCCCCCGAGGCGCATCCAGCCGTCCCTGCGGTTGAACCGCAACCGGGGTTCGGGAACGTGCGCGGCGCCATCGAAAACAAAACGGGACAGAGTCTGCCAGCCGGTCTCGTCGTCACTTTGAGCGGATACGACCACGACGCCAACGACCCGAACGCGGGACCCGTCGAAGCGTTTTCCACCGACGGCACAGTCAACGCGGACGGGACGTATTCGTTCGACAACATCGAAATGCCCGCCAGCCGAATCTTTGTGGCGCGGGTGCAAGTCGAAGGCGTCGCGTTGCAATCCGAATTTGTGGTCGCCGAAGCGGGCGCGCAATCGGTTGAAATCCCCACGCTGACGTTATACGGAATCACGGAGGACACATCGGGGCTCGTGATGGACGGCGTGCAGGTGATCTTCGAATACGGCGCGGACGCAATCTCGGTCTACAACCTGTATTCGTTCCGCAACCCGACCGACGCGATCATCGTCGTGCCGCAGGACGCGAGCGGCGAGATTCCCTTCATCAAATTTCCGCAAGGCTCCTCCGGCTTCGGCTTCGAGCCGATGCAGGACAGCGCGCCGTTCGTCCCCACCGAGAACGGGTTCGCCATTCCGCCCAGCGATAAAAATTACGGGCTGGTGGCGTTCGCTTCGTTGCCGCTCGACAACACGGTCAACTTTTCACAGCCGTTCACCATGCCGGTGGATTCGGTGAACGTTTTCACGCCCGTCGGCGTGGCGCTCATCAACGCGAACGCCACCGACCTCGGCGTGCAGACCATTCAGGGATTCACCTACCAAATCTATGAAACGGATTCGCTAACCGCAGGCGAATCGCTGACGTTCACCTTGTCCGGGAATCCGCAGGGGACGCCGGCAAGCGCGGGCGCTTCCAACCGCGGACTGTTGATCGGCGCGGCGGCGTTGGGTCTCGCGCTCATTGGCGGCGGGTTGTGGCTCCACCGACGCGAGCGGCAACAGGCAGCCGACGCAGAAACCAACGAAGAATTCGAATCGGCTGACGAGGTGATGGACGCCATCCTCGCGCTCGACGACCTGCACGGCATGAAAAAGATCAGCGAACAGGCGTATCGCAAGAGGCGCGCAGAGTTGAAAGAGACCCTAAAGAGAGAATTGGAGAAATAGAGAATTCTGCAATTCTCAAATTCCCTGAACTTTATGATCACCGTCACCAAACTCGTCAAACGCTTCGGCTATAAAACCATCCTGCGCGGCGTGGACTTTGAAGTTCAGCCCGGTGAGTTTGTCGCGTTGCTCGGACCGAACGGCGCGGGAAAAACAACTTTTCTGCGCATCCTCGCCTCGCTGGCGCGCCCATCGCTGGGCGAGGTGAAGGTCGCGGGCTATAAACTTCCCAGCGAGGCGGCGCAAGTCCGCGCGCGGCTGGGAGTCGTGTCGCATTTGCCGCTGTTGTACGGCGACCTGACCGCCGAGGAGAATCTCCGCTTCTACGCGCAAATGTATGGGCTGACAAATTACCGATCACGCATTACCGAGGTTCTTGAAATGATTGGGCTGGAAACGCGCCGCCGCGACCTCGTCCGCACTTTTTCGCGCGGGATGCAGCAACGACTCGCCATCGGGCGCGCCGTGTTGCACGATCCGCAGATCATGCTCTTCGACGAACCGTACACCGGCTTGGACCAGGACGCGTCAACGATGTTGGACGACGTGTTGAAAACCGTCGCCGCGCAGGGACGCACAGTGGTGATGACCTCGCACGATCTCGCCCGCGCCGAAGCGCTCGCCACGCGCTTCGACATCCTCTCGCGCGGCGTCATTGCCGCAAGCGCCGCGCGCAAACAGTTGAAGAAAAGCAATCTACTTGCGTTTTACAAACAGGCGTTGGCGGGGTGAGATGAAGCAGAGCAGTGAGCAGTTATCAGTAAACAGTAACTACGTGAGAGCCATCGGCGCGATCGTGTGGAAGGATTTACGCGCCGAGTTCCGCTCGTGGGAATTGGTCTCGGCAATGTTCGTCTTTTCACTGCTGGTGATTCTGATCTTCAACTTCGCCCTCGAACTGGATGTGAAAACGCGGCAATCGGTGACGGCGGGCGTGTTGTGGGCAACCTTCGCCTTCGCCGGCACGCTGGGACTCAACCGCTCGATGGCGCTCGAAAAAGATCGCGGTTGTCTGGATGGACTCCTGCTCGCGCCAGTGGACCGCTCGGCGATCTACTTCGGCAAGTTCATCAGCAACCTCGCCTTCATGCTCATCGTCGAAGCCATCGTCCTGCCGGTGTACAGCGTTTTGTATAACGCCAACTTATTCCAACCCGGGTTGATTATGGTCATCCTGCTCGGTTCGGTCGGGTACACCGCCGTCGGCACACTGCTCGCCGCCATGTCGGTGCAGACGCGCACGCGCGACATCCTGCTCCCCATCCTGCTCTTCCCGGTCGCGTTCGCCGTCCTGCTCTCGGCAGTCAAAGCCAGCGGCGGCTTCCTCGAAGGCGCAGACTATTCCGAGATCGCCTTTCCGATCAACCTGCTGATCGTTTACGACATCATCTTTATCGCGGCATCGTTCATGCTGTTCGACAACATTGTAGAAGAATAAATTCGAGACTGCCCCTCCAAGCTTCAGTCTCCAAAGGAGTTTCCATGAATCAAAAACCCCTCGTCCTCAAAATCCTCGATATCGTCTCCGTCCTGCTGTTGCTTGCCGCCGCGCACCTCGCCATCTTCGTCGCGCCGACCGAAAAAGTGATGGGCAATGTCCAGCGCGTGTTCTACTTCCACGTCGGCACCGCCTGGGTCGCGTTGATCGGCTTCGTCGTCACGGCGGGCTTGAGCGTGATCTACCTCGTCACGAAGAACCTCAAATGGGACCGCATCCAGGTCGCCGCCATCGAAGTGAGCGTGGTTTTCTTTCTCATCACCATCATCCTCGGCTCCATCTGGGCGCGCCCCGCGTGGAACACCTGGTGGACGTGGGACCCGCGTCTCACCACCGCCGCCATCACCGAACTGATCTACATCGCCTACTTCATGCTTCGGCAAGGCATAGACGACCCCAACAAACGCGCCCGCTTCGGCGCGGTCTACGCGCTCATTGGCGGGCTGAGCGCGCCCATCACCTTCTTCGCCATCCGCCTGTTCCGCACCATCCACCCGGTCGTCGTCGCTGGCTCCAACGCCGAAGCCGAGGGCAGTTTCAGCATGACCGGCGATATGCTTCAGGCATTGTTCTTCGCGCTCTTCGCCTTCACCATCGTCTTCATTGACCTGCTCTGGAACCGCATCCGCCTCGGCAACGTGCAGGATCAGGTTGAAGAACTGAAGTTGAAAGCGACCTGGTAACCACCCCTCACAGGAGATTCGACATGTTCCTTCAAGAAATCACACCCGACACCACCGGCTACATGATCGCCGGGTTCGCCGTCACCTTCATCATCCTCGCCGCCTACGCCGCCAGCCTCTACCTCCGCAACCGCAACCTCAAGCAGGATTTAGACATGCTCACCGAAATGGAACGACTTGCCCAGCCAGAGCCAAAGCGCAAAACCTCAAAAACTGTAACAAAAAGAAAGGACAAAAAATAAGCGCAATTTCAAGAGAGTCCGCTATAATTCGAGCGGACTCTCTTCTTATTTTATGAAGACACGCGGGATTCTCGCTCGTTGGAGGTCGCGGCTGGTGGGAGGTTTTAGCCTGCTGGCTTTTCTCGCCAGCGTCGGCTTCGCTTCATCCGGACGTGCGACTGCCGCGCCAGTAAGCGACCCACCCGGCCCCGACAGATTCTCCGTCACCATCGTCGAATACACCAAATACACCTGGTGGATGGCGCGCTGGGGGACGAACAAACTCATCTGCAAGATCGAGGTGGACCACGAAGGCTTACCCAACCTGAACGACATCTACTCCGATTGCGCCAAAGACGACTTTGACGACTGGGTCAAGCAAAAACCCTGCCGCGAATACGACGTCAACCTCTGCATAGGTAATTACCTCGTACTGGTTGACAGCCAACCCGCCCAAAAAGAAATCTCGACCAAACTCCCCCCGCCCATCGTGCAGATGGCGCTCGAAAATTGCAACCCGGTCTACACCTCCTCCACCAGCATTTGCGAACTTGAACCGATCTTCATCTTAACCGGCATCGAACCTCTGCCCGATCACGAAATCACCCAGATCGCGGGGCTCTACGAAGAACAAGAGTTCACCTGCGGCTCGCCTTGCCGATTAAGACTGCCCACCACCGGCGCAGACGGCGCAACGCTTCAATTCTGGGCATACTCCAGTTACGGCGACAGCAGTCAGATCTTCAGCGCGCGCGTGCGCGTCGCGCCGACGGACGCAGGCAACCCCGACCAAGCCTTCTGGTATGTGGACGTGCTGTCCAGTCAGTGGGCAGGCGTCCCCGTGGCTAGTTGCGTGCAGACGTGGGGCGCCTTGCCGCCCATCGGCGGTCCGCCCGAATGGCTGAGCACACCCACGCAGAGCGAATCGCTCGGGACCGACGTGCCTTACACCTATCTTGCCGCAAACCTGATCCGTAACGGCGTAGTGGACGCCGGTTCATGCCCGGATAGCGGATTGAACCCGGAAACCGAAACCGCCTCAACCTGCGGGATGGAAGCCGCGCGCGAGGCGGTGACGCAATGGCAAAACCAATTCGATACGATCATCCTGAACGTGGCGCAAGATACCGGCGTGCCGGCGAACCTGTTGAAAAACCTGTTTGCGAAAGAGAGTCAGTTCTGGCCCGGCTCCAGCGCGAAGAGCGACGTGGGACTGGGGCAACTTACCGAACACGGAGCCGATACGACCCTGTTATGGAACCCGCCGTTCTTCAATCAATTCTGCCCGCTGGTGATGGATGCTGAAACCTGCGCCGGCGGCTATGTGAGCCTCGACAAAGAACAGCAAGCCTACGCGCGCGTTTCATTGATCCGCGCGGTGAACGCGGTCTGCGAGGATTGTCCGCTCGGCATTGACCTTGACCGCGCCAATTTCAGCATCGGCGTTTTTGCCCACACCCTGCTGGCAAATTGCGAGCAAGCCGGGCAACTCGTCAAAAATGTCACCAGTAAACCGATGGCAGGCAATGCGGCAAGTTATGAAGACCTATGGAAGTTCTCGCTGGTCAATTACCACGCGGGTCCGGGCTGTCTCGGCGACGCGCTGGAAGTTGCCAACGCCGAGCAGTTGGAATTGAATTGGGAGAATGTGTCCTCCAAACTCTCGAAGGGCTGTGCCGGCGCGGGAGATTACGTCAACACGATCAGCAAATAAAACCTGGGGCAAACGATTCTTATCACAAGGGAGCGACTGATTTAGTGAGTCAAGCCACTGAGCGCACAAAGATTTTGAGTTTTTTCTTGCAGGACTCGGTGATCTCTGTGGCAGGCAGAGCGTTTAACCCGCTTGTTTCGCCGCTCCCATTGCGGAGGCGTCGGCTTCCGCGTTTTGGTTTTGAGGTAAACTTGAAATCTCCCTCACTATCTCACCCCCCACCTTCTCTCAACAGGAGAGGGAGTCGGAGTTGTAATGCTCAGCCTCATCGAAAAAATCATCTTTGCAATCTTCATCGCCGTATCCGTTTTTCTGACCTATCGCGGCGCGCGGCGGATCGTCAACCAGATCGCCAGCGGGCAAGGAAAGCCGGATTGGTCGCTGGCTCCGAAACGCCTCGGCGCAGCGCTCGTCAAATACTTATTTTTCACGCCCGTTTTTCGTTTCCGCCCGCTCCCGAGCTTTTTGCACGCGTTCATCGGCTGGGGCTTTTTTGTTTATTTGCTGGTCAACCTCAATGAGTTGATCTTCGCCTTCACCCACTTCAACCTTTTACACAACAGCGGGGTTCCCGGGAACGTCTATCGCTTCCTCGCCGAATTCCTCTCGTTCGCGCTGATGTTCGGTATGATCGGCATGTCCATCCGCCGTTACATCTTCAAGCCTGCCACGCTCACCACGCGCGACACGACCTTACTCAACCCAGCCGCGCGCAAAGGAATTACCGTGGACTCGATGATCGTCACCGCGACGTTCTTCACGCACACGTTGACGCGCGTGGTCGGCGAATCGTTCTACCTCACCCGCGCAGGCATCTCCGACGCGTGGCAACCGCTCACCTCGGCAATCGCGAACCTGTGGGCGAATATGCCCGAAGCGCAACTCCTGTTCAACGAACGGCTGATGTTTTGGATCTCGCTGGGACTGGTCTTCGCCTTCCTGCCGTATTTCGCTTATTCAAAGCATATCCACCTCTTCGTCGCGCCGCTGAATTTTGCGTTGAAACCCGAACGGAAATCCATCGGGCAATTGAATTACATCAACCTCGACGATCAATCCATCGAGCAGTTCGGCGCGGCGAAAATGAAAGACCTCGGTTGGGAACAGATCATGGACGCGTACGCCTGCATCCAATGTTTTCGCTGTCAGGAGGTTTGTCCCGCGTACAACACGGGGAAGATTCTCTCTCCTGCCGCGCTGGAGATCAACAAACGCTATCACTTGAAAAAAGGCGATACCGAAGCGCCGATGCTGAACTTGATCTCGGAGGAGGCGGTCTGGGCGTGTACCAGTTGCGGCGCCTGCGTGGACATCTGTCCCGTCGGGAATGAACCGATGCGCGACATTCTCGACATCCGCCGCAATCTTTCGATGATGGAAAGCCAGTTCCCGAAACAACTCGAAAACGCGTTCAAAGGCATCGAGCGCAACGCGAACCCGTGGAATGTTCCGCAGTCTGACCGCTTGAAATGGGCGGATGGACTCAACGTGCCGACCATCG
Source organism: Anaerolineales bacterium (assembly GCA_020847435.1). Taxonomy (GTDB): domain Bacteria; phylum Chloroflexota; class Anaerolineae; order Anaerolineales; family Villigracilaceae; genus Defluviilinea. The sequence goes on from JADLBX010000002.1 coordinate 33,197, forward strand.
AACGAAACCCCGAGCCTGATATTTTGTGGTGGGTGGGTTGCGCGCCCGCGACGGACGCGCGCGCGCAGAAGACCGCGCAAGCGTTCGCTAAAATTTTGAACGCGGCGGGCGTCAACTTTGCCGTGTTGGGACGGAACGAATCTTGCACGGGCGATCCCGCGCGGCGGGCGGGACGCGAGGATATTTTCTTCGCGATGGCTTCGCAAAACGTGGAAGTCTTGAATGAGGTGAAACCAAAACGCATCGTCGCTACCTGTCCGCATTGTTTGCACACGATCAAAAATGAATATCCCGCATTCGGCGGCAATTACGAAGTGATTCATCACACGCAATTCATCAATGAACTTGTCGGCGCGGGGAAGATCAGTTTGGAAGTGGACAAGGAACAATTTACCGTGACGTTCCATGACCCGTGTTATTTGGGGCGGCATAATAAAATCTTTGATGCGCCGCGCGAGGCGTTGAACTCCACTGGCGCGTTGACGATCGAGATGCCGCGCAACTCCGCCAAGTCGTTTTGCTGCGGCGCGGGCGGCGCGCAAATGTGGAAGGAAGAAGAGCAAGGTTCGGCGCGCGTGAACGCCACGCGGTTTGCGGAGGCAAAATCTACGGGCGCGTCCACGCTGGCGGTGGGCTGTCCGTTTTGTTTAGCGATGATGAGCGACGCGTCCAAGGCGGACGGCGGCGAGATTCAGGTCAAGGATGTAGCGGAGATCGTCCTGGAAAGGCTGAAAACGAATCCATGATTGATTTCAAATCCAAGTTCGGTCGTTTGGCGCTGAAGCAGATTCAAAGCGAATACTTTGTCTGGCTGACGACGGTCGATTCGAACGGCGCGCCGCAACCGCGACCGGTCTGGTTCATCTGGGAAAAAGATTCATTCCTCGTCTTCAGCCAGAAAAAGGCGCACAAGGTGAAGCACATCCGAAAAAATCCGCAAGTCTCTTTGCACTTCAACACGGCGGACAAAAAAGGCGAAAAGCGTTTGATCGTTTTCACAGGGACGGCGCGGCTCGAAAAGAACGCCGCGCCCGCGCATAAAATCCGCGCTTACATGAAAAAGTATAAAACGGGAATCGCCGGGTTGGGCGCAACGCCCGAGCAGTTTTCCAGCGAGTATTCGGTCGCCATCCGAATTGCCCCTGTCAAGTTACGCGGTTGGGAGTAAAATTTTGCGCAGTGGAGAGGAGGTTTGTTATGAAAGACACGATCAAGACATTGCACCCGGAAAAGAAACAAGGCGTGAAGATCAGCAGGGATAAATACGATCTCATTCGCAAAGCCATTATGAACGAACTGCGTTCCAGTAAAGAAATCACCTTCATGAAACTCGCGCGCGCCGTGGAAAAAGCCGTGCAAGGCAAATTCGACGGCTCGGTGATGTGGTACGTGACCACGGTCAAACTTGACCTCGAAGCGCGCGGCGAGATCAAGCGCGTACCCAACTCGCGTCCGCAACTCGTGCGGCTGGCGAAATAGGAATCTGCATGGCGGACAACCCTCCATTCGACCTGCACGCCGCGCACCAATATTTCTCAGCCGAAAATTTCAACCAGACCTGGGAATTCATACAAAAGGACGAACGCACCGACGAGGAAAACCTCGCGATGCTGCATTCCGCCATCGCGTCGCTGTGGCATTGGTCTCAGCGCGCGGACGCGACGCCGAAAAATTTATCGGTGAGTTACTGGCAGGTTTCGCGCGTCTTCAGCCTGATCGGCCAGCCCGATCACGCGCGGCGCTACGGCTTGCTCTCCCTGAAACATGCGGAAACTCTCGAACCTTTTTACAAAGGCTACGCATACGAGGCGCTGGCGCGGGCAGAGGCGCTCGCCGACAACCGCGTGATCGTGAAGTATTATCTCGAGAAGGCGCGCGAGATGGAAATTCAGGTCGCGGATGAAACCGAAAGAAATCTTTTGGCGCAAGACCTGGAAACAATCCAATAGCAAAGGCGCTCAACACAAGGCATGAAAATTCGATATCCATTCATCATTCTCGCCGCCGCGCTGATGGCGGCATGTTCCACCAACGCCGCGCCGCCGACGCCGACCTTCACGCCGCTCGAACAGATCGGTCAGGGCGTGTACGCGTTACGCTGCGCGCAATGCCATGCGCTGACCCCCGACACGGTGGTGATTGGTCCCTCGTTGGCGGGCGTCGCCACCCGCGCCGCATCACGCGTCCCTGGGTTGGACGCGCAGGCATACATCGAGGAATCGATCCTCACGCCGAAGGCGTATCTCGTCGAAGGCTTCCCCGATACCATGCCGACCAATTTTGCAAAAGAACTCACCAGCGAAGAGTTTCAGGGCATTGTGGCATATTTGTTGACGTTGAAATAGCCTCTCTCAACGGAGAGGAAGAAATTTTTGGAGGAGAAACATGAAAACTTGGATCAAACGCATCTTTCTGACGTTGGGCTTGCTCGCCCTCTTCGGCATTATTTACGCCGCTTTCGCCCCCCTGCCCTTCGACGACCTGCCGCCGCAGGATAAATGGGGCGCGGGCGCGAGCAGTGTGCTTCCCGCCTACAGCGGATTGCAGCGCGAATTTCCCCCGCTCAACGGCGAAACCTCGCCGGAGAAAACCGAACTCGGTCGTTTGTTGTTCTTCGATCCAATTCTTTCCAAGGATCAAGACATGTCGTGCGCGACCTGTCATAACCCCAGCCTGGGCTTCAGCGACGGCTTGCAAACCGCGCAAGGATCGGACGATACGCCTTTGCCGCGCAACACGCCCACGCTATGGAATACCGGATACGAAACAAAACTTTTTTGGGACGGACGCGCCAACTCACTCGAAGAGCAAATGTCCGTGCCGCTTCACGCCGAGAATGAAATGGCGGGCAGCGACGCGGAGACCGTCGCGCGGCTGAAAGCGATACCCGAATACGTACAACTCTTCGATGCCGCATTCGGCAAGGATGCGATCACAGTCGAAAATGCGCAGGCGGCAATCGCTTCCTTCGAACGGACTTTGATCTCGAACAACAGCCCGTTCGACAAATACGCGGCGGGTCAATTCGACGCGCTCACTTCCTCCCAGCGCCGCGGCTTGAACTTGTTCCGCTCGGCGGCGACGCGTTGTTTTGAATGTCACGCCGCGCCGACCTTCGGCTCGAACGATTTCTTCGTCACCGGAACGCCCGACCTGGAGGGCTTCCCGCACGACCCCGGACGCGCCGCGATCGCCAGCGATGGGAATGACGGCGCGTTCAAAGCGCCCACCTTGCGCAACATCGCGTTGACCGGACCCTACATGCACAACGGCGTGTTCGCCACACTCAACGATGTGCTGTGGTTCTATGAAAAAGGCGGAGGCAGTCAATTTGGCTTGGACGTGGATCGGCACATCCTCCCCATCGAATTGAGTTCGCAGGAACACGAAGATTTGGTCGCGTTCCTCTACGCGTTGACGGATGAAAGCGCGCTGCCGACGGTTCCGACCTCCGTGCCGTCTGGGTTGCCAGTGGTGGAGCAGGTTCCCAACCTTGCGCGCGAAGTCGTCGAGCAGGTAAACGTCGAGGCGGCTGAATCAGGCGTCCCGGCGCATGAACCGACGACCGTCCGCGTGGGACCGAATGAAACGATCCAGCAAGCAGTGGATCGGTCGGGTCCCGGCGATACGATCGAAGTCCCGTATGGGGTTTATCACGAGTCGGTCGTGTTGGATTGGAGCGATGTCACGCTGGTCGGCATCCCGAATGAAAAGGGCGAGTGGCCCATCATTGATGGCGAAGGCGCTCGCTCAGACGGCGTGATCGCATCGGGCAATAATTTTGAGATGTATAACTTTTCGGTGAAGAATTACACGTCGAACGGCGTGCTGGTGGAAGGCGCGACGAAAGTGTATCTGCACGATATGTACATCGAGAACACCGGCGTGTATGGCGTGTACCCCGTGCGTTGCACCGACGTGCTGATCGAGCGCATCGAAGCGACGCTGATGAACGACGCGGCGATCTACGCGGGCAAGTCGCAGGATGTGATCATCCGCGATACGCTGACGTACGGCAATGTGATCGGCATCGAGTTGGAAAATACGGTGAACGGCGAAGTGTATAACAACGTGGCGCACGATAACACGGTCGGCATTTTCATTGACCTTCTGCCGCAACTGCCGTCGAAGGTTTCGTTGTACACGAAAGTCCATGACAATATCAGTGAAAACAACAACGGCGAGAATTTTGGCAAGCCAGGGACGGCGGTCGCGCTCATCCCGCCGGGGACGGGCATCCTCATCCTTGCGGCGGACGAAGTGGAAATTTACAACAACACGATTCGCGGCAACAAAACGGGCGGGCTGGCTGTGTTCAATTTAACCATCGGCTTCTCCTCCAACGAAATTGACGTGGGTCCGAACCCCGAGCATGTGTACGCCCACGATAACACCTACGAGAACAACGGCTACGACGCCGACCCGTTCGTGAAGAATATGCTCGGCAAAGGCTTCGACATCATCTGGGACTCGAACGGCGCGGATAATTATTTCGACGAGCAGGTTTCATCGTCGTTCCCACCGATGCTACCCAAAACTTCGTGGCCCCAACCGTTGTATAACTTGTATTGGAGGCTGGTGAATTTTGTGGTTGGGCTTGTTGGGTAATTGGTAAATGGTAATTGAGGTTGGGGACCAGAGACTTGAGACTGGGCTGGGAGGCTCAGTCTCTTTTTGTGTTTATAATGCCAGCAGGAGCGATGATATGTTTCGACTTGTGGCTGTGAACTCAACGGACGATATTTTTGACGCTTACCGCGAAACGCCGGTGGGGTTGTTGCTGGCATATAACAATCTCAACCGCGAGTATGAAGCGTACACGCAGGCGCAAATGCTGATCGGCATGTGCATGGATCATCGTAAGCATTTGCATATCCCCGATAACTTCGCGTACATTATCCGCGCGGGCGGAGCGAATTTGCGATACAGCGAGTTCAAAGTCTCGTATGCGATCGCGGTGGGAGGCGTGCGGTGCATCGTGTTGATCGGTCACGACCAGTGCGGCATGGTCAATTTGATGGCGCGCAGGGAAGCGTTCATCCACGGCTTGGTTGAAAATGCGGGCTGGGAAAAAGAACTGGCGGAACAACACTTCATGAATTTCGCCCCGATGTTCGAGATCGGCAACGAGATAGACTTCGTGTTGAGCGAAACGCAGCGACTGCACGCTCGCTACCCGAAGATCCTCGTCGCGCCGTTGTTCTACAAGGTGGAAGATAATTTGTTGTATCAGATAAAGGAATAACCGATATAGCCCCGCCTCGGAAAAGCCTGAGGCGGTTTTTTCGCAGGGAGATTTTGCTCGGTTTAAAGCCATATTTCCATGCGAGCTATGCTACACTTTGGCTATGACCGAAAGCGCCGTACGAGCCGATATCCTCCTCAAACGCCTCCAAACTTTCGAATTCCTGCGCGGAGTGGACCGCGAAACGCTCGCCAGCCTGGCGGCAAATGCAGTCTGGAAAGTATTTCCGCCGAATGCGGTTGTGTTTTGGGAGGGAGATGTCGAGTCCCATCTATTCTATCTGGAATACGGCTCGCTCAAAGCGATGAAGACCTCGCCCGACGGACGCGAACAAGTTCTCCGATTTGTGAACGCAGGCGAGGTTTTCAACGAAATCGGCGCGCTGGCAAAGAAGCCCAACCCCGCTACAGCGATCGCGTTGGAGGAGTCGGGTATCTGGCTGATCCCGCGTCATGCGCTCGAAGAACTTGTGCTGGCGCATCCGCATGTCGCCATGCAGATCATCGAAAACATGGCGGATAAGATCGTCAATCTTGTGACGCTTGCCACCGACTTATCGTTGAAAACGGTGGAGGCGCGCTTCGCCAAACTCCTGCTGGAGCAAGCGCAGGGGGACGCGATCGAACGCCGCCGCTGGACGAATCAGACCGAACTCGCCGCGCGACTCGGCACCGTCCCCGACGTGTTGAGCCGCGTCATCCGCGAACTGACAAAGGCGGGACTCATCGAAATGGACAAACAGCAAATCCGCATTTTGGATCGTGCAGGGTTATCGGCGCGGGCGCAAGAAGTAGAAAAATCATAACCGCAAAGGATGCAAAGTTCACGAAGAAAAAAGAATTTCCTTCATGGCTATTGTGTTCTTTAAAAAGTCAATCCAAAAACCCGACAAAAGTCGGCGCGCGCGCTGGGGGAAGCGGGTACAGTTGGGCATGAACAAGGAGCGTCATGCCCAATATTTATTTTTCCGACACAAAATCCAAAGCCGCCTTCGCGTCCGACGGTCCCAAGCCTCAATTCCTGATTGACACGCCGCAATTCAAAGTCCTCGTGGCTGGGTTGGAGGCGGGGCAACAGATTCCCATCCATCCTGCCGAGGCGGCTATGTATCACTTTCTCGAAGGCGAAGGCTTGATGACCGTTGACGAAGAGACTTTCGCCGTCAAACCGGGCGTGACGATCATCGCGCCCGGCGGCGCGAAGCGCGGCATAAACGCAAAAACGCGCATCGTCTTTCTTGGCTCGAAAGGAGCGTCATAATGTCCATTCCTTATCTCATCACCGCCCTACTCTACACCTTCGTCGCCATTCTCGCCGCGGTGGACGCGTCCTTCGTCAGTTGGAATCTGCTTGCCGCATTTCCCGCCCTGCGCTGGGTACGCGTGCATTTCATCACGCTTGGGATCGTTTCCCAAGTCGTCTTCGGGCTTCTGCCCACGCTGGTCGCGTCGCTTTCCAACAAACCCAAACCCGCCTTCCGCTGGGACGTCTGGCTGACGCTCAACGTGGGATTTGTCGCGCTCATCGCGGGCTTCTCCGGAGTCAACCACGCCATGATCTTCACGGGCGGCGCGCTGATCTTCAGCGCAACGACCCTGCTCTTCATCCAGCTCTGGAACGCGCACGGCGGCGACGCGCCTGCCTCGCTCAAGTTCTACGTTACCGGGTTGTTCTACCTGCTCGTCGGCATCATCGTCGGCACGGTCTTGTGGCTCAACTGGAGCGACGCCCTCTATATTCAAGTCCCGCTCGAAGTTCACATCCACGCCAACTCGTGGGGCTTCATGTCGCTGGTCTTTGCAGGCCTGCTCGTGGATCTCATTCCGCCGATCACGGGCCGCGCGCTCGGAACTTCGCGCGACATCTCCATCATCTACTGGGGGATGGCTCTCGGCGCGTTCGGGCTCATCCTCGGGCCCTGGCTGGGCGGCTCACTGCCTCCAACCATTTCCGGCTTGATCCTCCACCTCGGCGCGACCATTTGGCTGATAGTTTTAATGGCGCGCGCCCTCAAAGCCAGCGGACGACTCTCCACCCCAGGCGGCTGGCATCTGCTCACATCCTACGCTTGGATTTTGCTTCCTGTCCTCGTCGCGCCGCTGATCTTGACTCACGTCATCGCAGGCGGGCCCGTCGAAGCGACTGCGCCTCAACCCCTGATTTACGGCTGGGTACTGCAATTCGGCATTGCCCTCATCCCATACACCGCGCGGCGGTTTTTCCTCAAGGAGGAGCGCCCGCAGTTGGGCGGATGTTGGGGCAGTCTTACAGCGCTCACGCTTGGAGGCGTTTTGATCTGGATCAGTATCTTCATCCCCGCGCCTGCGAAAGGCGCCCTGTATGGAATCGGCTTCGCGTTCTATGCGCTTGCGCTCGCCCATCCCATGAAAGAGACATTCGAGATCGTCCGCGATGGATTAAAGAGAATCGAATGAGCAGGCTCCCCGCCATCCTCGCATTCCTCGTAGGCGCGCTATCCATCCTCGCAGGCGGATTGGTCTTACGCGGTTGGAGACCCGGATACTCCGTCCTTTCGTGGCTGCCCGTATATAATTTCATTGTCGGTTTGTTGACTCTCATCCCCGCTTACCTGCTCTGGGTCAATCACCGTTTTGCCTTCGCCGCATCCAGCGCGACCATTGCAGTCCATGCCATTGTCCTCCTGCTCCTGCTGACCCTCTTCCGCGGACAGGTCGCGGCGCAAAGTATCGGCGCGATGAGTTTCCGCGTCGGCGTGTGGACTGCAATCCTTGCCCTGTTGCAGTTCCGAAAATAAAGGAGAAAAAAATGAACGCGCCCGCCCGCTACCAGCCCATTCAAGTCACCCTTCACTGGCTGACCGCAATCCTCGTCTTTGCCGCCTTCATCCTCGGCAAGGTAATGACCCGCATCCCAAACGACGATGACGCCAAATTAATTCCGCTGGCGACCCACATGCTTCTCGGCATCCTCATGCTTGTTGTGATCGTCGCCCGCTTTGCCGCACGCGCCAAACTTCCCAAGCCGATTCACGCATCCACTGGCAACACCCTGCTCGACAGCCTTGGCAAGCTCGTGCATTACGCGCTTTATCTTTTCGTCTTCCTGATGGCGGTGAGCGGTATGATGTTGTCTTTGCAGTCGGGACTGCCAAAGATCGTCTTCTTCGGCTTAGGCGTCCTCCCCGCAGACTTCTTCGATTTCACAGCCCGCGCCTTGCATGGCTTTATCGCTCCCGCTCTGCTCCTGCTCATCCTCCTGCATATCAGCGCGGCGTTCTATCACCAACTGCGCCTCAAAGATAAACTTTTCTCGCGTATGTGGTATGGCAATTAAATTTCCCCGCGTACCGCCCGCTTCTTTGCGATGAAGATGCGCACGCAAATTACAAACCGTCTCGGACAAATCCGAGACGGTTTTTTTGGCGCTCCATGTAAGGCTCAAACAAGAGTTACGCGGCGGCCCGCAACGCGGAACGAATCATCAAAAACTCGGTGATGTTTTCGGCGGTGATCAAACCGACGAATTGACCGGCGTGCGTGACCGGCAGCGCTTTCGCGCCCGCTTCTTGCAGACGCAGGAGGGCTGACTCGACCATGTCGTGCGAATCCACGCTGGGGAGGTCGCGGCGCATCACGCCGACGACGGGCGCGCTCTGTCCCTGATGGGAGAGCGCGGCGATGAACGCGTCCCGTTCGAGGATGCCCATCACGACTCCGTTCGCGTCCACCACAGGGAAATCATGCTGCGAGCCCGCAAGCACCAGCCCGACCACTTGAGCGAGCGTGTCGCGCGGCGACAGGGTTTTGAAATCGGTGAGCATGGCGCGCGTGACGGGGATGCCGCTGAGCGAGTTCTTCATCAGCGCCAGGCTGGCTTCCTGCGAGGCGCCGATCCACACGAAGAAGGCAATGAACAACAAGGTCGCGTTGCCGAACAGACCGATAAACCCGAACAGAAAAGCCACGCCCTGACCGATGTTCGCCGCGATCTGCGTGGCGCGCACGTAGTCCATGCGCATGGCGAGGAGGGCGCGCAGGACGCGTCCGCCGTCCATGGGGAAGGCGGGGATGAGGTTGAACAAAACGAGGGAAACGTTCACGATCATCAGCCGCATGGGGAAAGAGCCCGAGGCGACGGTGAGGCCGGTGAGGGGA
>JADLBX010000003.1 GCA_020847435.1 Anaerolineales bacterium
GGCAGGGATATTTGACGGGCTATGACATAGTGGCGGTTCAAAATCCGTATCCAAACAGCCTGCAAAGCGTCAATCTGGTATTTTATCGAATCAAATATTTCAGAGAGGGCATGTCTCCCATCACGATCCAGTTTTTTGCATTAGAAAAGTTGTTAAGAGAAAGGAGCGATTTTGATGGAGAAAATTCATTGGGTAAAAAATTTGATATATCTTGTTCAATGCCAATCGGTTCTGATTTCTCAGAATCCGAAAGAAAAGCAACTAAAAAAGCTTCGGGGCTATCCGATTTTGAGATGGAACTTCTTTATCCCAAAGGTGCAAATTGGTTGAAGGCAAAAGAACTTGTGGATATCCTCAGATATTCTAAAGAACAGTTTGTAGATCTTAAGTTTAAAGTTTCAGCGAACCAAATGTTTGATAAGTAGCTTGCATCCCTTTCGTAATTTCTATATCATGATTTATGAGACTGAGGCTTTCCAATCTAATCCTTGTTGTCGGGATTGTTTTCGCTCTTGACTTTGTTACCCCAAAAAGCGTTTACGCCCAGTTATGCAATGAAGATCGGCCCATAGACTTATTTGAATGCGATGAACCTAGGAGTAATGATACCTGTGACGCACCGACCTTTGTCGGGCGCGGTGCGGTAGATTGCTACATTGACAATCGGAACGGCGAGTGTCGTTCCATCACGAGTGTTTGCAACAGTCGGGACAGTTGTGTCCCTGTGTTTAACAACGTTGAGGATAAACTCGAATGCTGGTGTACGTTATCTGTCGTGGAATGTAACTTGTTGGGCGGTGGAGGCTGTAGCGGGAGCCGCGGGATCGGAGAAGCGTGTTCCGATAATTGCGAGTGCACGTCGGGCAGGTGCAGTAACACGCGGGGCATTTGTGTAAATTCGGCAGGAAACCCCGTCGAGTGTTCCGCTCCCGTTAACTGCCCCACAGGGTCAACGAGGGGAACGACGCTTATTTCCACTGTGGAGGATTGGGGGCAGTGTTTTCCAAATCCTGTTCCTGGGACCGCGCAACTTCAGGGGGCGTGCAGTAATTGGTACGATCCGCCGCAAGTTTGCGGGGATTGGTATCCATGCCCCACAAAAAATAACCCGCATCAAGGGTTGAGGATGGCAACCGTCCACGAATTTTGTACGAATAATCGAATTTGCGCCGTTCATTCGTGGTTTTATTCGTGGACCAAGGCAGGCGGCACGATTTGCCAAGCAAATCGAACTGTTGCCCGAACTTTCGTGAAGTACTGAGTATAAGAAAAAGGTAACAACGGAACAAATCCCCGCGTTTTCCAGTTAAACTTGCATCATGCTCAACCCGCAACTCACCCGCCGCGAGTTTCTCAAACTCGTCAGCGCAGGGACGCTGGCGTACGCGCTCAAAGATCTCCAACTCAGCCGCGCCCTCGCCGCGACCAACATCACGCAGGGATGTATGACCATCAGCGGCGTGCCGCTCTACGACGCGCCGAGTTTCAGCGCGAACAAAGTCCATCACTTCCGTAAGGACGAGGTGGTGAAGGTCACCGCCATCGAGGAGAACGGGGAATTTGGCAACGATTTCAACCGCGCGTGGTATCAGATCAACGGCGAGGGATATTCCTACTCGGGCTTGGTGTTTCCTGTGGAAACAAATTACCAGAAACCGAACTTCAACCTGCACGAGAAGGGACAACTGGGCGAGATCACGATTCCCTTTGTGGACGTGAAACTCGACCCGTTCGTCTATGCCAAGCGCGGCTATCGGCTGTATTACAAGTCCACGCATTGGGTGAAGCGCGTGGTGGTGACGCGCGAGGAGAAAAGCATCTGGTATCAGATCTACGACTCGCAACTGCGGAAAGATTTTTACGTCCCCTCTCACGCCATGCGGCTCGTGCCAGACGAGGAGTTGACTCCGCTTTCGCCCGAAGTCCCCGATTCAGAAAAACGAATTGTGGTTGATCTGCCGTCGCAGATGGTCACCGCGTTCGAGGGCGATACGCTCGTCTTTTCACAGTGTTGCTCCAGCGGCGCGGCAGGGACGGAAACGCCGACGGGCGAATTCCGTACCTATCACAAGGGACCGTCCGTCCACATGACGAATCAAGGCGACGCGTTGGAGAACATTTATAATTTGCCGGGCGTGCCGTGGTGCGCGTTCTTCACTACCATTGGCAACGCGTTCCATGGGACGTATTGGCATAATGACTATGGCCGCCCGCGCAGTCACGGATGCGTCAACCTGCCGTCAGACGCCGCGAAATTTCTCTATCGGTGGACCAGCCCGAACGTCCCGCCTGAAACGGATTACGTCCACCAGCCTGGCGAAGGGACGCGCGTCCAAATTTTTTAGAGTAGCGCAAGATGGCATCTTGCGCCACAAAGGAGAATCCATGAATCCGATCTTTCAACATCCCAACTATTTGCTCAAACGCCAGGCGATCGCGCTGACGGGGAAATTCCGCATCTACGACCCGCTGGAAAATCTCGTGCTGTTTAGCGAGCAGAAGATGTTCCGCTGGAAGGAGGACATCCGCGTGTATGGCGATGAAGCGAAGACGCGTGAAGTGTTGAGCATCAAAGCGCGGCAGATCATGGACTTTTCGGCGGCGTACGATGTGGTGGATACCGAGATGAATCAAAAAGTGGGCGCGTTGCGTCGCAAAGGCTGGCGTTCGCTGTTCCGTGACGAGTGGGAAGTGTTGGACGAAAACGATAACGTCAAGGGTTTGCTCTTCGAGGACAGCATGGGACTGGCAATGCTGCGCCGTCTTCTGCTTGGCTCGTGGCTTCCGCAAAACTATGACATTACATTCGGCACGACGCGCGTCGCCGACCTCAAGCAAAACTTCAACCTCTTCCGTTACGAGTTGAACCTCGATTTCAGCATGGACGTTGCGCGCACGCTGGATCGCCGTCTCGGCATCGCGGCTGGGATCCTGCTCGCGGCAGTGGAAGGGAAGCAGAGTAATTAATTCTTAACGCTAAGCGCGCAAAGAGCGCGAAGTTTTAAAAAATTTTCTTTGTGTCCTTTGCGTTCTTTGCGGTAAATATAAACATGCCAAAACAACCCCTCTTCGCTGGTCTCGTCGTTGATGAATCAAGTCGCTTCGCGGAAACCGCGTTCGTGGGCGATGAACCATGCTACGTTGTAGACGATGCTGGATTCCGCCGTCACATCCCCTCCGAGCAAATTGATCGTGCAGTCTTCAAACAGATCACCGATCTAATGAAAGGCAGTGAAGATTTCATCTCCGAACAGACCGCCAAGATGCTCGGGCAGGAGGACGTCTTCACCAAAGCCGCCATCGAACAGCAGTTGAAAAACATGGACAAGCAATTCGACCAGCTCGCGCAAAACGGCATCCCCGAAGACATGCGCGCCTACCTCGGCATGATGGGCTTTAGAGTTGTGATCAATGTGCATGGCGAGGTGGTGCGGGTGGAACAGCCGGGCGCGGCGGGGGATGGAGAAGAGTAATTGGTAAATGGTAAATGGTAATTGGGGGAATGAGAATGTCGTTGCGAGCGAAGCGAAGCAATCCCCCGGTTTCAAAGGGAGATTGCTTCGGGAAAATCGCCCTCGCAACGACATAATGGAAATTGATTGGAGAATCAGGGGCTGAGGTCGTAGAAGAATAAATAAACGGATGTTCCTGATTTTAGAATCTCGCGCCGCTTCTCGCCGATCGAATCTAAATAAGCGACCAGATAATCGCGCTCGTTGAAACCTCCCTGCTCGTAGACGTGGGAGAACAACACCCACACCCGCTTCTTCCCGACGAGCGGACTGATTCGCCGCTTCAACGCTTCGCCGTCGGGATAATCTTCGATCCTGCTGGACACATACTCGACATTTTCCAATCCATAGAACGGAGCGTAAAAGCGGAACGCAGGTTCCGCCCCCGCGGCGACGAACAGCGCATCGCCGTCCTTCCATGAATCAGCCAGCGCTTGCATCGTCGGACGGATGTGTTCGTAATATTTTGGCGAGATGAAGTTTTGAGTCGATTCAACAAGCGGACTGATGAGCAAATATCCGCCGAGGAGAATTGTCGAAACTGTTGCCGCCAATTTGTTTGAGACGAAAAATTTCTGTGTGAACTCGACTGCCTTGCCTGGCAGGATGATTCCCAACGGGATTAGAAAGAGGCTCAACCTCCCGCTGACAGGATACAGTCTCAGCGCGGAGGCGGTGAAAGCGAAGAGGGCGGTGAAAGCAAAAGCGATGGCGAGGCTTTTCTGTTCCCGAAACAACACAAACCAGCCTGTGAGAATCAGAATCAAAATAAGCGCTGGGAGGAATTGAACGCCAAACTGATATTTGACCAGTTCGGTCAACCAGTCCAGGTTGCTCCACGGGGGAAGCGGAAGAAATCCAGCCGCCCAATACTCCGCGAGGTAATTGTTTTTGCTCAGGTTTCGCAAGTTGATGAAATACAACAATGCCAAATTCGCCAGCCAGAGCAAGCCAACGGTAAAAGCCGTTCGCAAATTTTGATAATCGCGCGTCCGCAAAAACTGAACGACGAGCGCGGCGCCGATCCCCGCGAGGATGAACAAGACGGGATGCGAGAACCACAGCGCGAGCATCCCTGCCAAGCCGAGCAGGATGAAATCCCTTTTGTTGAATTGATTCTGAAATAGCGGGAGCGCCAACAGGAGCAAACCCAGCGCGGCGGTTACATCCACGATGTATTGTTTGGCTTCGGAGGAGTAGTCAATCAATTGCGGGTTGAACGCGAACAGCGCGAGGGCGAGGAGATTGCTTCGTCGTCGCTCCGCTCCTCCTCGCAATGACAGAAGCAAGCGATAAAACAACCACAGCGACGCTACTCCTGCGAGGAATGGGAAGAATCGCAGGACAAGTTCATGCCTGCCGAGAATCGAGTTGAATAATTTTTCGACGAGTAAAAATCCCAGCGGCGCGCCCTGGTCATAATCGAGCGGCTGGAAGAGTTGGGCAAAATTTCGGTTGACGACGTTCAACGCCAGCATGGCTTCGTCTGCCCAGAGCGAGCGCCCGCTGAGGTATTGTCGCAGGCGCAACAGCGCGCCGGTCAACAACAGGATTCTTGGGAGGGCGGTTTGCATTTTAGTATCCACGTTGCTCCTTGGGCGCGGCTACCCTGAAGAAACGGTCTTTCAAATTGAGCGCCGGTCGCTCCAGCAGGAAATAACTTGCCGATGCCATTGCCAGGCTGGCGCAGAAGGCGAGCAGGGCGGTCAACGGTTTCAGGTATGAGGGGTTTACGCCCAGGTCGCCGATGCGCCCGACAAACCAGATCAGGGGATAATGATACACGTATAGCCCATAGGAAATCCTGCCGAGATAGCGCATGGGCGCCCACTCCAAAATTGCGCGCGCCCAGCCTTCCCTGGCAACTCCGTAGATCAGCACGGCAAAGAAATAATTCAAGACCGAATAGCCCCACAAGAATTGATAACCATGCGTCAGGAACATGGGGAAGCCGAACGCCGAAAGCGACCCGACGTAGCCGGTCGCCAGATATTGGGCTGTGAAGCCGATCGCCGGGATCAACCCAGCCAGCGCGAAGAATTGGAGGCGCGCCCAGCGGATGGGATGGCGGCTGATGAACGCGCCCAGCGCGAACGCGTCCACGTGACTGAACGGCAAGGGGTAGACCGCCACACCCGGCGAAACCGCCAAAAAAGGCGCCGCGCCGCTTGAATGGAACAAATAGAAAACAATGCGGAAGACGGGACCAAGAAAAATAAACGCGAGGCACAGCGCTTTGACGTATTTTTCGGGCGTGAGGAAGATCAGCAGGGGCCAATAAATGTAGAACTGTTCTTCCACCGACAACGACCAGAAATGCGCCAGAAAACTATTGTCGCGGAACGCCGTCGTTGCAAAAAAGAAATTGTACACATACAGCGCGGCGTACCCGACCTGGTCCTGGAAGACCTGCATCAACTCCGGCTGGTACGCGCGTGTGATGAGCCAGGCGGTCACGCCGGTCATCAAGAGCAGGTAGAAATAATAGACTGGGAAGATCCGCAGGCAACGCCGCCCATAGAATTTTATGAAAAAATCTTTGGGAGCAAACCTTTTTTTCATCTCCAGCAGGATGCCCGTGATCAGAAACCCCGAAAGGACAAAGAACAACGAAACGCCGGTCCAGCCGACCCGCAGATAATCCATGTGGAAGGCAAACACGAGCAGGAAGGCTGTGGCGCGCAGTCCGTCGAGACCGGGAATCATGTTCGCTATTGAACTATAAATAGCGGGGAGCGTCAAGCAAAGGGGCGGATCGGCTGCACTTGGACGCGTCGGCTGAGGGAACTGAACCAGCCCGACCCTGCGTCTGAAGCGTGATCGGGAATTGTAATCTGCGCGGCGTTGTGGAATCCAATTTTCGGGCGTACAATTCGCCATCATGTTTTATCAGGACGAGAGTCAGCCTCCCAGTTTGGGGAGGCGTCGCAGAGCAAGTCGTCAGTCAATTACCGTCATTGAGGAGGTGAGCGCGCCTCCCGCGTGACGATTCCATTCGCAAGGAGGCAGTCATGCTCACCATTTACAAAACCACCGAGGGCGGCATCGAAGAATTGAAATCCATGGAAAACGGCGCGTGGATCAAAGCCGTAGACCCGACGCCCGATGAAATTCAACAACTTGTACAGTGGGGCATGGACGTGGAATACATCCATTATTCGCTCGACTTCGACGAAATGCCGCGCATGGAGCGCGACGACGATTACACGTTTATTTTGATTCGCATCCCGCATCGCCAGCCCGATTCGGACGTGCCGTACATCACCATCCCGCTCGGTATCTTTATCAAAGGCAACATGATCGTCACCATCTGCCGCTACGAAAAAGAAATGTTCAGCGTGCTGGCAAACGGCAAATACCGCCTGTTGAAAACGGGCAAACGCTATCGCTTTGCGTTGTACATCTTTTTGGAAACCGCCACGCGTTACCTCACTCATTTGCGCGAGATCAACCGCATCACCGAAGCGCTCGAAGACCAACTGCAAAAATCCACGCGCAACCGCGAGGTGCTTGAACTGTTGAAATATCAGAAGAGCCTCACCTATTTCGCCACCGCCCTGCGTTCAAACGAAGTGATGATGGAACGCGTCCAGCGCACGCAGCTTTTCAATTATTATGAAGACGACCAAGACCTGCTCGAAGACGTGCTGACCGAAAACCAGCAAGCGATTCAAATGACCACGATCACCACCGAGATCCTTTCGAGCATGATGGACGCTTTCGCTTCGATCATCTCGAACAATCTCAACGGCGTCATGAAAGCGCTTGCCGCCATCACCATCATTATCAACGTGCCTGCCGTGGTCGCGGCGTTCTACGGCATGAACGTGAACCTGCCTGGCGAAAAACACCCGCTTGCCTTTCTGATGGTCTTCGGCATCGCGCTGACGTTGACCGCGACTGCCACCTTCATCTTCTATAAACGCGATTGGTTTTAAAATTGAGTCTCAGACCCCGCAAGAGCAGGGTTGCAAATGAAACCTGAACTTCTTTACGATGCAAAAGCCGCGCTCGGCGAAGGTCCCGTGTGGGATGCGCGCACGCAAACGCTTTTTTGGGTGGACATCCTCAACAAACGGATTTACGCCAACGGCGACGCGCTTGCCGAACTGGATGAATTCATCGGATGCCTCGCCCCGCGCGCACGCGGCGGACTCATCCTAGCCAAACGCTTCTCTTTCTGGACGTTCGACCTGCGCGCAACCTCGTCAACTTTTCTCGCCGCCCCAACCGACGAACCCGCGACCAACCGCTTCAACGACGGCAAATGCGACCCGCGCGGACGTTTCCTCGCTGGGACGATGAACCTCAACGAAAAAGATTCAACGGGCTCGCTCTATTCCTTCGACGGAACCTACGTCACAAAACTACTTTCCAACGTCACCATCTCCAACGGCTTGACGTGGAGTCCCGACGGCAAAACCTTTTACTACATTGACACGCCCACACGCGTAGTCCAAGCCTTCGATTACGATTTAGATTCTGGCGCCATCGCCAACCCGCGCGTCGCAATGACGATTCCCGCCTCTCTCGGCTGGCCCGACGGCATGACCTCCGACTCGCAGGGCAACTTGTGGATCGCCATGTGGGGCGGCGCGCAGATCACAAAATGGAATCCGCACACAGGACAACTGCTGGAACAAATCCCTGTGCCAGCGCTTCAACCCTCCTCCTGCGCGTTCGGCGGGAAACACCTGAACGAATTATTCATCACCTCCGCCCGCAAAGGCTTGGACGATACCGCGCTGGCGCAGTATCCACTTTCAGGCGGCGTCTTCCGCGTGGAGACGACCGTCGCAGGTCTGCCAGCGTTCGAGTTCGCAGGGTAAAATTCAATCTAACCGCAAAGCGCGCCAAGGTCGCTAAGACAGTGTTTTGAAATTCGGTTTTAACCACAGACCGCGAAGCGCGCAGATAAAGAGGAGTTCATCAAAAGTCACAGTTCATCCGTGTTTATCTGTGGTGAATTCGTGATTTTCCTAAGAGACAAAAAGATTTTCTTCGCGTTCTTTGCGGGCTTAGCGGTTAAAAAAATATTGGCTAAGACAAAGGCAACCCTCCATGTCGAAACGGATCGAATACATTGACATCGCGCGCGGCATCGGCATTTTGCTGGTGGTCTTGGCGCACAACGACTTCGGTTTCATCTCGCAGTACGGTTATGAAGTCATCTATTCCTTCCACATGCCGTTGTTCTTTTTCCTTTCGGGGTACTTCATCAAGACGAACATCTCGTTCTTCGAGTTTTTCAAAAAGCGATTCCATTCCCTGCTCAAGCCTTATCTCTTCACCCTCTTTCTGATTTACGCTACCTCGGTATCCTTTGAAAAGATGGCGTTCGGCACAGCCATTCGGCGCATCGTCAAGTCGCTGTATGGGACAGGCGTTTACATTGACTGGGTGCAGTTGTGGTTTTTGCCGAACTTGTTCGTGGTGAGTCTGTACGCGTTCATCTTCCTCGTGATCGTGGGTAAACTCAACAACCGCTGGCTGAGGCTCGGCATTTTGACCGCGACGCTGGCGATCTCGCTTCCGTTTCTCAAAGCGTTCTATCCGTTTTCGGTCTCGCTCCTCGGCAACGATTACGAACTCTTCGGCTTGCCGTTCAGCCTCGACCTCGTTTTCCTCAGCGGCTTCTTCTATATTTTGGGCAGTGAAGCGAGGCGCCTCACGACGGAGAAAATGTTCGATAACTATTTTCTGTTAGGCCTCACGGGCATCGGCGTGTTCACATTGAACTTCTTCATCGATTCGCCGATTGATTTGAACACTCGAACCTATTCCTCTTTCTTTATCAACACATTCGAGGCAATTGTCGGAATTTTGTTCACGCTGGCGCTGTCGCGGCAGATTGACTTACACACGCACAGGCTGGCTTCCCTGTTCAAATATTTCGGGCGCATCTCGCTCATCATCCTGATCTTCCACGTCCCGATTCAGGATTTCTGGGGGCAGAAAATTTTAGCCAGCGCTGATAACCTCCCCCTCTCGATCTGGGTTGGATTCTTCATGGGCGTCGGCGGCTCGGCGCTGATCTACGAATTGTTCATCCGTAGGAACCCCGTCGCTGCGTGGTGGTTTGGGAGGGAGGCGGAGGGCGTTGAAATAAAAAAGGATATGTCACCCTGAGGGAGCGGTTTTCAGCGACCGAAGGGTCTCGATTGTTGTGTTAGAGATGCTTCGTTTCACTCAGCATGACATAGCAAATAAAAATCCCTCCATGAAGGAGGGATTTCATTTATTTCTCCGCAGTATCGGAAACTGCCGCCCTGCGTTCCTGCTCATCCTGCACCACACGGATGCCATTTTCAACTTGATTGGTGATTCGTTCCAATTCGGCTTGTAACTGCGTGAGACTGCGCATTACGTAATCGTCGGCGTCGGCGCGGACGTTTTCCGCTTCGGTGCGCGCTTGCGTGAGGATTTGTTCCCTGCGTTGTTGCGCCTCCTGCACGATCATCTCTTTGGCGGTGAGTTGGTCCGCTTTTTGGCGGGCGAGTTCGAGGGTGCGGTTCGCCTCCTCTTGCGCCTGCGCCAGCACGCGGTCGCGTTGACCGAGTAACTGCTGCGCCTTCTTCACCTCTTCGGGGATGGCGATGCGCATCTGGTCAATTATGTCCAACATGCGGTCTTCATCCACCATCACGTTGCGCGTGAGCGGGATGGATTTGCTTTCGTTGAAGAGTTCTTCGAGTCGGTCGATCAGTTGCAGGATGTCCATGGGGTCCTCCGCGTGAACATGGATTACGCGGCTACAGCAACATACTCAGCAAAGCTATGCGAGCGAGGAATGGGTAATTTATCCTCCACGAGTCCTTGCACATGCAGTTCGATTGCTTCGTGCATGTTTTTAGCGGCTTCCTCACGAGTTTTGCCTGTGGCTACGCAACCAGGAAGATCGGGAGAATAAACCGAATAATTATTTTTTATTTTTTCGATTACCACAAGAAACCGATACATCTTAACCTTCTTTCCTGGAAGGCTTCTTGATTTGAGCCTGTTTGAAAATACTGTTTAGCGTTCCAGGGGCGAGATCGTGGCTGGGGTGCCCTGCAATCGTCACTCGCCCGAGTTTTGTCGGATGTTTATATTGACGATGACTGCCTTTTGTCGCTACGAGATACCAGCCGTCAACTTCAATCAATTTCAAGACATCCCGAACTTTCATTGAGGCAATTCTAGCACAGATTAATCCCGAAGCGAATTGGGGACGGTGTGCTGGTCGCCCATTTCGGCGACTTTTTTCTTGAAGGCTTGTTCCACATACGGCGGCACCATGCTCGAAATATCGCCGTTGAGCATGGCGATCTCGCGGACGGTGGTCGAGGAAAGGAAGGTGTGCTCCTCCGCCGTGATGAGCGCGGCAACTTCAATGTCGGGGGCGAGGCGGTGATTCGCCAACGCCATGCGGAACTCAAACTCGAAGTCCGAGAAGACGCGCAAGCCGCGCACGATCACCTGCGCTTCGATCTTGCGCGCAAACTCGACGGTGAGTCCGCTGTAGCCCGTCACCTTGATCTTCGGGTTGTCTTTGAACGCTTCTTTGACGAGTCCGATTCGTTCTTCGGGCGTAAACATCAACGACTTCAACGGCTTGTCGTAAACCGCCATCACGACCTCGTCGAAGAGACGGGAGGCGCGCTCGGCAATGTCAATGTGACCGAAATGGATGGGATCGAATGTTCCTGGAAATAAGGCTCTGACCATGTTAGTTTTCTAGTCTCCTAGTCGTTTAGTCTCGTAGTCCATTCGTCGCGCATTTGACTATCAAACTACGCGACTATCAAACTAACTGACTAACTCACATCTCCCTTGCCCTCGCCCCAAAAGCGACCGAGCGATTCAGCAAGCAGTTTGTGTTCGGGTTGACTCAGATCCGCATCTTTCTCGAAGACAGCGGATGCCTGCGCCCGCGCCTTTTCGATCAATTTGACGTCGGTGATGCTTGCCATGCGGAGGCTGTTGGCGAACCCCGCCTGACGCGTTCCCAAAAATTCGCCTGGTCCACGAATCTGCAAATCTTTTTCCGCCAACACAAAGCCGTCGTTGGATTCCGCCATGATCTGCAGACGTTCGTTCTCGGTCGCGTCTTCGCGCGTGGGGATCAGCAAACAATACGATTGAGCCGAGCCGCGCCCGACGCGCCCGCGCAGTTGATGGAGTTGCGCCAAGCCGAAACGGTCTGCGCCTTCGATGAGCATGACTGTCGCGTTCGGCACGTCCACGCCGACTTCGACGACAGTGGTCGAGACGAGGATGTTGTATGCCTTGTCGCGGAATTTGAGCATCGTCTCGTCTTTTTCGCTGGGACGCATCTTGCCGTGCAGTAATCCGAGTTTCAAATCGGGGAAGACTTCCTTCGAGAGAGTCTCGTAATCGTCCACGGCGGCTTTGGCTTCGATCTTCTCGCTTTCCTCGATGAGCGGATAGATGATGAACGCCTGCTTGCCATCCTTGATCTGACCGCGCAGAAGCGTGAATGCGCGCTCGCGTTCCTGCGGACGAAGCACAAACGTGTTGATCGGGATTCGTCCTGCGGGCATCTCATCCATGATGGAAATGTCGAGGTCGCCGTAGAGGGTCAACGCAAGCGAGCGTGGAATCGGCGTGGCGGTCATCACCAGCAGATGAGGATTCGTTCCCTTGCTTCGTAACTCGGCGCGTTGCTCGACGCCGAAGCGATGTTGCTCGTCAATGACGACGAATTGCAAGTCGGCGAATTGCACGTTCGGCTCGATGACCGCATGCGTGCCGATTACGATTTTGATCGTGTTGTTTGCGATTCCGTTGCGAATCTCTTCCTTTTCCGATTCAGGCGTGTCGCCCGTGAGCAGGCGAATTTTCTGGAGTGCAGGAGCTCGTGTGCCCGATAGGGTATGCTCCTGCACATCGGACAGCGAGCTGTCCGACTCCAGAGCCTTTCCCAGAAGTTTTTTGAAGTTGCGATAATGTTGCTCGGCAAGGATCGAAGTCGGAGCCATGATGGCGGCTTGCGCGCCGTTGCTTGTGATGATCGAAGCGGCTAAAGCCGCGACGACGGTTTTGCCTGAACCGACATCGCCTTGCAAGAGTCGATTCATCGGTTTGCCCGAGTCGAGGTCGCGGCGGATGTCTGCGATGGCGCGTTCTTGCGCGGCTGTCAGGGTGAAGGGCAGGCTCGTCTTTAGCGAATCAAACGTCCCGTCGGAAAGAACGAAGCGGCGTCCATCCACCGAAAGCCAGTCACGGCGTTGGCGCAGAACTCCCATTTGCAAATAAAAAATTTCGTCGAAGGCGAGACGTTCACGCGCCGCGTTGAGTTTTTCCTGCGACGATGGAAAATGGATCTGCAACAACGCCTCGCCGATCGGCATGACCCGCGCCGCATTGCGAACGCTTTCGGGAAGCGCATCTGGCACGGCGGGCGCAAAATATTCGACGACCTGCTTCATCACATTGCGAAGCCATTTTTGCGTGACGCGTTCGGTCAGCGAATAGACTGGCACGATGCGATTCGTGTGTAGGTTCTCGACTTCCACAGGTTCCCAATCGGGGCTGTTCATCACGAGCCGCCCGAGATATTGATCCACTTTTCCAGAAACCGAAATTGCGTTGCCCTGTTTGAATCGATTCGCAAGCCACGGCTGATTGAAATACGATAACCTCAGCGCGCCCGTGCCGTCGCCGATGATCACCTCGACGATCGAAGCCTTGCCGCCGCGTATCTGCCGCGTGTGCACGCTTTGGATCGTGCCGATCACCGTCACTTGCTCGCCGTAAAATAAATCTTTGATGGGCTTGAGTTGCGAATAATCGTCGTAGCGGCGCGGGTAGTAATACAACATGTCGCCGAGCGTGACCATGCCAAGTTTGGCGAAGGTCTCCGCATTTTTCGGTCCGACGCCTTGAAGCACGGTGAGTTTTGCGTCGAGCGCGGCAGGCGTGGATGAATGCCGCGCGCCCGCGACGGCTTCCAAGCGCGGTTGCGGCGCGTGACGCGGTCGTTGTTCGTGATGTTCACGCTTTTGGATTTCCACCTTCGGCGACTCACTCTGCGGATGCGACGAACGCGTCTGTGCCTGACCTTCGGGCTGACTCGCCGACTTCGGCTTTTGTTGCGCCTCAGGGTACGCGTCCCCGATGCGCTTCCATAACCCCTTCAACGCGTCCGCGCGCGACTGTGGGCTGAGCCCGTCATACGAGCGGAGTCTCTGCACGACGGCTTGAATCACCTCTTCGTTGAGACTGTCGGCGCGGGCTTCGCCTTCCCAGTAGTTGAGCATCTCCGCCAACCCGCCGATGATGGCGGTGTTGGCATATCCGTTCTCATGTTCGAGACGGAAAAATTTCCGTAATTTCTCCAATGAGGGCTGCATGAGGTAATTTTATCATGGGCTGAATCAAGACATCCGAAGCCTTTGAAACTTCGGATGTCATTGCTTAGAAAGAAAGTAGATTCTTGCCGCTTAGCTTGTTTAGGCGCCCACTAAATCTATGTTCTTTGGCATTTCGTCCCAAGTTCTTCCATCAAGCAACCGTCCCGCCTTTTTCTTTTGTACCCCACCCCATTGTTTGAAAAAGAACGGAACTTTTGCCCTCAGGCACTGATCTCTTACGCCAACTACCCATTCCCTTTCAAGAGGACGGGCGCCAGGTCCTGACTCGCCTCCTACGATTACCCAGTTTATTCCCTTCAAATTCATCTTTCCGATTGGTCCAAGCAAAGGTTCAACGGATAGGAACTTTATCTTTGCTCCCGTGTTTCGCAGATGGTCAATCCTGAATGTATACTTTGAATTCTCCACACTGACGCCCATCCAAATATTATCTGTCCATTCGAGCTGTGGACTGAGTTCCATCAATCTATCGGAGCGTTTTGTCAAAACTTGGAATTGATGCCAGTGAGCGCGCTTCATCACATCGAAGACGCGTTGAATGAACTCCAACGGCACATCCTTGTGGAATAGATCGCTCATCGAATTGACGAAAATTACCTGAGGTGTTTTCCATTCCAAAGGCTTTTCAAGCGCACGAGGGTGCATGGTTAACTTGAAGCCGTTGACATAATTTGCCTGCCCCATCGCTTGAAGTCGCTTCGCCATACGTTCTGCGTAGCAATGTTTACAACCAGGACTAATCTTATTGCAACCAGTAAGCGGATTCCAAGTGGATTCAGTCCACTCTATCCGTGATTGAGCCATTTTCTCCTCCGAGAGAATCTAGATCACCGATCAATTATAGAACATATGTTCAATTTTGTCTACTCCTGTTTTGTGAGGCGAAAAGCAACACGTCTTTCAGAATTATATTCGATGTAATAACCTCTCACGGGTTTCCCGTCCAGTCCAACAACCTCAAATTTTGATTTGTTTTTCTTCAAAATATCATTGGTATGCTTGGGAAGAAAGCCATTTTCCAATCCAAAAAGATACAGTTCTGCATTAGTGCGATATTCGGCACTGTCTAAAAATGCCCAAAGTTTACTGGGATAGCCAGACAATTCCGTCTCATCAAAAAGAGACATGGTTTTCTCTACGGAATGTCCCCTACCTCGACTCGGGTCAACACTCCATTTTGATTCAAGCATTTTTGCGTATCCTCTGATGTTGCTTGTGAAGAAAAACAGGCTATAAACATTGCTGGCATCTCTTTCAAGAATAAAGGTGTCAACAAAGATTTTCAGGTCTTTCAAAAACACTCGAAACCTTGCCTCTAATTGTTCGATGAAATCATAAGGAGACTGAAAATCTGGTATGGACTTCCCGAACAATTCATTCAAAAACAACCGAAGAGGTTCGCTTCCTGGAAATCCTGAACGAACTGCAGAGTCGGCAAATCTATACATGTGGGCAATTGGCAACCACAGAAACACTTCGGTTTCTCCACCTTGAAGCATTTTGCGAATATCGTCAGGTTTAATCGCCTTATATCCAAAAGGATCAATGAAAAACAAGCCTTTTGCATCTCTCGTTTTTGAAACTAAATCAATTGCTTTAGGGTAAATGTCTTCGTAGTTTTCTTTATAAAACTCAACCTTTACGTTATCGGGTCTATAAATTTTTGAGCCCATCTTCTGAACTCTATCAACTTTATAAACCCCACCTTCTATTTCAGACATACCATTATCGTTAAACCAAATCGTTATATTTGGCACAGAATTGTTATTGGAAAAGAAATGATGACGAATACAATCCAAGGCAATTATTGGACTTCCTTTGGCATCGTTTTCATATATTCCTTCCCCGCAGAAGAGATCAAAAAGAAAAATTCTTTTTACAAACCCAGCTCGATGCAAAATGTTTAAGTAGATTGACAAGTAGCGACCATAAAGTTCTACTTTTGCTTTTGAATGTTCCAATTGACTTGTTTTTGGATTAGTATTTTTCATGATTTACCTCTCCTTGGGTATAGAACTCTTGCCCTCTTTTTATCTTTTCAATACGGTATATCAAAACGCTATCAAACAGTGTTCATCTAATCTTTTACAATTCATCATACAGGCACACCCTCAACGCGTACGTTGCGGAGCAGGGGTTTGTCTGCCGTTAGCCAGTCGTTCTCACGCATGAACATCAGACTGATCGTGGTCAAATACTTGAGAGAGAGATCGGCGACCAAATCATCGGTCCGTGTCAATTCGATGGGAGCACGTTCATACTCATCAAGAACGATGAGCACATCCACATCTGAACCTTCTTCGTAATCCCCGCGCGCATACGAACCGTACAAGTACACGCCTTTGAGGCGGTCTTGATACAGACTCGTCAATCCAGTTTTGAGTTCTTCCAGTAGCGTTTGGATTGCATCTGGCATGAAACTGTTCCTGCCTGTATCTTACCGTATTTTCTAAACCTCGGCATAGCGTTTTTGTAGCCGCTACCCTAGTGTTACAATCGCCTCAGCACTAATCCAAGAGGCTCCTCATGACCAAACCAACCTTCAAATGGGACGATCCCTTTCTGCTCAACGACCAACTGACCGACGAAGAGCGGATGATCCGCGACGGAGCGCTCTTCTGCAAGCCGTTTCGCAACAAAGCGTTTCTGGAAAAAGGGTAAAATAGGGATTGAGGTTATCATGCAACAAACATTTCGCACAAAAACTCTGATCACCAAGGATGGAAAAATTTCCATCAAGGGTTTGCCCTTTCGCACAGGCGAAACTGTTGAAGTGACTGTACGCCGCGGGAAAAAGCCTTCCCGTGCGGCGAAATATCCCCTGCGCGGCAAAACCGTTGTTTACCGTGATCCTTTCAAGGGTGTGGCGGTCAATGATTGGGAATCCGCTCGATGATCGTGCTGGATACCCATATTTGGGTATGGTGGGTGCATGGCGATGAACGGATCTCTTCATCACAAGCGGAAGCCATTGAAGCCAATGAAGATAAAGAAATAGGCATCAGCGCCATCTCGTTATGGGAAATTGCGAAACTCGTTGAAAACAATCGGCTTGAATTACCTGTCCCTCTCGAAAAATGGTTTGAACAAGCCCTGAGTTATCCTGGAATTCGCATCATCGAGCTAACTCCTGAAATTGTGACCGAATCCACCCGCCTGCCTGGGAAATTTCATAAAGACCCTGCCGATCAAATTATCGTTGCTACCGCTAGAGTGATGAAATGCTCGCTGATCACATCGGATGACAGAATCCTCGGCTACCCACATGTGAAAACAGAAGGATAAAAAAACTTGGAGATCCTGAGATTTCCAAGTTTTTAGTTCACTATTTTTTTGACAAAACCTTTCCAGTTATAAATTACCGCAGGCAACCATGACCAAACCAACCTTCAAATGGGACGACCCCTTTCTGCTCAACGACCAACTGACCGACGAAGAGCGGATGATCCGCGACGCGGCGCGCAAGTATTGCCAGGAGAAGTTGACGCCGCGCGTCCTCGAAGCGAACCGCAAGGAAATCTTCCACCGCGAGATCATGGACGAGATGGGGAGCCTCGGTTTTTTGGGATCAACGATCCCTGAGGAGTATGGAGGCGCGGGGTTGAATCACGTCGCCTATGGGTTGATCGCCCGTGAAGTCGAGCGTGTGGACAGCGGCTATCGCTCCGCCATGTCGGTGCAGAGTTCGCTGGTGATGTATCCCATTTACACCTACGGGACAGAAGAACAGCGAAAAAAGTATTTGCCGAATCTGGCGAGCGGAAAGTGGGTCGGCTGTTTCGGGTTGACTGAGCCGAATCACGGCAGCGATCCCGCCAGCATGGAAACCCGCGCCAAAAAAGTGGACGGCGGTTATGTTTTGCAAGGCAACAAGATGTGGATCACGAATTCGCCGATTGCAGATGTGTTCGTGGTGTGGGCAAAACTTCCCGCCGAGGACGGCGGAAAGAGCAACGGAGGTGAGATTCGTGGATTCATTTTGGAAAAAGGCATGAAGGGACTGTCCGCGCCGAAGATTGAGGGCAAGTTCAGTCTGCGCGCCAGTTCCACGGGCGAGATCGTGATGAACGAAGTGTTCGTGCCTGATGAAAATATGTTTCCAAACGTCAAAGGGCTGGGAGGTCCGTTCGGATGCTTGAATAAGGCGCGCTACGGGATTGCCTGGGGCGCGCTCGGCGCGGCGGAATTCTGCTGGCACGCGGCGCGTCAATACACGCTGGACCGTCCGCAGTTTGGGCGTCCGCTGGCGGCGAACCAGATCATCCAATTGAAACTGGCGAATATGATGACAGAGATCACGCTGGGATTGCAAGGCGCGTTGCGTGTGGGACGTTTGATTGACGAGGGCAAATCCACTCCCGAAATGATCTCGCTCGTCAAACGCAATTCATGCGGAAAGGCGCTGGAGATCGCCCGCACCTCGCGCGACATGCACGGCGGCAACGGCGTCTCGGATGAGTTCCATGTGATTCGACACGTGATGAATTTGGAGGCGGTGAATACTTATGAGGGGACACACGACATCCACGCGTTGATTTTGGGCAGGGCGCAGACGGGGATTCAGGCGTTTTCGTAGAAGATGTTGCTTACTACACAATTTGAAACGGATCTTACTCTTTCGATTCTTCTGCCAACAATTTATCCAATGCCTGTAATAACTCAGGCGCGCTCTCGGTTGCAGCCAGCCACACGCGAGTTATCAGGCTGTCTCCATATTCATGCGCAAGGATGTTTCGAAAGCGGACGAAAACCGCCCAGGAAATTTCTGGATGTTTCCTGCGGAATTGCGGAGAGAGATGGTTCGCCGCTTCACCAACGATCAGCAACAGACGCTCTGCCGCATAACGCATAAATTTGTCTTTTTCGAATTTATGGAATTTCACGCCAGCCATGAGTTCACGGATTTCTTTGGCGGCGTTCTGCATATCCCACAAATATGACAATGTGCGTTTATCCAGCGGCATAGACCACCTTTGCCGTGCCTAAAATCTCGCTCCGCCGATAGGGGTTTCGCAGTCCTTCTTTTTCAACGAGGTCAACGGGACGCTTGAATATTTTTTCGAGTTCGATGCCCATTTCAGCGATCTCGAATAGACCGATCTTCGCCTTTGGATCAATGCTCACCAGCACGTCCACATCGCTATCGGAACGGAAATCGGCGCGTAACGCCGAGCCAAATAACGAGAACTCGGTAATGCTCCAGCGTTGGCAAAACTCAGCGATCTTCTTGTAAGGGATTCGAAACTTCTTCCGTTGCATGGATTGAATTATAGCGCCGCTGCTCTCAGAGATTGCTTCGCTCGCTCGCAATGACAGGTCGAACTGCCGCAAAGCCTAGACCGTTCGCCCCCAGATGAGTCCCGATCACAGCCGTGACGTTGACAAACAAAATATCGCGCGGCACAGACATGCGTTGACGATCCATCAACCCATTCAGCAAATTTTTTGCGCGGGCGGGGGCATTTGTGTGCAGGATCGCCAGTCGTTCCATCTCGCCCACTTCGAGCAACAAGTTCAACATCCGTTCATCGGATTGTTTCGTCGTGCGCGTCGCGCCGATGGGTTTGACGCTCCCGTCTTTGATCTCAACCACTGGCTTAATGGACAATAATCCACCCAACTGCGCGACCACGCCAGGGACGCGCCCGCTCCGTTTTAGATTCTCCATCGTATCGAGCGCGGCGAAAACGGACAACCGCTTACGCGTCGATTCGACCGCGTCGAGCGCGGCTTGCAAGCCCATCTCAGCCGCTTCCGCTGCCGCGAGGACTTGAAAGCCGAGACCCAATGAAAGCGAGCTGCTATCCACGATTGTGATTTTGTTGGGGAAGTCGTGTGCGGCTTGGCGCGCGACGTTGATAATGGCGGTCAACGTCCCTGCGGCGTGGATGGAGAGGACGTGTCCACAGCCGTGCGAGAGGAGGGAGTCGTAGCGGGACGCGAAATCGCCGATCGAAGGCGCGGCAGTTGTCGGGTAGGGGTGAAGCGCAGCGAGTCGATTGTAGAAATCCTCCCGGGAGATTCCGCTTCCATCCGCGTATTCTTTTCCATCGAGAATCAAAATCGAAGGGACAACTTCGAGTCTGTGTTGTTCGATCAGATCGTTTGGGAGGTCGCAGGTGGAATCGGTGACGATGCCGAGTTTCATGTTAGGGCAGAGGGGGGAGCGTTTCCATAGACCACGTGGTGTAATACGTGGGACCATCTTTGGTGTATTGAAAGAGAAGAATCCAATAGCCGTTTAGCAACCTGCCCCACACGCTCGAGCCGGACGGGCGATATTCCACAATGGTCGTGTATTCGCCGGCTTTCAGAAGGGCGCTAACTTCGCCTTCCAGGCTCGGTTCTTTTCTTATTTCCTGTTCCAAAAGCGTCGCCACTTCCATTGGCAGGATCGGGAACGGCTCAAGCCGTTCCATTTGCACCCACACCTCGTCGCGCGCCACAAAGGGCCAGTAGATCGAGCCTTGTGGCGGGTTCACCCAATAGGTGGTTTTTGTTTTGGTGTTCCAGGTGACGAGCACCACTTTATGCACAAAATTTGGCTCGGTGAAGTAGTTCACCTTATCCGCCGAACCCGGATTGTTGTAAGCCAACGTATGCACGCGCCCCCACCCGCCTTGGATCGCTTCGAGGGTGACAATGTTGCCGCCCATCGTCAGGCTTTCCATTTGCGGGAAACCCGCCCCGTTGAACAATGCCGTCGAGGGTGATTTCAAAAATATCAATTTCTTTTTATCGTGGTTATTAAGTTCGTCAATAAACGTCTCCCATCTGCCGGTCATGGGAGTTCGATGCGTGCCTGTCCCCTCCTTGGGTATGGGCGAGAGCGGCACCACTTCCGGGGTTTGTTTCAGGTAGCTCCAATCGGGACCCACCGTCCGTGACTTGTAGTCATAGAGGGCAAGCTGGCTGTCGTGCTTGACGCGAAAATATTGGATATTTTGCGACGGAGTCGAACTGGGCAGAATGAATGTAAACGGCGTGGACGTGACTACGGCTGTGAACGTGCTCCATGGCGTGGCAGTGAAGGTCGGCGTGATGGTGGCTGGCGGCAGAGCGGACTGTGTCTGCGTGGAGGCGACTGCGGCAGTCTGCTGGATGTACAACTGGATAGCGTTCGGGTCAGACGCAGGGACGGCTGGACCGCCCGTCGTCGGCGCGCACGCCAAGGCGAGGGCGAGCGCGGCAAACACGAGCAGCGCTCGCACAGCAGTTGACGACGATTTCATTCTTCGACGATCTCCTTCACGCGCCCCACTTCCCCGCTCTGCAAGCGGACCTTGATGCCGTGCGGATGGTTCGGCGATTTGGTGAGGAGGTCTTTGACAATGCCCTTGGTCAATTTCCCTGTGGGTTGATCCTGTTTCTGGACGATCAGCACAGTTGTGCCGGGTTTGAGGTTCGCGCGTGTAGGAACGGTCATCGTTGGCTCACGGCGTGGGGTTTGGCGTGGGCGTCTCGGTGGGAGGAGGCGTCAGGGTCGGGGTTTCGGAGGGGGTGGCGGTGGGCGCGTCGGTTGGCGGGAGTGGGGTGAGGCTGGGGGTGGCAGTTGGCTCGGGGGTCGGGGTAGGCAGGTTCAACGTCAGCGTGACGCGTTTTTCAGCGAAGAATTCCTCTCCGTTCATGAGGTAGATCCGCAGGGTGATCGTGCTCGCGGTCACATCCTTCAAATTCCAGGTGAAGAGGTTGCCTTCCGATTCGATCTTGTCTGTGCCTTGTGCGAGGATCGTCCAGTTGTCGGGGTCGTTGCCCGTGCTGTATTCGAGCCGCCAGCCGCTGAGGTCGCCTTTGGTGACGCTGATGATGCCTTTGATGCCGAGGGTAGCGTCTGTGATGACATCGTTGTCTTTGAGGTTGGTGAATTCGAGAATCGGGCGCGGGTCGTCGGCGGAACATTCGCGGTCGGGCGCGAAGAACGGATTGCGCGGCATTTCGTGGGCTTCGAGCCAGTCGCGCCCGTCGCCGGTGCGGAGCCATTTGCGCGCCCATTCGTCTTTGACGTTCATCACGAGTTCTTCTTTGTCGAAATCGGGGCAGGCATTGCCTGCGATCAAGCCCGTCCACGTGTCAATTTCAGTTTGGCGGAGCAGGTCTTGCGAGGCAGGCAGGGGTGGTTGGTCGAACGCGTAGAATTCACTGCGTTGACCGCCTTTGCACCAGTTGGAGGGTTCGGCTCCCGAAACGGCGCAAATGATCTTTTCGGTGATGCCCGGTGGAATGGTGAACGGGCTGGGCGTGTTGTTCGGGCTGACGATCGGGACCGCGTAAGCCATAAATTGCGCCCAGATCGGCGCCGCACCGGTGGTGCCGGAAGTGTTGACCATGGGTGTGTAATCCGCGTTGCCGACCCACACGCCGGTGACGAGATCGGGGGTGTAGCCGAGCGTCCAGTTGTCGTAGACGTTGACGCCGTCGGCGCCGCGCGGGTCGCCGGCGGTGCCGGTCTTTGCCGCCGCCTGGAAAGGCAGGTTCAAAATGGAGTTTGGACCGAACATCCACGCGCGGGCTTGCGTGTCGGAAAGGATCGAGGAGATCAGGAACGCGTGTTCGGCGCGGATGACTTGTTCGGCTTGCGGCGGCTGATATTCGTAGATCACGTTGCCTTCGAAGTCAACGATCTTGAGGATCGCCACCGGGGGAAGTTTTTTGCCGCCGTTCGCCATCACGGAAAAGGCGGAGGTCATATCGAGCAGGCTCACTTCGCCGCCGCCGAGCGTGAGCGCGAGTCCGTATTGGTCGCTCTTGAGGCTGGTGATGCCGAGGCGTTCTGCCATGGCGATCATGCCGTCTTTTTCCGGCGTGTTCGGGTCGTCGTAGACGCCGACGAATTGAAGCGCTTTTACCGCCGGCACATTGAACGAATTGGATAACGCGGCGCGCACGGTGACCGGTCCGTGAAATTTGCCGTCGTAGTTGATGGGCGAATACGGTGGGTTTGCGCCGTCGGGGAAGTCGGTCGGCACGTCCCAGATGAGCGTCGAGGGCGTCCAGCCTTTTTCGAACGCGGCGAGGTAGGTGATGGGCTTGATCGAAGAGCCGGGCTGACGCGTGGCGCTATCCGCCATGTTAATCTGCCCGGCGATCGCGTCGTTGTTGAAATCGGGCGAGCCGACCATGGCGAGGATCTCGCCGGTGGAGGGTTTGAGCGCCACGAGCGCGCCATTCTTCGCGTTCTTGTCGGCGATCGCCGCCAGCTGTTCGGCGACCAGTCTCTGCGCTTCGTCTTGAAGCGTCGGGTCAATGGTGGTGTAGACGATGAACCCGGAGCGATAGATGGTCTGCGCGTCGTACTGCGCTTCCAGTTTCGAGCGGACGAAGTTCACCCAATGCGGGTATTTGGCGTTGAAGCTCGGCGCCCTGAAGTTGTACGTTTTGATGTAATCTGCCGCCTGCACCGCCGCGAGCTGGTCCACGCAGACCGGCGTTTCGCTGTTGCTGACGGGGATACATCCCTCCGACTGACTCAACCCGAACATCAACACCAACACTTGTTGTTGCCGCGTCAGGGTCACGTCGCGGTTTGTGTAAATATCGTAGACCGACGGCGATTGCGGCAGACCGGCGAGGAACGAGGCTTCGGCAAGCGTCAACTGGTTTGCCGTTTTGTTGAAATAAGTTTCCGCGGCGGCTTCGATCCCGTAGGCGAGGTTGCCGTAATAGATCTCGTTGAGATACAACTCAAGGATTTCATCCTTCGAGTAGCGGCGGGTGATCTCTGCGGCGAGGATGATCTCGCGCACTTTGCGCGCATACGTCCGCTGGGCGCGCTCTTCGGGGGTCAACAATAACGCCCGCGCCAATTGCTGGGTGATGGTGGATGCGCCGCCGCCCTGCCCGTCGGTGCGATAGTTTTCCCACAACGCGCGGATGATCGCCCACGCGTCGAAGCCGGGATGTGTGTAAAAATCCTGGTCTTCGGTGGCGATCGTCGCCGCCACAAGCGCGGGCGAAATTCTGTCGAGCGTCACGTAAGTCCTGCGTCCCGCCGTCGGGTCGAGGATTTCGTAAAGGAGATTTCCGTTCCTGTCCAAAATGCGCGTGGTCTCGAATTGCGAAGCGCGGTTCTTCAGGTCGTCCACGCTGGGGAGCGTGCGGGCGATCGAGTAATACGAGAAGATCAAAACCGAGCCGCCGAGGATGGCAAGGATGACAAACCCGAACAGGGCAAGCACGGCGCTGCGCGCCAAACATCCGCCCGTGCGCTTCCAATCAATGGAATTCCAATCGAACGATGCGGATTGAGGCTTACGCGGCTGACTCGGCGGCGAGACGCGGCGCGTCTCCGTCAGCCCGCGCGGGCGGCTGACCGGTTCATACGCGACGGGCGACACGCGCGTCCCTTCCAGGTCCACTTCGTTGACGCGGCGCGGCAGGGGCATATTGTTCTCGTCCAGCGCGATATGCCGCGGCGCATCCCCCTCTCCCTGCAAGGCAGAGGGGCGGGGTGAGGGTCCAGACTTGCTTTTCGCGCTCGCCTTTGTCGTCCCCTGCTCGTTCGTCTTCGGCTCGATGGGAGGTTCGGCGCGCGTCTCGGCTTCAGAGTCGAGTAACCGTTTTACTTTTTTGGCTTGGTCTTCTTCGTTGTTCATCATTGATACTCAGAAAGTCGGTGGATTAGAGACTGAATACATCCTTCACCACTCATCATTCATCCTTGTGCTTCAAATCGTCAATCGTAAATCGTAAATCAAACTGGTTTGCTTACCATCAACACTGTCCACATTCCGCGATGACAGACCTCGCCGTTCTGATTCTTGATCTCGACCGAAATCTTCACCGAGCCTCCGCCGATGCGCGGCAAGGCTTTGGTCTCCGTGGTTTCCATTTCCGCATAAATCGCATCGCCGATAAAGACCGGCTTGACGAACTTCCATTCATTGATCTCACGGAAAGCGATCACCGTGCCGTCCAATATGCCCGTCTTCCATGCCAAGCCCAACGCGTACGACAATCCCAAAACCCCGTGCGCGATCTGCTTCCCGAACGGGGTCGTCTTGCTAAACTCCGCGTCGGTGTGGATGCGGTTATCGTCGCCGGTCAACGCGGCGAACTGCATAATGTCGGCTTCGGTGATCGTCCGTTTCTCTGTCGCGATCTTTTCACCGATCATGAACTCTTCAAAATATTTACCCATGTGTAGTCTCCTAGTTTCCTGGTTTGATCGTTTGATAGTTTCATAATCTGGTTGTTGTCTCTCGTGCTATTGGTGAACAGACCAGCCGACTATCGGACTAGCGAACCAAATAAATTATACCCTTTGACCTCCCGCCCTTCTGCCCGTACAATACTGCCCTATGCGCGATTGGTCTCTTGCCCTCGGCGACCCGCTCTGCCTCACCCTCGCGGCAGATGCCCGCCTCTCCATTCCTGATTACCTCAACGATCACATCTGGGAGCTCGAATTCGGCGGCGCCGAGCCAGCCTCGTTAGCGCTCCGCACCACCTATGGCTTGCGCGCCAAAGCGCTGCGCATCTTCTTCCGCTTTGGCGAAGGCAAAAAAAACGTCAGCGACCCGAACGTCTTCGCCCTCCTGCCGACCATCCGCCGCGTCTATCCAAACTTCGTCAGCGTGGATTATTCTCCATTACCCAACATTGACGTAAACGCCGAATACTGGGTTCCACAATCCAACGCGGTCTGCGGACGCGTGACCGTCGCCAACAAGTCCAACAAAAACCGAAAAATAAATCTTGAACTTTGCGCGGTGTTGATTCCGATTGACGGACAAGGCATGGCGAACGCGCAGGCGCAAATGGTCAACATCCTCGCGGGGCAAACAGGCGGACTCTTCCCCGTCCTGTTTATGACCGGCGGACCCGCACATGGAGGCGGGCCTCACCCCTCGCTTCATCTCGACCTCGAGCTGGGTCCGGGAGCGACGCGTCAACTCACCTGGACGCAAGCCGCGGCAGACAACCTGCAAACTTCCTTCGAACTTGCGCGTCAAACCGCCGCGCGCCCGTGGGAAGCGGAACGCGCCCGCCTCGAACTCGTCAACGCCAGCCAGACGATTGACATCCGCACCGCCGATAAAGAATGGGACGCGGCGTTCGCCTTGAGTCAATCCGCCGCGCTTGGTTTGTTCTTCCCACCGAATGAACATTTGCCCCATCCCTCCCTCGTCTCTGCGCGCGGACCCGACAACGGCTATTCCCCACGCGGCGATGGCTCGGACTATCCCGCCGCCTGGAACGGGCAATCTCCCTTCGACGCGTATTATCTTTCGGAGGTGTTGCCTGCTTCTCAAGCCGCGCAAGACCTGTTGAAAAATTTTCTCGCCGCTCAAAACGAAAACGGCGAAATAGACGGCAAGCTTGGCTTGGCAGGTCAACGCGGACGTTACCTCGCTGCGCCGTTGCTTGCTTCTCTTGCTTGGAAATTGTACGAAAAATCGGAAGACCAGGAATTTCTGAAACAAGTTTTTCCATACTTGCATAAATTTTTCTGGTCGTGGTTCTCGCCTGAATACGACGAAGACCGCGATGGGCTTCCGCAATGGAAACACGTTTTGCAAACGGGCTTTGAAGACAACCCGCTGTTCGATCAGTGGCACGCGTGGTCGCTGGGCGTGAATATCGCGCAAGTGCACAGCCCCGCGCTCGAAGCCATGCTCTATCACGAAGCCATGTGCCTGATCAAAATGGCGGAAACGCTCGAGGAGAACAACTCGTTGACTCTGTTGCGCGAACAAGCCGCGAAACTGCGCGCCGCGATCGAGTCCGCGTGGCAGGCGCAGACGGGGTTATATCATTACCGCGAACGCGGCACGGGCTTGAGCCTTGAAGGCAGGGTGTTGCTCAAGCAAAAAGGCTCCGGCACGGCAACGCTGAAGATGAAATTCGAGGGGCAGGTCCGCTTGCAGGTGGAGGTGCAGGCTCACAGTCCGGGGGCGAAGCGTCCGCAGGTTCGCATCCACCAATTTTCCACGAAGCCTGCCGACGAGGTGATCGAAAGCGGCGCGTATCAATGGCGCAGTAGCGGCGCGGTGTACACCACGCGGAAAACGTTTTTGAAACTGGCGAAGATCGCGGTGCGCGGTTTGAACGCGGAGGATACGCTCATCGTCCGCACGCTCGATTACACCACCGAGGACCACACCCTGTTTATGCCGTTGTGGGCGGGCGTGCCCGATGCAGGGCACGCGCAGATCATGATCGGGCGCGCGTTGTTGGACGCGGCGCGTTTTTATCGTCCGTTCGGCATCCCGGCCTGCCCATCGTTGACCCCGCCTGAAGCGGAGACCGTTTCGCAATCGGTCCACCTGCCGTGGAATCTTTTTATGTGCGAGGGTTTGTTGAGGTACGGCTTCCGTTCCGACGCGGCGCGTATCTTTGCTCACAACATGTCGGCGGTCATCCAAAACCTGAAGGTGAATCGCGCCTTCCACGCGCGCTACCACGCCGAAAAAGGGACGGGCATCGGCGAACGCAACTCCCTGAGCGGACTCGCGCCGGTCGGTTTGTTTATGAAGATCCTCGGCGTGGAAATCCTCTCGCCCACGCGCGTGAGGCTCGAAGGCGAGAATCCTTTCCCCTGGGATGTGACGGTTCAGTTCAGAGGTCTAAAAGTGACGCGGGGAATGAAGCAGACCGAGATTGTTTTTGCCAACGGTAAATCTGTGACGGCGCCGAACGGCGCGTCGGCGGTGGTGGAGGGGTAGTTTCTTGGGGGTATAATGATCGAGCGAGGTGCGCCATGACCGAATTAGAGCAAACCATCATACGTGAAATCTCCACACTGCCAAAATCACGCTTACCCGATGTTCTGAAATATATTCGATTTATCAAAATCGGGCTGGCGGACAAAGATGAGATCGACCGGCGCTTCGATGAATCATGGACGCGTGTGCGCGCCCGCGCAAAGGAACTAAATATTACGCAAGAAGATATTGACGCCGAAATTCGCGTGGTGCGTGAGGATAAAAATAGGTGATGCGTGTCGTCATAGACACCAATATCATGGTCTCGGCATATTTGGGGGGAGTCTTGGAAACCGTCATCATCCGCTGGCGATCTGGAAAGTTTACATTGATCGTCAGCAACGAAATAGCAGATGAATATCACGAAGTGCTGAATCGTCCAAAATTCAAAATCGAGCGAGAGGAGGTGGACGACTTCTTCGCGCTTCTGTTTTCAAGGGCGGAATTTGTCGAGCCTGCTGAGGGCATTGACGTTATCAAATCCGATTCCAGCGACAACAAATTTCTCGAAGCGGCAATTGCAGGGCAGGCGGATTACATTGTCAGCGGGGATAATCACCTTCTGGACTTACGGGAATTTCGCAGTATTCCGATCATCACGGCAAGGAAATTTATTGAAAAACTTGATGAAGCCAACCTATGACGGCGCCGAACGGCGCGGCGGCGGTGGTGGAAGGGTAGTTTGATTGGTTAAAATGGAGCAAAATGCCAACAAGAATTATTCTTATTGGCATTTTTGGCATAAAATGCCAATCACATCTTGTCAACTCGCAACTATCCTGTATACTATTCTCATCAACCTCGAACGGAGGTCCTTATGAATGACATCAAACACTTGATGCTTGCCGTTGTGCAGGAACAGGACCAGGAGACCGCCACACGCGCGCTGGAGAAACTCGACTTGCATGTGGCGTTCTTCGCCAGCGCGGGCGGATTCCTCGGTCGGCGCAACGCGACGCTGTTGATCGGCTTGCGCGAGGGACATGCCGAGGCGGCGATCAAAGCGCTCGAAGAAGCCTGCCGCCAGCGGATCGAATATCTCACACTGCCGCTTGAAGGTTCGCCGTTGCCGATGCCCGCGCCCGTCCCTGTGACGGTGGGCGGCGCGACGATCTTTGCCTTGCCCGTAGAACGAGTGGAAGAAATATAGGTGTGTAGTCGGCGTTCTCTTGCGCCGATGGCGCGTTAGAGAACGCGCCCTATGCAGCATTGGAGCAACCCCATGAAAATGATCATTCTCATCGTCAAAGATCACGACGCAGACCATGTGACGCAATCTCTCACCTCGTCCGATTACCGCGTGACGCGCGTTGCCTCCACTGGCGGATTCCTCCGCAGTGGCATGGTCACCCTGCTCCTTGGCGTGGACGACGAACGCGTCGATTCCGCCATCGAGTTGATTCGCGAGAAGGTCAGCAAAGCGCCAGCGGGAGAAAAGCGCGCCACGTTGTTCGTCGTCCCGGTGGAAAAGTTCGAGCAAGTTTGATTTTCTCGTAGGGGTACAGCGGAACGGTTAATCGTCGAAGTTGTTGATTGACCCGCTGTGCCCTTACCCATTTCGAGGTGTTGATGAAAAAACTTCATCGGGTTGGGTTGGCGCTCGTCATTCTGGGGATGTCGGCTTGGGCGTGTGGAATGCCGGGGGAGCAGAATCAGGTTTCCCCGTCGAATGAACCGTCTGCGTCGGGCGATCAAGTCGCGACGGTGGTCGCATCCACCATGCAGGCGCTGACTCCCGATTCTTCCGACGTTTCGACGCCTCAGCC
Source organism: Anaerolineales bacterium (assembly GCA_020847435.1). Classification (GTDB taxonomy): domain Bacteria; phylum Chloroflexota; class Anaerolineae; order Anaerolineales; family Villigracilaceae; genus Defluviilinea. Next base: position 29,358 of record JADLBX010000003.1, read on the forward strand.
TGCCGGCATTCTGCCTCACTCGCTTTATTTCACGAACAACGATAGCGCTGGTTTCGCCCAAGTCTTTCGGCTTGAAGCGGACGGCAAAACGGTGACGCAGATCACACGTGAGCCTGCAGCGGTCGGTTCGTATGACGTTTCGCGCGTGGATGGAAGCGTCGCGTATGTGTCGAATAATCAACTCTTGCTGGTCAACGCCGACGGTTCGGGGCGGCGCGTGTTGGTGGACGGAGGCGCGCTCGACGCGCTCAACCCGTTTGTGAACGCGGTGAGCAAGCCAGTTTTTTCGCCCAACGGAGAGACGATCGCCTACGGGTACAAGGGTTTGAATCTGTACGCGGTGGCTTCGGGCGTCGGTAATTTGGTCCTCGAGAATCAGACCAACGATCAGGGCGGAGGCTTTATCTTTCCGGAGGAGTTGTATTGGCCCGAAAAATATTCCGCCGACGGAAGCAGGCTGTTGATCACGCTCGGCTATTACGAGGGCGCGTCTGCGGCGATCTATTATCCAGCGGCGGATTCGCTTGTGCGGCTCACGGGCGGCGAAGGCGCGTTGATCTGCTGTGATGCGACGCAATGGACTGCCGACGGCAGCGCGTTTTATTCGGGCAGCGCGGCGATGGGCATGTTCAATTCGGGCATGTGGAAAGTGGACGCTTCGAACGGACAGGTGACGACGCTCATCTCCAGCAATTATGAAACCAGCGTTTTTCAATACGCGCGCGACCCCTACCTCGCGCCCGACGGGAATTTGTATTTCTTCTTCCTCGAATCCAACACCGAGTTTAATGCGCGCGCGCCGTTGCAACTCGTCCGCTCCGCGCCCGACGGCGTGACGGGCAGGACGGTTCTGCTCCCCGAAACCTTCCAACTCATGAACGAAGCGCTCTGGGCGCCCGACGCCAGTTTCGTCATCGCGGCTATCGCGCCGTCCGATCAAATTTATTTTGGCGGGGCGCTCGAACTGTTTTACACGCACGCCGAGGCGGGCATGATCACGCTCGCGCCGTTCGGTCAACAACTCAAATGGGGTCCGTAAAACTTTTCGGCGGCATCGAGGGTGGCGGCACAAAATTTAATTGCATCGTGGGAACCTCGCCCAACGACATCCGCCGCGAGGCACGCTTCCCGACCACCACTCCAAACGAAACGCTGGATGAAGCGATTCGATTCTTCCAACAAGCCGAAGCGGATTTTGGCAACCTCGCCGCGTTGGGGATTGCGTGCTTCGGTCCTCTCGACGTTACACCTGCCTCGCCCACCTTCGGCTTTATCCTCCCCACGACAAAACCCCACTGGTCGAACTTCAACGTCCTCGGCAAACTAAAATCCGCCTTCGACATTCCCATCGCGCTCGACACAGACGTGAACGGCGCGGCATTCGGCGAATGGACCTGGGGCGCGGCGCAGGGACTCGACACCTTCATCTACCTCACCATCGGCACAGGCGTTGGCGGCGGAGCAATGGTCAACGGGAAATTACTGCACGGGTTGTTGCATCCCGAAATGGGACACATCCGCATCCCGCACGATATTCAACGCGACCCATACGAAGGTTGGTGTCCGTTTCACAAGGATTGTTTTGAGGGGCTGGCGTCGGGTCCTGCCATGGAAGCGCGCTGGGGGCAAAAAGCGGAAACGCTCCCGCCGAATCATCCCGCCTGGGATTTGGAAGCGCATTACATCGCGCTAGCTCTCGCAAACTTCATCGTGACCCTTTCCCCGCAGCGCATCATCCTCGGTGGAGGCGTGTCAACGCAGAAGTTTATCTTTCCCATGATTCGGCAAAAGGTTGTTGAAATTTTGAATGGCTACGTTCAATCCCCCGCTGTGAATGAAAAGATTGACGAATACATCGTCCCGCCCGCGTTGGGCGCTCGCTCGGGGGTGTTGGGAGCGATCGCGTTGGCGCAAAAAGTATGAGAATCTCATTTCAAAAACAATCGGGTGACACATCTCTCGCGGTTTCTTTTTTCTGGAAATTGACGATCCAGACAAAATCGCCGACTACTGTCTCGGATCATTTCATCCCAGAATTGTTTTTCGATTATCTATTCGTCAAGGAGGGAGGGATAAAGTGCATTGACAAGTCGCAGGCGAGAAAATTCACCCTTCCCGATCAAACATTGAAGACCATGTACACTCATCCGCTGGCGTTCGTCTTTTCGACGCCGCTGGTTATGTATGGAGCGCGCCTTTCACTGAGATTCGCCGATCTGTTTTGGGAAGAGGCGCAGGCTGATCGGTTCTTGAAACAGGCTTGGGTGAAGAATGAAACGGATGACTTTGAATCTTTTATATTAGGACTTACGCAGTTGATTGCAGAGTGAAGGTTGGATTAGACAGATATTGACGAACAGCCGAGCGCAGGATGCTGGTTTTGGCTTCAAACCAAGAGATGCCAAAGTGCAGGCGATGAACTTCCAAGCGAATAAAGGCACGAATTGCCAAGCCAATATGGTTACGCTGAGAGATTTCCAGCCGGTATTGAGCCCGCTCAATGCCGGTGAATTGCTTAAGTCCACGATGATAGACTTCGATTTGCCAAGCGTCCAAGGCATGGAAAGCTGCTTCTTCGATATTCATCTCCAGTTTGCTGGTTGCCCAGTATTCTGCGTCGCCGTTTGTGGCAACTGTCCGAAATACCTTGATCCAGCCATAGCCCTTGAGATGCACCACCCGTCCGTGCGCCGGAATGAAGATCTCACTGATGGGACGGTTGCCACTTCGGTCAATGCTGACTTCCCGATTACGCTTGAGTTGCGTCAACCAATCCCATTTCAGTTGGCGCACCTGCTTCAAGTTTGGCAAGCCGCTGTACCAACTGTCAAACACCACCAATTCAGGCTCGAAACCGCGTTCTGCAGCTTGTTGCAGCAGGTCTTGGAAATGATCGTTCTTGCTCAAATCATCCTGTGCCTTGTTGTACAGTCGAAAATCGCTTGGCAGTCGACAGCCATCCATCGTCCAGACCAGCGAGATCAGATTGATCCCCTGTACGACCCGACCATGCTTGCCCGACCAGTGCCGTGTTACCAAGGCCATCTTCGAAGCATAGGGTTTGTCCAATGTGGTATCGTCGATGACCAGTACACCCGCCTTTCGTTCAATCAATGGCTCAACTTCTTGCCACAGCCTCTCACTATCCGGTGGTAAACGCATCAACAGACGCGTGTAGGCGTCGTGCGCGGGCGCTCCTGCCTCCATCGGATGACTGCGCGAAGCTTCCAGACTGCTGAATACCTGTTGCGCGGCGATCAGAAAATTGATGTAATCCATTTCGTCACATTTCGGTGGGTTCATGCCTCCAGTTTAGCATCATCCCGCCCAACTGCGTAACTTCTAAATGAATTAAGTTTTCGGACACTCTCTCTGTGATCTCTGTGGCGTAACGCATCAAACGCCGGAGAACCGATTCAATTTCCCCACACAGCCTGAATCAACTTCGGCAGGAGTTCCCCCGATTTCCCTTGAAAGAAAAAATCTGTTTTGGGAGTGAGCGGCGTCGCTTCGGCGTTGATCTCGACCACGACCGCGCCGTTGCTTTGCGCGGCATGAGCCAGCGACGCGGCAGGCTGGACCAGCCCCGAGGTCCCTATCGAAAGGAAGACCTGGCAGGTACGTATCGCTTCCACCGCCTTTTCGAGCGGGTCGCGCGGTAGCGACTCACCAAACCAGACGACGTCCGGGCGGAGCAAGCCGTTGCAGTGCATACAGCGGGGTACAGAGCCAGAATCATTCTCCCATGTTTCGGCGAACGTCCCGCAATCCGAACAGCGCACGCGTTGGAGATTGCCGTGTAGTTCGAGCAAGTTGCGCGTCCCGGCAAAACGATGCAAGCCGTCTACATTTTGAGTGATCAGGGTGAAGGCTGGGATTTTGGCTTCGAGTTCGACGAGCGCGTAATGCCCGGGGTTGGGACGCACGCCTTTGACCGCTTCGCGCCGCCAGGCGTACCAATCCCAGACGAGTTGTGGGTCGCGAGCGAAGGCTTCCGGTGAGGCTAAATCCTCCGGTTTGTATTGTTGCCATAACCCCGCCTGCGCGTCGCGGAAGGTGCGGAGTCCGCTTTCTTGTGAGACGCCGGCTCCCGTAAGGGCGACCAGTTTGCCCGTCCGCGAAAGAAGCGAGGTGAAGTCGGCAGGAAAGTTCACGGAGCGAACGCGCGGCACATGATGAGGGAGATGCTTTGGTCGAAGACTTGCGAGCGGGCGGTTTCTTTCATATTGTCGTCGAACGCGACGAGTTGGTATTCGATCCAGGCGTCTCTGAACCAGTAATATTTGCGGATGTTGAGCGCGCTGACTTCGTAATAGAAGGCCCCGTTTTTGTCCTGGAGCATTTGCCCGGCGCTCCAATCGCCCAGCAACATGGTGTCCGATTTTTCGCGCGGGCGCATGAAGAGCACCACTTTGTCGGTGAGGAGCAGGTTTTGTACGACGGCGGTGATCGTCAGTGTGCGCGGCGAGCACGGGCCCGAGTTGTAGTAGATCACGTAATACGAGGCGACGATGGTGATGAATCCGTTGGCGTTCGGCGTGAGAACGGATGAGCCTTGCGAGGTGGAGGGCGGCAGGAGCGTGAGCGGCAAAGTTGAGATTTGGGTCGGTTGGTCGGGGATTAATGGAGTTTTGGTCGGCGTGAAAGTGATGGGGGTTGCCGTCAGTGTTGCGAACAGGTCGCGGGTGGGGATCAGGGTGACCGTCGGTTGAGGCGTGGAGGTATCCGCCGGGGGGGGCGGCGTGGGGGTGGCGATCAGATCGAGGAGGGGGGTGAGCCCGGCGCAGCCGCTGAGGAAGAGTGTGGAAAGTAAGGCGCACTGGATGAATTTTTTCATGAAGATTCCTTCGTGATCGGCGTTAGTTGTTGATCTCGCGGCAACTGGTGAGCGAGACTTGGTTTTGGGAGACCACCGAGCGCCCCAGCACGCTTAGCCCGGATGTGGAGGCGACGAATTGAAACTGGAGCCAGGCGTCTTCATAGTTTTCATATCGCGCGATCTGGTCCAGGGAAATCGTATAAAAATAAATCCCCTGGTCGTTGTCGTGCATGATCGCGCCGCCGCCCCAGTCGGTGCGTCGTGCGCTGTATTTATCTTGCAGGCGCAGGTAGAGGAGCACATATTTGAGGCGTCGCGGTTTGGCGATGGTGGTGATGAATTGGATGGATCGGTCGCCGTCGCAGTTGTAGCCCCAAACCAATTGGTCTGTGGAGAGTTGGGTCGAGATGAAGATCTGAGGCGATGGCGTGAATAGGTTGATGTTGATCGGCTCCAGGGTGATGGTTGGGCGCGGGGAGGCGGTGGCGGTGGGGAATTTTGTGTTTGGAAGCAGAGGCGTTGCGCTTGCGCCGGGTTGGGTCGGCGCGTCGGTGTGGATGGCGAACAGGTCGGGCGTGAAGGTGGCTGGCAAGGCAAACGGGGTGGCGGTTGGTGCGGGCGAGCTGGTTTGTGTGGGCGATAAAAGCGAAAGCGCGTCGGAAAGCGGGGCGCAACCGGCGAGCAGGGCAATGACGATATGGATGAGGATGAATCGTTTCATGACTTTTCTGTCCACTAATCTCCGCTAATGTTTCAATGATTCTGCAGGAACAGCGCAGAATAACGGATAAGTTTTCATGGCTCCCATTGCGGTTGCCAGTCCGGTTCGGGGTTCGAGGTCACTTGCCGGATGCCCGTTCCATCCGGGCGCATGATAAATATATCAGCCTGATCGTTATTGCGCAACGAATTGAAGGCGATCCATTGACCGTCGGGGGAGTAGGACGCGGAGGCGTTGTTGCCTCCCTCGGTGAGTTGCGCGGCGGTTTGCGCTTGCACGTCCACGCGGAAGATGTTCTTGTCGCCTTCGGGTCCGGCGTGGATGAGCAGGAAGCGCCCGTCCGGCGACCAATCCACACTACCGCCGATGCCCGGCAAGCCGCGCGTCAATTGGCGGACTTGGGAGCCGTCGGCGTTCATCAGGAAAATTTGGTACGCGCCGGTGTCGTCTGCCATTGCGAAGGCGATCGTTTCGCCGGACGGCGACCAGTCCGCGCCGACGATGGTGTTGGGTCCGGCGTAGAGCAGGTCGGCGTTTTCGCCGTTGTTGTCTATCGTCCACAGGGAGGTGGGTCCTTCGCCGGCGCGGTTGGCAAACAGGATGCGGCCGCCATCCGGCGAAAAACTCGGCGAGATGACGTTGCCGATGAAATTGGTCAGGCGGATCAAACGCGCGCCGTCAAAGACGAACAGGAAGAGGTCGAACGCGCCCCCGTTCTGATTCGAGGCGTAGACGATCGAGCCGCCTTTCGGGGAAAAGACCGGGTAATAGTTGTGCGCCTCGACGTTTGTCAGTTGTTGATCGCCTGTCCCGTCGGCGTTGATCCAGCATAATTGGTTGAAGTCGCCGCGCGTGCAGGTGAAGATGATGCGCCCGATGTGTAGTTTGGTCGGCAGGGGAGCCGGTGTGCGCGTCGGCAATGGAGTGGACGAGTCATCGCCCGGGACATTGATCGTCGAAAGGTCGAGCGGGCTCACCGGGAGCAGGAGGCAGAGCCCCACCGCGAGGACGACCAGAAGCAACCCGACCGGTAGGTGGAAACGAGACGCTTCACTGCGCCGGGTGAAGATGCGCCGTTTGGGCATCAGGGGATTCTAACCGTTTCACACTGCATATCAGATTCTGATAAACAGTTGTAATTTCATTTGGGAAGTTGTATAGTAAGAGTCGCTAAAATTATGGAAATGGCCGAAGATTATGGGTAATTCGGAGCGCTCAACTTTTCAGAAATCGATTCTTGATGTTCTCAAGGAGACGGGGACTTATGTTCCAATCGTCCTTGCATTAGTCGCTCAATTATTCCGACCCATCGAACCCTATTCGGTGACCACGATTACTCTAGCCTTTTTGATCGGAAGTTTGCTCCTTGTAGGAAGACGATTGCCACAAATTACGCGGCGGGCGGGCGGATCATCGGAAAACTCTATTTTTGTCGTTGGGGAGAGCCGTAAAGATATTAATTTGAGGTCCCGCTTAATTGACCCGCTTCGAAAACGCAGTTTTCATTCTTATGAATATTCCCTAATTCGAAGGCGTGTCGAAATCGCGGTTATTCTAAGCTTGGTCCTTTTTTCCGTTGCCTATAGCTTTCAAAACTATTGGAGAATACACAGCGAACTATTGGGATTACAGGACTGTTTCGGATCAAATAAAAAGGACGCTGTTTTCGTAATCATTGCAGACTTCGTTCAATCCGATAGCCTGCCAGAGATCGAAATTGTAGAAAACCTGCACGATTTTTTGATCAGCAACCTGGAAACCGATTTGTATAAAGTTTGTCGGTCCAGTAACCCAATTGGATTACGGGTGGATGCGCTGGAACTGGCAGATAAGACGAATGCAGATATTATTATTTGGGGCAGTCGTAGAACTGTATACAAAGTCCATATCGAACTACCCTATTGGGACCGTGTTAGCCGCGAGGTTTCGTATCTGCCCGTTGAAGAAACCGCTGATTTCAATTTTATTGAACTGGAAACCAAGCATCTTGGCTATCTCACAGAATTTGCCCTGAGCGAAATTCTTTTCGAGGCGGGCGATGTTGTCGAGGCGCAACAAAAAATCGAAGAAGCGATCTCCAGCGCAGAAAGCGAAAATATGAGCGCAACCAACCCTCGAGACCTGGCAGAGGGATATTTTCTTCAGGGGTTGTTTTTCGACCCCGGCACGGAATTATCCAATGGATCAAACCCCAATCCTGATTTGCAAAAGTCAATTGCGGCTTATTCTCGCTCAGTAGAACTGCACCGACAGCAATATGCCGCTTTGCTTAATGTAGGCATCCTACATACGGTCAACGCCCAGCAGGCTGAAGCAATGGAAGACTATGCCCGGTTGATTGAAGACCCCGAATCGCCCTTCAAGGTCGAGGCATATATTAATCGCTCTGCTCTTCAGCCTTCCCGAGAAGCCGCTGAACTCGATTTAGCGGCCGCAATCCAACTTGCACCGGCAGAGGGTTATTTTTTTCGCGCAATTGCCCGCAAGGATTGGGGCGATTTCGATGGCGCAATCAGCGATTTCGAAAATGCAATTGCAGCCGACCCCAAATTTTCCATCCCTTATCATGAACTTGGTCAACTTCAGTTGGAGCAGGGTTTATTGACAGATGCCGAGAAAACGTATGGGGACCTGTGCCCCTTATTAGATGATGAACTCCGGGAGTTAGTGATCACCGACTTGAACGACCTTGCCGGGAGCCATTCCAATTTGGAGATCGTTGTCAGCGCCATTGCTGAGAATCTAAGGAGGTGCCCGTAGCCAAACTCGCATAATTTTAATTTCAACCAATATGAAAGAGTCGTTTTCACATGAAAGGAGATCAGTATGGATGGACGACAAGATCCGCTTGCGACGCCTCCCATCCCCGTTGATACACATTACGCGGTATTCAAAGAAGCGGAAGAAAGTATCAAAACTCAACTTGCAGATGGCGACCATTACCTGCTTCTGTGTGGATTGGGAGTCAATTATGCCCCAGAGGCCGATGCCGAGGATTCTCCCGCACTTCCTTACCACATGGAATTTGGGTATCTCGAATCGCTGGAGTGCGCCATGGACGAAGAGAGCGAGGAAATCGAACAGGTGGATTGGGATGCACAAACCCGGGGGATGCTGGCAACGCATCCGCTACCCATCGCGTATCTCGATAAATTGTACGATCAGACGAAGGCGTCGCTGGAGGTAGCTGCGGGCGTGCCATTAACGATCGAGATTCAAATTGTTCTCTATGGAAGCCCACTGATGGGATATAGCATTGGATGCTTATGTGGAAGAAGAGGCCGGAGAAGAAGGAAATACTGTTACTACGACAAGCGTAAGCATAGGAACAAATGTTATTGCACTCCGCTTGCTTGCTGAGTTACACTAAATCCCGCAGGATTGAGTCTGCGGGATTATTATTTATGTCATTCTAACTTTCTGTCATTTGGTATTGTTCGGCTAAAATAGCGTTCATAACCGAGGCGGTGACATTCTTCTTGCCGGCCTTGACCTCCCTTCCGAAGCGCTTGAATTTTCTGAGGAAAGGGAAATTTATCCAACACAAAGAGAAAAAATCATGGCATCCTACCCTACAGCCCCCAAACGACCTCAGACCATCACCCAGCACGGCGAAACCCGCGTGGACGATTATTTCTGGCTCCGCAACCGCGAAGACCCCGAGGCGCTGAAGTTCCTCACCGCGCATATGGACTATCTCGACGAGGTGATGGGTCACACCAAGCCGTTGCAGGATTCGCTTTTCGCCGAAATGAGGGGCAGGATTCAGGAAACTGATGCAACCGTCCCTGAGAAAAGAGGCGGGTATTGGTATTACAGTCGCACGGAGGCGGGCAAGCAGTATCCCATCTATTGCCGCAAAAAAGAGTCGCTGGAAAATCCCGAGGAAATCTTGCTCGACCAGAACGCGTTAGGCGAAGGTAAATCGTTTTGCAGTGTCGGCGCGGTGAGCGTCAGCCCGGATGGGAACACGCTCGCGTATTCGTTCGACTTCGAGGGGAACGAGGTTTACACGATCCGCATCCGCGACCTGGCGACCGGCAAACACTACGACGAGTCGCTTCCCAACACGTCGGGCAGTGTCTACGAACTCGGCGGCTTGGAGTGGGCGAACGACAGCCAACACATTTTTTACGTCACGCTCGACGCGGCATTGCGCCCGGATAAGTTATATCGCCACAAGCTCGGGAGCGACCCGAGCGCCGACGCGCTGATCGTCCACGAAACCGACGAATCGTTCTTCCTGTGGATGCGCAAGACGCGCGACGATCAATTCATCATGTCCTATCACTACAGCACGACGACGCGCGAGATGGGCTTCATTGACGCCGACCAGCCTGAAAGCGAACTACGCGTGGTACAGCCGCGCGTGGAAGGCTTGGAATATTTCGCCGCGCACCACCAGGGCAGGTTCTTCATCGTCAATAACGAGGGGGCGCAAAATTTTAAATTGAGCGTTGCGCCGGTGGAGCGTCCTGGCAGGGAAAATTGGAAAGAGATCATTCCCCATCGCGAGGACACGCTGGTCGAGGGTGTTGCCTGTTTTGAAAATTACATTGTCGTACGCGAGCGCAAAGACGGCTTACAACAACTCCGCATCTGCATGCCCGACGATGTAAACAACGCGCGCTACGTTGCTTTTCCCGAGCCCGCGTATTACATCGAGTTCGAAGATAACTCCGTCTTTGAAACGGATGTCGTGCGCTTCAAATACTCATCGCTGGTCACGCCGCAGACGGTCGTGGATTACCACATGGATAGCGGCGCATGGGAAACGCGCAAACAGGATCAGATCCGCGGTTACGACCCAAACGATTTCGTCACAGAACGCATCTATGCGACCGCGTCAGACGGGACGCGCGTGCCGATCTCCATCGCGTATAAAAAATCTCTGCGGATGGACGGAAGCGCTCCGACTCTCTTGCATGGTTACGGCGCGTACGGCGCGAATGTGGACGTGGATTTCAGTTCCTACCGCGTCAGTTTATTGGACAGGGGATTTGCGTTCGCCATCGGACACGTACGCGGCGGCTCGGACATGGGACGCGCGTGGTACGAAAACGGCAAACTCCAATACAAGAAAAATTCTTTCACCGACCTCATCGCCTGCGCCGAGCGCTTGATCGAAGCGGGTTTTACCTCCAAGGAGAAACTCGCCATCTATGGCGTTTCGGCAGGCGGATTACTCGTGACGGCGAGCATGACCCTGCGCCCCGACCTGTTCCGCGCGGTGATTGCCAAAGTCCCCTTTGTGGATGTGATCAATTCGCTCAGCGACCCGACCATCCCGTTAACGACGCTGGAATATAACGAGTGGGGCAACCCGGCGAATAAGGAACAATACGAGTACATGATGTCCTATTCGCCATATGACAACCTGCAAGCCCGCGAGTATCCTCATCTGTTGTTGACCGGCGGGTTCAACGATCCGCGTGTGGCGTATTGGGAGCCCGCCAAATTCGCGGCGAAACTGCGCGAACTGAAAACCGACGACCATCTCCTTTTGCTGAAGGTGAATTTCAACGCCGGTCACGCCGGCTCGTCCGGGCGGTACGACTTCATGAAGGAGGTCGCGTTCGAGTATGCGTTTTTGATGGATGCGCTGGACCTCAACCAGATTCCGATTGAAAGCCAATAAGCGCAGGGTATATAATCACGACCGATCAAAGGAGTACATACCATGGACCGATACCTGATCGAATCGCCGCACGCCGCGGAAGACTGCGACGCCATCATCAAAGAGATCCACGCGGCGGGATACTTGCATTATTTCGAATGGGGCTGTCACGACGGCGCGCATTGCGGCTGGGCGATCATCGAAACGGATAACCGCGAACACGCCCGGCAGATCGTGCCGTGGAATATCCGCGACAAAGCGCGGGTGGTCAAACTCGAAAAGTTCGAGTCGAAGAAACCGCACGCCAAAAAAGAAGCCTGACAAAAAAGCGACGCTCGAAGCGTCGCTTTTTGATTTGGTTATGCTGGTTGCGGCTGTTTCGCCGCGATCTCTTCGAGCATTTTGGTTGTGAGCGATTTCGGTCGTTCGATCGGTTGACCCAACGCGCGCGCCCACACATAGTTGGCGGTGACGCCCAGCGCGCGGCTGACGCCGAACAGCAGGGGGCAGAACTCGGATTCGCGCATCCCATAGTAATACTGCAAAGCGCCGGAGACGGCGTCCATATTCGGGGCGGGGCTTTTGGCTTTGCCCTGTTCCTTCAACACGGTCGGAACAACGTCCAAAACCATCTCGACCAGCTTGAGCAATTCAAAGTCCGGGAAACGCTCCTGCCCAAATTCCAACTGCACGACAAAGCGCGGATCAATCACACGCAACACGCCGTGACCGTACCCCGGAATGACATGCCCGGCGTTGAGCGTATCCCATGAAAATTTATACAGTTCATCGCGCGAAGGCAGACCGTTGAACTTCTTCCGCACATTCAGGAGCCAATCGAGGCTTTCTTGATTCGCCAAACCGTGTAGCGGACCGGCGAGCGTGTTGAGGCAGGCGGAAAAGCCGAGGTACGCGTCCGAGAGGGTGGAGCCCGCCAAGTGCATGGTGTGCGCCGAGGCGTTCCCCGACTCGTGATCTGAATGGATGATCAGGAACAAACGCATCAATTCGGCATAGCCTTTTTTATCGTCCACTTTCATCATGCGCGCAAAGTTCGCAGCGTAATCCAACTTCGGGTTGTAACGCGGGACTTTCGTCTCGTTGAAATATTTCAAGCGGTAGATAAATGCGGCGAGCAACGGCAGGCGCGCGGTCAGGGCGAGCGCATCTTCGAGCGCCGCGCTCCAGTATTGGTCCTTCTTCATCTCATGATATTTTTTGACAAAAACCGATTCGCCCTGCAGCGCCAGCGTCGCCTGAGAAAGCAAGGTGATCGGATGCGCATCCTTCGGCATGGCGCGCAAGACCTTGAACACATGCGCGGGGATTTGCGCGCGCTTTGCCCATTCGGCTTCCACCTCAAGCGCTTGCTCGCGGGTTGGGATATCGCCGACCATCAGCAGGTAATACAACCCGCCCACCAGCGGAACTTGATTACCGCGCGCCCGCGGCAGCGCTTTGAGCGCCTCTTGCACGGTCAAACCGCGGAAGCGGATGCCCTCACTGGGGTCTACAAATGAAATGTCGGTATATAAACTCTTGATGTCGCGCATTCCGCCTACAATTTCACCGATGGTGACGGTGTCCACCACAACCTCCGCGTGTTCCTTGGCAAGCGCGCGGATGCGCTCCCTCCATTGCGGCAGTTGCGCCTCGATCTTTTCATACAGGATCATGATTCCTCCAAAACCTTTCGTTTTATGCTGTTAGAGATTTACAAGTTTTTTCAGCGCGTCGTGCGTTTCGCTCACCGCCGCGGCGGATTTTTCCAGCATCGTCTTCTCGTCGGCGTCGAGAGAATATTCGACGATGCGTTCCATCCCGCTCCGCCCCAGTTGAACTGGCGCGCCAAAATACATATCCTTCAAGCCGTACTCGCCGTTCATGTATGCCGACGCGGGGACGATCAAATGCTTATCTTTGAGGATCGCTTCCGCCATCTGCGCGCACGCGGCGGCTGGCGCATAGAAAGCGGAACCGGTTTTCAAGAGATTGATCACTTCCATGCCGCCCTTACGCGTCCGTTCAACGATGGCGTGCAATTTGTCGGCAGGCAGATACTCCCTGAGCGGCACACCCGCCACGTTCGAATGACGCGTTAGCGGCACCATCTCATCCCCGTGCCCGCCCAGCACATAGCAGTCAATATTTTCCACGCTCACGCCGGTCTCCAGCGCGACGAAGGCGCGCATCCGCGCCGAATCCAACACGCCCGCCTGACCGATCACGCGTTCGCGCGGCAGACCGGTCTTCTTCATCGTGAGATAAGCCATCGTGTCGAGCGGGTTGGTCAAAATAATAAAGATCGCGTCCGGCGAATGTTTGAGCGCCTCGACTGCGGCATTCCCGACGATCTCCGCGTTGGTCTTCAACAGGTCGTCGCGGCTCATGCCGGGCTTGCGCGCGATCCCCGCCGTGATGATCACCACATCTGAATTTTTTGTCTCGGCATAATCGTTTGAGCCAACAATGGAAACGTCTTTGCCGATGATCGGCATCGCCTCCAGCATATCCAACCCTTTGCCTTGCGGCATCCCCTCCACTACGTCAATCAGCGCCACGTCGGTAAACTCGCGTTCCGCCAGCCAGTGCGCGGTGGTCGAACCTGTCATTCCCGCCCCAATGATCGAAACTTTATTCATTGATCCTCCAAAAAAATTTGTCGAAGCAATTGTATCCGATATTTCATGAATAGGAATACAAAATGTTCGGATAAAAGAAACAGGACTTCCGCCAAGCGGAAGTCCTGCTCGCTTCTTTTCTACGGGGAATTTGATTCGGCTTCTTCAAGATAGCGCGTCGCCTGAATCGCCGCCGCCGCGCCCATCCCCGCCGACGTGACCACCTGCCTGAAATGCGGATCCGCCGCCTCCCCCGCCGCGAACACGCCCGGCACGTTCGTCTCCATTTTGTCGTTGACTTTGATATAGCCGAGGTCGCTCATTTCCAATTGCCCCTTGAACATTTGTGTGTTGGGTGTGTGCCCGATAAAGATGAACAAGCCGTCGGTTTCGTAGATCGTTTCCTCGCCTGTAACCACGTTCTTCAACTTTAGCGCTTCGAGTTTATCGCCGCCGATGACTTCGGTAACGATCGTATTGAGAATAAAATCAACTTTCGGGTGTTCCTTGGCGCGCTTCTGAAGGATCGTGCTGGCGCGGAACTCCTCGCGGCGGTGGACGATCGTCACCGATGAAGCATAGCGCGTGATGAACAAGCCTTCTTCCAGAGCGCTGTCGCCGCCGCCGACGATGACGACTTTCTTGTCTTTGAAGAACCAGCCGTCGCACGTCGCGCAATAGGAAATGCCGCGTCCGGTCATCTCTACTTCGCGTGGAATGCCTAATTGGTTAGGGCTCGCGCCCGTGCCGACGATTAACACATCGGCAAGATAATCGCCGCTGTCGGCTTCGACCTTGAACGGGCGGCTGGACAGGTCCACGCTGTTCGCGGAGGCAAACTCGGTCACTGCGCCGAAATGCTCCGCCTGCTTTTGAAACAATTCGCCCAACTGCGCCCCGCCGACGCCCTCCGGGAAGCCCGGATAATTTTCGATGGTGTATGTGAGCGCGGCTTGCCCGCCCAACTGTAGGCCGGTCAACACCACCGGCTCGAGTTCCGCTCGCGCGGCATACAACGCCGCAGAATACCCGGTGGGACCGGAACCTAAAATCAATACTTTCACGTGTTTCGCGTTTCCGTTTTCAGACATGCTTTCTTTGAAATCCTCGCTTTGTTATGACTGATGTTATGCAGGAGGTGCGACGCCCTGCGTAAAGTAAGTTATTAATCTATCCTCAAGACGTTTTAGTTTCCGATTTATTTACCAAGCGCCATTGTATCAGTATCAGAAAATTGTTTGAGTTTCAATTCAGCAAGGTGGAAGCCCGACTACTCCTCCACGCGTTCGATCTTTGCTCCCAGCGCGCGCAGTTTACCGTCCACATTTTCGTAGCCGCGTTCGATCTGACCGATGTTGCGAATCGTGGATTGCCCCTTTGCGGCGAGCGCGGCGAGTAACAGCGCCATCCCCGCGCGGATATCGGGACTCTCGAGGTTTTCGCCGTAGAGTTGGTTCGGTCCCTGAATGAGACAGCGATACGGGTCGCAGAGAATGATTCTCGCGCCCATGCCCGCCAGTTTATCGGTGAAATACATGCGCCCGGAAAACATCCAATCATGGAACATGATCGAGCCGGTCGCCTGCGTCGCCACCGTGATGGCAATGCTGATCAGGTCGGTTGGGAACGCGGGCCAGACGTTGGTCTTGATTTCAGGAATGGCGCCGTCCAGGTCGGGGATAATCGCCAACTCCTGATTCTCCGGCACGATCAGATCGTCGCCCTCCGTTTGCCAGCGCACGCCCATGCGGTCGAAAACATGCGCGATCATTTTCAGATCGGCGATCCCGGCATTTTTTACGCGCAGACTGCCGCGCGTCACCGCCGCCGCGCCCACGAAACTGATCACCTCCAGATAGTCCGGACCGATCGTGTGTTCGCCGCCGTGCAGTTTCGGTACGCCATGAATATGAAGCGTGTTCGAACCGATCTCTTCGATCTGCGCTCCCAGCCTGTTCAAAAAGCGACACAACTCCTGCACGTGCGGTTCCGAGGCGGCGTTGTGGATCACCGTTTCCCCTTTTGCCGTCACTGCCGCCATGATGGCGTTTTCCGTCGCGGTTACGCTGGCTTCGTCCATCAAAATTTGCGCGCCGCGCAAGCCATCCGCCTGGAAGGTGAAGCCGCGGTCGTATTGCACATCCACGCCGAGGGCGCGCAGGGAGAGGATGTGCGTATCCAGCCGCCGCCGACCGATCACGTCGCCGCCGGGCGTGGGCAACTTGAATTTGCTGACGCGCGCCGACAACGGACCCGCGACCAAAATGGAAGCGCGGATGAGGCGGCAAAGGTCGGGGTCGAGCGAGGCAGGCTTCAAGTCCCGCGCGCAGACGCGCCACGAAGCGGCGTCCACAGCCTCCACTTGCACGCCGGCGCTTTCGATCAATTTCCGCATCACCTGCATATCCTGAATTTGCGGAATGTTGCGCAACACCACCGCTTCATCGGTGAGCAGGCACGCGGCGAGCAAGGGCAACGCGGCGTTTTTATTCCCGGCGGGCGTTACCTCGCCGTGGAGAGGGACGCCGCCTTCGATCACAAATTTTTCCATTCAACGCTCCTGAAAATTCGCAAAGATTGTAAGGCAGATTACAAGGTTGAGCAAGCACATTACAGTTGACTTACACGCCGGGGTCGTGCGGTTAATAAAAAATTGTTCGACTATAATCCGCACCATGAACGCAACCATCCTCATTCCGCTTTTACTCGGCTGGCTCGGCGGGCTCTTCGTTAATTACACAGCCGATGTGTTGCCGCGCACGCGCCGCTTCAGCCCGCCGCTGTGCCGCAACTGCGAAAGCCAATTCTCCTTCATGGATTATCTCGCGCTGCGCGCCTGCCGCGCGTGCGGGATCGTGCGCAGTCTGCGGACGTGGGCGGTGCAAATTGCGATGTGCGCTTCGTTCGCCTATTTTTGGCTGAATCCGCCTAGGGCGCTGGGTCTGCCCCTCAGCCTGATCGTCCTCGTCTACTTCGCGGTCATCACCGTGATTGACCTCGAGCAGCGCCTGATCCTCTTTCCGACCAGTGTGTTCGGCGCCGCGCTTGGGCTGGTCGTCGGCGCCGGCGTCTATTTGAAAATAGGGCTGACGTTTCTGCAGGCGATCGGCGCATCGTTGGCGGGCGGTCTGATCGGGTTTGGCATCATGTATCTTTTATATCAGTTCGGCACGCTGGTGGCGCGTTACCGCGCCCGCAAATTGCAAGCCGAGGGCATGGCGGACGATGAAGAGGAAGCGCTCGGCGGCGGCGATGTGTATCTCGGCGGCGTGCTCGGTTTGATGCTGGGTTACCTGTATATTTTGAACGGCTTGGCGATCGGCGTCTTGATCGGTGGGGCAGTGAGCCTGGCGTTGATTCTCGCAAGCGCGCTCCAACGGAAGTATTCCAGTAACGCCCTGATGGTCTTCATTCCCTACGGTCCCTATCTCATCGCCGGCGCGTTCTACATGCTGTTCGTAGGCTAACCGCTCTAGTACGAATGTCGCATTGGACTATACAACCCCGGAATTATACTTACCGCTCACTACCGGATTCGCGCCCAAAACAGGCGCGCGGCGCTTACAAAGATGCAATCATTACAGGTAACTAACATGCCGAATCCGGCGTCGTGTTAGGTGTATAATCATTCATGGTTTGAAGTGTACCAAACAGGAACAATGAAAACGCTATTTTCACGGACCGTCCGCAAGAATTACGTTGGGCTCGCGCGCAAGACCAAAGCGCAGAGTCTGACGGAATTCGCCATTGCCCTGCCGATCCTGTTTTTGTTGTTGTCCGGCGTGATCGAGTTCGGCTTCGCGTTGAATTATTATCTCTCGCTATTGGATGCAACCCGCGAAGCGGCGCGCTTTTATAGTAATGGCGACCCGTTTAACGCGGACGATACCGATAATATAGATTTTTATGCCGACACGGTTGCGATGGTGCGTGCGAACCTTGATCCATCAATCATTCCAGGCAACGAAGGGTACGTCGGGCGCAAGATCATCCTGGACCCTGCCAAGGACGATGTTATCGTTACCGTATATGCCAAAGATGATAACGGTGTCGTGATGTACCCAACTGCGGGTCCCTATCAAGTTTACGGGAATGCGACTACGATGTTCACGACCGCGAGTATTCAAGACGCGTTTGCCAGCGGGTCTCCAAACGCTGGGATTCTGGTGGTGGAGATCCACTATAACTATAATCAGGTAATGAAACTACCCTGGCTCACCCCGTTTGTGCCGGATCCCTTTGTATTGACGGCATACACCATGATGCCATTGGTTGCCGCTGAACCAGTAGAGACAAGCCCATGAAACTTCCTTTCAATAAACTCCGCACCAAGGATAGGGGACAAGCCATCCTGATCATCGCCCTCGCGATGGTCGGGCTGGTGGCGTTCGTCGGCATGATGACCGACGGCGGTGTGCTGTTCATTGAGTATGGCAAACTGAAGCGCGGCATTGACGCCGCCGCTATTGCCTCCGCCCAGCAATTCCGCGAAGGCTTTACCGGCGCCGACCTTGATGCCGCCGCCCAGAACTTCCTAGCGCTCAACGATACCAGCGCCGACGATATCAAGGTTTATCGCTGTATTAAAGATGGGAGCGACACCCCCATTCCTCCAACGTACGATGGTGACGGCAAGCCTGTTCCAAACGGGGATGGAACCTATCCCGATCCCGAATTGTGTACCACGCCTCTTCGCAAGCTTGTGCGGGTGGAGGCGGAAAAATGGGTGAACTTCGGCTTCCTAAGGGTGATCGGTTTTCAAGGTATGAATATCCGCGCCGACTCTGTCGGTGAAGCCGCCTCGATTGACCTTGTGCTGGTGATTGACACTTCCGCCTCCATGTCGTATGAAACCGGCGGCGAACCCAACTTACCAGACAGCGCTTTGGACGATCCATCGGTCTGTAATTTTTCGGAGGCTAATCCATGTCAGCCGCTTAAGGCGGTAAAAGATGTGGCTGATAAATTCATGGATACCATGTTCTTCCCGTATGACAGGGTTTCAGTCGTTGCCTTCACTGGGCAAGCGGAAGACGCAAGTGACAGCGTCACTCGCGTTCCTGAAACCGTGCTTCCATTGTCAGACGATGAAGTCGCCGTCCGAGCCGCCATCGCGAACCTGAAAGTATTTCAACCTCCTGATTGTAACCTTGCTGAGCCCCCATCACCAGCTAGCCCTGCAGAGGGACTGTGTTTGAACTATGATAGTGAAACGGGAGTCTTCAAGGGTCTGGAGTGCCCACTCATGCGCAATGGGCCTGACCTTATTGCGGAGAACGGCGATGAGGTGAACGATCCATCGTCTTGTAACTCCAGCAATATCGGCGGCGCATTATACGGAGCGGCAGGAGAATTTACCCGCAAACCGGTTAGATCCGATTCTTTCTGGGTGATTATTATGCTTGCAGGCGGTCCTGCAAACGCCACTGACATTGAAGCAGATTTTCCTTATGGATATTGCCCGCCTTCCACTTGGAACATTCCAGTTGTTGATGTAGATGGCAACGGCGTTAAAGATAGCGCTGAATTTGCGCAGACCAATCCTAATTGCCGAGATTGGGATAACGCTACTCGGCACGATCAGGGAGATGCAAACTTTGACGCAGATGACTATGCTCGCTGGCGGGCAGATTTTGTAGCAAACCCAGTGGATGGGCAGGGAGTGACCATCTTCACGATCGGTCTCGGTAACTTAATCCAAAACGCCCCCAAAGGCGCCCCGGATTCAGCGGAAAATTTACTTGAATACATCGCATTAACCGCCGGCGACGACACTGTTTTTCCTCTTGAATATACCGCTAACCATGGCTTCTATAGTTATGCGCCGGATACAAGCAAACTCGGCGATATCTTTAAGAAGATCGCCGATAACATTTTCACCAGGATCGCGAAATAACGCGTAACCATGGATCACTACCGATACAAACAAGGTAAGCGCTTATGAACATCTTCCGCTCAAAAACCAACGCCCAGAAACCGAAGGCGCAAGCCATCGTGGAGTTTGCGCTGGTCCTGCCCGTGCTATTGCTCGTGTTGGTCGGGATCATGGAAGTTTCGCGCCTGCTCTTCGCCTGGATTGTGATCGAAAACTCCACCCGCTTCGGAATCCGCTACGCGACAACGGGTAATTACGAAAACTCTTATTGTCTTTCACTGTTTGGGAAGGACTGCGCCACAGACGCGGAAGTTGACGACGCCCGTATCCCCTCGATCAAAGACGAAACGGAAAGCATCGTGATCGGGTTCTTCCTGCGCAACTTGCGCACTGAATCGGTCACCACTGCCGACGAACGGTACTTTAACGTGACCGTCTGTTCTGCTGCAGGCGGACGGGTTTGGGTGCCTCCCGTAAATAATAAGCCGATCTACGCCAGTTGCACATTGGATGGCGTTTCGGATGAGCATCCTGGCTCGCCGGGAGAGACCGTGGTGGTCGCGGCTGATTACAACTTCACCTTTATTGTCCTGCCCATATTTGGCATCGAACCGGACATGATTCACCTTGCTTCCTATCGCCAGGGGATCGTGGAAAACTTCCGTGCGACGCGTGCGGTTAACACGCCGTTGCCGTTGAACATCCCTACTGTAGCGACCAATACACCAGCGCCGACGGATACGCTCACCCCGAGCCTGACGCCAACCGTGACGGATACGCCAACGCCCACCTTTACGTTCACGCCGACCTTTACGCCCACCTCCACACCGACGCCGAACTGTAGCTTGTTCACGGCGGGCGCTTTCTCGCAAACCACATACTTCAGCGGCCGGCCGCGCGTCCGGATCACCATAACCAACGGCAGTCTTTCGGATACCGCTCTGCAAAGTTTGACGTTCAACTGGAACGCCTACGACGCCGCCAACCCAAGCCAAACTTTGACCCGGATGCGTTTTGCCAGCAGTACGCTCACGGATGCCGACGATGGAGGTTCGCCAAGTTCGTGGAGCGGTTCGAGGGCGTTTTATGCATCATCCTCTGGCGCGCTTGATTTTGATTTTGCGAGCACGGATGGAGCATGGCCCGGCATCGTACCGGCGAACTCCTTCGGCTTGACATTGACCCTTGAAAACGGATGTGTGATCGTTGTGACCGCGCAAGCCACACCGACGCCCTCCAATACACCGTTGCCCTCCAGCACGCCGACCGTCACACGCACACCGACGCGCACCAACACGCCGTTGCCTACCAATACGCCGACCATTACGCGTACGCCGACGGTCACGCGCACGCCGACGATCACGCTCACGCCGTCACGCACGCCGACGCGCACCGCGACCGTGCCGACTTCGACCCGCACCAACACACCGACACGCACCGCGACGGTACCAAGCCCCACAAGGACAAATACGCGGACGCCCACTGCAACCGTGCCGAGCCCAACAAGGACGAATACGCGCACGCCGACTGCAACTGTGCCGAGCCCAACAAGGACGAATACGCCGACGCGTACCCCGACCGTGCCGACCTCGACCCGCACGCCGACCCGCACACCGACACCGCCGCCGAGCATTACGCCGACGCCCACAACCTGCTTCGACTGCTAATGAAGCGCCCAAAATAAAGTAGAAACAGCCCGCCGATTGGAAATCAATCGGCGGGTTTGTTTTGCGATATAATGCCGCCACATTGGAAAGGAGACTAACAGAAAATTTCATTCGGGAAAGACAGCGCATGATCCCGCGATAGCGGGATGACGAGGACAAGGGTTCTCCATCGCGAGGTGGAGTTAATCCCGACGTTGGTTGAGTAGCCGCGAAGCGGTGTATCGAAACTAGCGACGGGAAAAAATCGAACGATCAGCGGAAGCCCTTCAGGCGCGCCATCGCCTGTTCATTCTTTCCCTCCGAAAAATCAACCTTGCAACAACGCCGCGCGAGCGATCGCGCGGACAGAACTGCAGGGATTGGCACATTCATGTCATTGCGGGTATCGCCTCGCGCTGAGCGGAGGACGAAGTCCGAAGACGAAGCGGCGCTACCAAGTGGTCTTCTTGAAACGGGAGATTGCTTCGCTTCGCTCGCAATGACAAAAAACTCGGAGGACTCCCCATGTGTGGAATCGTCGGATACATCGGCGCGCGCGACGCGACGCCGATCATCCTCAACGGCTTGAAACGACTCGAATACCGCGGCTACGATTCGGCAGGCATCGCTGTCCTGGACGGCGACCAGCTCGAAGTGCGGAAAGACGCGGGCAAGTTATCCCAATTGATTGACCTGGTTGAAAAATCTCCCATCGCGGGCGCGCCTGGCATCGGTCATACGCGCTGGGCGACTCACGGCGCGCCGAACGCGCGCAACGCGCATCCGCATCTTGGACAGACGAAGCGGGTCGTCGTCGTGCAGAACGGCATCGTCGAAAACTTCCTTGAACTCAAGGACGAATTGACCGCCGAGGGTGTGGAATTTCAATCGGAGACCGACACCGAAACGATCGTGCACCTCGTCGAGCATTATCTCGCGACGGGCGTCGGCTTGGTGGACGCGGCGCGTAAAACGTTCAACCAAATTCGCGGCGCCAACGTGGTAGTGCTTATGTCTGCGGACGAGCCCGATAAGATCGTGACGGCGCGCATCGGCAACGCGGGCGGCGTGGTGATCGGCATGGGCGAGGGCGAAAATTTTATCGCCAGCGACACGCCCGCCATCATGGATCACACGCGGCAAGTCATCTTTTTGGAGTCGCGGCAGATGGCGGTGGTGACGCGTGACTCGGCGACCATCGAAACGCTCGACGGCGCAAAAGTGAAACCGCAAGTCCACACCGTTTCGTGGGACCCCGTCGCGGCGGAGAAGGGCGAATATCGCCACTTCATGCAGAAGGAAATCCACGAGCAGGTGCGCGCCCTCACCGATACGCTCGCGGGACGCGTGGATTTCGCCAACGGAAAGATCCGCCTGCCCGATCTGAAGTTGACCGAGGAACTCGCCAAACGAATCGAAAAGATTTACATCACTGCATGCGGCACGGCGGCGTACGCGGGCATGGTCGGCAAATATCTCATCGAGAAGATCGCCCGCGTGCCAGTGGAAGTGGTCATCGCGTCGGAGTTCCGCTACAGCGACCCGATTCTGAACGACAGGACGGTTGTGCTCGCCATCTCGCAATCAGGCGAAACGGCGGACACGCTCGCGGCGATGGAAGAGGGACGCCGCAAAGGCGCGGTTGTTTGGAGCATCGTCAACGCCATCGGCTCGCAAGCCATGCGCGTCTCGGATGGATTCATCTCGATGCAAACGGGACCTGAGATCGGCGTCGCCTCGACCAAGGCATTCACCGCCCCGCTCGTTGACCAGTACATGCTGGCGATTCTTCTCGCCGACCTGCGCGGCACGCTCGACGAAAAGCGCCTCAATGAACTCGTCTCCGATCTGCGACTCGTTCCCGACCTCGTCAGCCGCGCGCTCGACCGTGAAAGCGAAGTGGAAAAGGTTGCTTACGCGCTCAAGGACATCCGCGATTGTTTGTATCTCGGTCGCGGCATCAACATGCCCATCGCCTATGAAGGCGCGCTGAAACTGAAGGAAATTTCCTACATTCACGCGGAGGGCTATCCCGCGGGCGAGATGAAACACGGACCCATCGCCCTCATTGACGAATCGATGCCTGTGCTGTGCCTCGCGCCGAAAGACCCGTGGCACGAAAAAATGATCTCGCAGATTCAACAAGCGAAAGCGCGCGGCGGGATGGTGATCGCAGTCGCCACCGACGGCGACGAGTTGATTCAAGGAATGGCGGATCATACTTTGTGGACGCCTGATTCGCCGTGGATGCTCTCCCCCATCGTGACGGTCATTCCCCTCCAGCTACTCGCCTACCACATCGCCGCCCTACGCGGGCTTGATGTTGATCAGCCAAGAAATCTCGCTAAGAGTGTGACGGTCGAGTAACATGATATATTTCGTGGTGCGGGATGCCATCCCGCACCACGATTTTTATTCGGAAACAACCATGCGCCCCGATTGGGACTCGTACTTCATGAAGATCGCCTACGCCGTCTCGGAACGCAGCACCTGTGACCGCGCCTTCGTCGGCTGTGTGCTTGTCACTGACAAACGCATCCTCACGACAGGTTTCAACGGCTCGCCCAAGGGACAGGCTCACTGCGACGAAGCGGGTCATCTCATGGTAGACGGGCACTGCGTTCGCACAATCCACGCCGAGACGAACGCCATCATCCAAGCCGCGCTGCACGGGGTTTCAACCAAAGGCGCGACCTGCTACGTGACTCATTTTCCGTGCATCAACTGCACGAAAGCGCTCATCAACGCGGGAATCTCACGCATCGTCTATAGCGTATCCTACCGCTCCGACGAAAACGCCATGAACTTTTTACAAGCGGCGAAGATTGAAGTGGTGCAACTCGAGTCCTCTCTCCCTTCGGGAGATCGCGAAGCGCCCCGTAGGGGAGGCTAGGCGCTGTGCTGAGCCTATCGAAGCAGTGATGGCATTCGCAAGGTCTGAAGAGTTTTAACGCGAATGCCGCAAATCTCCGAATAACGCGAATAATTTTGTAACTACTCAGGCGCCTGACGTCCGCCGCAATTCGGCTGAAGCCCTGCCTCAGTTCATGAAAGTCGGTTGAAACCGACTTCGTCTCCACAAGCCCGAAGGGCTTCCATGCGCTGAGCAGGCGGCTTTAGCCCCGCTCACACGGAATGGTTGAGCAGTTACATAATTTTGGGCTTATTCGCGTCATTCGCTCATACGCGTAATTCGCGTTCCAAAGATGGCAAGCCATCGTCTATGGTCGCGGTCTATTGCGCTATTCACTCGGAATCATCACCCACAACAGCAGGTACAGCAGAATCCCAGGTACGCCGCCAGGGATGAAAGCGATCAGCATCCCCAGTCGGAACCAGAACGAACTGATCCCAAAGAACTCCGCCAGCCCGCCGCAGACTCCAGCCAGCATTCGATTACTCCGTGAGCGCCGTAAAGATTTTCGTACGGATGTCATTTTCAACTCCTTTGAAATAACCGTCCCGCAGGTTGATTCGAATTTCACCAGAACATTGCAGAAATCTGCGGGACGTTTTGCTTCTGTTTACGCAAGGTATAATCAAAAGTAGCAAGCCAAACTACCCCCGAGGTATAAAACAACCATGAGAGCATGATCTACTCCAACCGCCCAAGCGCCAAATCGTATCAAGCAATTGCCGACGCGCGCCATTTCCCTTTTTGGCTCGACGACCCAGCCAAGCCCAACCCCGAACCGCCACTAACTCAAAACCTTTCCACCGACCTGCTCATCATTGGCGCAGGTTTTACAGGTTTGTGGACCGCCCTGCTCGCAAAGGAAGATGACCCCGCGCGCGAGATCGTTCTCCTCGAAGCGGGCGAAGCCGCCATCGGCGCCAGCGGACGTAACGGCGGCTTCATGGATTCGTCCATCACGCATGGGTTTCTCAACGGGCAAGCGCGCTGGTCCCATGAGATAAAAACGCTCCACGCCCTCGGCGTAAAAAACCTGAGCGAGATCGAAGCCGCTCTCGCGCGCCACAACATCGCATGTGATTATCAACGCTCAGGCGAAATTGACCTCGCCACCGAGCCGTACCTGCTCGATACGTTTCACCAAATCATCGAACTCGGCAAACAATACGACATCGTATTTGAATTCCTAGACCGCGACCAAATCCAACGCGTCGTCAAATCCCCGATCTTTCTCGGCGGCATCAAGCGCTTCGACTCGTCCCTCGTCAACCCCGCGCAACTCGCTTGGGGTCTTCGCAAAACCTGTTTGAATCTCGGCGTGAAGTTGTACGAACACACGCCAGTTACAAATCTGATCGAAGAAAATAATCAGGTCGTCGCGCGCACGCCGCACGCAACCGTCCGCGCGCACAAAGTCGCGCTTGCCACCAATGCCTTCCCGCCCCTGCTCAACGAGATCAAACGCTACGTCGTCCCCGTCTACGATTACGCGTTGATGACCGAGCCGCTCACCGAATCGCAACGCGACTCCATCGGCTGGCGCGGGCGCGAGGGTCTCAGCGACGGCAACAACCAATTCCACTATTTCCGCACAACGGCTGACGGACGAATCCTCTGGGGCGGATTCGACGCCATCTATCATTGGAATAACGGCTTCGGGACTCAACTGGAAAACAGACCCGCTTCATTCGCCCTTTTGGCTGAGCACTTCTCCCAAGCCTTTCCCACGCTGGAAGGGATTCGCTTCACCCACGCCTGGGGCGGAGCGATTGACACCTGCTCGCGCTTCAGTCCGTTTTGGGGAACTGCGCATCACGGCAAGACGGCGTACGCGATGGGCTACACAGGCAACGGCGTCGGCGCGACGCGTTTCGGCGCGCGCGTCATGCTCGATATTTTGGCTAACAAGCAAACCGAAAGCGCCAAGCTCGAATTCATCAAATCCAAACCGCGTCCGTTCCCGCCTGAGCCGTTACGCTCCATCGGCATCAACCTCACGCGCTGGTCGCTCGCCCAAGCGGATAATCACCAGGGAAAAGAAAACCTCTGGCTCAAAGCCATGGATTGGTTCGGGTTGGGATTTGATAGTTAACGTTCTGGATGCAGTTGCACTGCATCCAGAACATAATTGATTGTTGCCGACGCAGTTCAACTGCGTCTGCATCTTCATCCATCTATCTCTGCTATAATCCACTCACCAACCAATCTCTAATCTCAAGTCTCTAATCTCTTCTATGAAATATCAAAACTACATCAACGGTAAATGGGTCAACGGAAAGAACACTTTCCCGACCATCAACCCCGCCAACGAAGAACTCGTCGCCGAGATCGCGCAAGCGGAACTCTCCGACGTGGACGCGGCGGTGGACGCGGCGAAGAAAGCGTTCAACGCGTGGCGACTCACTCCCGCCCCACTGCGCGGCGAACTTCTTTTCAAAGTCGGCGACATTCTCAAACAGAAAAAAGAGGAACTCTCGCAACTGCTCACGCGCGACATGGGCAAAGTGATTGCCGAAGCGCGCGGCGACGTGCAGGAAGCGATTGACATGGCGTACTTCATGGGTGGCGAGGGACGCCGCTTGCTCGGCTACACCGCGCCCGTGGAAATGATGAACAAATTCGGCATGGCGGTCCGCGACCCATCTGGAGTCGTCGGCTTGATCACGCCGTGGAATTTCCCGATTGCGGTTCCCTCGTGGAAAATTTTCCCTGCGCTCGTTGCGGGCAACACGATCATTTGGAAACCCTCGCCAGAGACTCCCGCCATCTCTGCCGCGTTCGTGAAAGTGTTCGAAGAAGCGGGTATCCCCTCTGGAGTCTTCAACTTGCTCATGGCTCCAGGCGCAGACGTGGCGAAGGCATTGGTCAATCATCCCGATGTGCGCGTGTTGTCGTTCACAGGTTCCACCACGACAGGACGCGCCATCGCCGAAGCGGCGGGCAAACTCAACAAAAAGTTGTCGCTTGAAATGGGCGGCAAGAATGCCATCCTCGTCATGGACGACGCCAACCTCGAACTCGTCACCGACGCGACGCTGTGGGCATCCTTCGGCACGAGCGGACAACGCTGCACAGCCGCGAGCAGGCTCATCGTCCAGAAAGGAATCGCAGGCAAGGTCAAAGAGGCGCTCGTCGAGCGGACGAAGAAACTCAAACTCGGCGACGGACTCGATTCCAAAGTTGACGTCGGTCCCGTCATCAACAAAACCGCGTTGGAGCGAATCCACAACATGACGTTGGCGGGCGCGAAAGAAGCGCGTGTGTTGACGGGCGCGGCGATCGCCGACGTGAACGGCAAAGGATTTTTCTACACCCCCACGCTGTTCGACGGGGTCAAGCCTGGCTCGTCGCTCGAAGCGGAGGAAATTTTCGGTCCTGTGCTTTCGATCATCGAAGTTGATTCGCTCGAAGAGGCAATCGAAGTCAATAATCGCTCGAAATACGGTTTGTCCACTTCGATCTTCACTCAAGATGTGAACCGCGCTTTCACTGCCATGCGTGATATTTTTACTGGACTGGTTTACATTAACCACGGCACAACTGGCGCGGAGATTCAATTTCCGTTCGGCGGCGTGCGCGGCACGGGCAACGGTCACCGCGAGGCGGGCCAAGCCGCGCTCGAAGTCTTCACCGAGTGGAAATCCATTTACGTGGATTACTCGGGCAAGTTGCAACGCGCGCAGATTGATAATAGAGAGGAGTAACTCGCTGGTTGAGTAGTCCTGAGTGTTCGTTGCGAAGGACGTATCGAAACCAGCAGGCTACATGGAAACGATTGGTTTCAAAATACGTTGTGATGTGGTCTCGATACGTTCCGCGACGAGCATCGCGGAACTACTCGACCACCAGATGAAATAAAATGTCTCTTTCTTGGGAATCCACCTTCGCCATCGCGCTTGAGTTGAAACGTCAACACAAAGACGCCAACATCGAAGATGTGACGTTGAAACAAATCTACGATTGGACTCTCGCCCTGCCCGAATTCGACGACGACCCCGCGCTCGCCAACGACGATATTTTGTACGCGATCTACCAAGATTGGTTCGAGGAAAACCTTCATGGATAATGAAACGCTGAGTTTGCCCGAATACGACATCCCTGCCGACATGCAAAATCTGGTCGCGGTCACCACGCTCGATCGGCTGTACAACTGGGGCCGCCGTTCGTCCGTGTGGCCCCTCATGTTCGGGCTCGCCTGTTGCGCCATCGAAATGATCGCCGCGCAAGCCGCCCGTTACGATCTGGCGCGCTTCGGGATGGAGGTCATGCGTCCCACGCCGCGCCAAGCCGACCTTCTGCTTGTTTCGGGAACCGTCACCAAAAAGATGGTGCCGCCGATCGTCCGCCTCTACAATCAAATGCCCGAACCGAAATACGTGGTGGCGATGGGCGCCTGCGCGTCGGGCGGCGGTCCGTTCAAAGAGGGCTACAACGTCGTCGCGGGCATTGATAAATTTTTACCGGTGGACGTCTACGTCCCCGGCTGTCCGCCAACTCCGCAAGCCCTGATTGCAGGCTTGATCAAATTGCAGGAAAAAATAGACAAGCAAACCCTCAAAGACGCCTCGTGGTACAAACGCAAGACCAAAGATCCGAACTACGTGCCGATCCCCATCCTCGGACCCGACCTGATTGACCCGCGTCGCAACGCCGAAATTAAACACGCCGCGGCGACTCCCGAAGAGAACTGAGATGACGACGCCCGCTCCCGCTTCCACCCAGACGGTTGACCTGACCGCCCGATTCCCCGGCGTTGTCCAAGCCGACGCGCGCCCGGGTTATGCCGGCTTCATCGTTGAGAAAGACGCGCTGATCGAAGTCGCCGCCGCCATCCGCGACGAATTCGGCTACGACCTGCTCACCGCCGTCACCGGCGTAGATTACGCCCCGGACAAAATGGAAGTCGTCTATCACGCGTATCGCACGTCCGGCGGACCCGGGCTGGTGTTCAAAGTCCAAGTCCCGCGCGTCGACCCGGTCGAAGTTCCCTCGCTCATTCATCTGTGGCCCGGCGTTGATCTGCAAGAACGCGAAGCGTGGGACCTGCTCGGCATCAAATTCACCGGTCACCCCGACCTGCGCCGTATTTTGATGTGGGAAGGCTTCGAGGGTCATCCGCTCCGCAAAGATTGGAAAGAGGGCTTTTACGAGGAAGACACCAAGCCCTTCAAAAGCCGCTGGCCCCATGGGCAGTTTTACATGGCGGAGGATAAAAATCCGTTCAAAGACAATTTGACCTTTCCGCAAAACTTCGACCCCGAAAAATGGATTCCCGAAGGCGACGCGTTGCTCTATGGCGCGTTGGCGCGCTACACCGTGAAGAGCGAAGGCGGCATCAGCACCGATCGCATCGTAATCAATATGGGACCGCATCACCCCTCCACGCACGGCGTCTTCCGCGCGGTGATGACCCTCGACGGCGAAACGATCGTCGGCTTGAAACCGGTGTTGGGCTACCTGCATCGCAACCACGATAAGATCGGCGAGCGGAACACCTACTTGCAGAACATGCCCTACACTGACCGGCTCGATTACTTCAACTCGATGACCAACAACTTCGGCTACGCCCTCGCCGTGGAAAAGCTGATGAAGATTCCCGTCGCCGAACGCGCCGAATACATCCGCGTGATCGTCTCGGAACTGACCCGCATCCAAAACCACTTGATCTTCATCGGCACCCTGCTCAACGACCTCGGCGCGATGTACACCCCGTCGCTGTACGCGTTCGAGGAGCGCGAACTGATCCTCGACGTGTTCGAAGCCATCTCCGGCGCGCGCATGATGTGCAACTACTTCCGCTTCGGCGGCGTGGTGCGCGACATCGAAGAAGCGGAAATGCAAAAGATCAAAGACCTGGTCTACGAGCGCATCCCGCCCAAGACCGACGAATTGGATCGGATGTTGACCGAGAATGAGGTGCTGGTCTCGCGCATGAAAGGCATCCGCATGATCAACGCCGAAGACGCGATCGCCTATTCTGTGACGGGTCCCGTCCTGCGCGCCGCGGGCGTGCCGTACGATATCCGCCGCGCCGACCCCTACGGCATCTACGACCGCTTCGATTTCGACGTGGCGGTCCGCTACAATGGCGACCTGATGGACAACTACCTCATCCGCATTGACGAGATCCGCCAATCCCTGCGGATTTTGGATCAAGCCATCAAGCAAATCCCGCAGGGACCGATCAACTCGCAAAAGCCGCAATATCAAGTGCGCGTCCCGGCGGGCGAAGCGTACGGGCGCATCGAATCGCCGAAGGGCGAGCTCGGCTTCTACGTCGTCTCGAACGGCAAGCCGAATCCGTGGCGTTATCACGTGCGCCCCGCATCGTACGTCAACCTCACCGCGCTCGAAAAGATCACCGTCGGGCAAAAGATCGCGGACTTCGTCGTCATCCTTGCGATGTTCGATATTGTGATGGGTGAATGTGACCGGTAACAAATGTCATTGCGAGGGCGACAGCCCGAAGCAATCTCCAACTTAATGAAGAGATTGCTTCGCTTCGCTCGCAATGACGAGGAGTATTAATGTACGGAAAAGGAATCCTCAAAGGTCTCGGCGTCACGTGGAAGCGCTTCTGGGACACCTACACCGAAGACCTCGCCTGGCTGTTGCGCGGCAGGAAGCGCTATTACACCGAGGAAGGCGTGCGGCATCGCGCCAGCAAGGATCAAAAGGGAATCTTCACGGTTCAATACCCTGAAGAAAAGTTGATCCTGCCGGAAGAGGCGCGCTATCTGCCTTTCCTCGTCTATAATGATCTGCCCGATGGCAAGCGTGAAATTTTATGCACCTCGTGCGGCATCTGCGCGAAGGTCTGCCCGCCGCAGTGTATCTGGATCGTGCGTTCGAACGATCCGCAAACCGGGCGTCCCATCCCCGAACCGACCGAGTTCTACATTGACGCCGACATCTGCATGAACTGCGGCTACTGCGCGGAGTATTGTCCGTTCGACGCGATCAAGATGGATCATGATTTCGAGATCGCTTCGTATGGGCGCAATGTGTACAACATGGAGCAATTGCTCAAGTCGTCGGAATATTACAAGAGCATTCGCCCGGTAAATTACGCGCGCGAGGAAGCCGCGCGCCTCGCGGAAGCGGAAGCCAAGAAAGCGAAAGAAGCGGCGAAGGCGGCGGCTGCGCCGTAAACACGTAAATAAGTAAACAAGTAAACAGGTAAAACGCGTTTCCGTGTGTACTTGTTTACAATTCAAAATAAATCAGGATATCAAATGGCAACAGTCACCAAAGAATCAATTCTCCAAGCGCTCAGCGCTGTGCAAGAACCCGATCTCGGGCAAGACCTCGTGACGCTCAACATGGTCCGCAACCTCGAGATCGAGGGCGGCAACGTTTCATTCACGGTCATGTTGACAACACCCGCCTGCCCGTTCCGTGTGAAGATCGAACGCGACTCAAAAGAAGCCGTGATGAAAATTGACGGCGTGAAATCGGTCACGGTGAAAATGGATTCGGATGTGCCGAACGACGGCAGGATGCGCGGACTGGTCAAAACCCCGATCCGCAACGCCATTGCGGTTGGTTCAGGCAAGGGAGGCGTCGGCAAGTCTACGGTGGCGGTCAACCTGGCGGTGGCGCTTGCCCAAAGCGGCGCGCGCGTCGGCCTCATGGACGCGGACATCTATGGACCCAACACGCCCACCATGCTCGGCGTGGAAAAACTCCCGCCGCCGCAAGGACAGCGTCTCATCCCTGCCGAGGCATACGGTTTGAAGATGATCTCGATGGGCTTATTGGTCAAACCCGGTCAACCTCTCATCTGGCGCGGACCAATGCTGAACTCGGCGATCCGTCAATTTCTCGGCGACGTGGAGTGGGGCGAGTTGGATTATTTGATCGTTGACCTGCCGCCCGGCACCGGCGACGCGTCGCTGTCGCTGGCGCAGTCGCTCCCTCTCAGCGGCGCGGTGATCGTCACGCTTCCGCAATTGGTTTCACTTGAAGACGCGGGACGCGGATTAAACATGTTCAAGACCCTCGAAGTTCCGATTTTGGGAATTATTGAAAACATGTCCTATCTTGAATTGCCCGATGGCACGCACATGGATCTGTTCGGCACCGGCGGCGGCGAACATCTCGCGCAAGCAACGAATACGCCGTTCCTCGGCAAAGTGCCGATTGATCAGAACGTCCGCATCGGAGGCGACACCGGCAAACCGATCGTCGCCTCGCATCCCGATTCGCCGGTGGCGAAGTCATTGCGCGAGATTGCCGAGAGTCTGGCGGCAAAGGTCAGCGTGGCGGCGCTGAGCGGGAAGAACGAAGTTCCGATTAGTATTGTTGAGTAAACAAGGATTAAAAACAAAGAGCCCGGGCGAATATCGCCCGGGCTCTTTGTTAGGGTTGTGTTCCCGTCAACCTTTTGAGAAGGCGTCCGGGTAATAACACGATCGCCATTGGGAATAGGAAGCGCGGATCGAATCCAAACGTATCATCTGTTAGATTATCGCCGGAGCCAAGCGTTTGTGTGGGCGGTGGATCGGTCGGGGGTGGGCTGGTAGGGCTAGGAGGCACATCGGTCGCGGTCGGGGTGGGAGGCAGGGCGGTATTTGTGGGTGATGGAATAGGAGTAGACGTTTCGGTCGGTTTTGGAGTGTTGGTTGGAATTTGGGTCGCGGTAAAGGTCGGCAGGGGAGTCGCGGTACGCGTCACGGTGGGGACAGCTGTCGTTGGAATCGGAGTCGCGGTACGCGTCGCAGTGGGAACTGTGGCTGTTGGCAACGGAGTCGCGGAGCGCGTCACGGTGGGGACAACCGTCGTTGGGATCGGAGTCGCGGTACGTGTTGCAGTGGGGATGGCGGTTGACGGCGGCGGCGGGGGGTCGAATCTTGAGCGGGTCCGCGTCACTGTAACAATGATCGGTTCGCGCGTCGCGGTCGAGGTGGGTGCGAGCGTCGGCGTAAACGCGGAAGTCGGGCTTGTATTTAGAAACGCGGCGGTTAGCGGTTCAGTTGGGGTTGGCAGTGAATTGTTTTGCAAAACGGGAGCGACCGTCGGCGTAAAAAAAAGAAGTGCAAACGCTTGTTGTGTGAGCGCCCGGTCCTGCGGTGTGGGTGTGGCGCTCGAGCGCGGCATTAGAACAATATCATCAGGGGCATTGTTATTTTGTTTCGAAAATAGAAATGGAATGCCAAATGCAAACAGGCAAACGCCGATAACCATAATGGGAATTACTAAACTATGGTTCCTCTTTGATTCCATCGTCCAGTCGCTCCAGTCTGTTCCGATTTCTCTGAAATTATCCCACAACCCGAGACGATATGTCTATAGAAAAATTAAGGCATTTCCTCCCATGCGCCGTCCGTGAACTGTCGAACGCCGATGTGCTTGCACATCGGCGTTCGATACATTGAGTGTCAATATGCCTTTCTGTGCTAGGGGCGGATCAATTGACCCGCATAGATGCGGTTGGCGTTGGAAATGCCGTTCCTCCATTGCAGGTAATCAACCGTTACGCCGTAATACATCGCAATCCCACCGAGCGTGTCGCCGCGGCAGACAATATAATAGCTCCCGTAGTAGTCGTAACCGGCGCCGCAATAATAGCCGCCTGAATCATACCCACCGGGGATGTAAATCACCTGACCGGGGTAGATGTAGTAGGTGTACGCCGTCCACGGGTTTGCCGCATACAGAGACGAAAGCGACACGCCGCAATTCCGGGCGATCTTGGCGAGCCAATCTCCAGGTTGGACGTAATACACGCTTGGGCAGGAAGCCCATGCCTGCGCCCGGGTGGCGGTTGCGAAGGACGCGGTCAGCAGGGCAACGACCATCAGGATCTGGAAGATACGTTTACTGTTCATAGCTATGCCTCCTATGAGTACAAGAATGTACTTTCTACAACACTAGTGTACAACTTTGGGTGTCAATTTTCAAGCATGACTTTCGGCATATTTGCGCCCTTCCCGCTTTGATCCTGCCCGGTGCGCTAGCCCCTGGATAGATGCCCCAGTTTCTCGAGCATGCCGAGGAAGTCGCGTAGCGCCCACCTTTCCGCGATCTTGCCGTCTTTGAACCGAAAAATGTCCATTCCAGAGAACGTCGCCAGGCGGTTGGCGGGCGGAAACCCACGGAACGAGCCGGCTTGGGTGGCGGTAAACATGACCCGCGCCGCCACCTTGTCGTCCTCGGCGATCAGGTCCTCGATTCTGGCTTGGATATCGGGGAAGATGCGCAGCATGACGGCGTATAACTTTTTGAAGTTTTCCCGCCCGGTCCCGCGCGCGGCATGGTCGTCGAAATCTTCGAGGATCATTTCGTCTGCCAGTTCGAGGCGCCTGCCGTTGACCAGCTCTTCGTAAAACCGACGGATCAATTCTTTGTTTTGCTCAGACATGTTTTATACCGGAATGAAAAAACTCAAAGTGGAAATCAGCATACGATCTTTGACCATTACGCCTTCTCCTGTATGTTTCTTTTTACACGATGATAACGACCTTACCGTTGATACAACGACATCTCCCACACAAACAACTTCCGCGTGGAGGTTCGCCTCAACCCCTCGCCATTCATCAACGCCTCCATCTCCGCGACGGGATGCACGAACACTCGAAACGGATCGTTCCTCAAGCGTTGGAAAAAATTCATTACCGACATCACCGCCCGAACGTACCATACCTCGCGCGGGTAGGTCAACGCAACCGCTTTGCGGCTCTTCGACGACGCCGCTTTCAACAGTCCGCGCATGTTCGGGTAACAACACACGACCCGATCCAACGTCACCACATCCGCCTGCGGAAGTTCGTCCGCCACGTCCGTAAAATCCGCGTGGATGAATTTCACCTGCGCCTCATGCCCAATTCGTTTTGCCTCCTCCGTAGCAACCTTCAAATACGCCGACGACGCGTCCACGTGGATGGCTTCTGTCGCAACATCCTTCAACAACTCGTGATGGATCGTCCCGATTCCCCCGCCCACATCCAGCAGGGACGCGTCGCGCAATCCCAGCGAGCGAATCGCTTCGAGAATCAACTTCGTCTGGTTCGCGGGTCCGCGCTTGCGGTAGTTTTTCACATCCGCTTCGGCATCCGCTTCAACGAAGGTTTTGTTTTCCATTTCACAGCAATTGCAGGGCATATTGTCTCTCCTGTTCGTCCAGCAGTTGAACTGCTGGACGAACAATAGCGATTATATGACAGTCCGCTCGATTGATGGTTGGGGTAAAATACAGGCAGGAGTACGATTATGAAAAACCTAAAACGGATTACATTTGACCCCAACGTAATGGGAGGCAAACCCACCATTCGCGGTCTGCGCGTGACGGTGGGAATGATCGTTGGTCTCATCGCGGCTGGGCACGACAACCAAGAGATTCTCAAGGCGTATCCATATCTCGAAGAAGCGGATATTCGTGAGGCGCTGGCTTATGCCGCATGGCGCGTGGAAGAAGTCGAATTGCCCCTCGTCGGCGCATGAAAATCGTCATTGACATGAACCTTTCCCCCGATTGGGCGAAGGTGTTGAACGACGCGGGCTGGGAATCCGTTCACTGGTCTACAGTGGGAGATCTGCGCGCCACAGACGAGGTCATTATGTCATGGGCGCGCGACAACGGCTTTATTGTTTTCACACACGATTTAGACTTTGGCGTTTTGCTGGCATTGACTAAGGCAGATAGCCCCAGTGTAGTTCAAGTTCGCACGCAGGATGTGTTCCCTGAAGTTTTAGGAAACAGGTTGATAAAGGTTTTACAGGAACATCAGTCCGTTTTAGAGAATGGCGCGCTACTGACCGTAGATGAGGCAAAATCACGCATCAGGCTTTTGCCGTTTCGATGAGCCGCATTCTCATCTCCTACAAGAGAGGGGTCAGGGGTGAGGTCCTTCCATTTCACAGCAATTGCAGTCACGGGACGACGCTTGGGGTAATTAACGCCTCCACTGTACTTACCCTGTTTAAGATATCATCTTTCGTATCACCATCTCGTCTGATGTTTCTCCACAAGAAGTCGTTGTAATAGTCTGAAACAATCTTCCATTCGCCTTGTTCATTTCGCAAGGTGATTACATGCTTCAATCCAGACATATGAGCAAGAAGCGATGAGTTTTCCGAAGTTGTTTTACTATCCTCTATCACCAACACGGATGCGACTTCAGTAGAAATATCAAAATTGAATTCGCTAAAGTTCAGGAAGTATTGATAAGTCACATACCGTGAGCCATTTAATTCACGGTATGTGAGTTCAAGCAACAATTTAGCCAGTTCGTTATCCAAGAAAGCTCTTCCGTCAGACTCCAGAGACACTAGATTGCCAATTTGACTTAACTCAAAACCTTCTTGTTGGGGAAAACTATGCGCTTGGTAGCGCATCGCAAAGTAAGAATCAATGAGCTTTCTGATTTCCTCCTGCTGTTCTAACGACAATATTGCCCCTTGACCATCTGAGCTAAAAAAGGATGTAGCCGAGGGTGTCAATGTAGGTGAGAGAATATTTAACGACTGCGTTGGCGACAATGTCAAAGTCGCAAGGGGTGGAGCAGATGCGGAAATTAATGTGGGCGATTCTGTTGGCAGGATAGTCGTTTGGTTACTGCAAGCGATAAACGTCAACAAGAAAAGAAAGATTGAGGAAATTTTGAAAAACTCCAATTGTGTTCTCATGCAAAGCATCCCTTCACAACAGACTCGCCGAATCGCTGTATGCCATTCTTCGACACATTCATGACAATGCTCAATCACTGCCAAATCTAATTACCACTTACCATTTACCAATTACTTCAACTCCCCCACCACCCCCTCATAAAACTCCAACGACTGCGGATTGATCAACGCATCCCGATTACTCACCGCGCGTCCATTCAAAATATTCGTCACCGAACTTTCGACCTTCTTCATGCTCAGCGTGTACGGAATATCGGGCGCGGCGATGATCAACGCAGGGACGTGGCGCGGCGAGGCGTTCTCGCGCAGGGTTCGTTTGATCTTGTCCTTCAGCTCGTCGGTCAATGTATATCCCGCCGCCAGTTTGACGAAGAGGATCACGCGCTGGTCGTCCTGATAATTTTGTCCCACCGCGAGACTATCCGCCACTTCGGGCAGGTTCTCCATTTGGGCGTAAATCTCCGCCGTGCCGATGCGCACGCCCGACGGTTTCAGCACCGCGTCGGAGCGACCATAAAACGTGACACCGCCCGTGTCCTTGTGAATCAACACATAATCGCCATGCCGCCAGACGTTGGGGTAGACGTCGAAATACGCCTTGTGATATTTCGAGCCGTCGGGGTCGTTCCAAAAATATAACGGCATCGAAGGCGCTGGCGCTTCACACACCAACTCGCCCTGCTCATCCCAGATCGGCTTGGCTTTCTCATCGTACGCCTTTATCTTCATCCCCAGCGCCGCGCCTTGCAACTCTCCCGCATAGACAGGCTGAATCGGACTCCCCGCCGCAAAACATCCGTTGATGTCCGTGCCGCCAGAGATCGAATTGAAATGCAGATCGGATTTGATCTCACGATAGACAAATTCAAACCCATCAGCGGAGAGCGGCGAACCCGTCTGCGAAATTTCACGCAGCGACGACAGATTCAACCTGCGCGGCGAAACATTTTCCTTTTTCAAGAAATGCAGATAACTGGCGCTGCATCCGAAGATCGAAATCTTTTCGTCTTGAATCAATTTCCACATCGCTTCCGCGTCGGGAAAATTCGGGTTGCCGTCATACAGCACGATCGTCGCGCCCACCGCCAGCGAACTCATCAACCAATTCCACATCATCCAACTGCATGACGTGATATAAAAAATTCGGTCGCTGCGTTTCAGGTCCGTGTGCAGGGTCAACTCTTTCAAATGATTGATCAACACGCCGCCCGCGCCCTGCGCCAAACATTTCGGCTTGCCCGTCGTCCCCGACGAAAACATAATGTACAGCGGATGATCGAACGGCAGTTGCGCAAATTTGATTTCAAGATTTTTTTCTTTGGAAAGAAAATCTTCATAATGAACTGCGTTTGGGATTTGAGAAATATCCGCCCGTTCGCTCACATACGAGACGACGATCACGGTCTTCACCGACGGGATGCCTGCTGCCACCTCCGCCGCGTGACTCAACGTCTCGAACGTTTTCCCCTTGTAAAAATACCCGTCCGCAGTGATCAGCGCTTTCGGCTCGACCTGTCCCAGCCGTTCGATTGCCGCGCCCGCGCCGATGTCGGTGGCGCAAGACGACCACGTCGCCCCGAGACTCGTCGCCGCCAACATGCAGACGACCGTCTCGATCAGATTTGGCATATACCCAACGACTCGATCTCCCTCCCTTACGCCTGCCTCCGCCAACGAACGACTCAATCGCGCCACCTCGACATACAGTTCGGCGTATGTCATCGTCCTCGAAACTTGAGTCTCACCTTTGAAGATAAATGCGAGTTGGTCGTCTCGATAGCGCAGAAGATTCTCGGCAAAGTTCAACCGCGCGCCCGTAAACCATTTCGTCCCTGGCATGACGGATAAATCCGTCACTACGGAATCATATTTCTTTGACGCTTTGATTTCGGCGAAGTCCCACACCTCCGCCCAAAAATCGGAAATGTTTTCAACAGACCATTGATACAAGTCAGAATATAAAGCTAACTTCAAATTATGCCACTCATTGATCTTCCCCATAAAGCGTGTGATTGCAGCGTTTTGCTTTCGTTCTTCCGAAGGAGTCCACAGTGGAGTTTTCATGGAGAGATGACTCGATAATGGTAACGACAGGCAAGCACGCGAATTTTGTTTTCCAAAACTTGATAAACGAGCCGATGCTCGTCGTCAATCCGCCGCGACCAGCAGCCTTTGAGTTCATGTTTAAGCGGCTCAGGTTTGCCAAGTCCCTGAAATGGATCGCGCTGGATATCATCAATCAGTTTCATGATACGCAAAGCAGTTTTACGATCCTTCTCCACCCAATAAGCCAAGTCCTCAAACGCCGAGGGATCAAATTCCAAGTTTCGCACGAGCCTTCTCCAGCGAGACGCCCTCCTTGCGATTCTTTGCATCGAGCAGGCGCTTCTTCATCGCCTTGCTTTTGAGCAAATATGCCGTCTCTTTCTCAGACTCGATCTCGCGCCAAAGTTTAATCGGCACAATAACGCTGGTAGGCTTGCCCTCCTCGTCCGTAACATACTGAATTGCAGGTTGAACCATATCGCCTCTACTTTCTCGCATCATTGTACCAATTTCTAATTCTGCAAACAAGCCAGCAAATTCTTCACCGCGCCTTGTGGCTCGGAAGTCGTCAGCGCCAGCACAGGCACAGTCGCAACGGAATAAACTTCTCTAGCATCCCCAACTTTCCAATGCCGCGGCAGGATTCCCACCGAATTGGATTCACCGTTCAACGCATCCGACATCTGCTGGGGATTCGCCGCCACCAACGCGGAGGACGCGACGCTTCTCCCCTCCATTGCGAACTGATCGAACGCCTTCTGCACATCCGCGTCGGACGCGTACACCCACACCTGCACGGATGGGTCGCCGAGTCCCATGAACAATGCTTGCGCGCCGTCGCGGTCCAAGTTTTGAATCGGGCTTTGACGGTTCGTCACGACGAGTATTTCCTCCTCGCCAATTTGATATGCAAAGCCAGATAAAAATTCAGGCTCGCCAATTTGCAAAGCGATGTCAGCGGATGCCGCGTCGTCCACGCGGACGATGGTGGCGAGCGAGTCCGCGCAGGCGTAGAGGTCGGTCAGCCACGGCTCGGCGGCAAAGGTCGAATGGACAGAGACAACTTGAAGTGGAGATTGAACCGTGCTGGGGTTGCAGGAAACGATGAGGAAAGTAGAAATCAAAAAAATAAAAATGTCTTTGCGAATGATGTCATTGCGAGGAACGCTCTTGTTCTTTGTGACGAAGCAATCCCCTCGCAACTCGGGAGATTGCTTCGCAAAAAACGCTCGCAATGACATGCCTTTTACCATTCCTTTATCAACTCCGCGACCAACTTCGTTTTTTGTTCGAGGCTGTCGGCGAAAATAAATTCGCGCTCCGAGTGATAGCCCTCGCCGACCGCGCCCATGCCGTCGAGCAACGGGATGCCGAGCGGCGCGACAAAATTCCCGTCCGAGGCGCCGCCCGTGCCGCCCGCTTTGAGTTCGATGCCGATGCGTGCCGCGATGGATTTTGCTTTTTCAAATGTAGATTTCATCAAATCATCGAACGGCATCGGCGGACGATTCAACGCGCCAACAATTTCGATGCGCGTACCGTCGAGCGCGGGTTTGAGATTTTGCATTTCGTTTTCGAGTCGCTCCCATTCGCCGGGTTGCATCACGCGCACGTCCACTTGCGCCACACATTCTTCAGGCACAACGTTCGTCACCGTGCCGCCATTGATCACACCAACGTTGAGCGTGGTTTGTTTTTCGTAATCGGTCAACTTTTGAATCGCAATCACCTGATGCGACATCTCTTCGATGGCGTTGCGTCCCGCTTGATGATCGCCGCCCGCGTGCGCGGCGCGTCCATGCACAGTGACTTTGAATCCGCCCGTCCCTTTGCGCCACGTTTTCAGCGAGCCGTCGAGCAACGCGCCTTCCATCACCAACACCAATGCGGATTCTTTTGCCAGCGACTCGATCAACGCGCGCGACGTGTGACTGCCGATCTCTTCGTCGGACGTGCACAACAACGTGACCGAACGATTCAGCCCCGACCTTCGGGCTGACTCAACAGCGGCGAGCGCGATCACGATCCCAGCCTTCATATCCAGCGTACCTGGACCGAAAATTTTCCTGCCCTCTTCGCGGTAGGGAGTTTTGCCAATCGTGCCAAGCGGGAAGACCGTGTCCATGTGGCATAAGATCAAAATCGAAGGATGATCGCTGAAGGATGAAGGATGAAAGCGCGCCAACACATGATCGCCCGTTTCTTTGTTTTGAATGATTTCAACCTGCGCGCCAAGCTTACGCGCCTCTTCGGCAACTATCGCTCCGACGCGGTCAACCGCGGCTTTATCGTGCGAGGGCGATTCAGTTTCGACGAGCGTTTTTAGCAGAGATTTCATTATTATTCCTTATAAACTTTATCATCCACAGATGGCGAGCGGATCATGAGTGTTTCAGCGGGAACTTCCACTTTAACGATGGAGTGCCACTGACCAGCGGGGAAGCAACAGAATTCACGCGGACCTACGCGTTGAATTTGTCCATCCACTTCCACGTGCAATACGCCTCTCAAGACGATGAAAATCTCGTCGCTTTTTTCGTGGTAATGTGGCGAGGAGTCAATCCATGGCGTCTCTGTATTGTTGTACCAGATTTGAAGAGCATCCGATTGAAATCCCGATTCATCAAGCGGAGTATGACCTGATAGCAATGTTGAATGATCTGGAAGTCTGACGTGATGAAATTTTCTTGTCATGATTGCAAAAGCATCGAAAGAGCGCAAAGTGTTCCTACAATCGCGCAGTAGATGGCGAACACATATAACGAACGCCTGCTCAAATAATCTATCAGCCACTTGATGGCGAACCAGCCGACAACCGCCGCAGTGACGAATCCCATCGCGAGCAGAGGCAGGAACTCAGCCAGATTGGGCATTTGAATCACATCGAGCATTTCATAGAGTCCCGCGGCGAGCATGACGGGAACAGACATTAGGAATGCAAACCGCGCCGCGGACGGACGGTCGAAGCCGCGGAACATGCCGCCGCTGATGGTTGATCCACTGCGGGAGGCGCCAGGGAAGACAGCGATGATCTGAAACAAGCCAACTATCAACGAATCGAACCAAGTCATTGATTCAAGGATTCGATTTTTCTTGGTCAACAACTCTGCGAGCGTGAGCAGGATCGCCGCAGAAAACAATCGAATGGAGGCTTGGAGCATCGGCTGTTTGAAAAGCGCTTCGACGGCATCTTTCAGGAGATAACCAGCGAGCAGCGCGGGGATGGTGGCGATAATTATGTAAAAGCCGAGATTTCTTTCTGGGGTCGAAAGTCGAACGTCGAACGTCGCTTTCGCTATAGTCAATAAATCTTTTCCATAGAAAGCAAACAGCGAGACAAGCGTTCCGAGTTGGACGATGACGAGGAAGGAAAATGTCGCGTCGTCGGCAGGGACGCCGAGCAATCGTTGCCCAATGAGCAAATGCGCCGTGGACGAAACGGGGATGAATTCGGTCAATCCTTGGATGATGCCGAGGAGGAGGGCGTGGAGGAGGGTCATTGAATTCCTATTTGTAATCAGTAGGGGCACAGCGGAAACGTCGAAAGTTTTGACGATTAACTGTCCCGCTGTGCCCCTACGGTTTGATGTTTTCTCTTTGCATTATTGTCCCATTGACTCAACAACTCAGGCACACGCGACTCAAATGAACCGTCTGCAATGGAGGCTCTGATCTGTTCCATGAGACGAATCAACGCCCGCAGATTGTGGATCGAGATCAACGTACCCGCGAGCAACTCTTTGGCGACGATCAAGTGACGGAGGTATGCCCGCGTGAAAGTTTTGCAGGCGTAGCAATCGCATGTCTCGTCAATCGGACGTTCATCACGCGCAAAGGACGCGTTCATCAGGTTGAGGCGTCCCTCGGGCGCGAAGGCGGAGTGATGGCGAGCTAGGCGGGTTGGCAAAACGCAGTCGAAGATGTCTATGCCGCGTGCGACGCCGTTGATGAGGTCTTCCGGGGTTCCGACTCCCATCAAGTAGCGCGGTTTGTTTTCGGGCAGGAGCGGAACGAC
This sequence comes from Anaerolineales bacterium, assembly GCA_020847435.1. Taxonomy (GTDB): domain Bacteria; phylum Chloroflexota; class Anaerolineae; order Anaerolineales; family Villigracilaceae; genus Defluviilinea. The sequence continues at coordinate 72,259 of JADLBX010000003.1, forward strand.
CACATCGAGCGTGTCGTGCATCTCTTGTTTCGTCTCGCCAACGGAGAGTCCGCCGATGGCGATGCCGGGGGTGTCGAGCGAAGCAATGAAGTCCGCAGACTCAGCCCGAAGGTCCGCTTGAACGCCGCCTTGAATAATCCCGAATAAAGCCTGGTCGCGCCGCGTCTGCGCGTTGAGGGATCGTTCCGCCCAGCGATGAGTCCGCTGCATGGCGAGTTTGCTGTAGGCGTGGTCGTTGGGGTCGGAACATTCGTCGAATGCCATGATGATGTCCGCGCCGAGGTTCTCTTGAATCGCGATCGCCTTTTCGGGCGTGAAGCGATGTGTCGAGCCGTCAATGTGACTCTTGAACGTCACGCCGTCGTCGTCAATTTTGCGGGTCTGCGCGAGGGAGAAAACCTGGAAGCCGCCCGAGTCGGTGAGCATGGGGCGCTGCCACTGCATGAACTTATGCAAACCACCCATGTCGCGCACGAGTTCGTCGCCGGGACGCAGATATAAATGATACGTGTTGCTCAAGACGAGCGAAGCGTTGATATCCTTGAGATGCTCAGGCGTGAGGGTTTTCACGGTCGCTTGTGTGCCGACAGGCGCGAAGACAGGCGTGAGGAGGTCGCCGTGCGGCGTGGAGAAAATCCCTGCGCGGGCGCGGTTGTTTTTAGAGGTGATTTGGAACTGGAACATTGAGGACGATTATACAGGATGGATAAAATTTCGAGGCAATCTACAACTTGTGTGAGCCACGTCGATTGCCGCAACCAGCCAATACGGCTACAATCGGAATCACAGGAGCATCCGCTGTGAAAAAGATTTCTTTTCTTCTGACAACAATCCTGATGATCCATCTGGCATCCTGCAGGGCATTGCCAACAACCTTTAACGTGATCCTATCTGATTACCAATATACGCCGAACGAAATTACCGTTCAGGCGGGGAAAGAGATCACTCTCAATCTCCAGAACGACGGATTTGTTTCGCACATGTTCATCATCTTCAAACTCGGCACCGACGCAGGGGAAAAGTACGGTCCCGAAGACGAAGAGAACATTTACTGGAAAGTTCAAGTCTTACCGGGGAAATCTGCCACAGCGACATTCACCGCGCCATCCGAAGCGGGTGAATATTTTGTCACCTGCGGACTCGGCGGGCATCACGAGGTCGGCATGGTGGGCAAGTTGATTGTTGTGGATCAGTGATTTTTGTCGAGATTGGGCGGATTGCAACGAGAAACCCAACAACCATGAGTGATAAAATATTAGACATGGCAATTCCAACGCAATTGAAGATCGGATTTGAGGTCGCTGATATAGTTCAGGAGGAAAAGAAACCTGAGCGCGCCAACGGCCGCGCCAATAAATTAAGTCCGCAAGACCGCGCTTTTCACAATTGGTATCGGTTTGTTCTTTCATTCCCGCCGCATTTGGTACGCGATTACTTTCAAAAGTTCGGTCTAACTCAAAAGAGCATTGTTCTCGATCCATTTTGCGGGACAGGCACTACTCTGGTTGAAGCTAAACTGGCGGGCATGAGAGCCATTGGGCTGGAAGGAAATCCGTTTCCTCACTTTGCTTCATCGGTGAAGACAGATTGGAGCATCGACCCAAATGAACTATCAATAAAGTCTCATCGTGTTGCAAAACAAGCTCTGGAAATTCTTAGATCACAGGGAATCAACGACGATCTTTTGCTTGGCGACATCAAAAACCTACAGTTAAATACAATTCCGCCCGAGTCCGAGAAACTGATTCTGACTAATTCAATAAGTCCGCTTCCCTTACACAAAACATTGGTTTTGTTTGAAATCTTGAAACAATACGAAAGTGAACCTTTTTATCGTCACGCCTTGCTTGCGCTGGGAAATGCCCTGGTTTTCAAGATCAGCAACCTCCATTTTGGACCAGAGGTGGGGGTCAAGAAGCCGAAAGCCGATGCGCCTGTTGTTTCGAATTGGCTAGCCGAGGTGGAGAAGATAGGCAAGGATTTACACACGGTTGCAGGCAAAGCGTTTCCCAAATCGCAAGTTCTTCTGACCGACGCGCGGGAGTTGGATGTACTAGAGTCAAACTCCATTGACGCGGTGATTACGTCGCCACCCTACCCTAACGAAAAAGATTACACTCGAACCACACGGCTCGAATCGGTTTTGCTGGGATTTATCAAGAATAAAGAGGAATTGAGAGAACTGAAGAAGCGGCTGGTCCGCTCCAACACGCGCGGCATCTACAAAGATGACGATGACGATAAATGGATATCCGACTTTCCAGAAATCCAACGGATTGCCGCTGAAATCGAGAGGCGGCGGATCGAGCTAGGAAAAGACTCTGGGTTTGAGCGAATGTATCCACGCGCGGCAAAATTATATTTTGGCGGCATGGCAAAACATTTAGCCGACCTCCGCAGAGTTCTTCGCCCCGGCGCGCAACTCGCTTATGTGGTTGGAGATCAGGCGTCTTATTTACGCGTAATGATCAGGACGGGTCAGATTTTAGGCGACATTGCTCAAAAATTAGGCTATGAACTCACAGGAATCGATCTGTTCCGCACTCGGTTGGCAACGGCTACGAAGGAACAACTCCGTGAAGAAGTCGTCATTTTGAAATGGAGAGGGTAAACGATGGAAAATAAAGAGCCAAACCGCTACGCTAAAATTCTTGAAGCAATTTTCGCCAAACATTTCAAGAAGGGCATGAGCGAAATCGAATTCGAGCGAACGGAAATAAGTCAAGCCGCAAAAGAACTTGGAATTGCATTGCCGAAGAATCTGGGCGATGTCCTTTACTCGTTTCGATATAGAACGTCTTTGCCCAAATCGATTACGGCAAATGCTCCGAAGGGTCACGAGTGGATAATCAGACCCGCTGGAAAAGGAAAATACAAACTTGCGGCTGTCAAGCAAGCCAACATCGCTCCGTCGAACATTTTGGCGGAGACAAAAATTCTCGACGCTACGCCAGGCGTTATCGCCAAGTATTCATTGAGCGACGAACAGTCTCTTTTGGCAAAGCTCCGCTACAACCGCCTTATCGATATTTTCACTGGCTTAACTTGTTATTCCTTGCAAAGTCACTTAAGAACGACCCTAAGCGACGGCTCGCAAGTTGAAACCGACGAAATTTACATTGGGCTCGACAAACGCGGCGCGCACTTTGTTTTACCGATTCAAGCGAAAGGCGGGAATGACAGAATCGGCGTCGTGCAAATCGAACAGGATTTCGAGATGTGCACACTCAAATTTTCCCATCTAACCTGCCGCCCGATCGCCGCTCAGTTCATGGACAAGAATCTGATTGCTCTATTTGAATTTGAACAATCGAAAGACGGCGTCAGAGTTTCTTCGGAAAAGCATTATCGGCTGGTCAAGCCCAATGAGTTGTCGTCGGAAGAACTACAAGGTTATTCGGGAAGACAAAATTAACGAACAACCGCAGGCGATCACCTGCGGTTGTAGTTTTAGCCCACAAGCCAGATTCTTCATCTGCTCGCCTTGACTGATTCCACGCGCATTCAAATCGGCAGAAACCACCCGATCCCAAAACTCGACGCGTTCATGCAGAAACTCAAAATGTAGGCGTCCCGCAAGTTCAACTTTCCATTCGACAGGCGCTGTAATAAGAAACTTTCGATAAGCCAGATCAATATCTCCGCAACGAAGAGCGTGAGAAGGTAGTGACGAAAAAAGAGTTGCAGAGAGATCCACAAGAGGGATTGAGTGAAAATGTTGATCACGAGACTCGCCCACAAAAGCGGACCCGCTGGTCGCTTCGCGAGAATCGAATAGCCGAGAACAACCGTCCCTTCGATGAGAATCGTGAAAAGCAGGCTTTGAGTCACTGCCGAGCGCGGCGGCGCAGGAACATCACCAAAGCCGCCCCCAAACCGATCAGCAGTAAAAGAACGACGCACAGAACCAAAATTCCAAGCCAGGTGGGAGTGGCGGACGAGGGCGAGTCGGGATTCGGTTCAGCGGGCGCGGGCGAACCAGAGACCTCTTCCACTGACAGATCGCTCGGATTGACCGTCACAAGAAATTCGGAACTGAAATTGATCGTTTCAAAAATGTTGCTCTGACGGGTCGCCCCATCTGAAAATTGGATTTCCAACCGATGATACGGAGCAAACCCATACGCGATAGCGGAGCAATGAAACTCCTCGCAAGTCAGCCTCTGCGGACCCAACTCTTCCAAAGGCGACGCGTCGGCGCAATCTGCCTGTTCACATTCGTATAAAATCCCCGAAGTGATGGCAACTCGCCCGCCGTCAAGATTCGATTCAAACTTGAAGTCCATCGTCGGCTTCGGACCGATATCCGCAAGCGCATTTTGACTAGACGCGAACATTACGAGAAGGACAAGGCTGAACAATAAAATTCTGAGCTTAGTCATGTCATTCATCCATGTCATCTAGAGCCATCTTCGAGTTATCTTTCCGCATTCTTGAAGATCATAGCACGCGAACAAAATGCCTGTGCGCGTGATTACGCCGAAACGCTTTCCTGAAACAAGGCAATAATTGCATCGATCAGCCTGTTAATGGCTGTCTTGTTCAATTCCCCAACCGCATCAATTATCAGGTTGTTATTGGCAGTAAACAGTTTCCCTGGTCGCACATAACTCGTCACGCGCAGAGAGCCTGTTTTGAATTCTTTGTCCGTCAAAACGATCGCTCTCTCATCACCATACGGATTACTCGTCACCTGGCATAGAATCCAATCGTCTCGCCCTGCATAAGCTAAAACCACAGCAGGGCGCATTTTTGCGCTCGATAAATCCGAAAAAGGGAAGGGAACGAGAACTACTTGCCCGACTGCAAGTGCGCCCATGCTTTTTCCTCCTCGGGGCGGTTCCAATCTTCAGCCAGCGCGGTTTCGCTCAGCAAGGTTGTTTCTTCGACGGGTATTGATTCATCAAGGATCGTCAGGATGGCGCGACGCGGCGCGGGCAATTTCACCTGCTCATGCAAGTGAACGGTCCCGTCGGTTTCTACGGTCACTTCGATTGTGCGTAAGACCATGTTTCACCTCGCAGTTTCATTATACAACTAAACAATCGCCAACTCCACCACCGCTTCATCACTCCACCGCAAACGCCACACGCGCGGGATTCAACAAAACCATCGGCGTTTGCAGAACGGGCATCTGCGAAACATACAGATTGGCGACCTCCACATCGTACAGCGACATCCATGCCGAACCTGCGACTTCAAGGCTTTGCACAACTTCCGTCTGAGTCGAGACGCGGAGTTTCCCCTTCATCATAAACGTCCCCACCAGCACGTTCACATCTTGCATCATGCGGTTGGTTTCAGTGACGTCATAATCCAGCGGCTCATCGGTCGGCGGCATGGTGTGGAACGCGATCAATTGCGGCGTGGGAAAATAAATTTCAGAATACGTGAGCGAGATCGGCGCCGTCTCGCGCCCGAACACAACGACATGCGGCTTCAACACGTGGATATATTTCGGCGCGCCGTCGCTTCTCAGCCAAATGCTCACGCGCGAAATGCTTTGCCGCGTCACCGCCTCCCCGCTCACCAACGCGTCCTGCGTGTACAACATCACAGGGGTAGTCTTTTCATCAGGCTTGAGAATATACATGGCGCCTCCGAACAATTGGATTATACACTTGCCCGCAATTCTGTTGACCGTTTATACTGTTGCCGCATGAATCATCTGGATAAAAACCCGCCTCTCGCGCGGACGGACATCTGCCTCGCCCTCATCATCGGACTCGCCGCTTTCGCCTTGTACGTCCGCACGCTTGCGCCATCCCTGCTGTGGGGCGACTCTGCCGAGTTTCAGACTCTCTCCTACACCCTCGGCATGACTCACCAAACGGGCTACGCGACTCAAATCATCTTCGGCAAACTCTTCACGTTGATTCCGATTAACGGCATCGCGTGGCGAGTCAATTTGATGTCCGCTTTCTTCGGCGCGCTGGCGGTGGCGAATACTTTTCTCATCGTTCGTCTATTGACAGACTCGCGCGTCGCCGCGTTATCCGCCTCGCTCGTCCTCGCCCTCACCGAGGGATTCTGGTGGCGCGCCCTCGTCGCCGAATCGTACGCGCCCGCCGCAGGGATGCTTGCCACAGTCTGGTTATTCTTCTTGTTGTGGCGAAAGACCGACAAGCCCGCGTATCTTTTCCTCGCAGGTCTCACAGGCGGATTGAGCCTCGGAATTCACAGCACGGTGGTGATGACCGCCGCGTCAGCGCTGGCAGTGATGGCGTTCAGCGCGCGCAAACGCGTCGAATGGGTCAGCGCGGCGGCGGGCGCGCTTCTCGGCGCGGCGCTCTTCTTCGGTTTTTTCTTCTTCCTCGATTACAACAATCCGCCTTCGAGTGTGCATAACACAGTCTTCCGCGTCAACCTCAGCGCGGTGGGACTCACCGAAAGCGAATACGATTCGGCATGGGATCGTTTTCTGTTCATCTTCCCCGCCAGCCGCGCCTCGTCATATTATTTCACCGCCACGTCCGACGAAATGACGAGTAGGCTTGGTGAATATGTTTCATATTTCCCATGGTGGCAATTGATTCTCACTATCATCGGAATCGTTTGGTTGTTTTTCGGAGGCAGGTGGCGCGAGGGATTGTATCCGCTGATTGCGTTTGCTCTCATTTGGGGACTCGCCATCACGGTTTCGTTTTCGATCTACCGCGAGTTTTATGTGCCAGCGACGATGATCACGTCCGTGTGGTTCGGCGCGGGAGCGGGCGCGTTGTTGTCGGCGTTGGAGAGGCCGACTAGGCTGAGTCAGCCGTCCCTGCGAATGACGCGGGGTTTCATCTCCATCATCTTAATTATTATGCCAATCTGGAATGCGCGGCAAAATTTGAGTCTTGCCATCCAAAAAGGTTATACGACTTTCATTCGAGAGGAACATATCTATCCCGTGTTCGCGCCCGATAAAGCGATCCGTGAGGCGAGGCAAGTCGTCAACCGCGTGGAAGATAACGCCATCGTTTTTACGAATTGGGATAAACTGTATTCGTACGTTTACACCGCGCAGATCGAGGAAGGGAAAATGGGAATTGCTTTTCATGAAGTTCTCGACGAGGGCGATCAAATTTTGCCGACGACGATGATCGAATACATCAATGCAAACATTGACACGCGCCCAATTTATTTTGCAATGGACATGCCTGAACTTTCCGAGTTGTATCGAGTGACAAAAATCAACGACGTGCTTTTTCGAATCGAACGCAAATGACGCATAACAAACGTTGGGTCATCGCGCCTGTCATCACTTCGCAAGCCAGCGAAGCGCTCGCCGTTGTGCCGCCGATTCTGCGGCAGATTCTTTTTAATCGCGGCATCGGCACGGAAGATAACGCGCGCGCGTTCGTCGCCGCCAAGCCGATCTTCGACACGAATCCGTTTCAGATGATCGGGATGCAAGCGACGGTGGATCGAATTTCTTTCGCGCTCGATCACAACGAGCCCATCGCAGTCTACGGCGATTACGACGTGGACGGCGTCACTGCGACCGCGTTGCTCGTGGAGGCGTTGAGGCAACTCGGTGGAAATGTGCGCGGCTACATTCCGAATCGATTCGAGGAGGGCTACGGACTCAACAAAGACGCGTTGGATCATTTGAAAGATGAAGGAGTCAAACTCGTCATCACCGTGGATTGCGGAATCCGCTCACCCGACGAAACGCTTCACGCGCGGACCATCGGACTGGACCTCATCATCAGCGACCACCACCACCCCGACGGAGTCAACCTCCCGCCCGCGTTCGCGGTCATCAACCCGAAACAACACGGCGATCCGTATCCCGATAAAGATTTGGCGGGGGTGGGGATTGCATACAAAATTGTTGAAGGTTTAATGTCGAAGGTCAAGGGTCAAATGTCAGGCGATCAATTAACAGGGTTGCTTGATCTTGTCGCGCTTGGAACTGTCGCTGATCTTGCGCCGCTGGTTGGAGAGAATCGCTCGCTCGTTCGCAATGGACTCAAACAACTCCGTGAGACGAAACGGCAGGGATTGTTTTCACTGGCTGGCATCGCGCAAGTCAAAATGGAAAAGATCACGGCGGGCAACATCGGCTTCATGCTGGGACCGCGCCTGAACGCGTCGGGCAGGTTGGAGTCGGCGCTCGCTTCGTTTGAATTGCTCACCACCACCGACTTCATGCGCGCAGGTCAACTCGCGCAACAACTCGAAGTGCAGAACCGCCAGCGACAGTCCATCACCAAGACGATGCAAGCGCAAGCAGAAGAGATCGCCATGCGCGACGATCCTCATGCGTTTCTACTTTTTGCGGCAGATGAAAGTTTCAACTCGGGCGTTGTCGGCTTGGCGGCGTCGCGCTTAACAGAAACGTATTACCGCCCGTCCGTTGTCGCGGCGAAGGGACCCGACGAAACGCGCGGCTCGTGCCGCTCGATCCCCGAATTCCACATCACCGACGCGTTGGATCTATGCAAAGACTTGCTCGTCCGTCACGGAGGTCACGCCGCGGCGGCGGGGTTCACCGTAAAAAATGAAAACCTCCCTGAGTTGGTTGCGCGGCTCAAATCAATTGCAAAGGAAAAACTCGACGGGAAAGATTTGCGTCAAACGTTATCCGCCGACATGGAATTGCCCCTCGCCGATATGAACTTTGGCGTGTTGAAACATCTCAACTTCCTCGAGCCGACAGGCTACGGCAACCCCGACGCCATCTTTGTCTCGCGCAATGTGAAAATCAAAGCCTTCCGCGCAGTCGGCTCGGAGGGCAGACACTTGAAACTGACCCTCGAAGACGGTCCCGCCTTGACCTACGACGCAATCGGTTTCCGCATGGGAGCCATGGCAAAGTCCTTGCCCCCGCGCGTGGACGTGATGTACACGCTCGAAGCCAACGAATGGAACGGGCGGACGAATCTGCAATTGAATTTGAAGGATGTGAAGGCAACAGGGGTAGCGGATTAGGGGGAAAGTAGACAGGTAGACAGGTATACAAGTACACAAGAAAACACGTAGACAGATCGTATTCTTTGACTTGCCTACGTGTTTACATGTTTCCGTATCTACCTGTTTCCGTGTTTACGTTTCTACCTTGCCTTCAACTCATCTTCCCTCTCAGGAATCGTGAAGCGATTGATGGTCGTGTTATCCACCACCCCGTTCAGGTTACGATTCATCCACACGGTGAACGACCACAGCCACGGGATGATCCACATCCTGCGCGGGCGTCGGACGAGCGATACAACGGCCTCGGCAACTTGTTCCGCAGTGAGCAACATGAACTTCGGCGTTGTCGCTTTGGTTTTTCGGTTGATACCCGCGTGCGCGCCGAACTCGGTCGCGACCCCGCCTGGGTAGACCATCGAAACGTCAATGCCCCACGGTTTGACTTCGCGCCTCAGCGCTTCGGAAAATCCATGCACGGCGTGTTTGCACGCGGCGTACACCGTATAAGTGGGAGTGGCGACAAGCCCCGCCATCGAACACATTTGAATGATCGAGCCTGATCTCTGCTGGATCATCACTGGCAACACCTGACGCGTCGTCTGAATCACACCCATCACATTCACGTCGAACTGTCCCTGAATATCTTTTACCGGGTCGAGTTTTTCCAGCCAATCAATGCGCCCAAAGCCGGCGTTGTTTACGAGAATGTCAATTCGCCCGTACTTATCCATTGTTTGTTTGACGAGCGATTGGATATCTTCAAGTTTGGAAAGGTCTGCCTGCACCACGAGCGTTTCCGCACCGGACCCCATGCGGTTGATTTCGTCGGCGAGCGCTTGCAGTTTATCCACGCGGCGCGCGGCGAGGACAACTTTCGATCCCTCGCGCCCGAACTGACGCGCGGTCGCCTCGCCAATTCCCGATGATGCCCCGGTCACGATCACAACTTTGCCTTTTGGATCCATAAGAGCCTCCTTATGTTAATCGTTCGAGAGCAGTTACACTGCGAGCGGTTTGCTGTGAAAGCAGGATGCAGCGCTACTGCATCCCCAACGAATTTTTGAATTACAAATGCGTCACGGTCCCCAGCGCGGTTGATAATCGCAATAACTATTGTTGGTTAATCGCCGCAGGTCTGTGCCGTTTGTGCGAATGATGTAAATCTCACAGCCGTGGTCGTCGCCGAAGTGATCGAAGTACGCGGTAAACGCGACCCACTGCCCATCCGGTGAAAATGAAGGACCCTGGCTATTGCCGCCGCTCGGCGTGATTTGACGCGCGTTCGACCCGTCTGCGCCCATGATGTAGACCTCACGGTTCCATGGCTTGCCGGAATAGGTGACGATGAACGAACTATCGGGCGACCAATCGCTTCTGCCGCGGATGGACGGCAGATTCGACACCCGCTTGATCGCGCTCCCTTTCAGGCTGACCGTGAACAACTGCACGCCGCCGTCGCGGTCGGAGGCGAACAGGATCAGTTTGCCGTCCGGCGACCAGGTTGGGTCCCAGCCGAGGGCTTGCGGAATGTTCGCCGGGTCATTGCCGTCCCGTTCCATGACCCAGATTTGATTCTGCTGTGTGTTCGGGTTGCCGCGCATGAAGACGATCGTTTCTCCGTTCGGCGAAACTTCGGGCGCGTTGGCAACTCCGAGACGATTGGTGAGTCGTTTCACATTCCCGCTGTTCAAATTCATTTCATAGATTTCGTACACGTTCTGCTCGCGGAAGGCGGAGTACAACACGCTTTGACCGTCCGGTGAAAGCGACGGATAAAAATGACGGACGTTATCGTTTGTCAATTGTTTAAAACCTGAGCCATCGGCGTTGATGATGCAGATCTGCTCGGAGGCTTGGACGCGGTTGACCTGGCAGGTGAAAACAATTTTCCCGGTCAATTGATCGGCAGACGAGGGTGAGGGGATCGAACCGTTTGAGAGCGCGGTGACTGTGGCGGTTGCAAAATTAAAGCCGGGCGTCGCGGTGAGTTGCTCGGTCGCGGCGGGGGGGATAAAGCCGGAGGGCGTGGACGCTTGAAGCGTGGCGAACAGGTCTGGCGTCGGGGTTGAAGCGGCGGGGAGGTTGCATCCCACAAGGAAGAGCAGGAGGCATAGCGGGGGGAGTCTCTTGGTCATTTTTTGTTTCGCTGCGAATGGGATGATTCCGCCTCAGGTCGGTCTATAAGCCGCATTCTGTCCGCAGCGCTGGTGGTTGAGTAGCCCGAAGGGCGTATCGAAACCAGACGCCGCTGTGCGATCATCTCTCTGGGCGGCGCGTTGCCGCGCCGCTCGGTGCGGCCTACCCGGGACTGACCCGCTCACCGCGTGAACGGATGCGTATGAAGACGAGCCGTCTCCCGCCATCCGCAGATGGCTTCGTCCCTGCTTGGCCTTGCTCCCGGCGGGGGTTACCTGACGATCTGCATTACTGCAAACGCCGGTGGTCTCTTACACCACCTTTTCAC
>JADLBX010000004.1 GCA_020847435.1 Anaerolineales bacterium
GCGCGCCTGGCGAGATCATCGCTTACACCGACAGCGACGTTTTGTTCTCCCCGAAGTGGCTCTCGCGTTCGGTGGAAATTCTCGAAACATTTCCAAACGTCGGCATGGTCACTGCCAGACCGTTCCGAACGCCGCCTGAGTTTTACGAATCAACGTTGAAATGGGCGAAGGCAAACGCTCAACTCGACGAAGGTCAATTCATCTCGTGGGAGACTTTTTTGGAATTTAACCTGTCGCTGGGGCAGACGGAGGAGGAGAATAAGAAAGTTTATGCAGAGACTAGAGACTGGAGATTGATTTACAAAGGCGTGACGGCGATGGCGGGCGCAAGTCACTGGCAGTTCACGGCGTACAAATCCACGCTTCAACAGTTCCTGCCCTTCGAGATGGACAAGCCGATGGGACAAGTCCGCCAATTGGACAAGCGCATGAACGACGCGGGCTTACTGCGGCTGATGGTGAGCGATCCGCTGGCGATGAATATGTCCAATACGCTGGGGTATTTGAGAGGGGAGTTGAAATCAGAAGGCAGAAAGCGGAAGGTAGGCTTTGGAAAGCGGGTGTTGGAAGTTGGATTTGTGAAGAAGATTTTGCTGGCGGTGTATAACAGGATTTTTGGTTGGTATTACAGTTAACAGTGTCATTGCGAGGAGCCACGAAGTGGCGACGAAGCAATCTCAACGAACCTGCAAACAGATGTTTCTATGATAACAACTGGATTACTTCGAGTTTCGCCCTTGTAATGACACGAGTGCAGGCGTACGGCGCGACGCTCAAAACGACTCGGAAGCCTTCGACATGACCAATCGAAGTTCCAGAAAGTGATGGAGTTTCACTTTTAAACGCAACCCACTCCGCTAGCCTTGTCGTCATCGCTTCCAGACGGGGCGGGGCCGCCACAATCGGCAACCTTTCGCGGGGTGGGAGAAGTCTCTCGACTTTTATGTCTGCATTATACTCACTTGCGAATATGAATTCAAGCTGATTTTTTTCAATCGTTCCGCTACCCCTCTCCCAGCGGGAGATTGGCATAATTTATTTTTATTCAGGACCAATTTCATGAATCCTACTAAAATTAAAGCTGGCAAATCATTCGAATACCATCCTTTTATCTTTGGTGTTTACCCAATCTTATCCTTGTATTTAATAAATTTTTCTGAGACCTTCATTAGTGCTACTCTTCAAGCGCTTATCACGGCTTGTGTGATCACATTGATAATTTCACTTATTTGTTTGGTAATGATTCGACCACGAGAAAAGGCATTGATTGTTGCAAGTTTGACAATCCTATTCTTTTTTTCCTATGGACATGTTTTTGACACTATTAATCGAGTTGGGTCGTATGTTGAATTGATAGCGCGCCATAGATATCTTGTACCTGCATGGGCTGTGATTTATTGCGCTACGCTTATCTGGGCTATAAAGCTCAGAAATCCATCGAAGACGACATATCTGTTGAACTTGATATCTATAGTGTTAATGGCATCGGTTTCCACGCAATTACTGTTTTTAGTTCTTAAAACGCAATTTGTTAGGAATGTCTCTAGTGAGGAAATTCCAGCGATAAGCTCAACCTTCCCCACTTCAGCCGGGAGGAACGTTTACTATATATTGTTAGATGCGTACGGACGACAAGATCTTTTAATGGAAGATTATGGTGTTGATAACAGCGCCTTTATTTCGGAACTGAAAAACATGGGGTTTTATATCCCAAATTGTGCTCAAAGTAATTATGACCAAACCACCGCCTCAATGTCTTCCTCCTTAAATATGCAATATTTAGATGCTTTAGGAGTTGCTTATGGAGAGAGTGGCGCCGCGTATAAAGCTTTGATCGTCAATAACGAAGTCCGCAATCAATTTGAAAAATTGGGTTATTCCACAGTTACCTTTAAGAGTCTGTATCCTTGGTTGGATATAACCGACTCTACTTACTATTATGACTATTTTGCGAACGAATCAGGGGTGGGTGATCTTGCTTCATTGAACTTTCAGTATATATTTCTTCGAACGACTATCCTGCGCCCACTCCTGCAATGGTTAGAAGTTACACCTGATATAAAATTATCCCCGTTCTTGGGATTATGGGTTCCAGTAAACAATACTTTGGAAAGTCGCGAGTACAAACAATATCAGCAAAACACATTCGCCTTAGATACTCTGGAAACGCTTCCAAACCTGCCCGATAACAAACTTGTATATGCCCACTTATATATTACGCATCAGCCGTTTGTGTTTTACCCAGATGGGCGATTCCATCCTTTCTTATTACAAACAGAAAACGCTTATCGAGATCAGGTCGTTTTTGCTAACAAGAGAATACTCGAGGTGTTGAAGCTGATATTATCTTCGACAGAGGCTGATCCAATTATCGTTCTTCAATCAGACCACAGTTATTCAGAAGGGGAAAAAAGGCTTCAGATATTGAATGCTTATTACTTTCCTGAGGGTGGTGACAAGAATCTGTATGACATGGTGACGCCAGTTAATACGTTTCGTATCCTCTTTAATACGTACTATGGTGGGAATTACGAATTGCTACCAGATATCTCATGGGCTGTCGATGAACACGAGGCGCTTTATAAAGCACCAGTTAACTGTATGAATGATGTGAAACCTTGATAAAGAAAAATCGAATCTCAATGACCAAACGCATCTTCATCCCCACCAACCACAACACAGCAATCACCGCGCGGACATGAACCCTTCGACAGGCTCAGGACAGGCGTCTGTACTACACATACAAAGCCGACTGAAAGTCGGCTAGGACGCTTCTAGCGTCCTTCGTAAAAATAGCCCGATGGTTAACCGTCGGGCGGGGTGGAAGCGTAGGGTAAAATCCATCGAATATGAAAAGAATTTTTATCTCCGCCGATCACGGCATGGCGATCATCTATTTTTTACAAAGCGATGTCGTACCGACTCTGCTGAAAGCGGGCGTCGAAGTCATCCTCCTCACCGACGACGAGATCGTCGCACAGCTCGCCTCACGTTTCTCGCAACATGGTCTCACCATCGAAGGTCTGCGCCTCAAACAGGCGAATAAATTCGCCACTACGGTTCAGCCGCGCCTGCAATGGCTCCTCGCCTACCTGCGCCGCGTCGGCGGCTCACGCCGCATCAACACCGAAGCCATGGACAGTCACATCTGGGAAGTCTGGGCAGAGAACTTGTGGAAATTCCGTTTGGGCATTTGGATTCCCTCCGCGCTGATGATTCTCCTCCTGCGGAATTTTTCGTGGGCGCGCAAACTTCTCGTGCGGATTCAAAACCGCTTCATCCCCGACCCTGAAATTTATACCGACCTCTTCGACAAATACCAACCCGACATGATCATCGCTTCGACTCCAGGCTGGAGATTGGATCGCTACCTCCTGCGTGAGTCCGCCAAGCGCGGCATCCCGAACATGACCGTCATCGTCGGCTGGGACAATTCGTCGTCGTATAACGTCTCTGGCGCGGACGTGCAATATGCAACCTGCTGGTCGCAATTGCAAAAGGATGAACTGGTCTACGGCTCAGACTGGAAGCCTGAAAACGTAAACATCGGCGGCATCCCTTCGTATGACGGATATTTCCGCAAGCAATGGCTCATGCCGCGTGACGAGTATTTCAAATTACACAACCTCGACCCAAACCGCAAGTTGATCTCGTACGCCAGTAGTTTTGTCCATTTTGCGCCGAACTTTCCGAACATCGAAGCGTTGGCGAAATTGGTTTCATCCGATTCGTTGATAGAGCCTTCGCAGTTGTTGATTCGACTGCATCCGAGTCACTTCCAAGACAAGCCGAAGATTTTTGCCGAAGAACGCGCAAGAGTTTTTGAACTGGAGAAGAAATATCCGCACGTGCATGTTGTCCAGCCTGTGGCGTTGGGCGGGTCGCTCGGCTACTACGGCGGCGAAGACATGGACGAGAAATCGTCCATGATGGCATATTCGGACGTGGTGGTGACCGTCTACTCGACGATGCTGGTCGAAACCGCCGTCCACGATACGCCGATGATCGCCGCGACGATTGACGTCCCTGGCGGGTGGAACAAGAAGAATAAATTTTCACTGTCGCTGAAAGAGATCGGCGATTGGCCCACGCACAAAAGATTCAGGGACGCGAAAGCGGGCCGCGTAGCGGAAAACGCCGAATCGCTTCGGGACGCGTTAAACGTCTACTTGGCGGATCCAACCGTAAGCGCGGAAGAGAGGCGGGAGTTCATCCAAGATGAAATTACGTTTACCGATGGAACGTCTGGCAAACGGACGGCAGAGTACATCTTAAGTCTATTGGAGAAATTGAACCGCTAAGAACGCAAAGAACGCTAAGAAAGAGCATTTAAATCTTTGCGGGCTTAGCGTGCTTCGCGGTTAACAGTGCAGGTAAGATATAATCGCCTCGGAGGCACTCCCATGAATGAAATCAAACCCCTCAACTGGACTCCCAAACCCGGCGTTGGGCTTTCCGTAATGCGCCGCGGCGACGGCGGTATGAATCTCACCTTTACCGATCTTTCGGACACGACGCTCAACGATTGGCGCGAATTTGCTTTGGAGCATCTGCTTGGATCAACAGGCCGCACGCGAAACTTGTATGACCTGCGTGCCGTGAAAGAGATTCCCGAAAAAGCCATCCGTGCCGCAGTGGAAGCCAACAGCGACCCGTCCGCGAGAAACATCCGTGTGGCGGTTGTCGTCGCGGATGAAAAAGTAGCGAATGCCGTCCGCGCTGTCGCCGCGCTCGCGTTGGCTGGCTCCGCCTCCGCGATGAAAATTTTCACCGACATCAACGAAGCCGAAGCCTGGCTCGCCCGCCCGCTCGATCAGATACCGTGATGCGTAGACACGTACACAGGTACACACGTACATAAGTAAATAAGTAACTACGTGGACACGTGAAGATCAAGTCTGAATTACTCCGAGTTGGAAGCCGTGAATTCAAATGGGGAAGCCGCACCTACATCATGGGCATTCTCAACCTCACACCCGATTCGTTTTCAGGAGATGGCTTGCTCCCTCTCCCTTCGGGAGAGGGCTTGGGTGAGGGTGAAAGCCGCGCCCTCGAACAAGCCAAATATTTTTTGGATAACGGCGCGGACATCCTCGACATCGGCGGCGAATCCACTCGTCCGGGCTCGCAACCTGTTTCAGAAGATGAAGAACTCGAGCGCGTCATTCCTGCCATTCAAGCGATACGCAAAAAATTTCCCAAAGCCATCATTTCATTGGATACTTCCAAAGCGCGCGTCGCAGAAGCGGGATTCGTCGCGGGCGCAGACATGCTCAACGACGTGTGGTCGCTTCGCGCCGACGGGCGGCTTGCTTCGGTTGCGGCGGCTTTTCGCGTGCCCGTGATTCTGATGCACAACCGCAGTAATCCCGCCAGCGTTGAAGTCCGTGAACGGCTGGGCAACGCGTACATTGGATCTGAATACAAAAACTTGATCGAAGACGTCAAACGCGAGTTGCTTGCCAGCGTCGAGATCGCGGTCAACGCCGGGGTGAAGGAAACGCGTCTTATGCTCGACCCAGGCGTCGGCTTCGGAAAGACGCGTGAACAAAATTTGGAGTTGATCAATCGGCTGGATGAAATCCGCGCGCTGGGGTATCCCGTACTCTTGGGCGCATCCCGCAAATCGTTCATCGGTTTTACGCTTGACCTGCCCGCCGACCAACGCGTCGAAGGGACAGCCGCAACCATCGCCGTCGGCATCACACGCGGCGCGGATATTATCCGCGTGCACGATGTGAAAGAGATGGCGCGCGTCGCAAAGATGACGGATGCGATCGTGCGCGGCGCGGAAAGGACAGCGTAGTTTGCGCGTGAGAAAAAATTCATTGATCGCCCCGGCGCATTTTTTCCTGATCGCCGGTTTGTTGGTGGGAATTTTGTATTGCATTACGCTTCCTTATGGCGCGGGGTTTGACGAGGAACGGCATTTGGTCCGCATCTATTACATGTCGGAGAACGAGTTCCTGCCGGTCTTCACGCAGCCGAGTATTCATCAAGATGTCTTCGATCTTTCGTATCAGCGCAGGCTGGCGCAATCGCCCGCGTTCGATATGTTCAGCCGCGAAAACTTCACGCGGAGATTTAGTACATTCAACGATCTTCGCTACGGTCAAAAGACCCAATCCATTTATTCCCCGGTGATCTTTCTGCCGCAAGCGTTGATCGGCAGGTTGCTGTGGTGGAAGTTCGATTTTCCGATTCTGCCCACGATCATCCTGCAACGCATTGCCGGTCTGTTGATCTATCTCGCCGGAGGATACTTTGCCGTCCGCGCGGTTCCCTTTGGCAAGTGGGTCTTTGCTGTGTTGATTCTTTCGCCGACCGCCATGTTTCAGGCATCCACGCTAAACGCCGACGGGTTCACGAACGGGATCAGTTTTGCATTTATCGGCTTGACGCTTGAAATTTATTTCAATCAAAAAGACGGCATTCAGCCGCGCGCGCTTTGGGCGCTGGTCGTTTTATCTTTGCTGTTGGGCGCGGCAAAGCCGGGCGCGATCATTTTATTTCCTTTGCTATTATTGCTGGTCAGGCATTCGTTTCCATCGAAGAAGTGGATCGTCTTTTTGGGGCTGGCGTTATTGGTGGCGGTCTTGTTCAATGTCGGTTGGTCCGCGTATGCGACGAGCGTTTCGACCTATGGCGAAAGCGGAGATCAAAGCGTCTCACGTCAATCCAGCTCGATCCTGTCGGACCCGATCGGGTTTCTGATCCCACTGGCGCAGGGGATGGCGCTGACGTTTGGGTATCAAGTTCAAGGTTGGATCGCCTCGTACGGCTATTGGGCGGGGAAAGTCCCGGGTCCTTTATACCTGTTTTGGGCTGGGTGCCTGTTGGCGGCTTTCTTCGCCGACGCGCGCCGCGTCGCGCTCGCCGCCAAAACTCGAATCTTCCTTTGCGCCTTCGCCTTGTTTTGTTGCGTCGCGTTTTACACGATCGCCTTCGTCGGCAATTACGCCACAGGCGGCGTGCTGGCGCTCGCCAAGCACGGACGCTATTACATCCCCTTCGCGCCGATGTTCTTTTTGGGCATTTCAGGCTTGTTCGCGGTGAGCGAAAACAAACGACGCCTCGCGGAATATGTCAGCGTCGGGTCGTTCCTGATCGTGACTGCGTTGTATTCGCTGGGAATTTACACAACTTATTACACGTATTGCGGCTACGATGCTTACGCCGGAGGCGCCTGTACATTGCCCACCTATAAGAATCTCGAAAAAGAGGACGCCCCGGAAGAAGGGATCAATAACCAGATTGTAATCCGTCAGTCGTTTACCAATCTCTGCGGCAGGTTGGAGTCGGTGCAGGTGTTCGTCAAATCTGTGCCTGTGGACTCGGACGGCGCGCTGTTGTTCACTTTGCTCGATGGAAATCGAAACGCAGTGATCCAGCGCGAGATACCCTTCAAGGAGATCATCCCCGAGGATTATCTGCGCGTGAATGTGGACCTGCCCTCCGATGCGCGCGGCGGAGAGTTTGAAATACAATTAGGCGCAGCCGCCTCGGCGCCACAAGAGGAGATCAGCGTCCTGCTGACGCGCGGCGATTATTACCCCGGTGAATTATCTGTGGACGGAGTTGCAAGGGAGCGGAGCGACTTGCTGATTCATTACGTGTGCGCCGGTCCATAAAGGAGCAACGATGGCGTTTAGCGACTACGGACGGGAACTCCTCAAGCGCGGCATCCTCGAAGCGAAAGCGGGAAATAAAAACGCCGCGCTTCGCTACTTGGATCGCGCCCTCTACATGAGCCACGACCACGACGCGCTTGCCGAAGGCTGGTTTTGGATGAGCCAGTTGACCGATGACAAGGCGGAGAAACGCAAAGCGTTGGAGAACTGTCTCGCGCACAACTTGCAACATGCGCGGGCGCGGCGGGCGCTGGCGATCCTCGACGGCAAACTCAAAGCGGACGAGATCGTTGACCCCGATCGTTTGCCGCCCGCGCCCGAGGGCTTGCACGCGGCGGACGCCCAGCGCTTCGTCTGCTCCAAATGCGGCGGGCGGATGTCGTTTTCTCCCGACGGTCAATCATTGACCTGCGAATATTGCTCGCGCAACCAGAAGTTTACCGCCCAACCTGGCAGCGCGAATGAAAAAGATTTCATCATCGCCATGGCAACCATGCGCGGACACGGCAAGCCGCTCAATCAACAAGTCTTTCACTGTGAAGGCTGCGGTTGCGAATTTATATTACCGCCGAATCAAATCTCAACCACATGCGTCTATTGCGGTTCGGCGCACGTCGTCAACTGGGAATCGGAGGAGCGCTTGCTCGCGCCCGACGGCATCATCCCACACGCGTTCGACAGGCAGCGCGCCAACAATCATTTGGTGAAATGGATTGAAAAGAATGTAGGGGCGGGGTCCCCCCGCCCTTTACTGCGCGGAGTCTATCTCCCATTGTGGACGTTCGATATCGGCGGCGAAATCCAATACACGGGCGAAGTCTATGAAAACGATAACGAGATTTTCGGTCAGCAGACTCGCGAGAGGCAGATGCGGCGCGTGTCGGATTCATATCCCGTTCAAATCAACGACTTGCCCATCCCCGCCGCGCGAAAACTTTCGGGCGTGTTCCAGCGCTTGATCCCCACGTTTGAATTGAAGGCGGTCAAACCGTATGAAGCAGGCTATCTCGCCAACTGGCCCGCCGAAGTGTACGACATCCCGATGGCGGAAGCCTCGCTCGACGCACGCGCACAAGCGTTTGCGCGCTTCAAAAATGAATTGCCCACACTGATCAACCCCATCAGGCTGACTTCCACATCTTCGGCAAACATGACCGTCGAATCGTTTCGCCTCACCCTCCTCCCCGTGTGGATGACTGAACTCCCGTTTGATGGACGCGAGCATTTGGCGCTGATCAACGGGATGAACGGCGAAGTCCGAAGCGACCTGCCCGAAAAAGAATCGGGCGGATTGATGGAATGGTTAGGGAATTTGATCGAGGGCTGAGAAAGCGCAGATTTATACTTGTAATTGTTTGAGATAAAACGGATTGTAAAATGAAAACTCCAAGCGCTTGACTTGGAGTTTTTGTTTATATCGTCTGTTTAGCCTGCCATGGGTGAAACTTGATACTCGATCTTACTTGGCAAATTGACTCGCCGCGATGCATCTAAGATCTCGAGCGAGACGAGATTCCCTTGATCGTCATAGTCCAGGATCACGCCGGGCTTATCTTCGTCGCTTTCGGCAACAGACGTTTCGGCGAAGATAATTGTGAGCGTATCGGTTTTACTGTCATAATTGACTTTCATGGCTTATCTCCAATATTTTTCGATCTTGCTTGTTCGATAAACAGTCACAACGAATGTAAAATATGTGATAGGTTCAAGGCTAGACATCTCTAATCAAAGTATAGCATGACCTTCAAATGACTATTTTCTGTTTTTTTAACCCTTTGCGTTTTTCATCAGTTCCTGTTCACCTGTCTACTTGTTTCCCTGTATACTTGCCCCATGCCCTCCACCATCCCGATCCTGCGCGCGAGGCGCGAGCGTCGTATCGAAAAGCGGAACAAGGACGAAGCCCGCGCGCGTAACGTTTTCCTCAGCGCGGGGATGATTCTCTCGCTCATTCTCGCCGCGCTGATCGCCGTCGCCGCGTTCGCGTACGTCAACCTCACTCGCGACCTCCCTTCGACCGAAACTCTTCCAATTCTCCTCAACCCTCCAAACGGACTCCTCCTCCAGCCCACGCGCATCTACGACCGAACGGGCGACAATCTTTTATTCACCTTCGCGCCCGACGATTCGCCGCGCCGCTACATTCCGCTCAGCGACACGAACCCGCAACACCTCCCCCAATCGCTAGCCGACGCGGTCATCGCGACCTCCGACCCAAACTTTTACGACCACGCGGGCTACGATCTCGCCACACTGACCAATTACGAATCTCACAACACCCTCGCGCAGCGCCTCGTTTCCGACCTCCTCCTCTTCAACGAGTCGCCCTCCCTCCGCCGCGCGTTGCGCGAGCGCATCCTCGCCGCGCAGATCACCTCGGAGTTTGGGCGCACGCAAATCCTCGAGTGGTACCTCAACTCGGCGAACTTCGGTCGCTATGCCTTCGGCGCGGAAAGCGCGGCGCAACTCTACTTCGGAAAATCGGCAACGCAACTCACCACAGCCGAATCCGCCATCCTCGCGGCGGTGTGCGAATCGCCGAGTCTGGATCCGCACGACGCGCCGCAGACCGCCCTCGAACGCGGACAGGAAACGATTCGGAAGATGTCGGCTCTTGGATTTTTATCCGACGAAGCGACCGCCAACGCGCTGGGAGAATCTCCCACGTTTCAACCGCCGCTTCTTTCCGACGTTCGACCTGCCGCGGCTTTCGTCAACCTGCTCCTCGCCCAATTGGATTCGCAATTCCCCCGCGCCCGCATCGAGCGCGGCGGCTTGACGATCATTTCAACATTAGACTTCAACGTGCAAAAGCAATCGTCGTGTGTCGCCGCGTTTTATGCCGCGCGGCTCGCAGGTCTGTCCGACCCGTCCATGCAATGTGACTCGCTGAGATTTTTATCCGCTCTGCCGCCTTCGATAACGATTCCCGATTCGTCCGCGAGCGCCATCGTGACCGATCCCACAACGGGACAAGTCCTTGCGGTCGTCGGCGAAACGTTCGAGGGGCGAGAAACGCCGCTCGTAGGCGCGCACAGGTCTGGGTCCGCGTTAGACGCGTTTGTCTACTTGGCGGGATTCACTCGAGGCTTGAGTCCCGCGTCGCTGGTGTGGGATATCCCAGGCAAAACCGACATCCAAAACTTCGACGGCGTGTATCACGGACCGATCCGTTTGCGGACCGCGTTGGCGAACGATTATCCCGCGCCCGCCGCGCAAGTGTTCGCGCAAATGGGAGTTGAAAATGTGGACAACATCGCGTCGTCGTTCGGCGTTCAACGCAATGCGGATTTGTCGTTGTTGAACGCGGCGGGCGCGTATGGAGTCTTCGCGGAGCAGGGCGTTTATTTTGGACAGAACGTCGGCGACGCGTTCGAGCCTGTGACGATTTTGCGCGTGGAGGGAAACGACGACAGCGTGTGGCTCGATTGGATGACGCCGCAAGCGAAGCCAGTGGTCACGCCCGCGCTGGCGTATTTGATGAATCATTCGTTGAGCGACGAGACCGCGCGCCAAGACCGTTCAAGCGCGTTCAATGTTGGGTTTCCCGCCGCCATAAAAATTGGCCAGACCGAGGACGCGCTCGACGCGTGGACGATCGGATATTCGCCTGCGCGCGTGGTGGCGGTATGGGCGGGTTCGCATGACTCAACCCAATTGTCGCCGCGCATCCCTGCCGTGTTGTGGAACGCGTTGATGCAGATCGCCTCGCAAAATTTGCCCGCGCAAGATTGGTCTTTGCCAGCGGGAGTTTCGGTGGTCAATGTGTGCGATCCATCTGGGATGTTGCCCACTTCGGATTGCCCGAACGTGGTGAATGAAGTTTTTTTGCAAGGAAACGAACCTGTGCAGGCGGACAACATGTATCGCAAGTATGCGATCAACCGCGAGACGGGATTGCTTGCGACGGTGTTCACTTTGCCGCAATTGATCGAAGAACGCGTCTATCTCGTCGTTCCATCTGACGCGCGTGCGTGGGCGGAGGGCGCGGGCTTGGCGATTCCGCCGTCATCGTATGACGTGATTCAAGCACCGCCTTTCAACCCCGATGTGAATATCGCCTTCCCTGAGTTGTTTTCAGAAGTCGGCGGCACAGTGCAAGTCAACGGCACGGCGACAGGCGCGGACTTTGCTTCGTATCGTGTGCTCGTCGGGCAGGGACTCAATCCGCAAGAGTGGATTCAGATCGGCGAGGGCGACACGCCTGTGACCAATGGTCTACTTGCCGAGTGGAACACGGAAGGTTTGAGCGGGTTGTATGCTGTGCAGTTGCAGGTGATTCGAAACGATCAACGCGTGGATACGGCGATCATTCAGGTTACGGTAACTGGAGATTAGTATCTCAGCAAGTTAAAGTTGTAGGCAAATTGCCAATTTGCCAAGCGCAATTTAGCAAATTGCGCTACAAGATTATCGAGCGCTAGAGATTGGAGACTGGGCAAATGGACATCAATAACGAAATGTTGCTTACCGTCGGGATCATTGGTTGTGTGTTCGGGATCTTGAACGTGATCTTTCTTGCCATCATCTTTGCCACCCGCCGAAAGATGGCGGCGGTACAATCGTGGTCGCCCACGATGGGGATGGTGCTTGCTTCGTATTTGGAACGCAGGAGTTCGAGCGACGGTTCGACGAACTATCCCGTTGTGCAATATTCGTATCAAGTCGGCGGACAGTCGTATCAGGGGGCGAAGATCGCGCCGGGCATGGAGGTGGGCGGGACAGGCGCAGGCAAGGTCGTGAATCGGTATCCCGAAGGCGCGCAGGTGATGGTGTTTTACGATCCGAACAACCCCTCCGACGCGGTGCTGGAGAAGAACGCGCCCGCCCAGTGGCTGATGTGGCTACTCCTCGTCGTTTTTGATGTGATGCTCTGTGGGATGGCGATCGCGTTTGTGTTTTGAAATTCTTGTTTTAAACGAGAAACTTTTTTCAACCACGAAGGACACAAAGGCACGAAGGAAATCGCCTTTAAAAAATTAACGCCTTTTCTATCCTTTGTGGTTACGCTTTATTTTGTTCACCTGCTTATCCGTTGCCTTCTTCTTTCGAGCAGACGTTGAATGCGGCGATGTCTTTCGCGCGAAAGGGGAAACAGCCTGGCAAGGACGATCGTCCCGGAAAGCATGATCGCGCCCAGCGGC
Organism: Anaerolineales bacterium; assembly: GCA_020847435.1. Classification (GTDB taxonomy): domain Bacteria; phylum Chloroflexota; class Anaerolineae; order Anaerolineales; family Villigracilaceae; genus Defluviilinea. Next base: position 12,776 of record JADLBX010000004.1, read on the forward strand.
GAGACCAATAATCGAATCATTTGCAGCGCCGAGTCGCTTTGCGTGAATTGGAGCGCGCCCTCCGGCGGGGATACATAGCCGGACCAGCCCAACGCCTGCAAAGTCAGGAAGAGGACGAGCGCCCCGGTCAATTTGCGGATGAGCGTGCGGATGCCGTAGAAGATTCCCTCCTGGCGGCGGCCCGTCCGCAGTTCATCCCAATCGATCACGTCGGCAAACATCGCATCCGGCAGGGTGTACGCGGCTGAAACGCCGATGCCCGCCAAGGCGGAGAGGATGAACAGGCGCGCGGCGTCGCCGGGTTGGATCAAATAGATCAGGAAGGTTATAACCACCCAGAGACTCATGCCGAAGGCGTACGCTTCGCGTTTATCCCTGAGTTTTGAGACCCACAACCAGAACGGCACGAACAGGATGCAAACGAGCATGAGGATTCCGAAAAATACGGATTCATACGCGAGGGCGGCGCCAAAAACATTGATCGACGCGAGCAGGTCGCCCCGCGCAACCCAATACAGCAGGAAGTATGGAAAGACCACCGCCACCATATCCACCGCCGACCAGTTGAGCATGTGAATACCCACCGCGTAGCGAAACGGAAGGTTCTTCCACGCGGCGCGCAGGGTTTCGCTGAAGGGCATGGTTGCTTGTTGTTCGGGCGTTGACCTCTCCCGGATAAAAAGCCCGATCAGGAATAGGGGCAGCGCGCCCACAACCCCAAACAACGCGCCGACCGCGATGAACCCTTGTTGTTGTGTGCCGCCCGCCTCGATCACCAGGTCCACAATCGAGGGCGCGGCGATCACCATCGAGAGCGCGCCGACCAACTGGAAGAAGGAACGGAAACTCGTCAGCGCGGTGCGCTCGTCGTAATCGGAGGTCAGTTCGGGCGTCAGCGAAAGAAACGGGACGGAGACGAGGGTCGTCAACGTATCCGAGATCATGAACGAGAGCGTCACGTAAGCCAGCAGGGCGAACTGGTTCTCCCAATTCGGCGCAGACCACAAGATGACAAAACTCAAGCCGAAGGGAATCGCAAACCAAAGCAAAAACGGTCGCCGCCTGCCCCAGCGCGATTGCAAACGGTCGCTAAGAATGCCGATGATCGGATCGTTGACCGCGTCCCAGATAATGCCGAACAATGCGCCGAAGGAGGCGAGGCGCGGTTCCAGCCCCACCACGTCGGTGAGATAGAGCGCCAGGAAGATCGAGCGCATCATGCCGATGCTGGAGATGCCCCAATCGCCGGAGCCGTAGAGCAGTTTGACCCAGACAGAGAGGCGTTGATCGGTTGCCAGATTATTCATGGTTTTCGGAATACTCGATTATAGAACAGTTGAAATCGAAAAATGTGACGGGTTGGTTGGGAGGGAACGATCATAAGCGCATCTCCCATTGGGTCGGAATTGCCGCTGGGAGGGCTGGTATGCCGACAAATTAAAATTGTAGGCAAATTGCCAATTTGCCAGTTTGCCGATCGTAATGCGGCAAATTGCTACAAGTTCGCCAAGTCAATGCGCCAGTTTGGTTATAATCGTCTGGATGGTTAAACCTGCGCTTGCGGATAAACTCAAATCATTGGGAGTCAAAAAGGGGACCTCGCATCTTCCCCCGGTTCAGGCTGGCTCGCCTGCGATCGACTCACTCGTCGCTGGAGGTTTCCTCCACACCCGCCGCGGCGACGTGTTCGCGGCAGAACAAGCTTTTCCCGGCGCTTACCTCTACGGCTCTTCCGCGCTGCTTTCCTCTTTCCCTCTTTCCTTGATCTCCCAATGGGCGAACGATCCCAAAGTCTCGAGTCTCCCAATCTCAAAATTCGCGTTCCTCGATACGGAAACCTCCGGTCTCTCCGGGGGGACGGGGACCTACGCCTTCCTCATCGGCGCGGCGCGCTTCATCGAGGATCAATTCGTGTTGAAGCAGTTCTTCATGCGCGACCCTGCCGAGGAACCCGCGCTCCTCGAAGGGCTGGCGGATTTCCTCGCGCCGTGCGAGGCGCTGGTCACATTCAACGGCAAGGCGTTCGACGCACCGTTGCTGAAGACGCGCTACACGCTGCATCAGACGCCGATCCCGTTTTCCGATTTTTCCCATGTGGACTTGCTTCCGCTGGCACGGCGGTTGTGGCGCGACCGGCTCGAATCGCGCGCATTGAAATACCTCGAGGAGCATGTGCTGGGGTTCACGCGCTCGAGCGAGGAGGTGCCGGGCTACGAAATCCCCTGGCTGTATTTCGATTATTTGCGGACCGGCGATGCGCGTCCGCTGGCGGGGGTGTTCTATCACAACGCGATGGATGTGACCGCGATGGCGGCGTTGCTCGCGCACATGAATGATATGTTGGAGAATCCGTACGACGGCGCGGTTCAGCACGGCTTGGACTTTGTGGCGCTGGGTAAGTTGTTCGAGGATCTCGGTCATCTCGACCAAGCCGCGCGGCTGTTCGAGCGTGGACTCGAGTCGCCGCTGGGCGAGGCAGATTTCCACGTCGCGGTGAAGCGTTTGTCCAGCCTGCAAAAGCGGCGCGGCGATTACGCGGAGGCGGTCCGCTTGTGGGAACGCGCGGCGAAGGCGGGTCACGTGTACGCGCACGTCGAATTGGCGAAGTATCACGAACATAAAACGCGGGACGTGAAAGCCGCGTTGAAATGGACGAAATCTGCGCGCCGCGCGGCGGAACGCGCCGACCTGCCGGCGTATGCGCGCAAACACTGGCTGGAGGAAATTGCCCGGCGGTTGGCGCGTGTGGAACGGAAAGCCGGTTTATAATGGGCGTATCTTTGCCTTGCTGGAGGAGCCATGGAAATTGAGGTATCCAAACGATCGGGCAACGTGGAAGTTACGGTCCTGCGCCTGAGCGGCGAGCTGGACAGCCAGAATTATCAGGATTTGATCGGGCGGGCGAAGGAGTTGTATGCCTCCGGCGCGCGTTATTTTTTGCTCGATATGCGCGACCTGACCTATGTGAGCAGCGCCGGGTTGGTGGCGATGCATACGATCGCCTTGTTATCGCGCGGCGAGGCGGTGGAGGATTCGGAGAACGGCTGGGCGGCGATGAAATCCGCGAAGAAGGCATCGGCAGGAGAGAAAGAGGAGCGGATAAAACTGCTCAACCCGCGCGCGGAAGTCCGGAGCGTCTTGGAGATGGTGGGCTTCGAGCGCGTGTTCGAGATCCATTCGAGCCTCGAGGACGCGCTGAAATCGTTCTAGCCGAAGCGGCGACGCGGGAGTGATTCCGCGTCGCTTTTGATTTAATGGCTCGCGCGTATGCAGTCAGCCACAGAGTTCGCTGAGAAACCGCGAGACACCGCGAGACACCGATCAAAGAACTCTGTGGCAAACCGCTGAGGCTGAGTCAGGTGAGTTGCTTGAAAAAGATTCCCTTGTTCGCTAACTCTGTGTGAATTTGAAAGAGAGTAGTGAGGCTTGGTGGATCGGCTTTAGGTTTGTGTAAGCGTCATTAATTAGGAGACGTGCATGAAACGCAGTAATCTCGGCAATCTTTTCATCGTCTTTTTGGTCTGCCTCACTGTGGTCGTCTGGCTGGTCTTTCCGCCGGTGAACGATGGGCGGGAGAAATTCATCCGCCAGTATGCGGGGGAGATCATCGGTTCGATCAACATCGTGTTGATGGCGTGTTCGCTGACGCTCGCCGCGCGGCCGAAATGGGCGGAGCCGTATTTCGGCGGACTCGACAAAATGTATGTGACTCACCGTCACACCTCCACGGCGGCGCTGTTGTTGATCTTCGTCCACGTGCTGACCGTGCCCATTTCGTTGAGCGGCTGGGCGTTGGGGAATTATCTGGCGGTGATCGCCTTCACGGGCATCGTCGCGATCGCGCTGGTCAGCCTGTCGCCGCGCATCCCGTTTTTGAACCGTATCACCGGCGGCACGTATGAAGGCTGGAAGAACCTCAAAAAATACGTCGGCATCTTCTTCATCCTGGCTTTTATCCATTCGCTGACGATCCGTGATCCGCTCGACGCGTTCATTGCCATCAACTACGTGCAGGTCTTCTTTATTATCGGCACGGTCGCTTATTTGCAGACCCAGTTCTTTGGGCGCTTCTTCAAGAAACATATTCCGTACACGGTGGAGCAGGTCAGCCACCCGACCAATTTCACAACCGAAGTAACTCTGCGCGCCAAAGACACGCCGATCGCCCAACAGCGCGCGGGACAGTTCATCTTCGTGCGTTTCCCGGGCGAGAAGAACTTGAACGAGTCGCATCCTTTCACCATTTCGAGCGCGCCGCATGAAGACGTGTTGCGGCTGACCATCAAAGCCAGCGGCGATTTCACGCGCGCTTTGTTCAACGAGTTGAAACCCGGCGCCGACGCCATCGTCGAAGGCGCGCACGGCATGTTCGACTTCAAAAACGGGGGGCAGAAGCAGATCTGGATCGCCGGCGGCATCGGCGTGACGCCGTTCCTTGCCTTCATCCGCGATCTGCGCGGCACGCTCGATCACGATGTTGATTTTTACTACACCATGCGGCACAGGGACGAAGTGTTGTTCTATGACGAGATCGAGACCGCCGGGATACGCAACCCGCGCCTGAAAGTGAACATCCGCTATTCGGCGATCGGCGGCTCGCTGACCGTCGAGGAGATCGCCAAGAACGCGGGCGGCGACGTGCGCGGGCATCACGTCTACATGTGCGGTCCGCTTCCCATGGTGCAAGCGTTCGAGAAGAAATTTTTAGCGCTCGGTGTGCCGGGTGAAAATATCCACTTCGAAGAGTTCAATTTCAGGTAGACCGGGGGATGGCGGATGGATTTCAACGCGGATACTGCAAATAAATCCCAAAAAATTCGCGCAATTCGTCCATTTGCGCCATTCGTGTTCAAAATTTTTAGAAGACCGCCTCCATAGCCCCGCATCCGCCGGGGCTATATTTGACCTCTTGCATAAGTGTTTCTTGCTTAGCCACAGAGTCCACAGAGACCTTTGAGAAATTCTCTTTTTCTCTGTGCTCTCTGTGGCGAAAACGACTTTCGCAAGAGGTCTATTATTTTTCGGATGATACAATAGCGTTATTGAATTCTGGAGGACACAATGACCCAGATTGACGAACTCGTAAAAATGCGCGACCGCGAAACCCTCTACGAACTGATGACCGAAGACGGCGAATGGTTGACTCGTCTCGAAGCGGCGGAAGGACTCGTCGAACTGAACGACCGGCGCGGCTATGAATTTCTCGTCATGGTGACGATGGGCGACGACGATGAAATGATCGAAGTGGCGAAAGAGATTCTCGCTTCGCCGGAATTGGCAAGGATGAAGCGCGAGATCGAATCGGAACGCGAACAGGAACGCCGCGTTCGGCTCGAGTCCGCGCAGAAGCGTTTGCAAAAGGGCGGCAAGGTCTATCGCTACAAAATGATCCGCCTGCCCGCGCACGCGTTGATGGCGGACGATCCGCTCGGCAAAGGTTTTGAAGTCGGCGCGCTCGACGAGTTCGGGCTCGAAGGCTGGGAAGTGGTGAACATCCTGCCTGTGCGCGGCTCGTTGATGGTCGGCAGTGTGGACGATTATTTCAGCGGCGCGTATTTCTTGCTCAAAAAAGAATTCTTGCCAAGCGAAACTGTTGAATTGGATTCCTCCACTTAGATGAAACAACGCCTCGTCAGTTTTTTTCTCCTCCTCTTTTTAACCGCCTGCGGAGGACGATCCGCTTCGCCCACCATTGCGGCTGTCTCGCCGACTTCGACCGACGCGGCGCCTCAGCCTGCCGCGCCAAAGTTTGAAGTCCTCGCATCCACTCCACTGCTCGCGGACATCGCGCAGAACGTGGCGGGCGAACGCGTCCATATTGGGTCAGTCCTCCCCGTCGGCGCGGACCCGCATTCGTATCAGTATACTCCGCAAGATGTGGCGAAGGTCGCCGATGTCGAGTTGTTAATCCTGTTCGATGATAAATACGAACTTTTTCTCGAGCCAATGCTCCAAGCCGCCAATGGGCACATGGAATTTGTGTATGCTTCGATGGGCGTGGGCAAACGGCTTGATCCTGCTTTGGGCGGCTTTGACCCGCACATTTGGCTCGACCCGAACAACGTGATCGCTTGCGTGGAAAACATCCGCGAAGGGTTGACGCATCTCGACCCCGACGGCGCGGCGGTGTACAAAGCCAACGCCGACGCGTATGCGGCGGAGTTGCAAGCGCTCGATGCGTGGATCGTCGAACAGGTGAATCAAATCCCGCCTGAAAAACGACTGCTTGTGACGAATCACGAAGCGCTTGGTTATTTTGCAGAACGATACGGTTTTACGGTTGTCGGCAATGTCTTGCCAAGTTTCAGCGCCGACGCGTCGCCGTCTGCCCAACAAATGGCGGCGTTGATCGACCAGATCAAAGCCAGCGGCGCGCCCGCGATCTTTTTGGATGCAGGCGACAACCCCGCGCTCGCGCAACAAATCGCCGATGAAACAGGCGTAAGAGTTGTTACCGACCTGCATCTTGAGTCGTTGACCGACGGCGCGCCCGCCGCGACGTATATCGAGATGATGAAATCCAACGTGACGGCGATCGTTGATGCGTTGAAATGATTCGCCGCGTACCGCAAAATTCATTTTGCGTTTCAACAAGCGACATGAATGTCGCGGTACGGCATTGACCTCATGTACCCTCACACCCACCACGAAACCAACCAACCCATCCTTGATGTTGCGGGTCTCGCCGTCCGCTACAACGGGATGAACGCGCTTGAGAGTATCACTTTCCATTTACACGAAGGCGAGCGTATCGCGGTCGTCGGACCGAACGGCGCGGGCAAAAGCACGTTGTTCAAAGTTGTGGCTGGCGTTTTGCAACCGTCGTCGGGCGAGGTGAAAATTTATGGCTCGCGCCCGAATAAGCATGTGTGCATCGGCTACATTCCGCAGCGCGCACAAGTGGATTGGAAATTTCCCGTCTCGGTTGCGGATGCGGTGATGATGGGGCGTTCGGCGAAACTCGGTCCCTTCAACTGGCCCCATAAAAAAGATTGGGAGTTCGTTCATCACGCGCTCGAAACCGTCGAAATGAGCGACCTCGCCACGCGGCAGATCGGTCAACTCTCAGGCGGACAACAACAACGCATGTTCATCGCCCGCGCCCTCGCGCAGGAAGCCGAACTGATGTTGATGGACGAACCGTTGACTGGATTGGATATGCCTGCGCAGGAAGGTATTTTGAATCTGCTTGACCGACTCAAAGAAGAAAAAGTTACAGTCATGGTTGCCACGCATGATTTGGAGCAAGCCGCGAGTCATTTCGATAGAATTATGTTACTCAATCATCGTATTGTTGCATTTGGAGTTCCGCAAAGTGTGATGCAAACGAACAATCTCATGAAAGCTTACGGTGGGCGGTTACGCTCTACGGATGATGGAAGTATGCTGGCGGTTGATGATCGTTGTGATGATGGGGAACATGACCACAATCATTAATTTTTTGATTGAACCGCTCCAATATGAGTTCATGCAACGCGGCATGATTGCCGCGGTTCTCGTTGGCATCGTCTGCGCGGTAGTTGGGACATTCGTCGTCTTGCGCGGCATGGCGTTTTTCGGCGATGCGCTCGCGCATACAATTTTGCCTGGTATCGCGCTCGGTTACCTCGTCAGTGGCGGCGCGCGCAACGAGTTGTTTTGGTGGGCGTTAGGAACAGCCATCGTCGCCTCGCTGGGCATCGGCGCGATCAGCAAGAATTCTCAAATTAAAGAAGATACTGCGATTGGAATTATTTTCGCGGGCATGTTCGCGCTGGGCATCGCGCTCATCTCCACTGTCCGCAGTTACGCCGTAGATTTGAGTCACTTCCTCTTTGGGGATGTGCTGTCCGTTTCGATGCAAAGTTTATGGCTGATTCTCCTCTTCGGCGGAATCGTCCTCTTCGTCATCTTCGCCTTCTACAAGGAATTCACCACGCTCTCCTTTGACCCCATCCTTGCCGCCACACTCCGCCTCCCCGTGGATTTGCTCAATAACCTCCTGCTCGTGCTGATCGCCGTCACCGTCGCGGTCTCGCTTCAAACGGTCGGTGTGGCGCTCATGGTCGCGATGCTCGTCACCCCCGCCGCGACGGCATACCTGCTCACGAATCGTCTGCCGAGGATGATGTTTCTTGCGGCAATTTTCGCCTCGCTATCTGGAATTATCGGGTTGTATCTTTCGTTTTATTTGAGTATCGCCTCTGGCGCGGCGATAGTACTTACGGCTACATTGTTTTTCGTCCTTGCTTTCACCTTCAAAAGATTGAAGGGGCTATAATCCGTGCTGTCGTTATCGAAGTAGTCGATCATAAGTTTCTATAAAAAGGAAAGTGTAGTCGGCGCTCTCTTGCGCCGACGGATGCGTTAGAGAACGCATCCTACGCGGATAATCTTTTCGACCAATTACGTAGAATACCTGAGGAGAAACCTAATGGCAACCATCGAAATTAGCGTCAACGTCAGCAAGCCCGTCGAGAAAGTGTTCGAGTTCATCACCAATCTCGACAACCAAAAGAAATTGAGTTCCTACATCACTGGAATCGAAGCGGACGGTCCCGTCAAGTTAGGGACGAAATACAAGATCGAGACCACTTCGATGGGATTCAAAAATACGACCACAAACGAGGTGGTCGCGTTCGAGCCGAACAAGAAGTTTGGCGTGAAGACCTTCGCCGCGCCTCCCGCTTCCGATGTGACAAACACCTACCTCCTCGAAGCGGACGGCAAAGGAACCAAACTCACCCTGCAAATGGACGCAACGCTCACTCCCGCAGGGATGCCCAAAGTCCCTGGCATGGAGGACATGATGAAGAAGCAAATGATCGCGGGACTCGAATCCACGCTCGGCGCGATGAAGAAGTTGATCGAGGGATAGAAACAATTTATTGGCTGAGACTGCCTGAATACATGTAAAAACCTCCCTGCAATCTTGCGTGGAGAGTTTGCCTACTTTCCCAGCAGGAGACGCTCTCCCAAAAAATTTAACTGCGAGATAAACGTGTCCGCTGGAGGAGACTTGATCCAACGGACAGTTTCCCAATCTGTTTTGCTCACTGAAAGTAATACCCGCGCGAGGTCGGCAGGGAAGATGCCTATGGCTTTTCCTTGTGCGCCTGTGATCGCTTCTTGAAGGGAAAGATTTTTCTGACAGCAAAACCCCCAAATATCGGCGAAATCCTTCGGCTCTTCGCGATCGAGGAGCGCCGTGACTTTGTTTGCAAGTATGTTCTCGGCGGTGTCCAGCCTTCCGAGAATGGGATGATTTTGAACTTCGCCGACTCGCGCAGGTACATCGTTAACCATCTCGATTTTTAGGGAGAAATTTTCCTGAACGAGAATGAGGCGCGCAAAGCGTTCCTCCTTCATTATGACGTTGCATTCCCATTTCTTGTTTAGCGCGTCAATGATTCTTTCCACCCATAATCCGAAGCGGTTGTCGTCGTTGACGAAGTAATCTAAATCGTCGGAAAAGCGGTGATCGAGATACCCGCGTGATGCCGCGGTTCCGCCCGTAAGATAAAAACCCGTATCCGCCTGATTGATCGCCTTGATCGCGAGGTCTTGAAAGGGATAGAGAACGTCGAAGTAAAAGGAGGGATCGTTAGCCACGGAGCAACTCAGGGTGTTTTTCAGGGACCCATTTAACAAGAAAGTCAAAACCGCGCACGCGGCTCTTCGAGCGGATTTTTACGCGCCAACGGGGCCAGTTTTCCACCAGTTTACGAAAACCTATCAAGCGGATGATCTCCTCGTACGGAGCATACTCCAACAGACGACGCGCTGCCCAATCCTGATTCAGCCGTCCTTTGGTCACGCGGCCCTCAAGGATGTCTATAAACTGCCTCTGGTCGAGGTCGTAATCCCAAACATACGGGGGTCTTTGCGATAATTCCATATTTTCGATTATACGTGAAAACAATATCCCTTGCGCGGAAACATTGCGGGAGGGTGCACTAAAAGGTTGTAGATGGATTTTGACAAGCGGGGCTAAAGCCGCCTGCTCAGTACATGGAAGTCCTTCGGACTGGCGCGATCAGTCGGCTTTTAGCCGACTTTCATGAACTGAGGCAGGA
>JADLBX010000005.1 GCA_020847435.1 Anaerolineales bacterium
CATGACATGCTCGGCGCGTTCCTTCGGATCGGCGAGGAGTTCTTGCGCGAGAGCGTCGTCAGCGGCGTTGTCTTTGCCTCGGGGTCGCGTCCCAGCGATCGGGCGGAGTGAGGCGGTTCTTCCTTCCAAACGCACGAACATCTCAGGCGACGATCCGCACAGATAGAGCGGCTCGCCGTCCACGGTTCCGAAATCAAAAAAGAACATGTACGGCGACGGGTTGAGTCGGCGCACGGCGCGATAGACATCGAACGGCTCGACGTTGGTCTCACGCGTGAAGCGCTGCGAAAGCACCACCTGAAAAATATCGCCCGCCAAAATATTTTCCTTGGCAGAACGAACCATGTCTTCATACGTGCCCTGCGTGTGATTCGATTTAACTTTCGACGGCGTGATCTCTTTTTTGGGCGCGGGCGGCAACGGCTGTTGAATACGTGACTCGATCAGATCCAATTTTTGATTCGCGGCTTCGGCGTTTCCATCCAACACATTGGCGATGAGGAAGATGCTGCGCCGCGCATGGTCAAACGCGACGATGGTATCTGCCAGCATGTACATGCCATCGGGAAGTGAACCGCGCTTCATTTTCGCGCCGAGAGTTGGTTCAAAAAACCGAACCGACTCGAACCCGAGAAAGCCCACCAACCCACCCGTGAAACGCGGCGCGTTCGGCACGCGGACGGCGGGGAAGCGATCCATTTCATTTTGCAAAAAGCGAGTCGGGTCGCCATCAACGTGTGTGGTGCGCGAACCGTGTTCATCTTTGATCTCAATTTCTTCGCCACGCAAAATATATTCCGCACGCGGCTGGACTCCGATGAACGAATAGCGCGCGATCCGCTCGCCGCCTTCGACAGACTCGAGCAAGAACGACGCGCCGTCTCCACGCAGTTTGAGATACAGGCTGACGGGCGTCTCGAGGTCAGCGGAGATCTCGCGAATGATGGTTTGGACTTGGGTTGATTCAAGAAGCATAAATTCTCCTTCGGAAATGCAGAATGCAGATTGCAGAATGAAGAATTCTAACTTCTGTATTCATCATTCTGCATTTAAACGCAAATCCCCTCCTGTCCAGTGGGACGAGAGGGGACTCTCGTGGTGCCACCCAAGTTAAACGCCTGCCTTATAAACAAAATTTCCCTGTGTGATGCAACAGGGAAAGGAAGCCAGCGTCACTCATTTAGTTTGCTAGTTCGATAGACTAATCTCTACTCTCTAATTATCTAATATCTATCGTTCTAAGAAACTCTGCGGGGTAACGGGTGCAGTTCCCGTCTCTGGTACTCGCTACTAGTTGACCGGACTCTAATTATCCAGTCTCTAGTATCTTTCACGTTGCAACTCGGAGGTCCATTCGGCTTCTGCGCTTTTGCCTTGCTTTCATCACGTTGGTCTCGATACACGCCTACGGCATACTCGACCAACGGCTCGGCTCTCTGGAAATCGCTTTGAAACGTACTCGTCCTCGTCAGCGTTTTTTGATTGTAGATTGGCGGCATTGTATGACGGAGGGAGGAGGATGTCAAGAGGAAAACTTGTGGTTGGGAAAATTTTTCCTAAATTCATTGATGTAATATTTTGATTTTTCATCGTCACCCAATGCAACATCAATCATCATTCGCAAACCTGCGATTGGACCAGGAATGATTTCGTCTTCAATTATTTCTTTATCTGCGAATTCTGGGTTCAATGGTATTTCAAAATTGACAATCCACCACCTCTCAATTTTGCTTACGAGAGACACCATATCACTAAAGCGATCCGAAAAATCCTTGGGTAAGCCCTCAGATAGCATACGGGAAATTTCATGAGCAATATTATTACGACACTGTTTTACCTTATTAAATGTTTCAATATCATCGTCCGTTATTGCATCTGATTCTTGCAGCCAATCGAGAGATGCATAAAGTACACTTTTGTTCTTGCTCAGAACTTTCGACTGATAATCTTCACCAACTATTTCACCATTCTCATTAAAGCCAGTCACATAAAAATCTTTGATACGACCTATGATGGAGTCTTTTAAAATTTCGTATGTCGCAATATAAATTGAAGCCAACATTAAACTGGGGCGTAATTCTTCTGGATCTAAAAAGCGTATCCAAGTATCAAGGTGGTCATTATCCATAATAAGAAAGTATACAACAAAACCGACACGTCACACGAGGAAAGAAAAGACCCGACAGGTCTCCGCGAACGCCTGGCAAATCGTGACCTATGTCCACGCGCGCGTTGCGGTGGACGTGCGTCACGATGAGACGCTTCGACACGCCCTATCGGGCAGTCAGCGCTGCGCCTGTCGGGTCTGTATTAAGACTCTATATCAGAGCCAACAACTCACTTGGTTGTATAACTGACAGAGGCGCAGGCTGAAAATCCTTTACGTTGCGAGTGACGAGATAATCCGCTTTGCATTGCACCGCCGCCATCATTTGCACTGCGTCTTCAAAATCCCTGTAAGGTAAATTCAATGCCTGCTCGACTGTAGATTGGTCAACCGCTGCAACTTTCAAAATTTGAAGAAGGTTCGTGATCGCCACTTTTGCGTGCGCCGCGGATTGATCCTTTTGAATCAAATAAAACAGGGTGGTCAGTGAGTGTGCGGCGATAAAACCCTGTATTTTTCCCGTCTCGGCATGAGCAAGCAACTGGGCAGATGTTGTATAAAACGGATCGCGCTCCTGCAAAACATCCAGCACAACATTCAAATCAAACAGGGTTTTAATTTTTGGAGCCATATTTTTTCCGTAGATGGCGCTTGTAATCCTCTACAGAAACATCCTGCGAGAGCGTACCCGAAAGTCTTCGCACGATTGGAGCGTTATCCAGCGCGCCGAGCGGCTTGGGAATATGGTCGAGATATTCACTGATGAGTTGCGTGAGGGTGGTGTTCTGATTCCTCGCGTAGCGTTTTGCGTTTTCCAGTAATTTACGCGGCAAGCGAATGGTCAATTTAGTTTCTTGCATGGCAGCCTCCGTGCCGTACAGAATAGCACAATCCTGTACGGCTGTCAACAACCCCCAAAAAACTCGGAAGCCTTCCGACCTCCGAGTTCTGCATGGGCTAGCTTGCGGTGACTGCTTCCCCAATGTAGTCGCACCAACTTTCATACTTGGCAATCTTTCCACGGATCGCATCGTGGTACACATTTTGAATCTCGCGCGTCACCTTGCCCGATTTGCCGTCGCCGATCGTGCGGAAGTCAATCTCGCACAAGCCGATCACCTCCGCCGCCGTGCCGCAGACAAAGACCTCGTCCGCGTTGTACAGTTGGTCGCGCGAGACAGGCATTTCGAGCGTCTCGTAACCCAAATCTCTGGCGATCGTAAAAACGGAATGGCGCGTAATGCCCTCCAAAATTGGCGCCGTGGACGGCGTGACGATCTTCCCATCGCGCACCACGAACAGATTCTCGCCCGTACATTCGGCGACGTAACCCTGCGGGTCGAGCATGATCGCTTCCTGAAAGCCCAGCCGTTCCGATTCTGTCTTCGCCAGAATACTGTTGACGTAATTGCCCGCGATCTTGGCTTTGGTCATGCCCACATTCGGATGATGACGCGTGAACGAAGAAATGTTCGCGCGGATGCCCTTCGCCAGCGCGTCCTCGCCCAAATAGTTAGCCCATTCCCAAACAGCGATCATCAGAGCGGGCTTGCCCTTGTCCACATTCAAATTCCAGCCGCCGCCGTCCAGATAGATCAACGGGCGGATGTAGCAATCGGTAAAACCATTGGCGCGCACTGTCTCTTTATGCGCCTTGATCAAATCTTCCACGCTCCACGGCAATTCCCGAAAGCCCAACACGCGCGCCGAATCCAACAAGCGCTCCACATGCTCCCGCAATCGGAAGATGCCCGCGCCTTTGGGCGTGTCATACGAGCGGATGCCCTCGAAAACCCCCGCCCCGTAATGCAAAGCGGGCGTCAGAAAATGAAGCGTTGCCTTTTCGAACGGCACAAGTTCGCCGTTCATCCAGATGAATTTCGATTCCATTGCCATTGTCGTTTCTCCTTTTAAAGCCTTTCAATAATTTCATCCGCCATCTGACGGGTGGTTAACGTGCCGCCGAGGTCTGCCGTTTTTGCGCCCGATGCAACAACGGCGTCCACTGCGTTTTCAATTGCCTGCGCCTCAAATTCCAACTTCAACGAATATCTTAACATCAAAGCGCACGAAAGGATCGTGCCGATCGGATTTGCGATTCCCTTGCCTGCGATGTCTGGAGCGGACCCGTGAATCGGCTCGTAGAGTCCGATCACGCCCGCTTCATTCGCAGGGACAGCTGGTTCGCCCAAACTAGCCGACGGCAACATCCCCATCGAACCCGCCAACACCGAAGCCTCATCCGTGAGAATATCGCCGAACATGTTCTCGGTGACGACTACATCGAACGACGCTGGGGACGTGATCAACCGCATGGATGCGGTATCCACCAGCGTATGCTCAAGCTGAATGCCTGGATTCGCCGTCCCGACGTTTGAAGCGATCTGCCTCCACAGCCGCGACGACTCCAACACGTTGGCTTTATCCACCGAGGTCACTTTCTTCTTTCTACTTTTCGCCAGGTCGAAAGCCAGTTCGATGATGCGCTGGATTTCGTAATCGTAATATTCGAGCGTATCCACCGCGTATTGTTTGCCGTCGCGCCTCTCGCGCATTTTGGGTTGACCGAAATATAGCCCACCCGTCAACTCGCGGATCACGAGAATATCCACATCTTTCAATTTCTCAGGTTTCAACGGCGACGAATCAACCAACGCAGGATGAACCTTCACGGGACGCAGATTTGCGAACACGCCCAGACCTTTGCGAAGCGCGAGCAAACCGCGTTCGGGACGATCTTTGGCGTTGGGGTCGTCCCATTTCGGTCCGCCGACCGCGCCGAGCAGAACCGCGTCGGAGGCTTGGCAATCGGCGAGCGTTTCATCGGTCAACGACGTTCCAAATTTATCAATCGAACAACCGCCCATCAATCGTTCTTGGAAGTTGAAGGTGTGGTCATATTTGTTGGCAATGACATCGAGGACTCGGGTTGCTTCGCCAACAACTTCGGGTCCAATGCCGTCGCCAGGGAGGAGGGTAATGGTGAATTTCATAGTTTATTTTTGTACTTGTATACAGGTACGCAAGTACACAGGTATACATATATGCGCGACTCTTTTCTTTTATGGTCTGTACTTTTCTTTTCACTTACTCGTTACGTGTCTACCTGTCTACGTGTTTCCGTGTCTACGTGTCTACTTCCTCAATGCGCCACCATCAATCCATACTCAATCGAATCCGCCAGGGCGCGCCAACTGGCTTCGATGATATTGGCGCTCGCGCCGACGGTGCTCCAACGCGAAGTTGAATTGCGCGTGTCAATCAACACGCGCGTGATCGCCTCCGTGCCGTGATCCGAATCCAAAATCCTCACTTTGTAATCGGAGAGATGAAATTTTTCAATTTGCGGGTAATGCCCGATCAGCGCTTTTCGCAACGCCAGATCCAACGCGTTGACGGGACCATTGCCTTCGGCGGCGGTGTGGAATAATTCGCCCCGCACTCTCACTTTGACCGTCGCCTCCGCAAAAATGCCGCGCCCAGCGCGATGCTCCACATTCACGAAGAAATCCACCAGTTCAAACGGCGGTTGATAGCCGTATTCCTGCCGCTTCAACATCATCGCCACCGAGGCTTCCGCCGCCTCGAACGAAAAACCGCGCGCTTCCAGTTCTTTGATCTCGTTCAACACGGGCAACACTTCCGCGCCTTCCACTTCCACGCCGTGTTCCTCGGCTTTGCTCAACAAATTTCCTCTGCCAGATAAATCCGAAACGACCACGCGCATTTTGTTACCCACCAGTTCAGGCTCCACGTGTTGATACGATTGCGCGTTGCGCCGCATCGCCGCCACATGCACGCCGCCCTTATGCGCGAACGCCGACTTGCCCACAAACGGCAAATGCTCGTTGGGCGTCACGTTTGCCACCTCAGCCACAAAATGCGACAAGTCGTATAAATGCTGAATGTTTCCCTTCGGCAGGCAGGCGTATCCCATCTTCAACTCAAGGTCTGCCATGATCGAAACCAGGTTGGCATTGCCGCATCGTTCACCCACGCCGTTGATCGTCCCCTGCACTTGAACCGCGCCCTCCCGAACGGCGATCAACGAATTGATGACCGCGCACTCGGAATCGTTATGCGTGTGAATCCCGAACGGATGCGAAACCGCTTCTTTCACTTCGCCGACAATTGATTCAACATCCCAGGGCAGTGTCCCGCCGTTCGTGTCGCACAAAACTACGGTCTCCGCGCCGCCGCGTATCGCCGCACGCAAGGTTTCGAGCGCGTATGCCGAATCCGCTTTGTAGCCGTCGAAGAAGTGTTCGGCGTCGTAGATGACGCGTTTGCCGTTCGATTTAAGATACGCGACCGACTGCTCGATGATGCGCAGGTTGTCTTCCAATGTCGTTTGCAGAACTTCTTTGACGTGAAGCGTCCACGTTTTGCCGAAGATGGTGCAGACGGGCGTTTTGGAATTGAGCAGGGCTTTGATGTTGGCGTCGTCTTCGGGTCCGCCTTTGACGCGGCAGGTGGAGCCGAACGCGGCGATGAGCGAGTTCTTCCATTGCATGTCACGGGCGCGTTCGAAGAATTCCACATCCTTCGGGTTTGAGCCAGGCCAGCCGCCTTCGATGAACGCAACGCCGAGCTCGTCCAGTTTTTGCGCGATGCGAATCTTGTCGTTGCCCGAAAGCGTAAATCCTTCAGACTGCGTCCCGTCGCGCAGGGTGGTGTCGTAGATTTGGATTGAAGACATAGGTAATTGGTAATTGGTAATTCGAGATTGGAGACTGGAGACTTGAGACTAGTACTTTGCTAACTTGATTTTTTTATGACAGTGACGGGATAAAGCCGCTTAAGTTTAATGCGAGCATTGTCGGGTTTGAATTGCCAGTTGATTTGTACCTTTAAATCATTCCGATCTTTTTCCC
>JADLBX010000006.1 GCA_020847435.1 Anaerolineales bacterium
CGCGCATTGAACCGAATCCACACATGCGAATCAAATTAATAACTGCGCTGGTCTTTATCCTGACCGCCAGTTTTTATATTCTCACTCTTTCGCCCTCGCTGGCATGGGGCGACGGAGTCAAACTGCAGACCGAAGCCATCACAGGCGAATCGTTTCTATTTTCCGAAATGCCGCCAGATGAGTTCAAGTCCGACTCGTTTATCTTTTCGAAAGTAGGCGTAGCGGCGTGGGATCATCCCCTCTACATCATGCTCGGGCGCACGCTGGTAAAAACATTCCCATCCATGAATCCATTATGGCTGGTCAATCTCATCTCGGCGGTCTTCGGAGCCGCAAGCGTCACGGTCGTCTTCCTCATCGCCCATCGGCTGACATCATCCATCCTCGCATCCACGTTCGCCGCGTTCGCGCTGGCAGTCTCGCACACATTTTGGTGGCACTCCTCCACGCCCGAAGTGTACACGTTGTTCATCTTTCTCCTGCTCGTCAGTTATATCTTCTTCGATGAATATGAAAAATCCAAACAAAATAAATTCCTCATCGGCGGCGCGTTCTTTCTCGGGTTGGCGGCGTCGAATCACATCCTCGCATTTTTGGCTCCGCCCGCGTTCGGGCTTTACAGTTTTCTTTCACGGCGTTATCCGCGTTTCGAGATCAACAACCTGAAAAATTTTATTTACCTCGCGCTCGGGTTTCTGCTTGGTCTTTCGCTGTACATCGTTCAATTCATCCGCGTCACCCGCGCGCTGTCCATCAACGAAACTGTCGGACCCGCGCTCGGCTCGACCTTCCTCAGCCGCCTCGACTTTTTTTCGCCGACCGTCTTGGGCAACAGCCTGCTCACTTACGCGGGCTTCCTCGCGTTTCAATTCGGTCCGCTTGGAATTTTGCTGGGCATCTTCGGCATCCGCCGCGCCTTTGTCAACGCCGACGCCTCGCCGCGCAAAGCCTTCGCATTTTTCATCGTGTTCATGCTCTTCGGAATCTTCTATCGCGTCACCGACCAATTCGCTTTTTTTCTGACGTCGTACGTTTTCTTTGCAATCTTGATGGCGCTCGGCGCAAACCATTTTTTCACGACTCTGCGGATAAAACCCCGCTTCATTCTGACCTTCATCCTGTTTCTAACCATTCTGCTCACTCCGCCCTTCTACCGTTCCGTCCCGCGCCTCGCCGAACGCAACGGCGTGGACGACTCCTTCCTCGGCATCCCGCAGATTGGCGTCGGTCTGCGCGACGGGTTCGCCTATTACATTGACCCCAACAAGCGCGGCGACTTCAACGCCTACAATTTCGGAAACGAAACGCTGACGAAACTTCCTCCAAACGCCGTTGTCATCGCCGAGTGGTACACCGACACCGACGAATATTTCATCTTTCGCTATTTCCAAAAAGTGGAAGGGTCCCGCCCAGACGTGACCATTCTCGGCTGGCCTACCGACGACCCGTTCACGTTCGATTCTCAACTCGTCTTGAACGCGGTCGCAGATTCATTCCCCGAGCGCCCCGTGTATCTCGCCTCGCTGAGCGATAAATTCTACGCCGCCGCCAAACTGATCGAAACGTATTGCATCGTCCCTGAAAATAATTTATATCGGCTGTACGAACGAAGCGAATCCGCCCTGTCCTGCCTGAATTTAGATTCGACCGCCGATTAAATGTGCCGCAAAGTTCACTTTGCGAGCGGCGCTAAATTCACCTTGCCTATAAAGTTACAAACTCACTTCACGCGCCATAGATGAAAGCGGAAACCGTAACGCGACATTCATGTCGCCTGAAAAACGAGACGCTTTGCAGTCTCGCGTTACGAACAAAATTACGTAAGGCGAGTTGCAAAAACAAGTGAAACGCAAGATAAATCTTGCGGACTGCTAACCTGAGCGATTAATCTCCCAATCCCAAAATCGAATTTCCATGCCGTCGCCTTTCACAGCCAACGCGGCGGCATAATTGGATGCAACCTCCAACGAACGCAAGGACCACCACACAGCGTCCATCGCGTCGGGCAACGTCGCGCGGAGGATAGCGGGTTCGTTTGGCGCAAGCGACACGTCGAAACTATCCAGCGGGAGCGATAATCCCAACCCTTGCGCTTTGATGTATGCTTCCTTACGCGTCCAACAATTGAAAAAACCGTTGAGCCTTCGTTCGGGAGACAGCGCTATCAACGCGGAAACTTCGCGCGGCGAAAAATTGCGCCGCGCGAGTTCTTCGATTTCAACCTCGCGGATTTGCTCCACGTCCACGCCGACATTTCGCTCGCGCGTGACGGCGATCAACGCGTAATCGCCAGAGTGGGAGAGGTTGAATTCAAGTTCATGGTCGGCGAGAAACGGTTTGCCGTATTCGTTGACAGAAAACGACAATTCTTCTGGCGCGCGCTGAAGATACCGCGCAAGAATGCCGCGCAGGCTGGCATGACTGACAATGTAACGACTGCGGTCTTTCTCGAAGTGAAATTTTGCGGCGCGCCCACGCTCCTCCTCTGAAAGGGCGGATACGATGGAATGGATTGAATCAAACCGAACGGGAAGAAAGACGCGCCAAACGTCCGCTTGATGAGGTTGCAACTCGAAATCTTCCGGAGGGATTAACCACGCGTCCGTTTGCATACGATTCACGCTGGGCATGATTCCCGCCACGCCTTGAGGATGCCGATCCTGCTGAAGCCCGTTCCAAACCATTGCGGCTGTGGAAAATAGCCATTCTCCACGACAACGGTAAACCCGCGTCCCTCCAACAGCGCGACCAAATCGCGGTGCGTCCGTTTCTCCGAGTCGAACTCGTGGAATTCCATCGCCACGCGTTGGATCTTCGCCATGGATTCATCCGGACAGCCAAAAAAAATATCGTACTCCGCGCCCTCCACGTCCACCTTCAGCAGGTCGAGCTTCTGGATATCGTGACCCACAATGATTTCATGCAGGGTCGTCGCCTTCACCGACTCGGTAAAACCGCTCGCGTTCTGTACCAAAGAACCCATGATGGCATTCCCCGCCGGTGTGAACAGCGTCATCTGCCCGCTCACGCCGGAAACCGCGCAGTTTTCGATATGCAGATTCTGTACGTCGTTCAATTGGCGGTTCCGCGTGAGCAGCGCGTGATTCCCGCCGGAGGGCTCGTACGCGTACACCTGCCCGCGAGGCGCCAGCCGCGCGGCGCGCACCGAAAACGCGCCGATGTGCGCGCCGAGGTCCACGATCGTATCCGTTTCGCGGATGGGCAGCCGCGCGTCGTCGTACACCTTTGCCTTCCAAATCTCCCAGAGCATGAGTCGGTCGGAGGTGTTGACGCGCACCCAAAATTTTGCCCCGCCGCCCGCGCTCACCACCACTTCCGATTTTCCCTGATGCAGTAAATACGACAACGAGAAAAAGAGTTTGTTGAACCAGACGAAAAATCGTTCATTTTTCAGGCGCATGGGATACTCCAAAGATGAGCCGCGCGACCAAATCGAATTCCGCGTTGATGAAGAAATGCCCGCCGGGGAAATAGCTCGCTTCGAACCGCGCGGCGGTCTGGTCCGCCCAGCCTTCGAGCTCTGCGCGGCTGACGCGGGGGTCGTCGTCACCGCTGAGGGCAACGATCGGAAGATCGAGCGGCGGCTCGTCGTTGTAACGATAGGTTTCAGCGGCTTCAAAGTCGGCGCGGAGGATGGGGAGGAGCAAGGTCAACGCTTCGGGCTGGTTCAAAATTTCAGCGGGGATGCCGTTGAAGTTTTTCACTGCTTGCAAAAATTCATCGTCGGGTAACGCGTGGAGCGGCGGATTTGGGTCGGGGAGGTGCGGCGCGGCGCGGGCGGAGAGAAAAAGCCGCTCAGGTTGGGGCAGGCTTCCCCGTCGGAGAGAACGGGCGAGTCCAAAGGCGATCAACGCGCCCAGGCTGTGTCCAAAAAAGACGAAGGGTTTATCCAACGCTGGCTGAATCTCACGCAAAAAATTTTCAACCAGCGCGTCGATCCGTTTTAGCGGCGGCTCGTTGAATCTCGATCCCCTGCCTGGGTAATGAGCGATGTACGTTTCGATGTTATTCGTTGTCCATTTCGAAAACGCGGCGGGACCTCCGCCCGCGTAGGGAAAAATAAACAGCCGCGTCTTTGCCGACGGGTTTGGCTTTGGGCAAACGAACCAGTTAGGTGGCATTTTAAAAATTTTCGCAATCGGGTTTAGCGGACTGAAGTCCGCGTTCCGATTTAGGTTGTTTTTGATTTTTCGAGGAAGCCGCGCGGGATGAAATAATTTAAATACGCGCTGAACAACGCGTCGTTTACAGGATGACAGACGATGCCGCTGCCGTTGAGGCGCGTGAGCGTGTTGGTGAGGTCGAATTCAGGCATGAAGACTTGCGACTCGTCCACTTCTTCGAGCAACGGCAGATACGGCGCCCACTCGTCGGAGGGCATGTGCGGGATTTGGCTGAACAGTTCCTCGCGCCACGCGTCGAACGAAAGCGTGCGGGCTTCGAGTCCTTGCGAGGCGAGCCAGCCAGCCAAATGTTTGAAGTGAAGCGGCTCGGGGTTGTCGAGGTGATAAACGCCGCCGAAATTTTTCTCGTCTTTTGAAAGTCCCACGATCGCCGCGCTGACAAAATCCACTGGCACGATGTTGACCATCACATCGAGGCTCGGAACGCTTCCGAGCAAAACGCAGGCGCGGGTCATGCTGGAGATGAGGTTGTCGGTATTCCACGCGCCCGTGACGCTGTGTCCCGACACAAGCCCAGGGCGATAAATGGCGCACGGGATGCCGCGCTCGATGGCTTGCATGATCAATTTTTCCGCAACCCATTTGCTTTGGGCGTATCCACCGAACGGCGCGCCGACCTCGTCGAGATTCGAATCTTCACGATAGACGCGTCCATCGTTGACGCCGCGTGAATACAAAATCGAAAGCGTGGACACGTGATGCACGGGCTTCAACTTGGCGCGGCTGGCGAGGCGCAAAATTTCCTGCGTTCCCAAAACGTTCGCCGCTTTGTGCGCCGCGTACGGGTACACAAAATTCACCATTGCGCCGTTGTGGATGATCGTATCCATTTGATTCGCTAGTTCGTCGAAGGTTTCATCGCTCAAGCCGAGGCGCGGCGAGCCGAGATCGCCCAACACGGGTTTGATGCGCTGCGCGAGCGATTCATCCCACAGTTGATACGAATTCAAATTGCGCTTCAGTCTTTGCAAGCCTTGTTCGGCATTGTCGGCGCGCAGTAAACAATAAATTTCCGCCGAGGTCATCGTGAGCAAATCTTTCAGCAAGAACGCGCCGACGAATCCAGTCGCGCCCGTCAGCAAAATCTTTTTCGGCTCGGCATGTTCGTACACAAGATCGCCCGCCGTGATGTCGGCGGCGAGTTGCGCTTCGGCGTTCAACGCCTCCAAACTCAACTGCCCGCGCTGGATAAAATCGCTACGCGTGCGCGTCATCCGTTCGCCGCGCCGAGCGCGCTCGATCGTAATCGCAAGGTTCGCAACCGTCGGGTTTTCAAACAAGGCGCGCAGCGGCAGGTCGGCGGCTTGCAAACCATATTTTTCTCGCAACAAAAACACGAGCCGCGTGCCGAGCAATGAATGTCCGCCGAGATCAAAAAAATTATCGTTCACGCCCACTTGCTCGGCGCTCAAGCCCAACACCTGCGCGCACACGTCGGCGAGTTCCTCTTCCAACGGCGTGCGCGGCGCGACGTATTGCGCGCGCAAATCCGCTCGCGCTTGCGAAGGCGCGGGCAATGCCTTGCGATCCACTTTTCCGTTTGGAGTCAATGGCAACGATTCAAGATTCACAAACACGGATGGAATCATGTACTCGGGAAGTTTGGTCCGCAAATAATCTCTGAGATGGAAGCGCTCCGCTTCGTTTCGACTAGGCTCAACGCGAGCATTCTCAGGGACGGCTGACACCACGTAGGCAACCAGACTCGCCTCGGCTGTCTTTTCCTTCCACGCGACGACCACCGCCTGCTTCACCGACGGATGCCCCATCAACGCGACTTCGATCTCGCCCGTCTCGATGCGATAGCCGCGCACTTTCACCTGCTGGTCGCTACGACCGAAGAATTCGATGTTGCCGTCTGCGAGGTAGCGAGAGAGGTCGCCTGTTTTGTAAATGCTTTGCTCTTGCGGGGTCTCTGACCCCGCAGATTTTTTCATGGCATCGGCGGTCACAGACCGCCTCAGAGCAACAGAGGCATACGGATTAGGAACAAACCTATCCTCCGTCAATTCGGGGCGATTCAAGTAGCCGCGGCTGACGCCGTCGCCGCCGATGTAAAGGTCGCCGATGACGCCGATGGGCGCGGGTTGAAGATTCGAGTCCAAGATGTAAATCTGTGTGTTAGCGATGGGCTTGCCGATTGGAACGGTATTCGAAATGCCTGCTTGAATCGAATCCACTTTGTAGAGCGTTGACCAGATCGTTGTCTCGGTGGGACCGTACACATTCCACAACTGCGCGCCGCGTTGGAGGAGTTTCTCGGCGAGGTCGTTCGTCAACGCTTCGCCGCCGCAGAGGATTTTCAGGTCGGGCTTGCCCGTCCAGCCTGCTTCGAGCAACAATCGCCAACTCGCAGGCGTGGCTTGCATGAACGTGATGTGCGAATCGTTCAGCGATTGTGCCAGCAACGCGCCATCTGCTACGACTTCAGATGAGGCAATCACAACTTTCGCTCCGACGGTGAGCGGCAACAGCAATTCGAGAACGGCGATGTCAAACGAAAGCGTGGTCACCGCGAGCAGTGAATCGGAGGCGTTGATTCCCAAATCCTTTTGCATCGAGCAAAGGAAGTTGACGACCGCCCGATGATGAATCTGCACGCCTTTCGGCTTGCCCGTCGAGCCTGAGGTGTAAATGATGTAGGCAAGGTCGTTGGCGGAGGCTTTCACTTTTTTGCCGCGCTTGCCTTTCGCTTCGTCGAGCGCGTCGAGGCAGATGACTTTCGCTTTATTTTCTGGAATTTGCGAGAGCAAACTCGTCAGAGTCAAAATGATCGAGGCGTTCGAGTCTTCGAGCATGAACGCGAGGCGCTCGCTTGGAAATGACGGGTCAAGCGGCAGGTACGCGCCTCCCGCTTTCAACACGCCGAGCAAGCCGACCAGCATCTCAACTGAACGACTCACGAACAAGCCAACGAGCGTATTTGGCTTGACTCCATTGGCAACCAAAACTTTCGCCACTTCATCGGCACGCTTGTTTAATTCCTTGTAAGTGAGATGCTGATCTTCAAGCTGAACCACAATCGCATCAGGACTCCTCTTTGCCTGCGCTTCAAACAATTCGTTGATACCAACCGTGTGCGGATAATCCGCTTGAGTCTGATTCCACTCGACGAGAATTTTTTGTTGTTCCGAATCATCCAACAGCGAGTAGGTTGAAACGGGTTTGGTTGGGTCAGCCGCAATTTCATGCAGTAACGCGGCGAAATGCTTCAACATCCGCTGGATGGTTTCGGCGTCGAACAAGTCCACGTTGTATTGAAGCGCGGCGGCGAGACCGTCGTTCAGTTCCGCCATCATCATGGTCATGTCGAATTGCGCGGGTTCGCCGCCCAGCGCGATGGATTCGAGGACGAGTCCGCTCGCTTCCATGCGCGCGCCGTCCAAGCCGAGGGCGAACGGGCTGAGCGCTTGCACGTCCGCTTCGTGCGCCTTTTGCAGGATGAACATCGTCTCAAACAGCGGCGGACGACTGGAGTCGCGTTGGATGCCGAGTCGCTTCGCCAACAGCGCAGGCGGATAATCCTGATGCTCGAACGCGCCGAGCGCGGTTTGCTTCACGCGCTGTAAATGTTCGCTGAAGGACGGGTCGCCTGAAAAGTCCGCTTTGAGCGCGATGGGGTTGATGAAGTAACCGACGAGATTGGACAACTCGGCGTGATTGCGTCCCGCAGTCACCGAGCCGACCAAAAATTCATCTTGATTCGAATAACGATGTAGTAACGTTTGGAACGCGGCGAGCAAGGTCATGAACATCGTCGCGCCGTTTTCTTGCGCGAGGATTTTCAACCGTTCAAAAAGTTCGCTGTCCATGAAGAGATGTTCCGAGTGGCCGCGATAAGTTTGCATCGGCGAGCGCGGGCGGTCGGTGGGCAGGTTCAACGCGGGGAGTTGCGCGCCGAGTTGAGTCTGCCAGTAATTCCACAACGATTCGCCGCGTCCGCTTTCGAGCATTGTTGATTCCCAGCGGACGTAATCGGAGTAACGCGCGGGTAATGTGGGCAGTTTGATCAAGCCGCCGTCCTCGGCGGCGTCCCACAGGGATGCTTCGCGAAGGACGCCGCCGAGCGCGCGCTCGTTCGCTTCATACAACATCAACAACTCGCGCGCCAACACGGTCATGGACCAAAAGTCCGTGACGATGTGATCCATCGCCAGCAGGAGGATGTGCGAGTCGTCCCGCGTACGGTGGAGCGCGGCTCGGATGACTGGACCAGCCTCAAGGTCGAATGAAGCGTGCGCATCCCGTGCGAGTTGGCCGCGCAGTGTGTCGTCGTCAAGTGCGGATGAATCCACCAAGCGGAAAATCCCATTCATTGAATCATGCACGCGCTGAATCGGTTCGCCGTTGACCGCGTGGAATGTGGTTCGCAACGATTCGTGCCGCGCAACGAGTTGTTCAAATGCAAGTTGCAACGCGGGGATGTTCAGTTCGCCGCGTATGCGGAGCGCGCCCGCGACGTTGAACGAAAGTTCGTCGGGCATGAGTTGATGCAAAAACCACAGCGCCTGCTGACCCACCGAAAGCGGACTCTCGCTGGGCGCGTTTTGCGCGACGACGAACTGCGCTTTATCATCCGTTTTGGCTGAATTCAAATGCGTCAGCGCTTCCGCCGCGAGGGAGGCGATGGTCGGTCCTTGCAAGAGACTCGCCACCGAAATTTGCGCGCCGAGATTTTTCTCCAGCGCATTTTTCAATTCCATCGCCATGAGCGAATCGAGCCCGAGCGTGTCGAGCGGAGTGTCGAGGCTGAGGCGCGCCGCGTCCATGCCGAGGATGCGCGCGGTGTGTTGTTGGATAAAATTTTCTATCGTATTCTTCGTCAGCCGCTGGTCGAGTAGTCCCGCTTGATCGTCGCGGGACGTATCGAGACCACGCGGCGCCTTCCGCCTGCCATTCTTTCGCTCAACAACATTTTCTTCTTTTGATTTTCCATTCGAACGCGGCGACGGCAATTTGTTTACCTGTTTCCGTGTCTCCTTGTTTACATCCACATCAAGCCAATATCGCCGACGATCAAATGGATAATTCGGCAACGCGACTTGCTTGCGCGAGTAGCCGTTATCGAATCCGTTCCAATCCACGTCTGCGCCTTGGACGTAGAGTTTGGCGAGGCTGTCGAGGATCGTTTGCCATTCGTCTTGATTTTGTCTCAGCGAGGGCAGCCACGCGGACTTTGAATCAGGCAGGCAGCGTTTACCCATACCCGACAACACAGGCGAGGGACCAATTTCGATGAACGCGTCGATTCCTAAATTCGCAAGCGACTGCATCCCTGCGGAGAATTTCACTTCGTTGCGGATGTGGTCGCGCCAGTAGTTGGCGGAGAGGGGTTGGGTGAGAGAGGCGCCAGTGGCATTGGAAATTACGAGAATTGGAGAATTGGAGAATTTTATGTTCTGGGCAAATGATTCGAACTCGTCGAGAATCGATTCCATCAGCGGGGAGTGGAAGGCGTGAGAAACTGTCAACGGTTTGGAGGAAATGCCGAGTTTGGTCAATTCATCCACAACCGATTGAACTGCCGATTTCTCGCCAGAGATGACGGTGTTGTCGGGTCCGTTCGAGGCGGCGATGGAGACTTGATCCGCGAACGGCTTGAGCGCTTCCGTGATTTTGCTGGCATCGGCGAAGACCGCGACCATCATCCCGTTGTCGGGCAAGCCTCCCATCAGGCGCGCGCGCGCGGCAATGAGGCGGAGTCCATCTTCGAGGGTGAACGCGCCTGCAACGCACGCCGCGACGTATTCGCCGACGCTGTGTCCCATCACGGCGTGAGGCTTGATTCCCCACTCGAGCCACATCTGCGCGAGGGCGTATTCAAAAGCGAACAGCGCGGGCTGGGTGTACGCAGTTTGGTTGATGGTCGAATCGTTTTTATCGGCGAAGATAATTTCGAGGAGCGAGCGACCCAAAATTGGATTCAGAATCGCCGCGCATTCATCCAATGTGGCGCGGAAGACGGGTTGAGTTTCGTACAGTTGTTTTCCCATTCCCACATATTGCGAGCCTTGACCTGTGAACAAGAAGGCGATCTTCGGTTGCGCGCTTGGCTTGGTTTGACCTGTTGAAATCAGCAGCGAATCTACGTCGTTCAGGAAATCATCCAATCCTTTGAGCAATTCATCTTTGGCGCTGGCTTGAATGGCGAGACGATGTTCGAAGTGGGAGCGGGTGGTGTTGGAGGTGAAGGCGAGGTCAGGTACTGCGTACTGCGTACTACGTATTGATTCGCTGAATGATTGTGCGAGGTCTTGAAGGGATGATTCGGTTTTGGCAGAGAGAGTCAGCAGGTGACGTGGGCGTTCAATATCATCCGCTTGCTCAAGCAGGGTCTGTGACCCTGCGGCGCCGATTGAAGATACGGCGGTCACAGACCGCCTTTGAGCAGTTGTGCCACTCAGGGTGACATCGGGCGCATCGGACAGGACAATGTGCGCGTTTGTGCCGCCGAAGCCGAAGGAACTGATGCCAGCGAAGCGCGGCTGGTCACGTCGCTTCCACGGGCGGAGGTAAGTGCCGATTTCGATTCGTGAGCCATCGAGAGATAAATACGGGTTGATTTCCTTTAAATGCAAATGCGGCGGGATGGATTCGTTCTGCATCGCTAACACAACCTTAATCAAGCCAGCAATCCCAGCCGCTGATTCAAGATGACCGATGTTCGTCTTCACCGAGCCGACGATGACGCGTTGGTTCGAGTCGCCGTTCAACACGGCGTTCAGCGATGCCATCTCGATTGGGTCACCGAGCGGAGTTCCTGTACCGTGTGCTTCGATATAACTAATTTGATTCGGCGTCACGCCCGCTTGATTCAACGCGGTGCGAATCACATCTTGTTGAGCGAGTCCGTTTGGCGCGGTGAGTCCGTTACTGCGACCGTCTTGATTCACCGCCGAACCGCGTATCAATGCAAGGATGTTATCGCCGTCGCGCATCGCATCGGACAAACGTTTGAGAACAACAATGCCGCATCCTTCGCCGCGCACGTAGCCGTCGGCATTGGCATCGAACGTTTTGCAATGACCATCGGGCGCGAGCATCCGCGCTTGCGAGAAGGTGATCGTTAATTCGGGCGTCAGGATTAAGTTCACGCCTCCCGCCAACGCGAGGTCCGATTCGCCGCTTCGCAGACTCTGACACGCCAGATGCACCGACACCAGCGACGATGAACACGCCGTGTCCACTGCCATGCTCGGACCGCGCAGATCGAACACATACGAGAGTCGATTCGCCGCGATGCTGTGCGCGTTGCCTGTGCCCGCGTACGCGTCGATCATTTCGGGATCGTCGAATTGCAGGCGCGAGTAATCGTAACTGCTGATGCCGACGAACACGCCCGTGCGCGTGCCCGCGAGCGAGGTCGGGGGGATGAACGCGTTCTCTAGCGCCTCCCAGCTGACCTCCAGTAAGAGGCGTTGTTGAGGGTCCATGCGCGCGGCTTCACGAGGCGAAATCCCAAAGAAGGCGGGATCGAACAAGTCCACGTTGTCGAGGAATCCCCCAAAGCGCGTCAGCGTCTTCCCTCTGGCTGGTTCGTCGGCGTGGAATTGATCCACATCCCAACGGTCGGGCGGCACTTCGGTGACCGCGTCCACGCCGTTGCGGAGGAGTTCCCAAAACGCCTGCGGACTGTCCGCCTGCGGGAAGCGGCAACTCAAACCGAGGATGGCGATGGGTTCGTTGACGTTGTTGAATATCGGCTGAGGCGTTGAAATTTTTGCGGGCTGTGAATCGTTCGCCAAAAAATTCGATAGCGATTCGATCGTCGGGTAATCCCATGCGAGGGTGGGCGAAAGTTTGCGGTTGAGGAACGATTCGAGATCGCCAGTGAGACTCACGGCTTGCACCGAGCCAAGTCCGTAATAGGTGAACGGCTGGCGCGGGTCAATGGCGGACGCGTCCATTTCGAGCATGGAGGCGACGCGCGAGAGGAGGAAGGATTGGATTTCCGAAGACGATACACCTCTCACAGTTTGCCCACTTGCCCATTTGCCCATTTGCCCATTTGCCGCCTTGCTCATTTGCGCATTTGCTGCTTTGCTTTTCCATTCCCCAACCAATTCCAACTCGCCATTCAAAAAATCCGCCTTTGTCGCGCGGCGCTGGATTTTTCCGCTGGAGGTTTTGGGGATGCTCATCGGCTTGACGAGCGCGATGGCGAATACTTGCAGGTCATGTTTCTCTGCAACCGCTTGGCGAATCGCAGAGGCGACTTCGTTCACGTCGGCGCTACGCCCCTGCCGAGTCACTTCTTGCACGATGACGAGTTGCTCTTTGCCGTTTTCTGTCACCGAGAACGCCGCGCCCGCGCTTGATTGCAACGCGGGGTGGCTGGCTTCGACCGTGAGTTCAATATCCTGCGGATAATGATTGCTCCCGTGGATGATGATTAGATCTTTCAAGCGCCCTGTGATGAACAGTTCGCCGTTTTGCAAAAAGCCGAGATCGCCCGTCCGCATGAAGGGACCGTCGTGCGTGTCGGCGGTGTGCGCGCCGAAGGTGTAACGCGTTTCATCTTCGAGTCCCCAGTAGCCCTTTGCCACGCTGGGACCCGTCACCCAAATTTCGCCGACTTCGTTTTCAGCGCATTGATTCAACGTGGATGGATTGACGATGATGATTCGCTGATCAACGATGGACTTGCCGCAGTTGACCATCGTCAACGCGTTTGCGTCGTCGGGCGAAGCGATCGCAACCTGGTCGCGTTCGAGGGCTTTGCGATCCACCGTCAACGTGCGCGGCTCGGCGGGACCGTCTCCGCCTGAAACGATGAGCGTGCTTTCCGCCATGCCGAAGCAGGGATAGAAAGAAGACTTCCGAAAGCCGACCAGCCCGAAGGTCCGCGCGAACCGATCGAGCGTCTCAGGGCGAATCGGTTCGGCGCCGCAGAAGGCGAGTTTCCACGCGCTCAAGTCCAGCGTTTCGAGTTGCTCTTGGGTGATCTTGTCCACGCAGAGATCATAAGCAAAGTTCGGCGCGCCGCTGGTCGTCACTTTGTATTTGCTGATGGCGTCGAGCCAGCGGAACGGCTTTTGCAAAAACGAGACGGGCGACATCAACGTGGATGGACAGGCGATATACAGCGGTTCGAGGATACCGCCGATCAAGCCCATGTCGTGATAACTCGGAAGCCAAAAACATCCCGAATCGGTTGAGTCAATTTGAAAGCCGCGACGGATCGCCTTGAGGTTGTGCAGGAGGTTGCCATGCGTGAGCATGACTCCCTTCGGTTGACTCGTGGAGCCAGACGTGTATTGGAGGAAGGCGAGCGTGTCCGCGTTGATGTTCGGGTCGCGCCACTCCGCTTCCAACGACGGGGGAACCTGCTCGGTGTTTAACCAGCTTAACGCGTGCAGGTCGGGCGACTGCTCGAAGCGCTGTTCGATGTTATGCAAAATGGCGGAGGTGGCGAGCGCAAACTTCGCCTGTGAATCGCCGACGATGGCTTGGATACGCGGGACGGGTCGGTTCAAACGCGGAGGGTACGCGGGGACCGCCGCCGCGCCAGCATACAGACATCCGAAAAAAGAAGCGATGTAATCGAGTCCAGCGGGGTAAAGGAGCAGGACGCGTTCGCCGCGCGCGTTGTGAGTCTCGAGCCACGCGCCGATGGCGCGGGCGCGGCGGTCCAACTCGGCATACGTGAGAGTCTCGCCTTCGACGCCGTCATCCTGCAAATAACGATAGGCGAGACGGTCGGGCTGGCTCTCTGCCCTCATCCGCAGTAGACCGAGCAAGGTGGTTGGGATGGACGAATCGTGAAAAGATGACTGCATAAACAGACCTATGCTGTTCGGGTTATATCATAAAAGCGCCGCTTCATTGACAGCCCGAAAGTTTCCTTGACATGCCTCTTTCGCAACCGTATAATCTTTTTTACTGTCGGAAGAGAGGGCGGAAATCGGAAGTAATTTTTATTTTTGGAACTGATCGTCTGTCGAACGCACATCAACGAACAAGGAACAGACCCGTGACCACATCAGGCAGTTTCAAGTTGACGTTAGTCAACGCCCAAAGCAACGTCCCTCCCAAAGAATTTGAATTGGTCCGCTCCGAGTATGTGATCGGCCGCGACGACGGCGTGGATATTGTTATCGCCACGCCAGCGGTCTCGCGCCGCCACGCGCGCGTGATGCTCGAGGGCGACGGCTATCTCATCGAAGACCTCGGTTCGAGCAACGGCACGTTCGTCAACGGCGACCGATTGATTGGGCGGCAGAAGTTGAAGCACGGCGACGAAGTGCGGCTGGGGCAGGCAATCACGTTGAAGTATTCCACGCCCGTCGAAGAGGAAGTGGGGAAAACCGCCATTCGTCCTCCAACTCCAGCGCCTGTCATGCCGTCCCATGTGATGCAGACCACTATCGGCGATGAAGTGTCTTTGCCGGTCGCTTCCGGTCCGCGGCAATTGATCGTCACCATCGCCGGTGAAAACCCCAAGAGCTATTCGCTGACGCGCACAAGTTATTCCGTCGGCAGGCTCGAAGACAATGACATTGTCATCCCTTCGCCCATCGTTTCGGGGCATCACGGGCGCATCGAACAGACAAGCGGCGGCGGATACAAATTAACGGTTCTGCCTGAAGCGCGGAACCCGATCTTTGTCGAGGGGAGATCAGTCGAAGGTTCGCGCGTTTTACACCACGCCGACTTGCTCCGCATCGGCGGGCAAGACCCGGGCGTGATGGTCACATTGATGTACGAAGCGCCTGCCGAAGCCGCCGCGCAACTGGAACGCGAGATTGTCTTCGGCGAAAAGAATCGTCTTCAGATCGGGCGCGACCCGAGCAACGACGTGGCGCTTTCCTCGCCGAACGTCTCGCGCTTCCACGCGCAGATCGAACGCGTCGGTCAGCGCTACCGCGTCGAAGACTTGCGGAGTTCCAACGGCGTGTTCGTCAACGATGTGAAAGTGGACGGCTCATTGTGGCTCAAACCGAACGACACGGTCCGCATCGGGCAATATCGTTTCGTGCTGGGCAAGGATCAACTCTCCCACTTCGACGACAGCAACGGGTTGAAAGTGGACGTTGTCGGATTGAACAAGTGGGTGCGGAAAGACCTCAACATCCTGCAAAATATTTCGGTGGCGTTCAAGCCGCGCGAGTTCATCGTCGTCGTCGGGCAGAGCGGCGGAGGTAAATCCACGTTCGTGGACGCGGTGGCAGGCTATCGCCCCGCGACGCCGCCCTCGAAGGTTTTCGTCAACGACATTGATATTTACACTCACTTCGATTCGATCCGCAACGAGATCGGCTTCGTCCCGCAAAAAGACATCATCCACATGGAGTTGACGGTCTATCAAGCGTTGGATTACGCGGCGCAATTGCGTATGCCCGCAGACACCTCAAAGGAGGAGCGCCACAAACGCGTGATGGAAGTGCTAGCCGATTTAGACCTCACTCACCGCAAGGACGTGCAGATCAGCGGCTTGAGCGGCGGACAACAAAAACGCGTCTCCATCGGGGTAGAACTGCTCACCAAACCCGGGCTTTTCTTCCTCGACGAGCCGACCTCCGGTCTCGATCCCGGCACCGAGACCGCGCTGATGCAACTCATGCGCCGCCTCGCCGACCAGGGACGCACGATCATCCTCATCACGCACGCGACCAAAAACGTGATGCTCGCCGATAAGGTGATCTTCCTCGCACGCGGCGGTTACCTCGCCTGGTTCGGTCCGCCGGATGAGGCGTTGGCATACTTCGACCAATATCGCTCCGACCGTGACCGCCGCGCCGGCAAGATCGAGTTCGACGAAATCTACGCCATCCTCGACGACCAAAGCAAGGGCAAAGCCCCCGAATGGGCACAGCGTTACCGCGAGAGCAAGGCGTATCAGGAGTATGTCGTCAAACCGCTGGCGGGGAAACTTTCTCCGCAAGGCGCGCCGACGATCCAGGACGCCGGCAGAAAGCCGCAACCCTCCGCAGGCGCGAATTCGAAAAAAGTCTCGTCGCTGAAACAATTCTTCGTGCTTTCGGCGCGCAATGTAAAGATTCTCACGCGCGATAAATTCGCCCTCGGGCTGATGCTCGCGACCGCCCCACTGGTGAGTCTGCTCGACGTGGTGTTAGCCGCCGTCATGGGGCGCGACCCGTTCAGTTTCCAGAATGGCGATATCGCGCGGGTGATGATCACGCTCTTCCTCATGACCATCTACGGCGTGATGGTGGGCGGCATCTCGCAAATGCGCGAGATCGTCAAAGAAGCGGAGATCTACCGGCGCGAACGGCTCGTGAATTTGAAGATTCTGCCGTACGTCATGTCGAAGATTTGGGTGGCGGCATTGCTTGCCTTTTATCAGGCGGCGGCATACACCATCGTGCATTACCTCGCCTTCAAAATGCCCGGCGGCGCGCTGGAATTCACACAGATCTACATCACGATGACGCTCGCCACGCTTGCCGGCATGATGCTCGGTCTCTTCGCCTCCGCGCTCGCGCCGAACGCCAGTTCCGCGCCGTTGATGGTGATCATCCTGATGCTGCCGCAGATCGTGCTGGGCGGCGCGCTGATCCCCGTACCGGACTTCATCAGCGCGCCCACCTCCACGCGCTGGGCATTCGAGGCGTTGATGATCATCACCGGTCCCGGCTCGGACGTGGCACGCGATGCCTGCTGGAGGCTCGATCCCGAAGTACGCAAGGCAATGACCCTCGAAGATAAACTGGCGCAGGGCTGTCTGTGCATGGGCGTTAACATGCTCAAGGAAGAATCCTGCAACCACCCCGGGCTGGGGAAATTCAAAATCGCCGCGATAGACGAACCCTTGCCGGTCGAACCGCCGCCCTTGCCGCCCGAACCAGCCCGTCCGGTTGAACCGACAAATCAATCTGACAACGTGGCGATGGCGGAATTCTTCGCCAAACTTCAGGCATACGAAGCCGAAGTGAACGCGTACAAATTGCAGGTCGAACAATACCAGAAGGACCGCGTCGCCTACGAGACCCAGCGCGCCGAACTGCAAGTGGCGGTCGCGCCAGCTGAGGGCGTGGTGCAAAATTTCTACAGCAACTTCCCGTTCATGTACGCGGATAAGAAAGACACCGTCGGGTTTTACGCCAAGGTCGGCTTCACCTGGGTCGTGCAGATCGTCATTTGTTTGGTCCTCTTCATCGCCATCCTCTATCTGCAAAAACGGAAGGATGTCATCTAACCCCATGCGGACTCACCGGCTTTCGACGTTTTTCCTCATTTTGACATTCGCTTCGCTCGCCTGTGGAGTTGGCTCGGGTCCATCGTCGGCGGACCTCACCGCCCAGGCGATCAGCACGTCGGTGCTGGCAACCGGCACCGCCGAGGCATTGCAAGGACAAGCCGCCGACTCCGCCGCGCTGACCGCGCAAGCGTTCGCGGAGAGTCAGTCCAAGCCCGCGCAACAGACCGCCACCGCCGAGGCGTTCGCGCCGACGCTCGCCGCCGAATTGCCGAAGTACGGCGTTGACCCGGCGGAGGGGCGGCTAGGTTGGGTCCACCCGCCCGTCACGCTCGACGCGTCCGGCTTCCGCCAGTTCGAATACATCAATTACTTCATCGGCACGCTGGCGGCGGATTTCGTCGTCTCGTTCGACATCACCTGGGATATTGTGGGGAGCATCGCCGGTTGCGGGTTTGTGTTGCGCTCCGATGGAAATACGGTCGCGTTGAACCAATACATGGTCATCATGACGCGCGTGGCATCGGGACATGTGTTGTTCGCCACCATGGCGAACGGCGAGGTGGTCACATATCAGGATATTTACGCGCGCTACACCGATAAAAATTTCAACTGGAAAAACCTCGCCACCAACCGCCTCACGGTCGTTGGGCGCGGCAACACATTCTACATTTACACCAACGACACGCTGATCGGCGAAGTGGACCCGACCGCGCCGCCGAAACTGCCGATCCTGCCGCCGGAGCCGGAACGCCCCGCCAACGCGAACGATCCGCAGGCGATGCAACAATATAAACAGAACAAAGATGAGTACGACAACGTCGTTTCGCAGATCCAATATCAATACCAGCAACGCTTGCAGGCGTTCAAGCAATCGGACAAGGTCTTCGATAAGGGGTTTGTCGCCATGGTGGCGTTGAGCGAATCGGGGCGCAAGACGCAATGCCAATTCAACAACGGTTGGCTGTACCTGATCGGGCAGTAGCCGTTTCAGCTGTCTCTGAGAAAGTGTGGCTCTCCCGTTTCTGACGGGATTTGACCGAGCATGAATTTTTTGCCACGAATTCACACGAATTTTCACTGATTTGTTTTCCGAAGGTTCCGTGTAAATCCGTGAAATCTGTGGCTAAGGTTTGGGCTGTTCCCGTTAATTACGGGAGAGCCAAAAGTGTTTTATAAATCGAAGTTCGCCACAGATGAACGCAGATAAAAAGGATGTTGAACGATTTGTTTCGAGAGTTCATCAAAAAACGAGGTTCATCTGTGTTTCTCTGCGGTTAAAACGGAATTCCAAAACGCTCTCGGAGAGATGCAGCGAGCGTTCATACGGCAGTTGAACTGCCGTATGAACAGAAGCGGGGGAAAATCCGAAAATCAATTTGTGTTATCATGAAAGAATGCGTCGGGAATCATCCGACGCTTGCGCAATTTTCATTTTGGAGAGAATGAAATGGCTAAATCTTCATTGATCGGAAAGACCCTCGGCAAACGCTACCTCATCGAGGAGATGCTTGGGCAGGGCGGTATGTCGGCGGTGTACAAAGCCACCGACCCCAACCTGAAGCGCGTGGTGGCGATCAAGATCATCCACCCGCATCTCTCGACCGACCCGGATTTCGTCAAACGCTTCGAGGAGGAAGCCGCCGGGGTGGCTCAGTTGCGGCATCCCGGCATCATTCAGGTGCATGACTTCAACAAGGATGACGAGCTCGATCTGTATTACATGGTGCTGGAGTTCGTGCCGGGGGAAACGATTCAGGACCACCTCAAGCGGCTAAACGACAGCGGGCGGAAACTTTCGCCTACCAAAGCAATGGAATACATGGCAGGCGCCTGCGACGCGGTGGATTACGCCCACCAGCGCGGCATGATCCACCGCGATATCAAACCCGCCAACCTGATGTTGAACACACTCGGTCAGGTGATCCTCATGGATTTCGGCATCGCCAAGATCGTCGGCAGTCAACGGCACACCGCCACCGGCGCGGTGGTCGGCACAGCGATGTACATGTCGCCAGAGCAGATCAAGGGCGAGCAACCGGACCGCCGCACGGACATCTATTCGCTGGGCGTGACGTTATTCGAAATGGTAAGCGGACGTCCGCCCTTTGAAGCCGATTCCGCCATGACGTTGATGATGATGCACATCAACGACCCAGTGCCCAACCCAAAGAAACTCAACCCGGACGTACCGGACAGCCTCGTGGCGATCATCAATAA
The DNA here is from genome assembly GCA_020847435.1 of Anaerolineales bacterium. Lineage (GTDB taxonomy): Bacteria > Chloroflexota > Anaerolineae > Anaerolineales > Villigracilaceae > Defluviilinea. The sequence goes on from JADLBX010000006.1 coordinate 19,585, forward strand.
GGCGTTGGCGAAAGACCCCGCCGACCGATATCAGACCGCGGCGCAAATGGCGGCCGCGCTCCGCAACGCGCTGGCAGACCGCGCCGGGGGACCAGCGCCGTCGTCCAAATCAACCATGGTCGAGGAAGCGCCAACAATGATGAAGGGCGCGAAAGCCACCACGGTCGAGCCTGTTGGAGTTCCGAGGGGAACGGTTGTAGAGAGCAGTCCACAGCCCGCCTACAAGGGTACGATGGTGGAGAGCGCGCCGCAACCGACTCCGTATGCGGCGCCGCAAGCCGCGCCGCCCAAAGCGAAATCGCGCAGTATGCTTCCGATCATTGCGGGCGTGGCTATCTTTCTGCTTTGCCTGCTCGTTGGAGGAGGTTATCTCGTCAGCCGCTTGTTCGCCAGCCCGGTGCTCACCGAGGCGCCCACCAGCCCGCCGACACAACCACAAGCCGCGACGGAAGCGCCGTTGGCAGTGGTCGAATCCCCAACCTTGAGCGTGACCGATACGCCTGCCGCGACGCCGACCGCCCCCATCCCGCCGGGACCGTATGTGCAGATCAATTCGATCACGATCGACGCGAACAACCGTTACGTGGTCGAGTATGAGACGTTCGAGTTCACCGAATCGCTGCCCGGTATGCACATCCACTTTTTCTTCAACACAGTGCCGGTGGAAAACGCCGGATCGCCGGGTTCGGGTCCATGGATCTTATACGGGGGACCGCGACCGTTCACCGGCTACCGCGTTTCGGATAAGCCCGCCACGGCGACACAAATGTGCGCGCGCGTGGCAAACAGCAACCATACATTGAACGGACTCGAAAGCGGCAATTGCGTAGACCTGCCGCCAAGCCCGTAATTTTTGTTGAATAGCAAAACGGCGACCCGATGATGGGTCGCCGTTTTTTTATGGCTCTTCCGTTTCTGGCGGAATGAGTGAAAAGGCAAAGGTTATTCAGCCACGGATTCCACAGATTTTCACCGCTTTTTTAAAATCCATGCGAATTCGTGAAATCTGCGGCAAAGTTTTTAGGATCTCCCAATAAAGGCGGATGGTTTTTTATTTGATTGCCCGCTTCGTGATCGAATCCAGCAGAAAATCGATCAAATAATGATTGACCTCGTCCGCCGCGTCGAGATGCACCCAGTGCGTGGATTCGGGGAAGAGGATCAGGTTCCTATCGTCGCAATAGTCCATGCTGGGACGCGCGAGGCGATGCGTGAGTGCGAAATCCTTCATGCCCCACATCATCAACGTGCGGACTTTGACGCGCATGTCCTCCGGCATCTTCGGCTGGGATTGGAACGCGGCGCGATACCAGTTCAGCATGGAGGTCAGCGCCTCGGGTTGCGACCAAGCCTCTTTGTATTTTTCGAGGTCGGCGTCGGAAAAGGTATTCTTCTTTGCGGAGTTTCGCAACGCACGAATCAACTCACGGAAATCGTTTGCGGACAATATCCTTTCCGCGAGTCCCGGCAATTGAAAGAAAAGCCAATACCACGAACGGCGGATCTGGTCGGGGTCGCGTTTCAGGGACTTAAGATACACCGCCGGATGCGGTGAGTTTAGGATTGCGAGTTTGTGCAATTTCTCCGGATGGGTCATGGCGAACGTCCAAGCGACGCCTCCGCCCCAATCATGCCCAACGAGGTTGACCTTTTCGTAATCCAGAGCTTTGATCAAACCCAGCACATCGTCCACGAGGGTGAAAACGCCGTAGTCTTTTTTATCTTTCGGTTTGTCGCTCAGGTTGTAGCCGCGCTGGTCAGGGATGATGACGCGGCATCCCGCATTCACTAGCGCGGGGATTTGCTTCCTCCAAGCAAACCAAAATTCTGGAAAGCCGTGCAGAAGCACGACAGGGATTCCGCTTTTCGGTCCCGCCTGAACGACGTGCAAGCGGACGCCGTTTGTTTTGATCGTAGTATGTTCAAGTTCCATTCAGGTAGAGCCTCTACTTCTATGGACGCTGATGAACGCAGAAGACGCAGATTTTTTTCTTTTATCAATCAGCGTTCTCAGCGTTTTTTCTGCATCTCCATTTTTCTAAAACGAGGCGGGATTGTACCAAAGAATGGCAGGCGAACTTTAATTCTTCGTGAGCGTTTGGGTTGTTCGTAGGGGAATCGGAGGGGAAGAGGAGGAAAGCCAACTCATCCTTCGCGATTTAAGAATCACAATAGTCCCATTCGATGGAAATAAAAGAGTCGAGCAAATTGAAAATTTAGCTCTCTGGTTCAATCAAATACACACCATTTTGCGCTTCGGTCATCCAACCTTCAAGACCATTTTTTGTTCTCACATACCACCAATTGTTTCCGTCAACACATTCTGGACCATCCAAAATAGTGAGTAATGTTCCTTCGGGCACTTTGCCAACAATATTTTGGGTAAAACCAGGTTGACTGCGAAGGCGAGTATTGCTACCATCTACTCTTGCTACTTTCGCCTGATCGCCAACTGAAATGCGAGAAACAGTCTCTGAACACGTTTGTTGAGCAAAGTTCATCGGCTCCAAGTAATAGATTCCTCCTCCTCCCTCTGCCATCCAACCTCGAGAACTATTAGGCATCTCAATTTGCCACCATGTATAACCATTGCTACACTTATGTCCGCCGATGATTAAGAACCGAGTTCCTTCAGGCAAACGGCCAATAATGTCACTAGATGTCGTAGGCAGTTTTCGTATACGTGTTGGGGTTCCATCTGTAAATGTAACCCGCGCTGTCGAGCCGACCCCCACACGCGACAAAGGCGCTCCCGAACATAAAGGGGTATTACTGAGGGTAGGCGTGTTTGCCTTTAAGATACTCTCTGCAAAACCATCTGTAAGATGGAACTCGCCTGTCTTTTCACCCACGATTGCATAATTCAAATATTGCAGGTCAGGCTGGATCAAACTTATCAACAACTTGCCATCCGGCGCCACAGTGAAGTCTTTCCAGCCTTCAAACATCAACGAATCATACGTTGATGAATACACAAACAGCCTGATCTTTTCATTCGGCGTGAAATTGTAAACTTGAATCTCATCATCGTATCCAAAGAGTGTTGCGCCTGCTTTGGTTATTCTGCTTACTCTAAATCCATATTCCAGAGTTTGTATGCCATTAGAAAAGGTTACATGGTATTCGCCTGTCTCGTCAAAGGCAGTTGGCGAGTAACTCCAATAAAGCAGACCAAACTTGGAAATCCAATTTGAACCGTATGACCCTAATTTTTCGGCAGGGAGTTGTAAGCCGCTTGGGCTCACTGGAGTAATTTCTATTTCTCCGTCTTTGTTCCAACCACAACTTACAACCCAAGCTCGTTCTAATTGTTCTATGTCAAACCACTCACTAATTATTGTTGGCGAATCAATACCTACACAAGGATCTTCCTGGTCGCTACCACCGCCTCTACCATAAAATTTTATTTCTTCCACAACATCGTTAATATCACTTGGTAAATTTGTGTTTACATTTGCTGGATCAAAAATGAAGTCATCGGCGCTTGAATCTGGAGATTCGACAGGTTGATCGCCACTTTTAGGCGAAGGATCAGTTACAGTGTCTTCTTGTCCACCCTCATTAGATGTTTTGGTGCTTGTATTCGTTGGAGTGCAAGCAGTAAGAATTAAACTCAAGCAAACGATTACATTGAAGACGTGTTTAATTTTCATGATATTCCTCCACAAAACTCTACGGCAACGGATCAATCCAGTAATCTTCGTTATCGCCTTCACGCGCCCAACCTTCAAACCCTTGCTCACTACGGATATACCACCAATAAGAGCCATCGGCACACACAGGACCCTGCAGGATGGTTATTTTCCGTCCGGCGGCGATAACATAGACCTTCTCTGCACTTATACTGGGCTGTGATCGCAATGAAAGCTGCGGAGCCATACCACTGCGCGTTACTTCTGCCCCCATTCCAACCTGCAAACGAGATGGTTGTGTTCCGGGGCAGGCAGGAATATTTTTAGGATCAGGAGTAGAAGTAGGAGGCAATTCTTCCAATGGACGAAGATAGTAGCCATTCGCGCCTGATTCGGGTACTGTAAAAAACCCACAACTTTTGTTCGCGCAAGTAATAATCCATATAAATGTGTGATCCACACAAATTGCATTCGAAGCAACACGAACTATCGTGCCTTTCTCGATCTCAATTTGCCCACTTTGCATCCAAGCCAAACTACTTTCATCAACCGAATAAATCGGTAGAGTATCAACCAGTACTTCGGCATACCCTTCAGGGACAATCCCAGCCGGTTGTCGCGCTCCTTGACAGTAAATATCAGCCACTTCCAAGCCTATTGTCAATTGTCCTGAAATATCTCCAACAACCGCATAACCGATTTCCGGTGCCTGAATTTCGATATTAAGAGTTAAGTCTCCGCCATCATTTACCTTATATTCTTTCCAGCCGATTAGAGATCGACCAATCGCACGAGAGTCATTACCATATACAAGCACACGAACAGATTCATTCGGTGGAAAATTAACCAGAAACAACTGAGACTCGTGTAAATATAAGCGCGCATCCGGCGGTTCAACCACGACAGCGATATATTCTAACGTCCAGGTATTACCAATGAAGGTGAAAACATACTCTCCAACAGGAGAATTAACTACAGGCAGAAAATCATATGTAATTTCAGCGTTACCTACAAATTCTGTTTGACGAGCCACTAGAGAATCTTCGAAGGTGTCGTTAGGTAATTTTGCAATAACTCGAACTTCTTCGCCAACAACCAAGCCGCAAATCGTAATTGAAACTTCGTCCATCCATTCATACGTCCTTGTAGCAACGCCAGGAAAGGTTGGGGATTGATACTCTTGTTGGCATTGACTACCTCCCCCACCTAAGCCTCCATAAAACCCAATCTCCTGAATAATATCCTTCGGGGGAATTGCATCAAGATCATCCAAGGATAGAGATGTATCCTGAGTGAACGCAACATTAGTTGGAGATAGTATTTGTTGCGGTTGGCTTTGAGGTTTTTGATTCTCAGGTGTGGCCGACGGAGCCAAAACGCCACAAGAAAGGGTGAACAATAAGGAAGTAAGGGCAATCGCATATTTTCGCAACACATCCACCTCCAATGATCTCACGGTGTTGCCGGGATGAGGGCTTTGTTAATCTCGTCTAATCGCTTTTGGTAAATAGAACGTCTCTCTGGAATATCCGCCAATATTTCAACGGCTTTTTGGTAATATTCAGCGGCTTCGGATAATTGACCAGTCAATCGATAAATCAATCCTAGTCGCGCATACGATTCCCCTGCAAATTCATAAACGCGTGGATTACTGCCATCATCATAGGCATCTATGACTTGTCGAAATTCTGCAACCGCCAAATTGAAATCAGGTAATTTGCCTGTAAATGTTTTCAACCAATAACATTGCCCTCGGGCAAAGTGAATTTTTGTTTCCACCTCAGCCAGTGGAGGCTTGTCAGGCGCTTGAACAGCCAAATCAAGGTACTCAAAACACTTGTCAAGTAATACTTGGTCAACCGAATTGACGTCTTGTGATGATTCAAACGGTTTTAGGGCACGAATGTAACTAAGGTTTGCCAAACCTATATAGGGGCGCGCATATTCTGGATTGATTTCAATGGCTCTTTCGAGAGAGGCTTCAGTAAGTTCATAATCCTCCGCTTTACCTGCCGCAAAACCGATCAAAGCATATAGGACTTCCCTTCCTTCATCATCCTGCCACCCATCAATCTCTTCAATACTTTGCAATGTGTCAAGCGCTTCCCCATACTCATGCACGGCAAAATAGGTAAGTCCTTTTGCGAAGGAAGAAATGATATCTGCCCGTAGTTGCATTTGTTTATCGAAATTATATTGCCACGAAGGGTTGTCAGACCCCGGCAGAGAGAAAGGAGAACCTACATACTGACCTATGACCTCGCTTCCTTCGTGAAACCCCTGGGTATCCAGATAAAACTCAGGGACAACCTGCATCCCATCTTCGTTTTCTTCAACCACTCCATAAATGACCATATGGGCTTGAATCTCTTTTGCAAGGATTTCCGCTTTCTCTGCCCGCTCCAATGACGTTTCTCCGGCGATGGTCTGGTTGAGTTCATCCGGTCCCCAAATTTCAACTTTTGGTCCCACAGCGATTTCCTGCAGGTCATCTTTCAAACGGAGAAAAATGCCGCTTGCGATGGTATATCCAATATCATCTCGCAAGTTATCGCCGTCTTCATAAAAGCTTATAACGGCAATCCTAAACTCGCCAGTCATCACCCTTTTTTCATTTGTTTTCAACCCGTAATACAGGGCTGTTACCCCACCAATAATCAAGACACCTAAAAGAAAAAAGCCAACTCTCTGCTCAAGCCCCAAACGCTTAAGTATTTTTTCATCTATATTGTGAATGAAATTATTTATTACTCTTCCAAAATTAGTCCCAACCATTCCTTGAGGGTTGTAAATATTTTGGGGCTTCGACTGGTTCGACTTACGTTTGGATTCGGGTTTTTCCTTTTTCGGCGGAGGCATATCATTTATCCCCTTGATGTATTCTTTTTCTTACTTTGTTTTTTAGGCGGTGCAGTGAAATTCATTACAACACTGCCTTTATTTTCATTGACAAAGCCCTTCACGTTTCCCTTTAAATTAACAATGTTGTTTTGAGTGAAACCGGATGCGCTCAAAAGTTTTTGCAGTTTCTTAGCCTGTTTCAAAATGTCTTTATCTTGACCCAATCCCTTTTGAATAATAGATTTCTCAAGTACCTTTTTGCGAGATTTTATCTTCCGGGGATCTGCTAAAGAGGCTTTCGCCTTTTCGTCTCCGCCAAATTTCTTTCTAACCAAGCCAGCCAACCCTTGATAAGCGTCTTTTACAGCGGTCCCGGCAGTTTCTTGCAACGCGGCAGTCGCACCAGCAGTCAAAGCAGAAACGATTAGGGTAACAGGATCAATCATTGCTCATCTCCCTTGCAATCTGTATTTGAGCGGTAGAAAGCAAGTATAGCACTTTTCAATTTATTCACCCACAAGATTTGTGCAAAAAAGCATCTAATACCCTCCCCTAAAATACGCGGCGACCAAATCCGAAATATCCGCCGTTGTGTTCTGCCTTGCGACGGCGAAGAAATCGTAGGCGGTGGCGCGACCGCGACCGTAGCGCGAGGCGTAATCTCGCAGGAAGGCGAAGAAGGCGTCGTCACCCATGCGGATGTTGAGCGCCTCCAAAAAGTTCGCGCCGTTGAGATAACTCGCGTTGACGTAGGCGCGGAAAGTCGGCGCTTCGTAGACGGTCGAATCTACGTAGCCCGACGGACCGAAATAATTCACGCGCCACTGCCACCACCAGGTATACGACTGGGGATAACTGTATTCGTAGAATAACGCCTCGCTATACACCGACAACGCCTCGTCGAGCCACGGTTCCAGCGCCTGATCGCTCCCTACCAATCCAAACCACCACTGATGCGCGATCTCATGCACGCCGATCGCCACGAGGTTACTGCGCGCCGAGCCGTTATATTCGTTGTAAAACTTCGTAGCCAAAAACACCAGTCCGTCATATTCCTGTCCATCGTTCAAATCCGATTGCACAACGGACAAACTCCCATAAGGATACGCGCCGAACAACGACTCGAAATATCTTACCGAGAAGACCGCCGCATTCAGGGCGGCAAGCCCCTCCTCTGCGTAGCCCGCGAAATAGTACGCACGCATCACCGCGGACCCTGAGACTGTCTCGACCATTTGGAACTGGTCGCTCGCCGACAGCGCGAACGTCCGCGCGCCAAGCAGACGATAGCGCGTCCACTCGTTGTTGGGTTCACCGACTCCGCTGGTTGCAAATGTGACGCTTCCCTCGGTTGTCCGCACGTTCACTTCAAAATCCGCCGCGTCGTAGACGAGATGCTCGCCCAGATAATATTCGTCGTGTAACAGCCACCCTCCATTGACGAACGGCACAACAAACGGATACCAATCCGTGAGGTTGGTCTGCGAAGAGTCGTAGCCGTAGGGATGTTCCTTCACCTTTGCAGGAATCGAAATGCGGAAGCGCATCGCCAGCGTGATCTGCGCGTTCGGTTGAACCGGTTGCGGAAGATAAACCGTGAGGCGATGTCCGTTCAAATCATAATTGAGCAAATTGCTGTCAAGCAAAATGTTTTCGAGCGTGAATCCGCCGCGATGGTTCGGCTCGACTGCCAGCACGAGTTCATTCAGCGATACGCCAGTCTGATTTGTGTACCGAATCGTTTCATCCACGGCGAGTTGATGACCGTAATAATCGAGCAGTGCGAATAATGTGTATTGCGTCCGTGAGGATTGCGGAGGGGATGTTGGCTGAGGGAGCGAGGTGGCGGTGAAGGCAAAAGTTGGCGGCGGCGTATTCGTCGGCGGTTCGGGCGTGAAGGTGGGAATCAACGTCGGCGAGGCGATGGCGGTGGGAGTCAACGTCACAGGTTGGAAGGGCGTGGGCGTTGACGAAGCGTTCGGGTTGGGCGTGACAGTTATAACGGAGGAAAGAGGCGTTTGTCCCTGCGGGGAGGCGCAAGAGGCGAGAAAAAATAAAAGCGCGAAAAAATTCAATCGAAGTGGAATTTTCATAAAAATATTTTTACATCCCAACTCGGTGGTCGAGTAGTTCTGAGCGGAGCGCAGCGAAGGCGAAGAACGTATCGAGACCACAGGTTAACAAAAGCGCACTTGTTGCGTGGTGGTCTCGATACGAGCCGCAAAGATCATGCGGGGCTACTCAACCACCTATAATCAAGTAGTGAATTGTTTGAAGGTTAGCGGTGGTCTCGATACGAGCCGACGAACACGGCTTTACTCGACCACCGTTGCATCAATAAGAATTTTTAAAATACTCCGCCATCAAATCGGAAATATCCGTCGCAGAATGTTCACGGAAGACGCGGAAAAAATCTGCCGAGGTGGCGCGCTTGCCCGCGTATTGCGAATAATAATCTTTGAGGAAGGCGAAGAAAATTTCATCGCCCACGCGCTCGCGCAACTTCTGCAAAAAGCGCGCGCCCGAAAGATAGACCTTGTCCCAATACGGTCTCTGCCCGCCGCCGTCATAGACTTGCGTATCCACGAAGCCCGCATTTTGAAATTCAAAATAACGATAGCCCCACCACCACGAAACGAGATCGGGATAGATCGCTTCGTAATAGATCGCTTCGCTATACGTCGCAAGCGCTTCATCGAGCCACGGCTCGAGCGCTTGATCGTTCGCCACCGCGTCGAACCACCATTGATGCGCGGTCTCATGCGCGCCGATGGTTACGAGATAATTTGCAGGCGTGTTATCGTACAAATTAAAATAATCACGGCTGATGAAATAAAACGCCGAGAACTCCATGCCGTCGTTGAAATCGCCCTGCACGGCGGTCAACGTTTTGTGGCGATACGGTCCGAACTTTTCAGTGAAGACTTCCAGCGCTTGCGCGGTGGTCTGCAACAACGCCTCGCCTTGCGTATCGTAAAACGAAAAATAATACGCGTAGACTTTCACATCGCCGACGGTCTGCGTGGCGACTTTGTACACCGTGCTGATGGATAACGCAAACGTGCGCCCCGCGTCCAACTCGAACTTGCGGCTGTCCGCAGACCCTGAAGCCACCTCCGCCCCCGACGCGGCGATCTGCGGAGTCGTCCCGTCGGTGAATGAAACGGTCACATCGAAATCCGCCACATCATAAACAAGATGCTCGCCGTAAAACCAGGGGTTGTGCAGAATCCAACCTTCGCCCGATTTGTATGGCACAACAAATGGATACCAATCCACAAAATTGACTTGCCGATCCGAGTATCCATAAATCTGCGGGCGGACTTCGTTCGGGTTGCTGTATGCCTGCATCTGCGGGAGGATGAGTCCATAACTCATTGTGATGGTGATCGTTCCGCTTGGAGGCAGAGGCTGAGGCAGAGGGATTTCTAGGCGTTGTGATTGAGGTTCAAGAACGTAATTGGTAATTGGCAATTGGTCTACAGCGAGAGAGCGAAGATCGAATCCGCCGCTCCATAAATTTGGTTCGACGGCGAGAACGAGGCTCGTCAGCGTTTCCCCTGTCCAGTTGGGATAGGTGATGGTCTGGTTCACTTCCGCCGCTTTGGCTGAATAGTTCATCTGCAAGTCAATCACATACTGCGGACGTTCCAATTCAGGCGTGAGCGTGGGAAATGGAGTTGGAGTTTCAGAGGGAAGCGCGGTCTCGCTCGGCGCGGCTGTCGGCGAGGGAGGCTGGGTTTCGGTTGGGAGAGGAGGAGGAGTGGAGGGAGAACAGGAGATTAAGAGAGAAACGCAGAAGACAGAAAGCAGAATGCGCGGCGCGATGGAGTTGGACATGGGGAGTATTTTAACCGATGAGCGGAGTTCCCCCAGTTAACAACAAACCCTCCCGCAAGGGAGCGCTCAAAGTTTGTTAGATACTCATGGTTTCGGCGGACTAAAGTCCTGCCTCAGTTCATGAAAGTCGGCTAAAAGCCGACTGATCGCGCCAGTCCGAAGGACTTCCATGTACTGAGCAGGC
>JADLBX010000007.1 GCA_020847435.1 Anaerolineales bacterium
CTCGCCCATCAACATTTTATCGGGCGGAGAAAAGCGCCGCGTCGCCCTCACCCGACTCCTGCTCACCGAACCCGACATCCTCCTGCTCGACGAACCCACCAACCACCTCGACGCCGAGTCGGTGGCGTGGCTCGAACATCATCTGCGCGACTACAAAGGCACGGTCATCGCCGTCACGCACGACCGCTACTTCCTCGACAACGTGGCAGGCTGGATCCTCGAACTCGACCGCGGCTTCGGCATTCCCTACAAAGGAAATTATTCCTCGTGGCTCGAACAAAAGCAGGAGCGCATCCGCCTCGAAGAGAAAGCCGAATCGAAACGCCAAAAGACACTCGAACGTGAGCTCGAATGGATTCGCATGTCGCCCAAAGCGCGTCAATCGAAGGGACAAGCCCGCGTCAGCGCCTACGAAAAATTATTGGATCAAGAAGCCGAAGCGCGCCGTGAAGAATTGGATATCTACATCCCGCCTGGTCCGCGCCTCGGTGACGTCGTTTTTGAATTTGATGGAGTTACTAAATCTTTTGACGAACGCCTCATTCTCGACGGGTTTTCTGCCACAGTTCCCCCAGGCTCTATCGTCGGGATAGTTGGTCCAAACGGCGCAGGCAAGACCACGCTCCTCAAGATGATCATCGGTAAAGAGACTCCCGACAGCGGCTCGATCAAAATCGGCGAGACCGTCAAACTCGCCTACGTGGATCAATCCCGCACCCTCGACCCTGAGAAGACCGTCTACGAAGAAATCTCACAGGGAGCCGACACGCTCGAACTCGGCAAACGGAAAGTCAACGCCCGTGCCTATTGCGCCTCATTCAACTTCGCAGGGTCAGACCAGCAAAAGAAAGTCGGCATCCTCTCTGGCGGAGAACGCAACCGCGTGCATCTCGCCAAAACCCTCACCGAAGGCGCCAACGTCATCCTCCTCGACGAACCCACCAACGACCTCGACGTCAACACCCTCCGCGCCCTCGAAGAAGCCCTCACCGAATTTGCAGGCGCCGCCCTAGTCGTCAGCCACGACCGCTGGTTCCTCGACCGCATCTGCACACATTTGATTGTCTTTGAAGACGACTCGCAAGCGAAGATGTATATCGGCAATTGGTCAGACTACGAATCTATGATGCAGGAAAAATTTGGCAAAGATTTAACTCCGCATCGGGTGAAATATCGCATGTTGAAGAGGCAAGGCTAGCGTGGAATCGAAGAAATCATTGTGGCAGTTTGTCAAAGATGGCTTGGTAGGCGTAGCTTTTGCATTAATCCCTTTTACGATATTTACGATAGTAATGATTTTTCAAAGACGAGGTTCTGACAATCTTGCATTCGAACTTTGGGTTTTTATCGGCATGATTCTTTTCTTCCAATATTCATACATCAGCCCCATGCCTGCTGTGATTTTGATAGGATTTATCGGCACAGGCATTGGTGGGAAACTTCTTGAGAATGTCACCACTCGTTGGAGTTGGATCAAGCCTGCCCTAATCATTTCTGTTGTTTCATGGTTGATTGGTTACGTTTACTTCACAACGCTTGGTAATTCTGCTCCTAACACGCTTTGGAAAAGCACGGAGGCTAATATTGCGGTTGCTGTCATTTCTATATGCGTTGGCGGATTAATTGCAAGCATTGCTGGGATACTATTCAACCCTACAAAAAGATTATTCCGACTAGTGATTGGATCTGTCGCCAGTATCGTCGTCGGGTATTTGATTGGATTCATGATATTTGCAGCCCAAACGAATTAGATTTATAGTATAGATATGCCTCGGCAACTGGTCAGACTACGAATCCATGATGCAAGAGAAATTTGGCAAAGACCTCACTCCGCATCGGGCGAAATATCGCACGTTGAAACGATAACGTACCGCAAACTTCAGTTTGCGCTTTGCAAGAGCGACATGAATGCGCTGCCCTGAGTTTATCGAAGGGTCGCGGTACGCGAAATGTTGACGCAGGAAAAATTCGACAAGGATTTAACTCCGCATCGCGTGAAATATCGCACGCTGAAACGATAACGTGCCGCAAACTTCAATTTGCGCTTCGCAAGGACAGACTGAGGTTTACAGCACAGAAACCCCTTTTTATGGCTTCCAGGAAAAATCGAGGTCAGAGCCTGTCAGCACGTCTCCTTGTTGAACGTCGCCTTGTTCTAGCTCCTTGAAGAGCGCGCCGATCGTATCGCCTGCTTGTGCGCGCGCCTGCACTTTGCGGTTGACCTCCACGCCGGACACTACAACTGTCCTGCTCAAACCTCCCTTTTGAATCCAAATCTCATCGCCGACACCGAGCGTACCGCTCTCGATTCGGCCAGTAACGACAGTCCCCCTGCCTTTGATTGAAAAAACCTCTTGTACAGTCATACGAAAAGTGGGATCAGCGGGCATAATCGTTTCTCGACATTCCTCTTAATAAAGTGGTGTGGCGGAGCGTGAGTCTATTGTACCCAGTCGGCGCGCAAGCTCCAAGGGATATGAAATCTCCCGGCATGGCTTTCTCAAGAACCGAAAGTGGGGATTTTCGGTACACGGATTTCACGGATCAAACGGAGCTTTTTGCGTTGCTTACGGAAGCAACCGTGTACTCTGTGTGTTCCGTGTACAAAAGCGAGATTCCGTCAACCTTTCTTGAGAAAACCATAGATGTTGCAGCGGTTCTCTCAAAGCCGTAATGTTCTCAACGCGAATACCGCGAATTCCCGAATGGCGCGAATGAAATTTCGAGTTTTTTCTCAACTATGTGGCATAGAAGAACTTTTATACATCCATCTAGCCACTCCCTCGACACCCAACAAATCTTCCGCGCCAAAGCGGAGTAGTATAATCTTTAGCGCTTTCCCAATCAGCGGGGAACCGGTCGGTTAGTTGCAAGTGGGCCGGCGGCCAGCCGGCAATGTTCGATATTCAAAGATGAAAACCAACCGCTCATTGCCCCCCCGCCGCCGTTCAGCCAAACCTGGACCGTGGAAAAACCTTAACCGCCGCACAGCAAGCGCCGCTGAGACTTTACGCGCCTCCCGCGAACGCTTTGCAAAGATCTTTACTGAAAGCCCGGCGGCGATGCTCGTGTCCAACACAGACGGAGAAATTGTCTTTGCCAACCGGCAGGCACACCGTCTGTTGGGATATACAGATGAAGAACTGATCGGCATGAACATTGAGCAATTAGTGCCAGAAGATAATCGTCTCTTGCACGTTCACAGCCGCGCCGTCTTCAACCAGAGACCCTCCGAACGGCCAATGCACGGACGCAATCTGCTGGCACAGCGCAAGGATGGCTCCCATTTTCCCGTTGAGATTGGGCTTGTCCCACTGCAATTCAATGAAGGTCTGTTGACCCTGACGTCGCTGGTAGACCGTACCGAGCGCAGTCAGATCGAAGAGGAAGCCTATCGGCGCGCCAACGAGATCGCCTTGCTCTATCGTTTGAGCATGGCGCTAGCGGGAGGCGCAAACCTCAACCATGCCCTGCGCGCCTTCGTCGGCGAGCTCCGGCAGATGATGAGCGTGGATGCCTTTCACACCGGGCTTTACGACCCGCAGACCGACCTGCTCACCTATTCCCTGTTTCTTAATCTGGACCAGGACCTCCAACCGCCGCCGCGCAATTTGCGCGCAGAACCCGGGCTGAGTTGGGAGGTCATCTCGAAGAAGAAAACGATTTACATTGAAGATGTCGCCGACCCCAAGCTCCGGGGCGCGTATCAATATGTCGTGATTGTTGATTTACCGATCCGCTCCTATCTCGGAGTCCCGCTGATGTTGCAGGACCGTGCGATCGGCGTCATGTCCGTCCAATCGGTTCAACCCGGGGCGTATACGCAAAGCCAGATCCAATTGTTGGAGACGATCGCGGCGCAGGTTGTCGCCACCATCGAGCGCGCGCGCTTGCTCCAGCAACTGCAACAGGAACTCGACGAACGCCGGCTGTTGAACGAGGAACTCGAGAACAAGAACGCCGAGTTGGAACGCTTTGCCTACACCGTTTCGCACGACCTCAAATCTCCGCTGGTGACCATCAACGGCTTTCTTGGATTTCTGGAACAGTCTGCCAGAGCGGGAGAGATGGACCGCTTCCGGCGCGATAAAAAACGCATCGAAGGCGCGGTGCACCGGATGCAAAACCTGCTCAAGGAACTGCTCGAATTTTCGCGCATCGGGCGCATGATGAACGAACCGGTGGACGTCCCCTTTGCCGATGTGGCGCAGGAGGCGCTGGAACTCGTCCACGGACAACTCGAGAAGCGCCGCGTCACCGTTCAGACCCAGCCCAGCCTGCCCGCCATCCGTGGCGACCGCCAGCGGCTGGTGGAAGTTCTGCAAAACCTGATTGACAACGCCGCCAAATACATGGGCAATCAGCCCAAGCCTCTCATTGAGATTGGACAGCGCGGCGAGGAACACGACAAACCGGTCTTCTTCGTCAAGGATAACGGCATGGGCATTCCTCGCGAATTTCAAGAACGCGTCTTCGGCCTCTTCAATAAATTGGACCCGCAAAGCGAAGGCTCGGGCGTTGGACTCGCCCTCGTGAAACGGATCGTCGAAATTCACGGCGGACGGATCTGGATTGAGAGCAAAACGGGACACGGGACGACCTTTTATTTCACCCTGCCGCGCGCCTCACAGTAAAGCCGCAACCGGCCCGTAACCTGAACCATTTATCGCATTGCAATCCAGCCGGCAATAATTACGGGGTGATAAAATTCCACTTCGAGAATGCCAATGCCGAAAGCCAAGCGCACACCCGCGCCCAAACCTAAAGCCAGGCGAAAATCGCCGCCCGCCAAAACAAAAAAAGAGCGCGCCGGCGCACCGCCCGCACGCGTCCGCGTGGCAGGCGGGAAAGCCCAACGCCCGGCGAGGCAGACCGAAGCGGCGCAAGAAGCGTTACGCGGGACGCGCAATCTCCCGGCTTGGGCGAGTTTCATCAAGGGCATTGATCTGTCTACGTGGCTTTTTGTCGGCGCGATCGTCCTCTATCTCGTCACGCGGCTGGTCGGGCTGACGCGCTATCCCATTTATTTTTTCACCGACGAAGCCTTCCAAACACAGACCATGGTCGAACTGATCGAGAGGGGTTATCGCGATGTGGACGGCGTAAAATTCCCAACCTATTTTGGCGCCGGCATGGGGCTGACGGTATATTTGCAGTGGCTACCGTACCTGCTGTTCGGAAAATCCGCGCTGGCTACGCGCGCCGTGTCTGCCGTCGTCACGGTCATTGCGGCAGTCGCGGTCGGCGTCAGCCTGCGCGCGGTATTCCAATTGAAATATTGGTGGAGCGGCGCGCTCTTCCTTGCCCTAACGCCCGCCTGGTTCCTGCATTCGCGCACCGCCTTCGAGACAGGCGTGTTCGCGTCGTTCTACGCCGGCGCGCTGTGCAGTTATCTCCTCTATCGCTATCGTTCGCCCCGCTATTTATATCTCACGGTCGCGCTCGCGGCGCTGGCGTTCTACTCGTACAACGCGGCGCAAATGATCGTGCCTGCCACTGCGTTGGTCTTGTTCGTTTCCGATTGGCGTTATCACCTGCAACACCGAGGGAGCGCAGTGCGCGCGGCGTTCCTGCTCGCAGTTCTGGCGCTGCCCTATCTCCGTTATAAACTCGACCAGCCGGATTCCGCCGATGAGATCCTGCGCTTGTTGGGCTCCTACCTCGTTACAGACCTCTCAATCGCGCAGAAGGTTTCCTTTTATATTTCCGAATATTTTTTCGGGTTGAGCGCGTATTACTGGTACATCCCCAACGACCGCGACCTGGTGCGTCACTTGATGAAGGATTACGGTCACATTATGCTCGCCACGCTCCCGTTCGCGCTCCTGGGGCTGGCGTATATTTTGAGGAACCTGCGCGAGCCCGCCTGCCGCGCCCTCTTTCTAGTCCTGCTGGTCATCCCGTTGGGCGGGGCGCTGGTGCAAGTCAGCATCACGCGCGGCTTGGTGTTTACCATCCCCGCCGCGCTCCTGACGGCGATCGGGTTCGATCGCGTTTTACGTTGGATCGAAAACCCGCGCGCAGCTTTGGAAGAATCGCCGCCCGCGTCAAACCCGACGGGGAGGCGGGTGGCGGCTTCCGTCGGCATTCTCCTCGCTGGGGCGGCGCTCGCCTTCTTCCTCGATCGAACCGTTGACCGCGTCTCCATCGCGGCGCTTGCCATCCTGCTCGGCTTTCATGGGTTGGGGCTGTTTGACAAACTCAAAGGATGGATGCGCGATCGTTTCACCGGCTGGAAAATCTCACAGGCGTTTCTGGCGCTCGCCGCGTTTGGCGTTCTATCCGTTGCCAATATCCGCTTGCTCACCGACGCGCTGAAGAACGGCGCCGATTGGTGGACGAATTACAGCATGGACGGAATGCAATACGGCGCGTTCCAGATCTACGACGCGATCGAGGACTATCACCAGCGACAACCGGAGACCGAATTCATCTTCTCTCCCAATTGGACGAACGGCGCAGATGTATTGAACCGCTTCTTTCTTGGCGTCCCACCCTGGCTCAAAAGCGGAAACATCGAAGGCTACCTGCAACGGAAACGCCCGCTGGATGAAAACACGCTCTTCATCATGCTCCCGGATGAATACGCGACGACGCTTGCAAGCCCCAAATTCACCGATGTGCGCGTGGAGCAGATCGTCCGCAACCCAGACGGCACGCCGGCGTTCTACTTCGTCCGCCTGCGCTACGCGGAGAACATAGACGAGGTCTTCGCCGCGGAGCAGGCGGAACGCGCGGTCTTACGCGAGGCGGTCATCAATGTGGAGGGGCAACGCGTGGGCGTCCGATTCTCGTACCTGGATGCGGTTGACCAGGCTCATTCGGTCCAGGAGCTCTTCGATCATGATCGTTTCACGCTCGCCAAAACCCTTGAAGCAAATCCGTTCATCCTCGAAATGACTTTCCCCGCGCCGCGCACCATCCGCGGCTTCTCGATCACCGTTCACACCGTAGACGCGCAGATCGTCATCCATTGCTACTCCACGTTGGATGCCGAACCTGTCACATACGCCTTTGAAGGCATCGGCTCAGACGATGCCCCCACGCTTACCTTTGAATTTCCCGAACCGACTCAGGCGCAATTCCTGCATTTTGAAATGCTCGACCCGCATTCGCCGCCCCCGGCGCAGATTCACATCTGGGAGTTGACGTTCGCGTTCAACGATTGATCCTTGAGGAAAACTGCGCGGAGAATCAAGCGGAAGGTCCGGCACAAGACGCGCAATCGGGATGGAGCGCCGCTCCATCCCGATCTTTTATCCGAACGAATTTGTTTCACCAGACCGGCTAGATGGGCTCCCGATCGCAATACAACTCGCTGACGACTTCTATGCTAATCGCTCCGGAAAACCGATCTTCGGCATTTGCCTGCACTTCGGCAAGCGTTTCGCCGTCCACCCAAAAAGTATCTACATCTCCATCGCCAAAATCAACCCGCACATCCGCGCCGGGTATCTGTCCGGTCGGGCAGGTAAGCGGAGTGGAAGAAGCCCCATCTTTTCCGCCCCTGCCGGCAGGGATGATCAAATTGAACGCCTGCCCCGCCAGATAAACGACGGCGGTCTGACCGACGTACTGCGTCAACCCCTTTTGCGCGTTACAGATGATATGGTCTCCCTCCTCGCTCACCCAGCAGAACAGATCGTGATAATCCGAACCGACAAAAATACGGGCGTCCTTCAAATCCTTCTGGCGGTAACCTTCCGCGGCAAAAATATATACGATGCCCTTCCCAACTACAAAAGACCGTCTTTCATACGTGATGATTCCCCCGGCGCGCGCACGGCTCACCTGCAAACCGAGCGCTGAAACCGTTATCACCAGCGACAGCAAACCTAAAAATAACTTTTTCATCAAATGTTCTCCGTTTCTTGTTGGATATGGACTGACACATACCCGACCCTGTATCCTCGATAGGGTTACACGGAAAACCTTACAGAAGCCTTGCAAGCGACGGCGCTGTTCAAGGACAAAAATTGGGAACAAGCCTCAGCCGCTCATGATCTTGATTCGGGGCGAAGTAACTCCGGTCCTCCAACAGCGGCAGGCTGGACTCGAAATACCGATTCAACACGACACGGAAACTGTTCACCGGTGAGACGGTTGGATACAACGCCTCAGCCGCTTCGATGTCGGGCAGGTAATACGCGTTCAGGATCGGCATCCGCACGGATGGGTCGTTTGTCAGGTCGGGCGGCGGACCGTGGTCGCCCTGCACGATGATGACCGGCGGCGCGTCCGATTCGCCTTGAAGGACGTCAATGACCTGCAAAATTTCGCGGTTGATATAAATGACCTGATTGATATATGCATCCTCAAATTGCGCGCGAGTCGCGGTATCTGCGTTGAAGTCCAGCCATTCACCGTCCGCACCGAACGAGAAGGGCGGATGCGGGATGACGAAATGCGCGAAGACGAAATATTTCCCTTCCCAGGTTGGGATTTCTTTCAAAGTCTGAATCATCGAAAGGACGCGCAGGCGGCGGGCTTCGCTGTACGGCGTGGTCTGTGAGTTGAGGCGGTCATAGTCGGTTACGACTCTCAACATGGTCGTATCGAGGAAGAGCGTTTCAAATTCGGTGAGCGTGGTAAAAGATTTTCCGTAATCGGGATACACGTCCGCGTCGGACCACTCGGTCATGCTCCAGCCAGTGGGGAAAGCGACGATAGAATATCCCCGCGCCTCGAACGCCGCGCGGACCGCGCTGTGCTTCAACAGGGAAATCCGCTCCGCGTCGTCGGTCGCGCCGAGGGCGTCGAGGTAGTCGTAATTCAATGAAGAGGCAAGCGAATACAGCGTGTGGGCGTAATTGCTCTGACTACAATCCGCCACGTAGAATCCACGCGCGCGCAAGCCATAGATAAATTCGCTGTTGTCGAATCCGTACTCACGTTGCAACACATCCTGCCGCCCGTAGCCGTCGAGGATGATGTAGTACACGCCGGGCGTTGCGCTTGCGTTGTCGTTCACGTCCGCTGTTTGGGTTTGTAACGCCGCGTCGGAAATGGATTGTTGAACGAGGTTGGAAACGATGGTGAACGATGGATAGATCAAAAGAAAAATCGAAATGAGATTCAATGGATAGGTGAACGAGTCGAGTCGCTTCACTTTGCGGACGATCCAAACAACGGCGAGCAAACCGATCAAGCAGAACAGCGGGAAAAGGATTCGGTGGCGGAATACTTCCGCCTTGCCCTCGAACGCGGCGTAGACCTGTCCGTAGGTGAAAAAGAGGAAGAGGAGCGAGGCAGACGTCCCTGCGGAAAGATGCGGGTTTCCAGTCAGGCGCAGAAAAATCCAAAAGAGAATCCCCGCGAGGGCGAGCGAAAAAATCAGCGGGCGCGTCGTCTCGCCGATGAAGATCTGCCCGATGTTGACGGCGGCGAGTGAGACGACGGAAAACGCGGCGAAGAGGAACGGGTAGAGCGGAATCTTCTTGAGCATGACCAGCGCTATTTTACACGGTTACGAAGTACAATTTGGGCATGACCATTTTCAACACGCCCATCCTCAGCGGAATTTTCCATTACATCGCGCGTTTCTACATGCGGCTCTTCGGCTGGCGCGTGGATGGAAACCTGCCCGACCTGCCGAAATTTATTCTGATCGGCGCGCCGCATACGTCGAATTGGGATTTTGTGCTGTTCCTCGGCGTGATCTTCACCCTCAAAGCCAACGTGAAGTTCATGGGCAAAGCGGATTTGTTCCGCCCGCCGCATGGCTGGTTCTTTTATTTTTGTGGCGGCGTGCCTGTGGATCGAAAAAAATCAACGGGGCTGGTGGAGCAAATGGTGGAGGCGTGCAACAAATCAAAACGGTTCATCCTCACCATCGCGCCCGAAGGGACGCGGCATCACGTCACCGAATGGAAGCGCGGCTTTTATCACATCGCCAAAGGCGCGGGGGTTCCGATCGTGACGGCAATTGTGGATGGAAAACAAAAGGCTGTTCACATCGGGCAAATTTTTCATCCCACCGACGATATCGAAGCGGATATGAAAGCGATTACGGGAATCTTCGAGGGCGTGGTGGGAATCAATCCGAGGCGGAAGTACATCACTTTGCAGAAATAAACTGTTATTCCTTCAACAAAAAATCCCCGCCCTCCAACACTCCATCCAAGATCGTCTTGATCGCATCCGACTCAAGCAAATCCCCCAACTCGAACGATTTCAATTTTGCTTGCGTTGTCCGCACAGAGGGTTCAAGGAAATCGTCGAACGGCAGTGATGTGCGGAACAACTGGTAATACAAAAATTGCCGCGCATTGCGCTTGAACTCAGCGGGGACTTCGATCTTCTCCGCCGCCAAAAACTCTTTCATTTTTCCCCGCACCCCTTCAATCGTCTGCGGAAAAAACACGGTGGGATATTGCGTGAAGCGCGCCTTGCCCGCGCACAACACCGCCGCGCTCAGGATGGACGCTTCCAAGCCGATCGTCGAGTTGTAGACCATCACAAATTTGGATCGTTGGATTAACTCGTACGAACTCAACGCCTCGCGCGGACCGACGAAGACCACGTTCGCTTCCTCGCGGACCTTGCGGCTGACTGCCCAACCTTCGACCGTCTCGCGGCTGGACTTTCGCACGCGCAACTCGTCGGGGTGCGCGCGGATGACGAACAGCGTGTCGCGGTTTTCTTTGATAACTTCCAGCGTCATGTCGAGCCAATCGAACATATCTTCAAAGACCGTGTTGGCGTGCGGCTGGCTGGTGTCGAAGATAACGTTGGTAAACACAGGCACGATCTGTTTGAACTGCGCGGCTTTCTGCAAAAACGACTCGTCGAGTCCCTTCATCTCCGACCAGAATTTGATTCCCGCCATCGTGAAGTCGCCTTGAAAGCGTTTGGCGAGATACGCGTCAAGCTTTGCGTTCTGCTCCTCATTCAACTCGAACTCGTCGGGGATGTGAATCGGATAGGCTGTCGCTTCGCCGTCGGTGAAGAAGGCGGAGGCGGGTTGCAGTCCCACCTCGTGGGTGATGACGCGGATGCCGCGTTTCTGCGCGACAAACCGCGCTGTCGCTTCGGGAAAGAACTGCCCGTTGAACACGATCACCGCACGTGGATTCGTTTCGTCCAAAAATTTTGAAAACTCCTGCGCCACATTCCACGCGGACAGAATGTACTCGCGCAAAAGATAACGCGTGTTCTCGTCATCGTTCAGGTGATGGATTCGCAAAATCCAGCGAAGCCCAGGCAAGCACAGCGGACCGAGAGGAATATCCTGATGGTGGAAAGTGGAAAGTTCGGGGAGAGAAAGTTGCGAGATACGAGATACAAGTTGCGAGTCGCGTTCGAACGTGAACCAACTGACTCTTGACCTGTTTACCTGTCTACTTGTTTCCGTGTCTACTTCCACCCCCGCATACAACGCCCGCGACTGACTCACACACGTCTTACACGGCATTGCCTTGTGCGGATCATCCCGATTCGTTCCCAGCACGCACTTGCTCATGCCCGAATTGCACGCAAAATAGACAACGGGGATTCCCTTCAAGCGCAACGCCCACGAGGCGAGCAGGTGAAATCCGCTGTTCCACGAGAGATCGTCTATGCCTGTGGAGGCTTTGAAGAAGACGACGGGCTGTCCCTGTGCGGGAGGCGACATCCGAGTCACAAGCCGCGCCTTGCGCGCAACTTTGAGGTTGTTGAGGCGGCGGACAAGTCCGCGTTTGAGGCGTTGGGTGAAGAGTTCTCGAAGCATCGGAAGTTAATCCAGCGCGCTTTTTTGAACGGGGATTGTTTCTAGCATACGCGGATTCAAAATACGTTCCAGAGCGGAACCGAGCATGGCAAATGCTAGGCTGGTCAACAACAGCAGGGAAATCGGCTCCAGCACCCAGAAGGGCGAACCGTAAAGTGTGCCTTTGGTCAAACCATCATAAATGATCCGTCCCCAGGAGGGATAGGTTGACTTGATGTTGAAGAATCCCAGCATGGCTTCCAAAAAGATGAAACTCGGGACTTGAGAAATCAACTGGGGAATCAAAACCGGTAGAACGCGCGGCACGAGATAGCGCGTGATGATGCGAAAATCGCTGGCTCCGTACGAACGCGCCGACTCGATATAGGGCGCTTCCTTGGCTTGCAGAAAAGCCGAGCGCAGGGTCTTGACCGGCGAACCGAAGGCGTTGAGCGTTACAACGATCGCAAGGATAACCCAGATGTTCCAGCCAAACAGCACATTGGTTAATACGGCGATTGGCAGGCTGGGCAATAACATGTTGACTTCGGTCAGCCGTTGAACAAGATTGTCCACCCAGCCGCCGAACCACACTCCCATGGCTGGCAGAAGCATCGCCACCAACGCCGTCAGCAGGGAACCCATCAAGCCAATGAAGAGGGCGAAAGGCATGCCCCAAAAAAGCGGCACCAGCAGGTCGCGGCGGGCGTAGTCCGTTCCCGCCCAACCATAGACTTGTCCCAGCAAAACCAGTTCGGGTTGCAGGTCGCTTCCCTTTTCAATAAGCAGGCTCTTGATCGTGAGTTGATAGACGCCGTGTTGCGGGACGAGTTGCGATGCGTCGCGTTGTGCAAACAACAAATTGAAAGATGGTGTGGGATACAGTTCGGTCAGGATGAACCAATCTTTCCATTTCGGGTTTTGATTCAGTAACTGCCTGGGTTTAATCGCTGTTTTAAAGTCATAACTGGCGCTCGCCATAACAGCTTTATCTTTCAACTTTAACGTTTTGCCATCGGGGTATGTCCACTCCAGCGAAACAAAAGGCACCTTGTTCGCATATTTCGGTTCAAGGTAGAGGAAAATCTCGCTGGGAACTTCCTGATAATCGTAATCGAAAGTGAAGACGGTGGTTTTCTCCACCCACCCGTTCGACAATTCGCTGAAAGACACGCTCACTCCCGGACTTTCTTCGTTCAGGATCAACCGCGAAAGCAGGGGCGTGCGATGAAAGACGTTCACCCAGGCAGGCATGGCTGTACGCGGAGTCAAACTGCGACCCATTAGTCGATTCTGTTCATACTCCTGCCCATATTGCGCATAAGGCAGAAAGGCAACGGCGTAGATCGAGCCCGCCAGCAAAGTGAAGATGACGATCAGCCCGAAGACGGCAGATGGATACTTCCGCACTTCCTGGATGAAAAGCCCGCTTCGTTCGCGGACCCCGTGCAGGGATTCTCGCACATTGACGATCCATTCCTTCCAGATGAAATTCCGCTTCGCCGCGCGACGATGAGCCGGCTTCGCCTCGAAATGCCGCCTCTCCCTCCAGGCTTTGAAACGGTCATGCCATGCCAGCCGCGCGGTCTTCACCCGTTCTTGATTCTGCGAAGTCAGGTTGGGCGGCAACAGGCGAATGCGCGGGTCTACCAAGACGTACACAAAATCCAGCAGGAACACAGTCGCGCCGAGGATGTAGGCAAAGATGACCACGACGCCGATCACGATGATCAACTCGCCGGGCTCCATGCTCTCGCCCCAAAAATTCGGCAACGCCTCGGAAATATACAGGTTCCCCAGCCCTGGCCAGTGGAAGATCGCTTCGAGCGCCATGCTCAACTGCCAGAATCCCACCAGGCTGGTGACGAATCCTGTAATGACATAAGGCAGTGAAGGTCGCAGAATATAGTTTCGTTCCAGAGCTTTATGATGCAAGCCCTTCGCGCGCGCCAACTCAACGTAATCCTCCTCCGCGTAAATTACGAAGAAGGTGCGCCACATGACTGCCATTTGAAAAACCAGGCTGAGTACAATCGCAGAGACCGGCAGGATCATGTGCTTGACGACTTCCAACAGCCGCTCCGCCAAGTTGGTCGGCGGATTGGTGGAATCAAACATGCCGCCAAACGGAAGCCAGCGTAATTGGAACGCGAACAGGGAAAGTAAAAGGATGCCGATCACCCAACTGGGCACTGAAGAGATCGGCGACAGCGCCGCAAACAACCGATCCAGTTTTCCGCCGTAATTCCGCGAAAGGTACAACGCTAATGGCATGCCGATGAGAAACACGAGCAGGTAAGACACCCCGATCAGCAATAGCGTGTTGGGCAGATACTGCACAATGATATCCACCGCGCCGGCTTTCGGCATTCGGTCGCTAGCCCAGTTTGCCTGCCGCACTCCCAATGGACCCCAATCGAACGTGAGCGCTTTATACGTCCAGAGCAGGTTGCGCGGCAGATATGGAAGGTTGAGTCCCATTTCATCCCGCAACTGTTCCGTTCGCGCTTCAATCTGCGCTTTCAACTCATCGCCGCTCTCCGTGCCGCTATACCAAAGACCCTGACGGGCAATGATATTGATCTGCGCTTCCAGGCTCGTTTCAAATGGCGAGACGGGCGGACCAAGCCCACGGCTTGATGGCTGGTTGGTAAGCAGGACAGTGATGAATACGCCGACAAATATGGTGACGGCAATCGTAAAAAGTTTCCCAGTCAGGAAACGCATCACTCGCATGATTTGTTGGGTGTGTGATGGCATGTTCGGCTTCTACGAGATCGAATTTAAAGCAGTCAATTTCCTTGCGGCAAGTATACATCACCTGAAAACTGTGGCTTGTGTAGAAACTGCCCGAAATGTGAGACGCTTCATAGCCTTACATCACGGATTAAACTGTGTATGGTAAGTTGCGGTGGATTAACAATTAAACCGGACAGTCCGCTTTAGCGGGCTTTGTAAACTAGCACGGCGGTTTATCACCGTGCGGACAATGCCATTGCACAAGATTGTCCATTTACCAATCATTATCCCTCTCATACCTCAGCCTCACGACTAAATCCCCCGCGACCTCTTTGAACAACGATTTATGTTCCGCCGTGAAAAACTCGCGCCAGCCGCCGGTCTTCCCCGAACGGAAGGTGTGACTCTTACGCGGCTGGATCGCCTCCGCCAAAACGGATAACGCCTTCGCGCGCGGCGTTGGGATGTTGTAGCCGGTCTTTTCCACTTCATTCAACATTGCATCGAGTGTGGCATCGCGGTCGTTGATCAAATCCTCAAAGCGGATGCAAAGTACGCCGGGCGTCGCCAGCCATGCGAACACGCCTTCATATCTTTGCTTCACGCTGACCATTTTGAGTCCGTCGCGGTCAATGCCAGTGATGGCGACTTTGAGCCGCTCGCTGAAATCGGGGAGCGAGTTGTAAAAGTCGTGCATCCCGTGTTCTTCGTGCATGTCGGTGGCGAAGAAAACCTGCGAGACGAGCATGTCGCGGGGGTCGCGATAGATGAAGTAGTTCACGCGCCCGCTTCGGGTCAGGAAAGATGCGTTTTCGTTTGTCGCGTCCACATAACCCCAGCCGATCACGCCGCGCGGCACATGGGTTAATTCATCCAGTATTTCTTCTGGCTTCTTTCGTCTTCCGTCTTTCGTAATGGTGCGGACCGGCTCCGCCTCCACATACTTGTACGGCATGATCTGCGTAAAGCCGTTCAGAATTTGCAATAGCAGGTGCGATCCGCTTTTGGGCTTGGAGTTGCCGAAGATGGGCGGCGCGTCACCGAACGACAATCGCTTCCAGCCCAGGATGGCTTGGGCGGTTTTGCCATAGGGGCGTACAACGCGGCGAAGGTTTTGAATCAATTTCATAATTTATGTGTAGGGGCACAGCGAGACGAAGATTCGTCAAAATCCGAGATGGATTCGCTGTGCCCCTACAAATTTATTCATTCACAACTCTTCGCAACTTCTTCAACGAGCCCAATTCGGAATCGTATACCTTCTTCACGCCATCGCCGAGCGAGGCTTCGGTGACGCGGATATATTTGACAAGTTTCTCAAATCCCGCAGGCTCCACCGACGCGGCTTGGTCCGAACCCCACATAGCGCGGTCGAGCGTGAGGTGACGTTCCACCATGCAGGCGCCGAACGCGACGGCAATGGCGGTTGGGATAAGCCCAACTTCATGACCAGAGTATCCGATCGGGATGTTCTGAAATTTTTCGCGAAGAGTTTTGATCATATTCAAGTTCAACTCCTCAGGCTCGCATGGATACGTGCTAGTGCAGTGCATCATCAAGAGGTTGTCTTCGCCCGCGATCTCGATTCCCTTTTGGATTTGCTCCATCGTGGACATACCCGACGAGAGAATCAGAGGCTTGCCAGTCGCTCGCGCTTTGCGAATCAGGTTGAAGTCGGTGAGCGAAGCGGAGGGAATTTTATAGGCGGGCGTGTCGAACTTCTGCATAAAATCCACCGAAGGCTCATCCCAAACCGAGACCATCCAATCAATTTTCTTTGCGCGGCAATAGCGGTCAATCTCGGCGTATTGCTTTTCGTCGAACTCGACCTTGTAACGATATTCGAGATAGGTGATGTAGCCCCAGGGCGTCTCGCGCATCTGGTTTTTTTGTTCGGGCGGCGTGGCGACCTCGGGCGTGCGCTTTTGGAATTTCACCGCGTCGGCGCCCGCGTGCACGGCGGCATCGATCATCTTCTTCGTCGTGTCGAGGTCGCCGTTGTGATTGATGCCGATCTCGGCAATGATGTAGGCAGGCTGACCGTCACCCACCGTGCGGTTTCCAATTTTTATTTCACGTGTCATGTTTTCTCCAGAAATTATTTTGGCAATGAAAGGTCCGTCACTTCGATAAAGTCGAACGGGACGTTCCAACGAGAATAATAATGCAAATCGGGGAGCGCCGCGTAGTCGGTTTGAAAATATTGATTCAACGTGACGCGGAAGGAATTCACCGGCGAGATCGAGGGATACAACGCTTCGTAATTTTGGTCGGGAAAATAGTATGCGTTGAGAATCCCGAATCTTTCCGACGGGACGGTTGCCTCCAACGAGCCCCAGTGGAGGTACGCCCCCGGACCGTGGTCGCCCTGCAAGATGATGATCGGCGGCGTTTCAGACTCGTCGAGGATCGTATCAATGGTCTCCAGCGTGAGCGCGTTGATGTATTGGATTTGCTTGCGATAGCCCGCGATATATCCGCCGCGTGAATGTTCCGCGATGTAGTAGTTCGCGTCGAACAAGGTGAAGGGCTCGTCGTGGAAGACTTCATTTCCGCTTTCATCGAACACGAACGGCGGATGCGGCGCGATGATGTGAGCGTAGACAAAATAGTCGCCCTCCAACGCGGGCGTCGCTTTCAACTCGGAAAACGCGGAGAGGATGTATTGCCGATGCGTTTCGTAGGGCATCTCGGTTAATGCGCGGTGAAAGAACGGGATGTAATTCAACACGCGGGCAAAACTATGGTCAATGACAATGCTCTCGAACGCGGAGACGGGCTGGGTCAGGCGCGACGCGTCGTCGCTGTAGTAAATGTCGGCGGTGGGCAATGTCGCTTTATATTCGTTTTCGAACGAGACCGTTCGGTATCCGTTTTTTGCCAGCGTTGTTCGCAGTTCGCTGTAATTGAGCAGTTCGATCAGTTCGGCGCGGTTATCCGGCGTCTTTCCGTTGATGGTGAGGTCTTGCAAATAATCCATGTTGAACGAGGAAGTGAGCGACAACATCGTTTGAATGTAATTGCTCGAGGCTTGATCGGCAACGTAGAATCCACGCTCGCGTAAACCATCAATGAAGATCGAGTTGTCGAAGTTGTAAAAGCGCTCCAAGACATCCTGTCTGCCGTAACCGTCGAGGATGATGTAATAAATATCCGGGCGCGGCGCGGCGGAGGCGACCTCGGTCACGGTCACGACATGGTCGGAGGGGTTGAACGAAAGTTCATTCTCCTGCAAATGCTTCGCAACTTGAACGCCCGTATTCGCCAAAAGCAGAACGCCGAGCAAATTGAAATACAGATTGAACGTGACGGGGTTCTTCACGCGTCTCAGCAAAAGCCAGACCCAAACCGACAGGATTGCCACAGCGACCAGGAAAACGGCAAAGCCGGAACGCGCCGGACCCAGCGCAAGCGTTTTGCTCACCCAATCCGTCAGGTCGCCGAAGAGGAAAAAAAGAAAAACGAGCGGCGCGGCGATCAACGCGGACTTCAACGCGTCGCGCAAAAAAACGAACAGCCCGCCGAAGACCAGCGAAGCGAACGCCAGCGAGACCAACAACGCGCGGACGGTATCCGCGAAAGCCAATTCGTCGAGGTTGAGCAAATACAATTGCAGGATCGGTTGAACCGCGAACAAAAACGGCGCGAACAGCCCTCGCTCGAAGACGCCTGCAAAGCCCTTTGTTGTTTTTCTCATAACGCTCAGCGACTAAAGTCGCCACTACGATTCTTCAGAATCAGGTCGCTCAACTCGCGCACCGCGCCGTGACCGCCCGCCCGCGTCAACACGTGGTCGGCGGCGCGCAGCACTTCGGGGTACGCGTCCGCGACCGCGACTGACCAACCGGCGATTTCAAAACACGGGAGATCGTTCCAGTCGTTGCCCACAAAGATGACTTCCTCCGCTTTGACATTTTTCGCGGCCAGGATTTCACGCATCGCGCGCCCTTTGTCCTGCAACCCCACCCCATGGACCGCCTCCACCCCCATCTTTTTCGCGCGCGCGCTGACGACCGAATTCACTTCCGATGAAAGGATCATCACGTCAATGCCGATCTCGCGCAGTTGTTTGATTCGCATACTGTCTGCCCGCGAAGCGACGATTGTCTCGCGTCCGTCCTGGTCGGTCCACACGCGGTTATCGGTGATGACTCCGTCGAAGTCGCAGAGGATCAATTTGATCGTTTTCGGCATCGGTCGGCGCGTTTTGCCCGGCGTGACCATATCCAGCTCGCCGGTGGAAACGAGGTGCTCGTAGCGCGCCCAGTCTTGCAGGTTGTCAATGTCAACGGTGTAGCGCGAGTCAATGAGGATCGGATAAATCACTCCGCCGCTCATCGAACCGCCTTTGAGAATCGTCTCCGCGCGGATCGCGTCGATGTGACCGGTTTGCCAGTAGATGGGCGGAAGAATCTGGCGCGGCGCGTTGTACGGTTCGGGGATGCCCGGCACATCCAGCAAATTTTTCATGGGACCGTTCTCGCCGCTGATGCGCCACATCTTGTGCGGATTTTGCCCGGCGACCACCACGCCACGCACGCTATCGGCGTCCGCGTGAGATTGCAGGACTTGGATGGCATCGTCCACCAATCCGCGCGGGCGGATGGGCGAGGTTGGGCGAAGTTGCACGACGATCTCAGGCTGATAGTTTTCGTTTTCCGCAAGCCACTGCAACGCGTGTTCGAACACCGGCAAGTCAGTTGTGTTATCTTCGGCAAATTTGGACGGGCGCAGGAACGGAGTCTCCGCGCCGAACTCGCGCGCCACAGCCGCGATCTGCTCGTCGTCCGTTGAAACGATGACGCGTGTGACGAGTTTCGATTGCTTCGCCGCGGCGACGCTCCACGCAATGAGCGGATAGCCCGCGAAGTTGCGGATATTCTTGCGCGGGATTCCCTTCGAGCCGCCGCGCGCGGGGATGAGGGCGAGGATGTGGGTCATGGTTTGGGTAAACAGGTAAACAAGTAGACACGTAAACACGGAAATACGTTTGCCCATGTATACCTGTTTACGTGTTTTCGTGTGTACGTTCTCACCACGCCGTCCAGCCTCCATCCACAACCACGTTATTCCCGGTCATGTACGACGACGCGTCCGAGGCGAGGAACAACAGCGCGCCGTTCATTTCGTCTTTCTTTGCCATTCGTCCCATGATCGTTTTGGCGGAATAGTTCTTCTCGAAATATTCCTCGTGGTCGTTGTAGATGCCGCCCGGAGTTAGCGCGTTGACGCGGATATCCGTCCCGGCGTAGTACGCGGCGAGATATTTGGTGAAGCCCAACACACCCGCTTTGGTCACGGTGTAATAGATCGGTTTATACGCCACACGCTGGCCGTCTTTGATGTAAATTCGTTGGTCGGGACCGTTGAGTCCGTAGGTCGAACAGATATTGATGACGCTTCCCTTTTTGCCTTGCGCGAGCATTGGCTTGACGCAGGCTTGTGTCATCAGAAACATGCCGGTCAGGTTGACGTTGAGCGCGGCGTTCCAATCGGCGAGCGGATAATCTTCGAAGGAGCCGGGCGTGATTCCTTTTTTCAGCGCGTCGGCGTCGAACTTGGGATCGAGCGCGGCGGAGTTGACGAGGATGTCGAGCCGCCCGAATGTGGACAACACTTTTTCCACCGCCGCGTGGACCGAGTCGGGCTGGGTGATGTCGGCGGCGAGGGCGAGGGCGTTGAATCCGCTTTGGGTGAGCGAGTCAGCCGTCCCTGCGGAAGACGCGGCGTTCAAATCCAGCGCGGCGACCGACGCGCCCGCTTCCGCGAGCGTGCGGCAAAATTCCCTGCCGAGCAATCCCGCGCCGCCGGTGACGAGGGCGACGCGTCCATCGAGTTTGAATTTATCTTGAATCATATTTTCTCTGTAGAGCGAAATGCCATTTCGCTTTACGGTTGTTGTAAATAAATCGCATCGCCTTGCGATTTGTGCGCGAGATATAAACCGGCGGTCAACGCGTCCACTTCGCTGAAAATATTTTTGCCGTCGTCGAAGATGGCGAGCGCCGATTCTCCGCGATTGATCGCCTCTTGCATACGCGCCACGCCTGCCTCGAAACCGGGAACGGATTCAGCGCGCGCCGAATCATAACCGGTCGGCAAAGTGAGTGCGCCGCGCCCGGTGTAGAGGTAGACCGCGCCGGGCTCGTTGGTGAAGATGGCAACGTCGTCGGGCAACGCGCGCAAATACGTCATCGCCTCCGCGTCATACCATTGAAAAGAAGCGTAGCCCAACCCGCTCTTTGCCCACGTGTTGACGACGACCGATTGGTTGTACGCCGAAACGCCGAGAAGCAAAATGGCGAGCGCGAAGAATGCGTTTCGATTTTTTGCGCGCAGCCACATGCCCGCGTACACGAGCAGGATGAGCAGGCAGACGAAGACCGGCGCAAGGATTCGTAGTTTGAATTTTGTCGCGGCATCGAACATCGTCATCGAGGCGACGATGGAGGCGAGATACGCGACGATGAATAAACCGACAGTGAACGAGATGACTTCACGCGTCCCTTGTTTGCCTTTGCCGGTCGGCGAGGGGCGCGGCGTGAGCGGCGAGAGATATTTCCACGCGCGGACGGCGGACCAGACGAACACTCCGCCGAGGATGAGGACGATCAACGCTTCAGGCACGACGGGCAACCTGACCGCGGCTTTGTAGAGCGACGCGACCGGGATGAGGAACCCGTTGAAGACGCGCACGCCTTGCTCCAGATTCTCAACCGTGATGGGATGCCACGCGAGCGCGCGGTTGGTGGCGCTTTCGGCGATGATGCGATTGCGCAGCGCCCAGACCAGCGCCCACGGCAAAAAGCCCGCGAGGAAGATGCCGATGCTCGTGAGTCGTTTTTTCCACGTGGTGCGGAGGACGAAGATGGCGACGAGGTACGTCGCGGCAAGGGCGAGACCGGCGTACCGCGTGAGGTAAGCCAACCCTGCGAATGAAGCGCAAGCGATCAGCCACCACCATTCGCCCGCGACTCCTTTTCCCACAGTGGAGGGCGGACGTTCAAAGTAGAGGTCGAACATCCAAAACGAAAGCAGGGCGAGGAAGATGAAGAGCGGCTCGCTCATCGCCACTGTGTGGACTTGAAGCATGTCGCCGTTGGCGACGAACAACGCGGCGATCACCACGCCCGCGCTGAGCGAGGGAGTCATACGCCAGGCGAGCACGCCGAGTAAGCCCGCGTTCAAGCCGAATAACAGCGCGTTGAGCAAGCGCGCGCCGCGCAACGGGTCGAGACCGAACCAGCCGATGAACGTCAGCGCGGAGGAAAAGCCCGGCGGGAAGTGCGTGACGTAGCCGTTGGTGGCGAGCCACGCCTCGCGATAGCCGTTCCCCGCGAGCAAACTGCGCGCGCCGGCGATATAGGCGATGGAATCGTCCGAAAGCCCAAGCCCCTCCGGCGTGGCGCGCAACACGAGCCAAACCCCGGTCGTGACGATCAGGAGCAAGGCGATGAACGAAGCCAGCCGAAGAGGGATGCGGATGTTCATGGAAAAAATACGCAATACGAAGTACGCAGTACGTATTGCGTATCACGTACTGCGTATCGCGTATCGTTAATTGTGATTCAAATATCCCTGTTCTTCAAGATACTTGACGATGATGTGCGCGTTCTCTTCGGGGGTGGCGCCGAAACCTTTGAGCGCGATCTCAGGATCGATCGGCGGCTCGTACGGGTCGTCCACGCCGGTGAAGCCCATCGGCTTGCCGTCTTGCATGGCTTGGCGCGCCTTGGCGTATAAACCTTTCACGTCGCGCTGTTCGCAGACTTCGACGGGAGTGTCCATGTAGACGGTGATGAAGTTATCGCCGACCATCTTGCGCGCTTCGTTGCGCGTGGAACGATACGGGCTGATCGCGGCGCAAATGACCGCGCCGCCCGCGTGGACGATCTCGCCCGCCACGAAGCCGATGCGTAAAATGTTCGTGTCGCGGTCTTCCTTGCTGAAGCCGAGTCCTTTGGAAAGATGCGTGCGGACCACGTCGCCGTCGAGGATCGAAATCTCGCGTCCGCGTTCGAGCAGGAGCGAAGTCAACACTTGCGTGGTCGCGCTTTTGCCGGAGCCGCTCAGGCCGGTGAACCAGATGCAGAATCCCTGCTTGTGGCGCGGCGGGTAGGTCTCGCGCAGAATCTCAGCGGTTTCGGGGCGAGTGAACCATTCGGGAAGCAATTTACCTTTGGCGAGATATTCGTCGCGTACCTGCGTGCCGGAGATGTTGGCGGTCTTCGCGCCAGCGGGGACATCCTTCTCTTCCACATAACGAGACTCATCGGGAAGATAAACCAGCATTTCAAACGGGACCATCTCGACGCCGATCTCCGCTTTATATTTTTTCATATTCTCTTGCGCGTCATACGGACCGTAGAACGGTTTGCCCGTAGAATCGTTTCCGGGTCCCGCGTGGTCGCGCCCGACGACGAAATGGTTCGCGCCGTGGTTGCGACGGATGATGGCGTGGAGCAACACTTCCTTCGGTCCTGCCATGCGCATCGCCAACGGAAGCAGGCTCAGCATCGTGCTGTTTTTGTCGTAGTGGTTATCCACCAGCGCTTTGTAGGTGCGCGTGCGCGAATAATGATCTACGTCGCCGGGTTTGGTCATGCCGACGGTGGGATGAATGAGCAGTGAGCCTTGCACTTTTGCGGCGGCGCGCTTGGTCAACTCTTCGTGGATGCGGTGCAACGGGTTACGCGTCTGGAACGCGACGACGTTGCTTTGTCCCATCGCCTCCAACCGCTCGCGCACTTGGGCGGGAGTAAGTCGCAAGTCAACAAAGTCGTAATACTTCGGGAGGTTTACAACCTTCAACGGACCTGAAATACAAACTTTTCCCCAGCGTTCCATTTCAGAGACCATCGGGTGGCGCGGGTCGGTGGAACCGTAAGCCAGCGCGGCTTCGGTGTTCGCGTCCCAGTGGAAGACTTCATCAAGCGTCATCACCGCGATCACGTCGTTGTTCGCGTTCCGCAACACGAGGTCCTCGCCGACGGTCGGCAATTCTTTCGGGTCGGCGGTCAACGTGATGGGCAGGGGCCACAGCGTCCCGTCGGTGAGTCGCATCTCGTGCAGGACGCGTTCGTAATCCGCTTTGCCCATGAAGGTGGTCAGCGGTGAAAAGCCGCCAGTGGCGAGCAGTTCCAAATCGCAAAGATTGCGCGTGGTGATCTTGATCGAGGGCATCTTTGCGGCGCGGGCAAGAAGTTCCTCGCGCTCCTTCCCTTCGACGACAAGGTTCACCAGTTTTCCCCCATACGGGGCGATCAGTTTGGCTTTCGACATTATTCGTACTCCTTTTATTTCACAGATTGCTCTGTTGGGTTTGCGTGTGCGAGGCGGTATTATAACCTAAAATTCAGTCGGTGAATTTTGAATTTACGCCGCGTGACGATCCGCCTGCAACGCCACACTCCGCCCAGTGGATGAAGAGCGTTTGACCGCCTCGATCATTTGCATCACTCGAACCCCCTCCTCCAGCGGACAGGAAGACTCAACCTCGCCGCGCGCGACGGCGGCGAAATGCTTTATCTCTTCCATGAACATGACGTTCCGTTCCCACCCGACGGGAAGCGGATACACGTCCCAATCCTTTTTCTCCGCCCGATAGATTCGTGTCGCGCCATCGGACAGATTCCACTGCAACGAGCCTTTCGTGCCGACCACTTCAAAGTAATGTGACGGCGGCTGTTGGTTGTAGTCGAGATGGATGCTTCCTAGCGCGCCATTCTCGAATCGCAAACCAATTTTGGCTGTGTCTTCCACATCTACTTCGAGGTCGCTGAGTTTGGCGGTAAATCCCCACACGGATTCGACTCCTCCCACCAGCCACGGCAGATAATCGAGCGAGTGACATTGCGTCAACACGACGCCGCCGCCCATATCCGCGCGCGCCGCGTAGCCTTGACGATAATCCTCCCACGGATGCCACGCGGGCAGATATTCGCCAAAATGGACGTGCGCCGAGATCACGCGCCCGATCTCGCCGTCAGCGATCAACTGTTTGGCTTTCATCAATCCAGGATGAAAACGGAATTGGAATCCGACGACGACGCGTCCGCCGCCATTTTTCAGAGCGGATTCGAGTTCGTCAATGCGATCCATCGAATGCGAGAGCGGCTTTTCCAACAACAGCGAGCATCCCGCTTGCGCGGCGGGGATGGCAATGTCAAGATGAAGCGCGGTCGGGTTGGAGACGATCACCGCGTCAGGTTTGTGCTTTTCCAGCGCGGCTTGCAGATTCGTCTCTTGCGGAAACCCAGCGAGGTCATCTTCGGGCATCGTGCTTTTGCGCGTGCGATATAAAACAATATCGGTTTCACCACACGTAATGAGATTCCGCATGTGGCGGCGACCGATGGAACCAAGACCTGCGATGAGGAATTTCATAAATCCTTTTGATACGTGATTTGTTGATTGATCATCTCAAAGCCGATCGAATGATAAATTTCGATGATGTCGTCATCGTCCCCCCAATATTCAAGCGTGATCGGATGTTTGCCTTTTTCCCGCAACCAGTTCATCACAGCAAGCGTCAATGGGCGTTGAATGCCGCGTTGACGATATTCTTTGACGAGACCGGGAGCATCCAGCAAATCGGACACGCCGCGCTCATCAGTCCTTCCTTTCGATTTTGCCGCGCAAATTCCGATCAACACATCCTGTTCATTGAATAACAAATGGATGCCCTCTTCACCGTAATAATTGATAAATCGATCTGCATTGGTCACATTCTGATGATGACCGATCATGTCTTTGTAGCAATCGTTCAACGCCGCCGCTACGATTTGAGGATCGTTGATTTCGGGATAACGACGTAGTGCGTAACCAACAGGAAATTCAAATTGGGGGAGTGATTGCATCAGAGCAAGCATTACGCCCGACGTGCCCGCCACATCAAAGCCGCGTTTTTCCAGAAAAGACGTGGAGGCTGTATTCTTGCGGTTGGCATATACAAGTATTTTTTTAGTTTCGGTTTCACTCAAGCGCGAGAGCGCCAGTTCGAGTAATTTTCCTCCCAAGCCCTTTCTGCGGAAATTTGGATGTACAGCGACATATAACGAACCCGGATTTTCGAGTCGGGGTAATACCTGTCCATAACCGACAAAATGATCGTTCCACTCAGTCACCCAAACATTTTGGTCTGGGTCAAAACTGTTCCAATCCTTCATCGAGCGCAGATGTTCTTCCGATGTATCCTCTCCATCGCGATCAACCGCTTCAATCTCGGTCAGCATCGTCGAGAGTGAAACCAAATCTTTTTCAGGGTCATAATGGCGGATTTTATATTCGGGCATATATCACCAATCTACTGACTTTTCATACTTCCACTTCACCAGCATCTCACCCGCCGCTTCTTTGAACACGGATTTATCGCGCGCGGAGAACAATCTCTGCCAATTGCCAGCCTGTCCTTTCGGAAGGAAGGATGCGATTCCCTCGTCCCTTTTTGCCTGCCACTCCTCGTCGGGGTTGGACTCCATTTCGGCTTTGATCTTCTTTTCCAGCGCCTTGTTGACTGTCCTCACACCGAGGAACTTCCACAAGCGGGACATTTCCTTGAATGGGTCGTTCAGCAAATCCTCGTAACGAATCGCAAAGTAATTTTTGCCGTAAAGTTTTTTCGCTTCGTCGTCGGTCTCTTGGATGTTTGTCACCCAGCCCTTCGCCACACGGCGGATGAACGCCTCGGTGAAGATCGAACGGCGACCGTCGGCAAACGAGGGCGAATCAGCCCGAAGGTCCGCAATGATGCGTTTGTCTTCCGCCGATAAAAATTTGGAGTCCTCCACGAAATTCCGAAAGCGTTCCGAGATCAACACGTCGCGTCCATCGCGGACGATGTAGACGAGTTTGGCGTCGGGGTAGAGGGCGTGCATGTCGCGCACCGCCGCGCCGTGAATCGTGGACGAGGGACTCTTATCGCCGACGATACGCTTGCCCTCGCGCCTCGCGTCGCGTTCCATGATGAGATCGGCGGCGGCGCGCAGGACGAGCGGCGAGAGGTCGCGTCCGTGATTCCAGCGGTTGGATTTGCGCGTGAGCCATTCTTCGATCTCCGCCGAATCGACGAGCGATTTCAACAGCGGCTTGCGCGTGAAGAAGTGCGCCTGATAGTTGCAATGCACGTCGGGATGCAAGCGCGCCAGCCGCATGAGCAGTGTGGTGCCAGAGCGCGCATGACCGAGGATGAAAAATTTTTCACGCGGGAAGAATTGTTTGATCTCTGCAACTTCTTCTTTGGTGATCGCAGGGATCGGGTTGCGATTCTTCTTTTTCGGTTCGCCTTTGAGCAATATGCGCGCGGCTGTTTTAATTCGCCTAATAATTTCCATTCACTCCCAACCTACTCGAACTTCCGAATCCCGCTCACATCGGCGAACAACGCCAACTCACGGATGGATTTCTTCTTCACGGGATGCACAAAATCGGATGCGATGTCCATCAACGGGACGAGGACGAAGCCGCGCTCGTGCAAGCGCGGATGCGGAATCGTCAGCGCGGGCGAATACAACACGAGATCGTCGTAAAACAAAATGTCAATATCAATCAGGCGTGGACCGTTTTGAAACGTCTCTGTTCTGCCCAGAGCCACCTCCAGCCGTTTGAGATGCTTGATGAGTTGTTCGGGCTTGAGGTACGTCTCGACGCGCACCGCCTGATTGAGAAATTTCTCCTGATCCTCGAAGCCCCACGGCGGAGTCTCATAGACCGCCGATCTCGCCTTCACTTCCATTTGCGGCGGAAGCGCGGCGATCGCCTCTTTCAGATTTTGGGCGCGGTTGCCGATGTTCGAACCCAACGCCAGATAAACCACATGTTCTTCCATGAGTCACCTATATCGCGTGTTCGTCGTAATGCCCGACCACGTCGTCGTTGAGCCAGCCTTCGATGTCGTAATTTTGAAACGCGTCGGCGGGCAGGCTCGCCGTCAATTCATACATCACCGTCCGCACTCTCTCGAAATGTTTGAACAGCTCATCGTCCGACCACGATGCATATTTCTTCGTCAACTCAAGATTGAACGCGTCGGTGTCGCGGTTTTCCCACGTGAAGCCTGGCTTTTCGACGATCCCCGAAATGATGTGCGCGCCATCCTCCCACCAGCCGATGATGTGCGCCACCAGATCATGGAACGACTCGAATCCCTGCTTCGACAAAAATTCCTTTTGTTTTTCCTCGCCGAGATTATTGAACTCCTCGACGTACTCCGCCCATTCATTCTTCAACAGATCCATCGCAAGGAATCGACTCAACACGACGAGATGCTCGCGCGCGTGATGGATGAAGACGGCGTCCGCCCACGCGCGGACTCGTCGATTCTCGAACGCCGCTTCATTCACGGACTGGATGTCTGCTTCAGTTTTCTGACGCGTTTTCTCAAAGTGAGCCAAGAACTTGTCCTCGTCCCAACTTTTGTATTTCTCCACCGCCTCGGCATTGAACGCGTCGAAATCGTACTTCTTCCGTTCGAACTCGCGTCCCTCCGCAATCGCCATGATGATCGGCATCCCCTCGTCCCACCATGCCAAAATGTGCGCCAGCATATCGCGGAACGACTCGAACCCGATCTTCTTGAGCCGCTTCTCCCGCTCCGCTTTCGGCAGGCGGTTAAAGCGTTCGACGTACGATCCCCATTCGTGGTTGATGTAATCCAGCGTGCGTTGTTTGGTGATGGGCATAAAATCTCCATAGGTGACAGTCACCTTGAAGGTGACTGTCACCTATTTTACCGCGCTAACAAAATCCGCAAACAGACCGTACGCCGTCTCTTCGGGTCCGCCTTTCATGCCCTCGCGCTCCGAAATGATGACCGAATAATTGGGCAACACGTCCGTCGTGAACGTCAACCCCGAAGACGAACCCATCATCCCGTACAACGGCGAGGACGAATCAACCAACTCAGGCGCGACCCGCGCTTTGATTTGACTCCCAACCCGTTCAGCGGATGCGACCAACTTCCACCGCTTCTTCTCCGCTTTTGCCTGATTCACCATCGCAGGCGTGATCTCCCGTATGCCTTTCCGCTCCACCTCCTGCGGCTTGAGCGGAGAGTCCATCAGCACCGTCGCCAGCGCGGACACTTTGATCGCCGCGTCCCAGCCGTCCACGTCGCCCGAGGGATCCGTCTCAGCGATGCCAATGCTCTGACAATATTTCACCGCGTCGTCAAACGACTCGCCGTCTTCCATTCGTGAAAGGATCAGATTCGTCGTCGCGTTGATGATTCCTTTAAATGAGATCAACTCCGCCAGCGGCATCGCTTCACGGAACGTGGAAAACAACGGCGAGCCTCCCAACACCGTTGACTCAAACCGAAATTTCCTTCCCTTCGACTCTGCCAGCGCGGTCAATTCACGGTACGCGTGCACGACCGTCCCTTTGTTGGCGGTGATGGCATGCATCCCCGCGTTGAGGGCAGCTTTCACATGGTCAATGGCGGGTTGACCCGTGTCGTAGTTGACGGGCGAGTTCTCGAACATGACGGAGGCGGAGGAATGTTGAATGACAGAAAGAGAATCGTCAACTTGGAAAGTAGAAAGCAGGGAAATTGATTTTCCACTTTCCACTTTCTCCAACGCTTGCCGAACGTCAATCCCATCAGAATTCACCGCAAAGCCATGACTTCCCGTCGCGACGCCAGTGACGGAATAGGTGATGCCATACTTTGATTCCAACGCCTCGCGTTTGCGTTCAAGCAATCGAACCAATGAACGCGCGACGTTGCCGAAGCCGATGAAGCAGAGGTTGTGGTGCATGATGAGTCTCCTGTTAATGAATTACGCAATACGAAGTACGCAGTACTGCCTACTTCGTATTGCGTACTGCGTACAAACGTGTCTACCTGTTTACGTGTTTACTTGTTTCCGCCTTTACAACGGCGGCCACGGCATAGCGCGGCGGTCGCGGGGTTGGCGGGGGAAGATTCCCATTTTGAGAATCGAGTCGGCGCGGGCGCAGAGGGCGGAGATTTCGCGCGGGGTGAGATAAGGCTGAAGGTCTGCGAGCAGGCTGGATGGAAGAGAGAGGCGGGTCTTAAAGTCATCCGAAATTTTTTGCCCAGCGAAATCCCACAGCACGGTGCGGAGTTTGTCGTCTTCGTGAAAACAGATGCCGTGATCTATCGCAAAAAGTTTGTGCGTGTCGTTTTCAAAAAAGACGTGACCGCCCTTGCGGTCGGCGTTGTTGACGAGCAGGTCGAAGAGGGCGACGGGTTTGAGGAGTTGTTTGTCGTCGTCGGAAAAGTTGAAGTAATGATATTCGGGATCGTACTCGATGAATTGCTGGATCGAACCCGCGCCGTAGGGACCGTCGTCGCGCAAAGTTGTGAACGGGACGAAATGAAAACCGAGCGCCTCGCTGACGAGATACGCCGCGACCTCGCGCTGGGCAAGCGAGTTTTCAGGGAAATCCCACAGCAGTTGCTCGCCCTTGCTCGGTTTGTACACGGCGGGATATGTTTTGCCTTCGTGTGTGATTTCAACGAGGAACGTGTAATTCGAGCCAAGCATGAACTGACCTTTGAGTTCAAGGTCGCCGTGTTGGAGGGCATGTTTTATTATTTCGATGTTTGGGGGCGCCATGGTCGAAGGTCGCAGGTCACAAGTCGAAAATCGCAGACCTTTGACTTTCGACTTGTGACATATCAATGCACATGCCCGTTCTTCTTGGGACAAAAATGCCCCTCGGGTTCTTCGGGTTGACCGCACTGCGGACAGATGGGGCGTCCGCGCGAAACGACTTCCATGCCCCAGCGCGCCAGCATCCGCACTTGTGTGCGCGTCGCCCAAAAGCGGATCACCGCCGCCTGTTCAGGATCGTCTTCTTCCGTGAGAATTTCCTTTGCGAATAACACGATGAGGTCGCGTTCCTTGTCGTAGCCGAGCCCAACCTCGCCGACGCGGAAGAGCGGGTCAACGGGCGGGTTGATGCGCATCACCTCCTCGATGTAATCGCCTGAGGCTTCCGTCAAATTTGGATTCTGTTCGTTGATCTGTGCGAAGAACTGCTCCACGCCGATGGCGAGCGAGTGTAA
Organism: Anaerolineales bacterium; assembly: GCA_020847435.1. GTDB lineage: Bacteria > Chloroflexota > Anaerolineae > Anaerolineales > Villigracilaceae > Defluviilinea. Next base: position 30,462 of record JADLBX010000007.1, read on the forward strand.
CTGCGCCTTCTCGATGATGATGGTGATCGTGCGCTGGTCTTGATAGGCTTGGAGGTAAAAAACCCGCTGACCTGGTTTACCGATCGCGTCAGCGGTGATGTGATCGCACGGGTCAACGTCAATTTCAAATCGGGGCATGAGGCGAGTATACCAGCAGACCCCCTCCCTGCCCTCCCCCAAAATCCGACGAACCCCAGTCGGATTTTGGGGGAGGGTTTGGTCTTCTCAAAACTTCATTCGCGCCATTCGAAAATTCGCGGAATTCGCGTCAAGATTTTCCGACGTTGAGAAAGCCATGCAGACTCTGAGAAAAAAACTCAAAGAACTCTGTGGTCTCTGTGGCGACGAACGAGTTTATAATTCATGCATCATCAAAGGAGCCGCCATGTACGATAAAAAGAAACTCGCTGAGTTGAAAAACCAACTCGAACATTGGGAGGAAACTTCGTTGAGCAAGGCGCTCGCGTCCCTGCCTGAGCGCAACGCTCCGCGTGAATTCATCACGACCTCCTCCGAACCCATCAATCGACTCTACACCCCGCTCGATGTGGCGGATAAAGACTACGCTTCTTCCCTCGGACTTCCAGGCGACTACCCCTACACGCGCGGAGTCCACCCGACGCTTCACCGTTCCAAACTGTGGACGATGCGCATGTTCGCAGGCTTCGGCACTGCGGAGGAAACGAACGCGCGCTTCAAATATTTGCTCGAACAAGGACAGACAGGTCTATCGGTTGCATTCGACCTCGCGACCCTGATGGGCTACGACACCGACCAGCCCGAAGCGCTGGGCGAGTTCGGCAAGTGCGGCGTGGCAGTCTCTTCATTGAAAGACATGGAGATTCTGTTCGATGGGATTCCATTCGACCAAGTGTCCACGAGCATGACGATCAACTCGCCCGCCGCGATCACGTGGGCGATGTATCTCGCGGCGGCGGAGAATCGCGGCGTGCGGCTCGATCAACTGCGCGGCACGATTCAAAACGACATTTTGAAAGAGTTCATCGCCCAAAAGGAATTCATCTTCCCGCCCGAACCTTCGATGCGACTTGTTGTTGATACGATGGAATTCGGTTCGCAGAAGGTCCCGCAGTGGAACACGATCTCGATCAGCGGCTATCACATCCGTGAGGCTGGCTCAACCGCCGCGCAGGAACTTGCGTTCACCCTAGGCGATGGACTCGAATACGTGAGATGGGGCATCGCGCGCGGCATGGATGTGGACGAGTTTGCTCCGCGTCTCTCATTCTTCTTCAACGCGCACAACGATTTCTTTGAAGAAATTGCAAAATACCGCGCCGCGCGTCGAATTTGGGCGCGTGAGATGCGCGAGACGTTCAAGGCGAAGAATCCGCGTTCGTGGCTGTGCCGCTTCCACACGCAGACGGCTGGAGTTTCGCTCACCGCGCAACAGCCAGAGAACAACGTCGTGCGCGTGGCGATTCAGGCGTTAGCCGCCGTGTTGGGCGGAACACAATCGCTTCACACGAACTCATTAGATGAAGCGTTGGCGCTTCCCTCCGAGCACGCGGTGACGATCGCCCTCCGCACACAACAGATCATCGCCGAGGAATCGGGCGTGACGAACACGGTGGATCCGCTGGGGGGTAGTTTCTTCGTCGAAGCGCTGACAGACCGAATGGAGAAAGAAGCGTACGATTACTTCCGCCGAGTGGAAGAACTAGGAGGCGTCATCCCCGCTATCGAAAAAGGATTCTTCCAATCCGAGATTTCAGACGCGGCGTATCGTTATCAACGCGAGATAGACCAAGGCATCAGAAAAATTGTCGGCGTGAACGCGTACGCGGAAAAACAACCGCTGACGATTCCGATTCTCGAAATGGACCCGCAGGGATACAACCGACAAGTGAAACGACTCGCTGACCTGCGAAAGACGCGCGATAACGGACGCGTCGGTCAGGCGTTGGACCGTTTGCGGATCGCGTTGGAGGGAACCGAGAACACGATGCCGCACATCATGGAAGCCGTCCACGCGTACGCGACGCTGGGCGAGATCATCCAAGTAATGAAGGAAGCGTTCGGCGTGTACGAAGAGCCAACGATGATATAAAAGAGGAGACAATGAGCGCTAGCAGTAAAGGGGTGATCGGAATTTTGACAGGGGGCGGCGATGTGCCGGGGTTGAATCCCGCCATCCGCGCGGTGACCATCCGCGCGCTGCGCGAGGGATATAAAGTGATCGGCATCCGCCGCGGTTGGGCGGGTATGGTAGATATCGTCCGCGACCCGCAGGCGGATAACAGCAACAATTTTCAGGTGCTGAGCGAAGATATCGTCAACAAAGCGGGGCGGACGGGCGGCACGTTCCTGCACACGTCGCGGACGAATCCGTCGAAGGTCCGAAAAGACCGCCTGCCTCCGCATTTGCGCGAAAAATATACGGAAGACGTCAACGATGTGACCGAGGAAGTGTTGAAGAACATCGGCTTTCTCGGGTTGGATTATTTAATTCCCATCGGCGGCGACGATACGCTGAGTTACGCCGTGCGCATGTACAAAGAAGGCGTGAAGGTTGTCGCCATCCCCAAGACGATGGACAACGATGTGGCGGGCACCGATTATTGCATCGGGTTCAGCACGTGCGTGACACGCACCATCGAGTTAGCGAACCGTCTGCGCACGGTGGCTGGTTCGCACGAACGCTTGCTCGTGTTGGAAGTGTTCGGGCGCTACGCCGGGTTCACGGCAATGTTGCCAACGATGGCAGGCGCGGCGCATCGGTGCGTGATCCCCGAGCACAAGTTCAACATCGAACGCCTCGCCGAAATGTTGATGTACGACCGCAGTTACAACCCGAGTCATTATTCGGTGGTGCTGGTCTCGGAAGGCGCAACCTTTGAAGGCGGCGAGATGGTCTTCACCGATCGTACGACGGATGAATACGGTCACATGAAGTTGGGCGGCATCGGCGATATGGTTTCGGCGCAACTGCGCGAGTTGACGGCGCGTCACAACAACGGGCGGATGGTGGACACGGTGAATCAAAAACTCGGCTATCTCACCCGCTGCGGCGACCCGGATGCGATCGATTCGATCGTGCCGATGGCGTACGGAAATCTCGCGCTCGATTTGGTGCTCAAACACATACACGGTCGGCTGGTGGCGCTCAAGCGCGGACGGTACGACAACATCCCGGTGGACATTGTGACCAGCGCCAAGAAAAACGTCAACGTGGAGCGCTTCTACAACGCCGACCGCCTGCGTCCCAAATTCGAAAGTTTCGAGATGACCCCGCTCTTTATCATGACCAGCGATGCGACTTGAGCCGAGCGGTTCCGTAAAAATGAAGACCTCCGAGATTGTTTCTCGGAGGTCTTTTTGTAATGAGCCTCAACAAAGGAAAACCTCACGCCTCTCTTTTAATTTGGTACGTGTCAAAATCTCGCGCGACGACTGTGTTTGGAAAAATCGCTTGGGCTTCTTTGATCACATCCTTCTCACGATAACGCCGTGAGATGTGCGTGAGAATCAATTTTTTGACTCCCGCTTTGATCGCCAACTCCGCGCCTTGCCGCGCGGTGAGATGCGAGAACTGCTTCGCCATCTCGGTTTCTTCATCTAAATACGTGGATTCGATCACCAGCGCGTCCGCATCCTTGCAGACCTCGACCAGATTCGCCGTTTTGCCCGCGTCGCCGACGATGACGAGTTTCGTCCCCGCCTGAAGCGGACCCAGCACATCGTCTGGACTGACGCGTCTTCCGTCGGGCAGGCTGATCGCTTTACCCGCGACCAACTCGCGGCGTTCGGGCCCGAACGGCACGCCGAGTTCGTCCGCTTTGTGCGGCAAAAACGGACGGCGCGCTTTGCTCTCGAACGCGTAGCCCAAACAATCGGGTCCGCGATGCGAAACGGGGAAAGCGCTCACGGTGAAATCGTCCGCTTCGAAGATGACGCCCGGCTTGATCTCGGTCAACTTCAACGGCATCGGCGGCTGGTTGCCGCGCAGGACAACGCCATACAACAGGTCATGCACACGGTCGAGCGTGGAACGCCCGCCGAAGATTTCGAGTTCGTCAATCGCTTCCCAGCGTAAAAATGTGCTGAGCAAACCGCCCAAGCCGAGGATGTGGTCGAGGTGTCCGTGCGTGAGCAGGATGCGGTTCAGGTTTTTGAATCCCAGACCCGATTGCAAAATTTGACGTTGCGTGCCTTCGCCGCAATCCACGAGAAAACGATATTCGTCGTGCTTCACCACCTGCGCCGAGAGTCCGCGCTTGGCGGATGGGGCGGAGGCGGATGTGCCGAGAAAGAGAATTTCAAACAAAGGCGTGTCCTCAAAAATTTGCCACAGAGATCACAGAGATTCTGAGAAAATAAATTAAGACTCAATGTTCTCTGTGCACTCTGTGGCGATTTATTACCGTTATGTTTTCATAATTGTACCCCAAAAGAAAAACAGACCATTTGTGCTATACTACCGAAAATGCCTCGATAATTCTTGAGGACTCCTAATGATGCGGCGGCAGTTGCACTGCCGCCAATCTTGACGCAGTGCAACTGCGTCAAGAACATATTGATACTTCAAAAAATGCCTCTACGAATTCCGTTCCTGCCGCAAAAATCGAAAGCGAAGCCGAAAGGGAGATCGGCGGCGCCTGCGCGCGGCGGGAAGAATACACAAGCCGCGCCGAAAAGGGGAAAGACCGCGCTTCCTCCCGCGCCTGAGCCCTCGTGGTGGGACTCGCTCTCCGCCGAGCGCAAACTCGACGTGGTCGGCGCGGGGATGGCGCTGGTCGGGTTGTTCACCGCGTTGATCCTCTTTTCCGCGCAACGCAGTCCGTTGACCGGCGGCGCATTGAATATTTTGGAGCAGACGATCGGCTGGGGGATTTACATCCTGCCCGTCGGCTTGTTCGTGATGGGATTGTGGCTCATCCTGCGGCGCATCGAGAAACTTCCGCCGCTTTCGTTGGAGCGCGCGGTCGGCTTGATTCTATTTTTCTTCTGGCTCCTCGCCACGATGGATTCGATCAACGCGGGAGCGGGGTTGAACGGCTCAGGCGGCGGTTATATCGGCAGTATTCTGGGACGAATCTTTTTCAACAGCCTCGGCTTTGCCGGTGGAGTCATCGCGCTCGTCGCGTGGTTGTTGATCACAATCACGATGATCTTCGATATTTCGGTGGAGGATCTGTTCCGCTGGTTCGGTCCGCTCACGGTGAGAGTACGCGGCTTACTGGCGCGGCAGGCGTCCCCGGCGAATGAAGCGTTCCTTCCTGAGGATGAGGAAATTGTCTCCGGCGGATTCACTCCCACGCATCGTCCCGAACAGGCGGCGAACGTCGAGGTGGGCAAGCCGTTGACGACGGTCAAGACGTCCGAGCCGGTCATCCAGTGGAAGTTGCCGGAAGTCAAAAATATTTTGGATTCGGGCTCTGCGCCGGAAGTGAATGAGGAATTTATTCAGGGGCGTTCGCGTTTGATTCAGGAAACGCTGGCGTCGTTCGGCGCGCCGGTGCAAGTGGTGGAAATTAATCGTGGACCGGCGATCACGCAATTTGGCGTGGAGCCGCTTTATGTGGAGACGCGCAACGGGCGAATCAAAGTGCGCGTCAACAAGATCGCGTCGCTGGCGGACGATCTCGCGCTGGCGCTTGCCGCGCCGCGCATCCGCATTCAAGCGCCGGTGCCGGGGCATAGTTACGTGGGCATCGAAGTTCCCAACGAAGAGATGACGCTCGTCGCGCTGCGCGACATCATCGAGAGCGAAGCCTTTCAGCGCAACGTGCATCCGTTGAAGTTTGCGTTGGGGCGCGACGTGACCGGCAACCCGATCGGCGCGACGCTCGAATCTATGCCGCATATGTTAATCGCAGGGACAACCGGCTCCGGTAAATCGGTTTGTGTTAATTCAATCTTGACCTGTTTGCTTTTGAATAACACGCCCGAAGATTTGAAATTGATTCTGATTGACCCAAAGCGCGTGGAGTTGACCGGCTACAACGGCATCCCACATTTGCTCGCGCCGGTGGTGGTGGAGATCGAGCGCGTGGTCGGCGCGTTGCAATGGATGACCCGTGAGATGGACAAACGCTATCACCTCTTCGCGCAGGTCGGCTCGCGCAACATCACCGATTACAACGCGCGCATGAAGTTGCAGGGGTCGAAGAAATTGCCGTTCCTCGTGATCGTGATTGACGAACTCGCGGATTTGATGATGATCGCCCCCGGTGAGACGGAGGGGACGATCACGCGTCTCGCACAGTTGGCGCGCGCCACCGGCATTCACATGATTCTCGCCACGCAACGTCCGTCGGTGGATGTTGTCACCGGTTTGATCAAAGCCAACTTCCCGGCGCGCGTGGCGTTCGCGGTCGCGTCGAACACCGACAGCCGCGTGATTCTGGACCAGCCCGGCGCGGAGCGCCTGCTCGGACGCGGCGACATGTTGTATCAAGCCCCCGACGCGCCCGCGGCGGTTCGTCTGCAGGGCGTCTTTGTTTCAGACCATGAAATCCAAAACCTCGTGGAGTTTTGGCGCGCGCAACTCGGAGGCGCCAGCCCGTACGCCGCCGCGTCGCAACCAGCGGATATCCCGCGCTCGGACGCGCCGCTCAAGCAGACGCCGCTCTTCGAGGATATGTCGCCTGCGGATACGACGACCGATCCGCTGTTGGTTGAGGCAATCGAACTTGTGAGGAAAGAGGGACGCGCGTCCGTTTCGATGCTTCAAAGGCGGATGCGCATCGGCTACACCCGCGCCGCGCGTCTCGTGGATATGATGGAGGACCGCAAGATCGTCGGTCCGCCCGAAGGCGCGACGCAAATGCGGCAGGTGCTGGATTACGGTCAGACCGCGCCGCCGAGGGACGATGGGGCGTAAGGGAAGTTTTATTCCCCGATAAAGTCATCCAGTACGAGAATATCTATCAGTTCATTGAGCCTGAATAATTTTCTGTCGTTCGTCAAAAATGCTTTAGCCCCAAATGAAAGACTCGCCGCTACTTGTAACGCATCGGGCGGCGAGATATTGTATTTTGCGCGCAATTGAGCCGCAGCCCGCGCGACATTTCGATCAACATCCACAACAGACAAATTTGGAAAATGAGCCAGAGCCGCTTCGTATTCACGCGCTGCCAATTCCCTGCCTAATTGCCACGGGCGGACAGTCGCCTCCATCAATGTGATCGTTGAGGTTACGCCCTGCCATTTCCCTTTTTCGATGCCATCGAAGACGATCTGTGCTAGTGGGCTGTAGCGTTCATGATCTTCGAAGAAATAAATAAAGATAGACGTATCCAGCCCAATCCGTTTCGCTTTGGCTAGTCGCTTGCCGAGTTCGTCCATGCGTCGCGCTCCCCGTTGAGATATTTTTGGACGTCAACTCCTTTCCAGATATCGCTGTGCAAGCCTTGTAAATAATCTGCATGACGTTTCGGTTGTGGAATCAAAACGATCACGCCATCCTGCACATCCACCAACAGGCGGTCGCCTTGCTTGATATTCAATTTTCTGCGCGCAATCTGCGGAACTGCGATCTGGTACTTGGCGCTGACTTTGACAGAAGTGGTCATGGAATCTCCTTGCTTAGCAAAATTACTAATTTGCTAAGCATTCTATCATAACTTCCTGCCGAGGAATGATGGGGCGTGAGGTAAGATTGCTATTTTCCTGCTAGAGTTTCTCGTCCCCAAATTTGCGCCAATTTTCCAGTGTGGGAATATTCTGTATAATATTTTTCAACATTATCTGAGTCTCGCATCTTGCGTAAGCGCTGATATATCATTTTTGAATTATTGGGGTCAATTTCAATTCCAATACTATTTCTGTGCAACTGGTAGGCAGTGACCAATGTTGTGCCTGTACCTGTAAACGGATCGAAAACAGTGTCGCCTGCCTTTGAAGAAGATAATATTATTCTTGTTAGCAAGGCAATCGGGGACTGCTGCTTGTGGAAACGTTCGCCGCTTTTGCCTCTAATTGCCTCGTCACCCGCAAAATATCCTGATGTCAATTCTCGAATGTCATCCCACACGTCAGTTACATAAACGCCATTTTCACGTTTGATTTTGTAATTTGATGGTAGAGGAGGGGAAATGCGCAAGCGATTGAAAACCCGTGCTTTCACGCCTTTTGTTGCATAAGCCAATATTTGATATTGCTTTCCAAACTTATTCGGTACTGGAACAGCAGAGGTCCTCTTCTTCCAAATGATCAAGTTTTGCAACGACCACCCTGACTCTCTCAGGCACCGCAATACGCCCTCAGAATTCTTTTCACGTTGCATAAAGTAAATGGCTCCCCCATCTGAGGTAATGTCAATTGTCTTTTGGCAAACTTCAGCCATGATCTTCCAGTATTCATCCAAAGACAGATTGTCATTGTGGAAAGTATATTCTTTGTTTTGATTGAAAGGAGGGTCTAAAAAAGTTAAGTCAATCTTCCCCGAAATGCGCTTATTTTTCAGGTAATCCAAGCAGTTTCCAGTAAGGATTTGATAGTCTGCCATTTTTAAGGCCGCCTAGTATATGGCAAACTCGCTCTACAAACAAGGCTTGAGAATCTGTTTTTACAATAACGCCAATTGCTCAACCTCCTCTTCCTTAATCGTTATGTTTTTTGTCTTTATGAAAAGTTTGTAATTGGCAATAAAAAGCTCGTTGCCCTTTTCTGCCTTCCCTTGTTTGTAGTTATTCATCCCATATTGCAATTCCCACTCGTAAATATTGGCGGACGAAAAGTTACTTCGGATTTCTGGAGAGTCGTCATAGGTGATTAGCCATGAATGTTTGCACTTCCTTACCTCACGCGCAAACTCGTTATGGTTAAATTCGGTGTGAAGAATCCCGTTTTTTCCGTAAAGTCGTGACTTGGTCGCTTTGAAGTAAGGCGGGTCAAGGAAGGTGAATACCTCTTTTCCGCCAGTTTTCAAGAGTTCGCGATAGTCCAAATGGGTAATTTTTACCCCATCCAAGAGACGTCCTAGTTTGGAAACGCGCTCAATCGAAGATTCTGTGAATCTACCTTCGAAAGCATGTTTTGAATAACCGCCAGATTCCACAACGCCAGAAAATGTAATTCGGTTAAGGACAAAGAATCGAACTGCGCGTTCAAATTCAGTAAGCGATTTCTTGTCAACTGCGAGCAATTCATCGAACAAACCCTGCCCGTTTCGCCTTTCTTGCTTGACCTTCAAAATTTCGGTTGCAAGTTTCTCCGAGTCGATCTGAGCGTATTTCCAGAAATGAAAAAGTTCTGGATTCAAATCATTTATCCAGATCTTTAGGTTGGGTCTTTTTTGTTTCAAGTAGATAAAAAAAGAACCGCCGCCCACAAACGGTTCGCGGTATTCCTCGAATTCGTTCGGCAGGAGGTATTTCATCTGTTTGATCGCCCGTGATTTTCCGCCAGGGTAGCGAAGTGGTGTTTTCATCTCAGCCATTGTTGCCTCTGACCTCAATGGTGAGATTCTTGTTATTCGTCGCTTCAAGATTCAACTTGTGCAGGGTTTCTTGGTATGCTCTTGAGACTTTATTCAACCTGACAAAATCATCGAACTCTGTTTTTCGACAAGGAAATTGGATATTGCCTTTTACTTTGTATCCCGTCAACTTCAGACGCGTTGAAAACTTAACCTTTCGACCTCGCACCTTTAGCGAATCGAGATTTGAAAACAAGATCAGTTTGAACAATCCGTCTTTTATATCGGAAATAGACGGCAGAAACTTCTTTGTAGAATTTTTCGACTCTTGGATAACATATTCACCCCGATCATGCAGAACCTCGTCAACCGTAAGATGATATATGCCGCCAAGATAATTCTCAATTAAGAAAACGCTTTTTCCGCCATCTTCTAGAAATTCTTGGGCATGTACTGTTTTGGATTCTCGAAGAGCGGCTCCTTGGGAGCCCCTTAATGAAATATCCCTAAATCGGCGATAATCTTTCCTTACAGATTCAAGATATTGAAGTTTTGTCCCTTTGGGATGGACTTTGACTTTTGATTTGGATGAAATTAACTCATACGAGGCGATTGCCTTTTCGTAGATTTCAACAAAACGGGTTTCAAATAACGTTCGATTCCAATGTAAGGCGCTTTGTTTGTACGAAACGATTGTCTTAATCTGGTCTTTGATGGTTTTGGCGTTTAACTTCTGGCTGGTTAATTTGTCCCTATTCTTTTGTTTTGAACTTCGGTTTTTATCGGCGCGTTCATAATATGCCAGAACGATATATACATTCAATAAATTCATCCAAGAAATCGTCGAATATTGTATTTTGTCCAAATCGCCATCTAGCCCCTCATCCTTCATGACAGGAATGATTGTCAAGATTTTTTGAGCGTTGTATGTGTTGTACAGCCTTGCGAACGGATACGTTCTAGTTCGCTTTGGCGATGTCCATTTTGAATAAGCAACTTGTCCGTTCGGGTGGTTGATAACTCCGAAAGATTTGGCTTTGTTGACATCAAACTCATTAAAACCGTAAATGACCAAGTCACTTGTTAAATGAGCTTGGTAACTCACATCCTTGATAAATCCTTCAAATTGCAACGTCTCAGCCATACTTGATGTTTGTCGTTAACCTGAATGGCAGTATACAACACCTCCCCTCCATCAACAAGCGACCCTCCAATGCTATACTTGCCTCATGCCACTGCAACTCCTCCTCGGCGCGCGTGCCGCCATCGCGGCGGGACTTGTCAACGCCCTCGCGGGCGGCGGGACGTTGATCACCTTTCCCATGCTTGTGTTTTTGGGAATCCCGCCAGTCTCTGCCAATGTGACCAACACCGTCGCCCTCTGTCCTGGCTACTTCGGCGGGACGCTTGCCCAGCGCGCTGACTTACGCGGACAAGAAAAAAGATTGTGGCTTGTCGTCCCTGCGGGCATTGTGGGCGGAATCCTCGGCGGGTTTCTTCTGTTACAGACGGGAGAAAAATTATTCGGTCAACTCATCCCGTATTTGATTCTGCTGGCTTCGATCTTGCTTGCGGTCCAAGACTCGGTCCGCGCGTGGCTGACGCGTCGACTCGGCGAATCGCATTACACGCTCGAATCGTGGACATGGCTGACCACTGGACTCGCATCCATCTACGGCGGATATTTCGGCGCGGGGCTGGGCGTGATGCTTCTCTCCGCGTTGGGTCTCACCGTCAACGATTCGCTGACGCGCTTGAACGCGCTAAAGCAAGCAGTGTCGTTCGTTGTCAACGTGGCGGCGGCGGTTTTCTTCCTGTTTTCGGGAAAAGTCGAATGGACTGTAGCAGGCGTAATGGCGGTCGGAGCGTTGGTCGGCGGCGTGATCGGCGGCAAGTTCGCGGGCAGAATCAAACCGTCCACGCTGAGATGGACCGTCGTCCTTTTTGGAATCGTCATTTCCATCGTTTACTTCATTCGATGATAGTAACTGCTCGCCAACCGTGATTCGCGGGGATAAATCCCCTGCTCAGTACATGGAAGCCCCTTCGGGGCTAGTGAGCGAGTCCGCTTCAGCTCAGCGGACTTTCACGAACTGAGGTGGTTGTCGAGCATGTCGAGACGCAGGGCTTCAGCCCGCCGAATTGCGGTAGATGGTAGCGCCTGAGTAGTTACCGATAACATTTTTTCACCCCGACACCACTGTTCACTGATCTCATCTTCATCCTTCCTCCTTCATCATTCATCCTTCCTGATTTATAATCCCGCCACAAAATCTCAAGGAGTTCCTCGTGCGAAAATTTTTGTTTGTCCTTTTCATTGCCAACATTTTGCTTGCGGCTTGCGCGTCATCCAACAGCGACGCGCCCGCCAAAGCCGTCGAAGATTACCTCAACGCGCTCGTCGCAAAAGATGCGAACAAACTTCCCACGCTGGTCTGCGCCGAATGGGAGGAAGACGCGCTCATCGAACTCGATTCGTTCCAAGCGGTGACAGCGAGTCTCGAAAACGTATCCTGCACGCAAAGCGGAACCGACGGCGACACCGCGCTCGTGAATTGCACGGGTAACATCGTCGCCTCGTACAACAATGAAGACCAGCGGCTCGATCTCTCGGTCCGCACGTATCAAGTCGTTGAAGACGGCGGCGATTGGCTCGTATGCGGCACGCGCTAAATTCATCTCACCACGAAGGACACGAAGGTCACGAAGGAAAATCAAAAAATCCCTTTGTGTACTTTGTGTCCTTCGTGTTAAAAATCTTTTCGACTGAAAATATCTGGGCGTTCATCCTCTTCCTCATCGTCCTCGCGTTGATCGTCTTCACATCGGATTCAAGCCCCGTCTGGATTTATCAAGGATTCTAGATGGGACTGACTCAAATCCTCGCTTCGATTCTGACCATCTTGCTGGTCGCCATACTGACGCGTGGTACAAGCCGCGTCCTTTCTCTCCTCGCCCTCAGCGTCCTCGCCGTCTTTTGGTTTCAACCCGCCGTCCCCCTCCGCTCCTTTGACTTTTGGATTCCCTCGCTCACGATTCTTTTGGTCGTCGCGGTTTGGTTCATCACATCACAGACTGGCGCATGGAAGTCTCGACAAAACCTCATCGGGCTTGCCGTCATCGCGGGCGCAATCACTCTTGTCGGGCTGACGCGCTACATTTTCCCCGATCCAATCATCACCACCACAACTCCGCCGCGACTAATCCTCGTCATCGGCTTCATTATCATTGCAGGGATTTCAATCGCGGCATTTACCTTTCTCTCCCGCCGACTCGCCTTCACTGTAACTCTCGCAATCATCCTGCTCCTTGCAATTCTCCTAATTCTCAAATCTCCAATTCTCTCTTTGCAATTGAGCATCTTCCTCCGTGAGCTGACAGGTCGCTCCACCGACACCGCCTCCGCTCTCGATTTCCGCTGGCTGGGATTTTCGTACATCTCCTTCCGCCTCATTCACGTCTTGCGCGACAAACAAACGGGACGCTTGCCCGAACTCTCCCTGCCTGAGTTTGCAACCTACGTTGTTTTCTTCCCCTCGCTGTCCGCAGGTCCCATTGACCGTGCCGAACGCTTCGCAACCGACCTCCGAAAAGATTTTGCCCTCACACAAGACGAAACGTTGCAAGCGGGTCAACGGATCGTGATCGGCTTGTTCAAAAAATTCGTCATCGCCGACGCGCTGGCGTTGATGGCGCTCAACGACACGCTCGCGACGCAGGTCCGCTACACAGGCTGGATGTGGATCATCCTCTACGCCTACACCTTCCAAATCTACTTCGACTTCAGCGGCTACACCGACATCGCCATCGGCATCGCACGACTCGTCGGAATCAAACTCCCCGAAAACTTTACCTCGCCGTACACCAAACCCAACCTGACACAGTTCTGGAACAGTTGGCATATCACCCTCACGCAATGGATTCGCTCGTACTTTTTCAATCCCTTCAACCGCTGGATTCGCGGCTATAAAATTCCCACGTGGACGATGCTCCTCCTCGGTCAACTCTCCACGATGCTCCTCATCGGCTTGTGGCATGGCGTGACCTTCAACTTCATCCTCTGGGGCATCTGGCACGGACTCGGTCTCTTCATCCAAAACCGCTGGAGTGATTTCGCAAAGAAACGTTTTGTCATTTCCAATCCGCGCCTACAAACCGCGCTAAACGTCGGCGGCATTTTGCTCACCTTCCACTTCGTCGCCCTCGGCTGGGTCTTCTTCGCCCTGAGTGAGCCAACATTATCATGGCATGTCATTAAAATGTTATTCGGGGTCGCCATCCCCTCTCCCTTCGGGAGAGGGCTAGGGTGAGGGTGAAACTCAATTTGCTCTAGCCGCCCTCCTGAATCGTAACGCGACATTTATGTCGCTCTTGGTCTCGCGTTACGAACAACTCTGCTGAGACACAGAATCGCATAGAAAAATTCTCTGTGTTCTCTGTGTCTCTGTGGCAAAAAAATCATGCAAACCAAACCTCGCCTCTACCCCCTCCTCCTCAAAACAACCCTCCTCCTCGTGTTGTTCAACTTTGCATTCCCCCTCCTCAGCGGACTCCCTCTCGGCAAACTCTCGCTCTACAACAAAGTTTTCCCAGGTCGTGAGCGATTCCCCTTCGGCGAAAATCAGCGCGGCTACAACCTCAGCCTCTTCGACCTCGACGCCATGTTCGCGGCGCACATCTTGGTCGGCACACCGAAATCAGACGATGAATTCCGCGTCCTCCTCATCGGCGACTCGTCCGTGTGGGGCACGTTGCTCACGCCCGAACAGAATCTCGCGGGACAATTGAACTCGCAAAATATTTCGGCGTGCGAAAAAAACGTCCGCGCCTACAATCTCGGCTACCCGTACATCTCGCTCCTCCAAGAATTGATGATTCTCGACGAAGCCTTGCAATACCAACCCGATATGATCGTCTGGCTCACCACGCTCGAATCGTTCCCGAAAGAAAAACAATTCGGCGCGCCTCTCGTGGCGAACAGCCCCGAGCGCGTAAAACAACTAATTACGAATTACCAATTACCCCTCGACCCCAACGACCCCGCGCTCAATCATCCCACAACATTGAATCAAACTTTCGTGAGCCGCCGAAAAGACCTCGCCAACCTCATCCGCTTGCAACTCTACGGAGTCCCCTGGTCAGCCACAGGCATTGACCAGTTCTATCCCGAATCATACGAGCCCGCTCAAACCGATTTCGAAGCCGACGACTCGTTTTACGACATCAAAAAATCCGAGCCGTTGCGCGACCAACTCTCTCTCGAGATCCTCGACGCGGGCTTGAACGCGACCGACCTGCCGATGATTCTCGTAAATGAGCCTATTCTCATCAGCGACGGCGCCAACAGCGACATCCGTTATAATTTTTTCTACCCGCGCTGGGCATACGATGAATATCGCGTCATGCTCGCCGAGTACACGTCATCGCGCAACCAGCCCTACCTCGACCTCTGGAACCTCGTCCCCAACGACGAGTTCACCAACAGCGGCGTGCACCTCACGCCCTTCGGCGAATCACTGCTTGCCGAACAAGTCGGCGATGCGATTCAAAATTTCTGCGAATAGGATCATGAAAAAAATTCTCTATCTCTCGACGTTAACTTTTTTACTCGCGGCTTGCACGACGAAGACCGCGCCCACGCAAATTATTTCTGTGACGGAAGAACCGATTCGCTCCGACGTTTCAACTGCCTCGCCCTCGTCAGCCGCTCCCGCCTCCCCGACGATTCCGCCCTCCACCGCCGCGCCCAAGCCGCCCCTTGAGAAAGACGCGTTCATGCAAATGCCCGTCGTCCCCAACGGAGTCAGCGAATCCATGCGCGAGGTCTATCAGCGCGGCATCGCAAACGGCAACGACCCGAGTCGCTTTTCCATCATCGGTGATTGCCAAAATGTGTCGTCGTATTTCTTGTCCACGTTTGACAAGCCTGGCGATTACAGTTTGGGAACCGAATATGCATATTTGCAGCCAACGATTGATTATTATCACGGCTCGTTCTCGCGCGTGAGCCTCGCCGTGAAGGGAGGCTTCAACGCCGCGGCGATCATCTCGCCCCTGCGCGCCGATCCGAAATCGTGCAACGCGGGCGAATCGCCCCTCGATTGCGAACTGCGGACGTGGCGTCCATCCATTGTGATCATCAGCCTGGAAGAGTGGTGGTCGCACAAGCCCGCCGAAGAATACGATAAGTACATGCGGAAAGTGTTGGACCGTATCATCGAATTTGGCGCGGTGCCGATCATCGCCACCAAAGCCGATAACCTCGAAGGCGGGCACGCCATCAACAACGCCATCGCGCAACTCGCGTATGAATACGAGATCCCACTGTGGAATTTTTGGGCGGCGGTCCAACCCCTGCCCGATCAGGGACTCAGCGACGACCGTTTTCATCTCACCTTCGCGCGCAACTTCTTCGACGACCCCAAACGCATGTTGAACGCCTGGCCCTGGCGCAACCTCACCGCCTTGCAAGCGTTGGATGAAGTTCACAACGCGTTGTCTCAGGGTAAGTAGGGCAAGATAATATCTTGTCCTACTGCATCGCGGGGGATTCTCACTAATTCCAAACCTTGACAGAATAGAACAAGTGTTCTATATTCGGGGCATTGATCCGTTCTCAGTTCGTTTGTGGCTAAACCCCACAGGAGTCTCCCATGAACCGTTCGATGCCTTTCAAACTCAACCTGATCCCCCTCATCCAAACCGCGGCGCAAAAGCGCGGGCTGATCTTCGGGGGGATCATCCTCAGCGCCCTGCTGGGGTTCGAGATCTTCAACTACTCCAGCACTTCCTACGCCCTGCACGATATTCTCGGCGACCTCTCTTTCGGTCCGTTCCAATGGGCGACGGTGCTCGCGGTCGCTTTCTGCGGTATTGACTTTGCGGGAATCGCCCGCATCTTCACCCCTGAAAAGGGACGCGACGAACCCGCCGAGGTCTGGTACCTCTTCGGCGCGTGGATGCTCGCCGCAGGATTCAACGCCACCCTCACGTGGTGGGGAGTCGCAGTCGCAGTGCAACAACACAGCGCGGCTGGCGGATTCCTGCTCGGTCAAGCGACCATGACCAAGGCTGTGCCGGTCTTTGTGGCGGCAATGGTGTTGATTATCCGTGTGTTGTTGATCAATACCTTTTCCATCGCCGGTGAGCGCATCTTCACACTGGCGGAGGAACAGCCCTCGCAATATTCCAACCGACCCGCGTATCGCCCGACCAGTGAACCCGCGCGCAACACGAATTCGGCTTTCCCGCGTCCTGCGCCCAAGCCCGCCCCTGCGAATTTTTCGCAACCGCTCTATAACGAGCCAACCTATCACCCCATCGGCATGAACGCGCAGACGCGAGAGAACAACTCAGCAGTGCGGAGGTGAGCCCGTCCCTTTGGTAAACGTGTTGCGCTCCAACAACTGAAAAACATCCAACAACAAATACGTCACGCAGTTGCGTGACGTATTTGTTTCATGCTTGCGAAAGGGGCAAGCTGGGCTGGTCGTACACCCAGGGTTTTCTGCGCGGCTTGGGGCGGAACGCGGAAAAATACAACAGCGGGCGATATCCCATGCGGCGGAACAAATGCAAGGACATATCCGAGGGGATGGCGACCATGCGTTTCACCCCCAGTTTGATCGCCTCGGAGTGCGCGGCATGGATCAAAATGGACGCGAAGCGCCGCTGGCGAAATTCCTCCATCACGTAGAGTTGGTTGATGTACCCGACTTTCGGATATTTCGTCACCAATTGAACCCAGCCGACCGCTTGCCCCGCTTCTTTGACGTAAAAATTATGGATGTGTTTGTCGCGCAGGGTTTGCAGATGGATGCGTTCGCCTTCGCTGGTGAGGCTGTTGTTGGCGGCTTCGGTCTGTTGGATGGTCTTCGCTTTGTGGATGTTGAGCGGAATGGTGCTGACCTTCAATGGCAGGTCAAAACCGAGGAGCGGACCGGTGCGGACGAATTCATGCCCCAGTTTTGAAAAGTGTTCTTTGAGGCTGTGGTCAACCGGAGCGGGGTGGAAAATGTTGACGATGTGTTTTTTATCGGCAGGGATGGGATAGGCGCGGATGGCATCCGTCACTTTGCGGATGTCCGCGCTGAGGGCGAGGAACTCGTAATGGAAGGAAGCGATCGGCGCGTCCGCGTAGATGGAGACGCCGATGGGACCGGTCTCGTGATAGCGCGTGCCGTAGACCACGTTATACACATGGTTGTAGGAGGCGATCATCGCCTCGACTGCCCACCAATGTTCGATGTCGGTTCGCGTCGTTTTCACACATCTAAGACGTATTTCACCTGCAATAGTTACCATCACACTATTGCAAAGTGGTTTCACCGTGCGAAAGAACGTAGAGACTTCTGCCGCCGTCGAAGATGAAATCGGTGACGATGTAGCCGGCATGGAACGCGGACTCGAACACTTCGCGCGTGAAGGTGCGCCATTCGCCGGCGAGCGAGAAGTCCTCCTGTTTGAGCGCGTTGAAATCGGAGGGAATCTCGGCAAGGATGAGGCGCCCCTCGAGGGGCGAGAAATGTTCAGGCGGGCGAAGCAGGCTGCCCGTCGAGGCAAGAGGCGTGTAGAGGGGGTGCAGGTCCGCTTTCGAGAAGTCATCCAATTTCAGGGGCTTGCGGACGCGCTTGCCGAGTCGCCGTTCGACGCGGCGAGTGTTGATCCACCAATCCACTTGAAAACGGTCGGAGGGCAAGCCGGCGTTGAGACCGTCGCGCATGTCGCCGTATTCGGAGCGGCGATAGGTGTTGCAGACCGCGCCGAGTTTGGTGAGGTTGAGGTAGGCGTTGCGGCTGAGCAGGGGATCGTACGTCCACGTGATGTGATCGAGCCCCTGGTGGCGCACCATCTGCCATTGCGCGCGCTTCAGCAAAAAGCCCACGCCCGCATCGCGATACGCGGGCAGGATGCCCATCATGTGCGAACAATGTTTGGCGCGCGGACCGTCCGGCGTTTTTTCGAGACCGGGGAAGCCGAAGACGAAGCCGACGAGTTTCTCCTCGAGGTAGGCGCCCAACACCAGCCCACCGTTGTGCGTGGCGGTGATCAGCATGTGCGCGGGGACAACGTCGGTTTCACTGCCGGGCCACACCTCGCGTTGCAAGGCTTCAATGGCGGTCATGTCTTCGGGAGATTCAATGAGTTTGATGACAGGGACAGGCATAGATCAGCGCGAGAGGCGCAAGGCTTCCTGAAGTCTTTGCAACAGTGGTTTGCGCGCGAGATAGTCGAGCCGGTAGGCAAAGCGCGCCGGCATCAGCCCGAAGGTGCGCGGCAAATTATCCACCGGGCAGGTGCGGTTGACGGCGAGGTAATCGAGCCAATAGGTGGAGATGTTGGCGTTCGGGATGAGCGGGTCGAGCGTGACGAACAACGCGCGCATGGTCGGGAAGGAGAGCGGGAGGAACGTACGCGGCGCGTGAACGACGCTCATCATCGTTTCGACGATCTGGCGGAACGTGAAATATTCCCCGCCGCCGATCTCGTAGGTTGTGTTGAGCGTCTCCGGGTTTTGCGAAGCCCACATCAGCGCGGTCACCAGGTCTTCCACCCACAACGGTTGGAGCAACACGCGTCCATCGCCGGGGAGCGGAAAGAAAAATGGAACCGAACGCAATGCCGCCGCGATGATGGTCGTGAAGTGGTCTTCGGGTCCGAACACGGTGGTCGAGCGGATGATCGTGTGCGGCACTCCGCTTTTGCGGATGAATTCCTCGGCAATGCCCTTCGCTTTGTGGACGGGGAACGCCGATGCCCGGTCCGCGCCGACGTGGCTAAGGAAGACCAACCGTTCGACTCCCGCGTCCTTTGCCGCGTCCGTGAGGTTGCGCGTCCCTTCGATGTCTGTCGTGAACAGGTTGCCGTGCCGACCCTGCCCCGCCGCGCTGGCAAGATGGAACACCTGATGGATGCCGCGCAGGGCGGCGCGCACGCCTCTTTCGTCGTTCAAGCTGACCACCGCCACTTCGACCGGCACGCCCTTCGGCAGGCGCGGCGAGCGCGGCGACGGGCGTAGTAACACGCGCACTTCCTGTCCCGCTTCGGAGAGGTGACGCACAAGCGCGCGACCGATAAACCCGGTCGCGCCGGTGACTAAAATCATGCCTGAAATTATAGCAGAGTGAACCGCCGCCGAAATTCACCCCCAGCCGGCGCGGAGAAACTCCCCCGTTTATCGGTTTGACCCGCTTCAATCCCTGCGTTTATACGGGTGGAAGTATTCGTCCGTGAAGCGGGCGATCAGGAACAATAACCCGGCGGACACAGCGATGGCAATAGCCTTCAAGATTAACATGAGCGCTCCAATCAGGATAAATTCGAGAAACGACTTCGCCTACATGACGGAGAGCCAATAAAAAGATACAACGCGCACCTTACAGCGAAGTTACAGGCGTCTGGTGGTATCATCGCCGCATGACGACCGCGACCGCGCAAGCGCACCCGAATATCGCCTTCATTAAATACTGGGGGAATCGTGACGGCGCGCTGCGCATTCCCATGAACGGCTCGATCTCGATGAACCTCGACGGGTTGACCACGCGCACGACGGTCAGTTTTCAGCCGTCGCTAC
>JADLBX010000008.1 GCA_020847435.1 Anaerolineales bacterium
CCTTGCGGCTATTACGGCGACCCGCAAAAGCCCTGCACCTGCGCGCAAGGAGTTGTGACGAAATATCAGAAGCGGATTTCGGGTCCGATGCTTGACCGAATTGACATTCACATCGAAGTCCCGCGCGTGGATTATGAAAAATTGAGTGGAGACAGGCTGGGCGAGACGAGCGAAACGATTCGTAAACGTGTGCAAGCCGCGCGGAATATTCAACAAAATCGTTTCTCAAACGGCAAGTCGGATATTATCTGCAACGCCGATATGCGAGTGGGTGAGATTCGGCAGCTCTGCAAATTGCAGGATGAAGGTCAGAGCCTGATGCGCGCGGCGATGAGCCAGATGAATTTGTCAGCGCGGGCGTATCATCGCATCCTCAAACTGGCGCGCACGATTGCGGATTTAGCGGGGAGCGAAGAGATTCAATCCGGGCATCTGGCGGAGGCACTGCAATATCGTCCGAAGTTGATGATGGGGTAACTTCCAACGTTCGCTTGTAAAACCCTTCGGCAGGCTCAGGGCAAGCTGGATTACAATACCTGCTCACCGACCACCTCGGCTCGACGGTGGCAGTCACCAATGCAAGTGGAACTTTAACAAGCCAGCAACGCTACCTGCCCTTCGGCGGAGTGAGGTCAATCCCCAAATCTCCAATTCTCGCTACCGATTTCGGGTACACCGGTCAACGTCTCCTCGATGCAGGCATGGGCGGCATCATGGACTACAAGGCGCGCTTCTACTCACCCGCGCTGGGGAGGTTTGTTCAACCTGATTCCATTATCCCTGACCAGTCCAATCCGCAGAGTTGGAATCGATTCTCATACGTTGGCAACAACCCAATTCGATTCAATGATCCCACAGGGCATGTACCGAATTCAGTTGGACCATCAGATGACTTGCCGTTTTTTGGGTTCATTGTAGTAATCCTTGCCGTAGCTATAGTCGGCCAATATGATAGAAGTCGTAGGCATGGTTCGACCGAGGACACCGATTGTCTGGATACACTTGCTGATTGCTTTAAGCAGCGTGCGCTCGTAAACTTTGCTCCAAATCAAACAATTGACCAGCAAGAATTCCATGACATGTTAAACGAAATCAACGACGATCTCCATAAAAAGTGGCGAACAAGTTATGATCCAGCACGAGCTGATTACGACACCCCGTTTTTTAATGGCGATGATGGGAGCGGCAACGTTGACGATGATGTAGTTTGTATTAACGACAAATGCTCGCCCCAAAGTGCAGTCAATTATGCCGCTCAGGGCATGTATTCTGCTTACACTGGCCAATCTTTAGAAGACGCTGAGGGATTGGCGGACTCCTGGAATTTTTGGATGCACAGCGGCGGCGCGGCCACTGAAGACGAGTTATATTGGCTCAAATACGGTTACGATTATTACAACTCGATAAATAGTGATACAAGAGTTAACGGGGCATCTAAAAAGCGTAATGGAAAGCTAATGGAAATAGAGTAAATATTAATATGAAGCTAAAAATAAAACGATTGCAAATACAGAGTATAAGGTTTGGAGTTCTAAGTGCAGGAATTGGCTGCGCGGCGTTTGTTTTAGTGGAGCAGCTAAGATTGATAGTTAGTTTTGGAAAAAGAAGTTTCGACAGTCTTGTCGATATAGAAGTTGCAGTTTTAATTTTTATATTTGGAACCGTACTGTCTTTCTTGCCGACAATATTAAGTAGTAGCGTTTTAGCCATAATACTGTACCGCGAAACACTAAAAGGCGACCTTTCGATTCCAAAAGCTCTTGGGTGGGGAGCATTGGCAGGTATAGTTTCCGGGATCGCTGTTTCTATCGCTGGATTTGTTTTGACATTAGGGAAAGGTAGTGATGCTGTCTATTTATTACATGCGGTTGAAGTTATTGGTATCGCATCTGCAAGTGGGGGATGGACAGGATGTCGTTTAGCAAGGTATATATCCAAGGAGCGCGAGGATTTAAATCCGAAGCCAGTATTTTGACATCAAAATAAGCGATTGGCACGTGAACCGATACCAGCTGGTACGACGCTTCGTCAGGCTCAGCGCCCAACAACTGGACAGCCATCGAAATCCACTATCAAGCCTTTGCCAACAGCGGATCGTTAACCCTCTGGCTCGATGATGTACAGAAGCAAAGTCTCACCTTCATTGACAACGACACGCGCACGTTGACCGACGTCCGCCTCGGCGCGCAGGGAGTCGAAACAGGCACGCGCGGCGCTCTCTACTTCGACGATTTCGAATCACGAAGGTTCTCGTATATCGGAACGTTACCCGATCCCGGAGTCAATGACCCGACCGCCACCAATCAAGCCGGCTGGTTCACGCGGACGTACGCCTACAGCGCGAGCATTCCGCACGCGGTCGTATCAGTGACCAGCGAACAGTCAGCGGTGGACAGTTACGAATACGACGCCAACGGCAATATGACCTGCCGCATCGAAAATGGAGTCGTCTACACTCACGCCTACAACGCCGAGAACCGCGCCTCCTCCATCGCCAAACGCAACACGGACTGCACCGGCACGATCATCGAATCGTGGTCGTTCGCCTACGACGGCGACGGCACGCGTGTGCTGACCGCCCACTTCACAGGGACGAGCGGGACTCCCGACTCGGTCACCTCCTACTTCATGGGTGGACAGTTCGAAGTGAAGGACGGCGCAACCAAGAAATACTACTCCATCGCAGGCATGACCGTTGCCACGCAAGACGCATCGGGATTACAATACCTGCTCACGGACCACCTCGGCTCGACGGTCGCAGTCACCAATGCAAGTGGAACTTTAACAAGTCAATCGCGCTACCTGCCCTTCGGCGGAGTGAGGTCAATCCCCAATTCTCCAATTCTCTCTACCGATTTCGGCTACACAGGCCAACGTCTCCTCGATGCAGGCATGGGTGGCATCATGGACTACAAGGCGCGCTTTTATTCGGTCGCGTTGGGGAGGTTCATTCAACCCGATTCGATAATTCCTGACCAGTCCAATCCGCAGAGTTGGAATAGGCTGAGTTATGTCCGCAATAGCCCGATTCGATACTCTGATCCGACAGGGCATATGGAATATGAGGACCCGTACGAAAGCTCTACGCCCATTCCGCCTCCTGTCGATGATGATGAGATTCTCTCCGAACCTGATGATGAAAGCGATAGTTGCACTTCATTTTCTACTTGCATTCCAGATTGCAGTGATGGCAGATGGGAATGTGCTACAGATGTTAGTTGGACTCTCGAAGATTGGCACACCTATGCCTTTGTAGGTGTCGTGGCGTGCTTAGGTACAGGTGTATGTGAAGCTATTGGTGCGGCAGCGTTATCTGGATTAGAGAACATAGGCTGGCAAGCGCTACGTGCATGTGCTTCTGTTCTAGTTTGCTTGGAACTTGCTAAACAATTCGGAATTTACTTCCCTACTAATGATGGTTTTGCTGGTAATACAACATATACCACCCTAAGATCAGGTCAAATCATTACGAGGTATGGCGATGCGTCAGGTGCTTATGCGTCCCCAATTGGAACGCCTTTCACCCAAAGAGCCATTCCGTTTCATCAATGGAACAATCCGTTGACCGGCTACCAAGTAATCAGACCCTTTGGAGTTACGACCGGTGTTACTCAACCATTTTATGGTTTGCAAGGAGGCGGTATTCAATACTGGTTCAGACAGCCAATACAATATTATATTGACAATGGTTTTCTTGAGGTTTTTCCGTAGATTGGCGTATGCAAGAAGTGAGTGATTTATGAAATCTAAATATGAAATGATAATTGATGGATTAAGAGGAATTCCGATTACAGGCTTGGTAGAAGATTGGGAATTCACAATTGAGGAGATTGCACCGTATATATTTCGATCTCACGGAAGAGGACCGCACTCACAAGAGATATATAGTTATGCAGGTCGTACTGCTGAAGACGCTCTTGATAACTGTGTGAAAAAAGCTCATAAAATTGTATTACGAGAGAAAAGGCAATTGGCGTTACAAAACAGATTATTGAGCATTAGAGAAAAATTGGAAAGCTTATTTAAGAAAAAGATATGACATTTGGGCGGAATGATCATTCGACATGGGTCTCTTCTATCCCGCAGAAATTTGACCGAGGGTCTCTAACGGATTTATCGCTCGAAGAAAACGAACGGCAATTTTTCTACCCCTGCGAAAGTTTCGCCTCGATGGTTTGAACAAACCGCTCCGCCAAATTGATCACCTCGCCCGCTTGCTCCTCAGTGATAACCCTCGATTTTTGATAATCCCCCGCCTGCCGCATATCGAAGGCGTGATGCAGGATGCGGCTCATCTCTTTCGAAACGACTCCCTGCCTGACGAACAATTCATCGAATTTCGACAATGCTCCTGTATGCTTTGTCGGCTCGACGCCCTCTGTCACCAGCAAAGCCAGCGCTGCGTAAAAGACCGAATAATAAGCGCGGTTCACCATGCTGATCGGACTGCCCCCGCTCTCTTGCAACAAGCGGGCATCTTTCAACATCTCGCGCGCCGTCGCAAGGCGATATTGGATTAAATCCTTTTGATACCGTTTACCCCGCGTCACGCGACGACCCCCTCCTCGCGGATGTTTCGATAGAACGGCAGGAAACCGAATCGCTTCATCTGTTCCTTCGTATCGGGGATGACTGAAATGATCCTGCCCGCCTCGTAACCCACCTCCCATGCAACGTCGGAGGCGAGTCTTGTAGTTTCCGTGTTGATGGAGGGCAAGATGACCAGCAGGTCAATATCCGACTCACGCTTCGCGTCGCCTCGCGCCTGTGACCCGAACATGATCACCCGAACGGGCTGACCCAACTCCCTCGTCAACCGCTTGCGGACTTCCTTCGCCAGCGCCAACGCGCGCACCCTCGGACGTAACTTTGCCATGCCCCGATTATAACCTCTCTGTTTGACGCGTCTCCCCGCTCGCCGATTCTTGACCGCCCGAAGAAAACCAACCCACCTGCACGTCTGTGTAAGGCGGAGATGATTACCCCTCTGTCCTTTGGACATCATCCCCAAATCCGATCGAGGTTCGTTGGATTTGGGGGAGAACCTATCGTAAGTCTTTTTGGAGAGTCGTCAGAGGGGGGGCTTTAATCCACCGCCCACTTCACAGGGACAAGCGGGACTCCCGACTCGGTCACCTCCTATTTCACTTCGACAGGCTCAGTGCAAGCATGGGCGGACAGTACGAACTCAAAGACGGCGCAACGAAGAAATATTACAGAATCGCAGATTTGGCATCGGCGTTGTGCGTTTCGCAGTCGCAAGTTGATGATCTAATCCGATCAAGCCATCCCATTGACAAGACGCCGCGCGGCGTCTTTTTGATTCCCAAAACTGCCCCTTGAAAAATTTCGGAATCCTGCTATGATTGTTTATGATTGATTTTTGAGCGATTATGAGCGAATTTACTCCAACGCCCGAACGACAAAAACAGATCCTTTCCCTGCTTTCCAAACAGGGACGGCTGAGCGTTTCGGAGATCGTGGGACAGTTCTCGATCAGCGAAGCGACCGCGCGGCGCGATCTTGAATCGCTGGCGTCGCAGGGAAAAGCCCAGCGGGTGCATGGCGGCGTGATCGTCGTCGAACAGGCGCCGCCTGAATTGCCCATCCTTCAACGCGAAAGTGAACAGACGGGGGAGAAATCCAGCATTGGGCGCGCTGCCGCTGAACTCATTGCGGATGGCGAGACGGTCTTCCTCGGCTCGGGGACGACCGTGTTGGAGACAGCCAAATATCTGCGTGAACGGAAAAATCTCACGGTTGTCACCAACTCCCTGCCTGTGTTGAACGCACTGGCAGGCATCAAGGACATTACGGTCATCTCGCTGGGCGGACAATTACGCGAGAGCGAACTTTCCTTCATCGGTCACATCACCGAGCAAGCCTTGGCAGAACTCCGCGTGGATAAGGTCGTCATGGGCACGCGCGGCATCAGCCTCGAACATGGCTTGACCCACGATTACCTGCCTGAAACCCTCACCGACCGCGCCATTTTGAAGATCGGGCGGACGGTCATCATCGCGGCGGACCATACGAAAATACATCGCGTCGCGACTGCCCTGCTCACGCCGTTGAAATCCATTCAAGTCTTTGTCACAGACGGCAAGGCTGAGAAGAAATTCCTGCAGGCGTTGAAGAAGCAGGGTATCAATGTAATTGTCGCATAAACGTCAAGCGTCGAAGGTCAAAGGTCGGACTTGTGACTTTTGACCTTCGACATTCAACCAAAAGACAATCTATGAATCTGAAAGACTTTAAACCAAAATCACAGCTCGTCACAAAAACCACGCTGGTTGACAGACCAAAATTCCCCGTTATTGACGCGCATGATCATCTCGGCGAACCGTTCGGCGGCGGTTGGGACAAAAGGCCGTTGAGCGAATTGCTCGACCTGCTCGATGATGCAGGCGTGACTCATTACGTTGACCTCGACGGCGGCTGGGGCGAGGACATTCTCGATTCGCATCTCAAACATTTCAAGGAAGGCGCGCCTGAGCGCTTTCAGATCTTCGGCGGCGTGGACTGGGGCAAGTGGCAGGAGTTGGGGGATCAATTCCCAGAGTGGGCGGCGAAGCGGTTGGTCGCGCAAAAGGAACGCGGCGCGCAGGGACTCAAAATCTGGAAGCCGTTCGGCTTGCACGTAAAAGATCACGATGGCAAGTTGGCGGATGTGGACGATGCGCGTCTCGCTCCGATCTGGGAGACGGCTGGCGAATTGGGCTTGCCCGTGTTGATTCACGTCGCCGACCCTGTTGCATTCTTCGATCCGATTGACGAGACCAACGAACGTTGGGAAGAACTGGGCGGGCATCCCGATTGGGCGTTCACCAGCCCGCCTTTCCCGTCGTTCATGCATATCATGAATGGTTTCAAGAATCTTGTTGCCCGACATTCGTCCACAACATTTATCGGCGCGCACGTGGGATGTTATGCCGAGAATCTTGGCTGGGTCGGTCAAATGCTGGATGACTGCCCAAACTATTACATTGACATCTCCGCCCGCTTCGGAGAGATCGGACGTCAGCCTTACACTGCGCGCAAATTCTTCATCCAATATCAAGACCGCATCTTGTACGGCTCGGACATGAGCCCCGACCTCGACGCCTATCGTTTGAGTTATCGCCTGCTCGAAACTGACGATGAATATTTCAACTACAACACCAGCGAAGTCCCCGCGCAAGGACGCTTCTATGCCTACGGTTTATATCTGCCCGATGATGTGTTGCGGAAGGTCTATCGCGAGAATGCAATGAAGGTTTTGAAGATCTGATACTCGGTGGTCGAGTAGTCCCGCATGATCGTCGCGGGACGTATCGAGACCACTGGCAATTTGAAAACACAAAATTTGAATCGACTGTTGGTTTCGATACCTTCGTACTCAACCAACTGAGCAATTATCAAACTACGCAACTATGCAACTAACCAACTACCACACCTACACCGAGATCAAGACTCAAACCGAAGCGTGGCGTCAGGCTTTGGATGTGACAAACGCTTCTTCCCTCCCGAAAGCGGACGACTACGACCTGGTCCTTTTCACTGGCTGCGGCTCGACCTACTACCTTTCACAAGCGGCGGCGGCATTGTACGTCGAATTGACGGGACGTCCTGCGCAAGCCGTTTCTGGCGGGGAGTTGTTGTTGAATCCGCAAACGGTTGTACCGCAAACTTCCAGTTTGCGGCGGTACTTGCTGGTCGCCATCAGCCGCTCTGGCACAACGACCGAGACGATCAAAGCGGTTGAAAAATTCAAAAACGGAAAACACGGCGACGTGGTTGTTATCAGCAATTACGATGAAGCGCTTTCCAGGCTTGCCGACATAAATGTCGTCGTACCAAAGGGGCAGGAAGAATCGGTCGCGCAGACGCGTTCTTTCGCTTCGATGTACGTCGCGGCGACTGCGTTGTGCGCCAAAATGGCGGGGCGGGTGGATTTGGTTGAGGCGATGAATAAATTGCCAGAGATTGGAGATTGGTTGATTGGTAATTACGAATCGTACGCAAAATCGATTGGCGAAAATTTGACTTGCGACCGTTTCTATTTTCTCGGCTCTGGCATCCGCTATGGACTCGCTTGCGAGGTGAATCTCAAAATGAAGGAGATGACCCTCACCCACAGCGAACCGTTCCACTTTTTGGAGTTCCGCCATGGACCGATGAGCATGGTGAATCAAAATGCCGTCGTGGTGGGGCTGTTGTCGGAGGCGAACCGCGTCCACGAGGCGAAGACGCTCGAAGAGATGAAAAGGCTTGGGGGAACTGTGGCAAGCGTCGGTGAGAAAGAAGCGGATGTGTGTTTCGAGTCCAAGATCCCAGAGGAGGTGCGCGGCGTCCTGTATCTTCCCGTTTTGCAATTGATGTCGTTCCATCGTTCGTTGGCAAAAGGTTTGAATCCCGACCGACCGAATAATTTGACGGCGGTCGTGAAATTAGATCTGTAGGGCGATTCGCCAAATCGCCTTACGCAAAAAAGGAGAAGAAGAATGAAAAAGTTACTGTTTGTTTTTGTATTGGCAAGCCTGTTGCTTGCCGCGTGCGGAGGCGGCGCGGCGACCGAAGCGCCCGCGTCGAACGAGCCTGTCGAGATCCGCGTGTGGGGACATCAGGCGCCCGCGTTCAATGAAGCCAACCAGAAGATGTTCAATGACTTCATGGCGGCGAACCCGAATGTGACCATCAAGTACGAAACCTTCCCGTGGGATGTGTTCATTCAGACGATTCAGACCTCTCTGCCTGCGGGCAACACTGCGGATGTGATTCTCGTCCCCGGCGGTTACACCTGCCGCTACGCTTCTGGCGGACAGTTGCTTGAAGTCCCCGCCGATGTGATGACCCTCGACGCCGCGAAGGGAATCTTCTTTGACGCGCCGCTCGGCGGTCAGACCTGTGATGGCAAGTTGTATGGCTTCCCTGCGGAATACAATCTCGAATACGGCGGCGCGTACGTGAACCCCGCGTTGTTCGAAGCGGCTGGCGTTGCGTATCCGCCCGCGTGGGCAAACTGGGACGCGGTTGTTGAGGACGCGAAGAAGATGACCACAATCGGCTCGGACGGCGTGATGACCGTCGCGGGGATGCACTACACCAACAGCGATCAACTCTTCACATACTTCCTCGCTGGCATTTTGGAGCAGGGCGGGAATTACTTTGCCGAAGACGGCAGACACTTCAACTTCAATTCGCCCGAAGCCGTTGCGACCATCCAGAAATTGATGGACATGGCTCAGAAGGATCACATTGTTGACCCGATCATCTTCAACGCGGATAGCGAGTGGGTCGGCGATTCGTTCGCGCAGGGACACAACGCCATCGGCGTGTTGGGCTCATGGTACGCGGGCGACGCGAAGATCGGTTATCCCGACCTTGTGTTCGATTATGTGGCTCTGCCTCCGATGATGGGATCGGAACACAAATTCGTCTCCGTCGGTGGATGGGGTTATGTGGTCGGCAAAAGCGCCAAACATGCCGACATCGCCTGGAAACTCGCCGCCTTCCTCGGCGCGGACGAAGCGAACGTGTTGTATTTCAACTCCACGTCCGCGACCATCCCTGCGATGAAGTCCGTCGCCGCCGACGCCAAGTATGTGGAAGCAGTCCCATTTGCCAGCGCGGTCCTGCCCATTTTGGACAAGGGCGCGTATCAGGGCGACCTGACCGACCCCGACCAACTGGCGTACGA
Organism: Anaerolineales bacterium; assembly: GCA_020847435.1. GTDB lineage: Bacteria > Chloroflexota > Anaerolineae > Anaerolineales > Villigracilaceae > Defluviilinea. The sequence continues at coordinate 9,680 of JADLBX010000008.1, forward strand.
GATCATCTATCCGACCATCCTCGACGCCATTCAAGGCAACATTACCGCCGAGGAAGCCGCAAACAGTATTAATGAAGCGGCGAACGCAATGGTGGATGCGGCGCAGTAGGTAATCCGTTGGTCGAGTAGGCGACGGTGTTCGTTCCGTCGCCGTATCGAGACCAACAGGAAACAAGGTCTCTCTTGTTACCCTGTGGTCTCGATACGCCCCGACAGGCACGGGGCTACTCGACCACCAAAATTTTTCTGGAGAACCTCATGGCATTCAACACTCTTTTCAAAAAAGATCTTGTCACCGAAACTGGCAAGTTGACTGCAAAACAACGCCGTTTTGCCTACGCCAGCCTGACGCCCATTCTGCTCTACATGGGAGTGTTCACGCTGTTCCCCATCCTCTGGGCGGTTGTCATGAGCTTCTTTAGTTATTCTCCCATCCGCGAAGGGAGCGGCTTCCTCGGCTTGGGCGGAGCGAATCCGTTCATTGACATTGACAATTACATCGAGTTGTTCACGGGCACGAGCAAGCCTGCCGAAGTTTTCCGACTCGCGTTGAAGAACACTTTCATCTTCACCGCCCTCGTCCTGCCGCTTAACCTGCTCGTCACGCTTCCGCTTGCTGTGATCCTCGAATCCATCGGCGAGCGTTTCAAGACCTTATTCCGCGCCATTTATTTTCTCCCCACCATTTCATCGTCTGTCGCGCTCGTCATCATCTGGTCGTACGTGTACGCGCCAGGCTGGGGTTTGCTCAGCCTGATGTTCAAAGCCATCGGACTCGTCCCGCCGAAATCGTGGTTGCAAGATCCAAGCCTCGTGTACTTCGGCGTTCCGCTGGCGATGATCTGCGTGGTCATCGCGCACGTCTGGCAGGATTTCGGCTACAACCTCGTCATCTTCGTCGCCGCTTTGCAATCCATCCCGAAGACGTTGCGGGAAGCCGCCCGCGTGGACGGCGCCAACGCCTGGCAGGAATTCTGGCTCGTGGTCGTCCCGCTTCTTCGTCGGACCGTGTTGCTGACCAGCGTGCTGACGGTTATCTCCTCCCTTCAAGTTTTCGTCATCTTCCAGCTCCTCACGCGCGGCGGACCCAAAAACCAGACGCAGACATTGTTATTGAGCATCTACGAAAACGCCTTCAAATTCGCCAACAATCTCGGTCTATCCGCCGCCATGTCCATGGTCTTATTCATCATCATCCTGACGTTGACCATTATCCAATTCCGCCTCCTGCGAACAGAGTGGGAGTATTGAAAAGGCAACCTGTAACCTGCAACCTGTAACCTGCAACCTGTAACCTGTAACCTGTAACCTGTAACCTGCATCATCCCAGGAGACTCTATGATAAATCCTCCGCCCAAACGCCCCTCCTTCGCTTTCGTCCTCGGTAAATCAGGCGCGTACGCCGTCCTCATCGTCGGGTTGATCGGCACTCTCCTGCCGTTTTTCTACATCATCGTCTCATCGCTCAAAACCACCGCCGAACTGCGCCAGACCCCGCCAGACTTTTTCCCCAAGCAACCGACCTTCGAACATTACACAACCATCCTTCAAGATAAAGACATTCCCATCGCGCAAAATTTGGCGAACAGTGTCTTCGTCTCGGTCATGCGCGTTGTCATCACACTGTTCACCAGTTCCTACGCGGGCTACATTTTCGCCAAGTATCACTTCAAAGGCAAAAACCTCGCCTTCGGCATCATCCTCATCCAGATCATGATTCCCTTTCAAGTGGTCATGATTCCCAATTATTTGCTGACCGTTAAACTCGGTCTCATCGACTCGTTGTGGGCGCTCATCGTCCCCGCTTTCATCGACGCGTACGGCATCTTCATGATGAAACAATTCATCGAAGCCCTGCCCGCCGAACTCATGGACGCCGCCCGCATAGACGGCGCCTCCGAATTCGGCATCTACAGCCGCATCGTCCTCCCGCAAATGGGACCGCCGCTCGCCTCGCTCGGCATCTTCACTTTCATGGCAACCTGGAACGATTATCTCTGGCCCCTCATCGTCCTCACTTCGCCAGAAAAACGCACCATTCCATTATTGGTCGTCTGGTTCCAAACCGCGCACGTCTCGAATCAAGGACTCGTCCTCGCCGCCTCGATCCTCACCCTCCTGCCCATCTTCGTCGTCTATATCTTCCTCCAACGCTGGATCGTGGATCAAGCCACCTCCTCCGCCTTCAAATAACATGCGACATACCACTTTCCACTTTCTGCTCACTTTCATATTTTCCTTTTCCCTCCTTGGATGCAGCCCCGCTTCTTCCTCAAGTGAACCTGATTCAGTTTCCCACACCTTTGTCTACACGGACGCGTCGCTCCTCAACCCCGAGCGTGGATTCTTCACACCTTACGAATTGCCCAGCCTCGCGGGATTCAGTTCCGTGCGGATCACAGGCAACACGCTGGTGCATCTCAACATCCGATTGGATGACTACCGAGAATCAGACCTCCCTGAGAGTCTGCTGAATGGACTGCAGACCAACTTCAACGATATAAGAGAAGCGGGCGTCAAAGCCATCGTCCGCGTCGCCTACAATGCGGGACCGTATCCCGACTCCGAACCCGACGCGTCCAAATCCCAAATCCTCAAACACATCGAGCAGTTGACGCCGCTCCTGCAAAAGAATTCCGACGTCATCGCCTGGCTTGAAGCGGGATTCATCGGCGCGTGGGGCGAGTGGCACACCTCCACAAACGGCTTGGACAATATTCAAGACAAACAGGAAATTCTCAACGCAATTCTCAAAGCGATTCCGAATCGTTTTGTGCAGGTGCGTTATCCCGCCAACATCATCGAGATGTATCCCAATCCCGAAGACGCAGTGACCGCGCACGTGGCGCATCACAACGATTGCTTCCTGTCGAGCGAAACGGACGTCGGCACCTACGAACGCGACGGCGTCAACACCATCGAACGCGACCAGGCTTACCTCGCCGAGTTGACTCGCTTCACGCCGATGAGCGGCGAAACCTGCGCGCCCTTTCCGCCGCGCTCGGAATGTACGAACTCCGTTCAAGAAATGGAATTGCTTCACTTCTCCGCCATCAACGAGGCGTATCACAAAGGCATCATCCGCTCGTGGGAGGAGGGCGGCTGTTTGCAGGAAATTACCGACCGCCTGGGCTATCGCCTCTCGCTGACCTCCGCCGATTTCAACGAACAAGTTCGACCAGGCGGTCTGCTCAATTTGACCGTGAATATCACGAACAACGGCTTTGCCTCACTGATGAACCCGCGTCCGCTGTTTGTTGTGTTGTCCCCCTCTCCCGATGGGAGAGGGGATAGGGGTGAGGGCGAAATCGCTGTCAAACTCGACCTCGACCCGCGCACATGGCAGCCTGGCAATTCATCGTTCACCGCATCCATCCGCCTGCCATCCAAAATGGAAGAAGGCGAATATCGCCTCGCCCTCTGGCTTCCCGATGAAGCCGAAACCTTGCAAGCGAATCCGTTGTATGCGGTTCAATTTGCGAATGAAAACGTGTGGGACGAATCCGCTGGCTATAACATTCTCGGTCAAGTTCTTGTCGATTCGTCTGTGACGGGCAGTTACGAGCGCGGCAATTCCATGAAAGTGGAATCATTGTCGAGCGGAGCGACCTCTCCAGCCGCGACATCCACGCCTGCTCCTGCCGCCTCAGGCGACATAATTTCCAACCTCGAAGTTTCCAACGACGCCGACACGGTTCGGCTTTCATTCGATTACGTCAGCGGAGAATACAACGCCTTCCAACTTTTCGTTGACACCGACCAAGACCCGAACACGGGATTTTCCATCAACGGGATCGGCGCCGATTCCCTTTTTGAAAACCAGACCTGGAACATCTACAACGGCTCAGGCTCAGACTGGAGTTGGGAGCCGACAGAACTTCTGATTCAATTTGAAGATACAGGCAGTCGCGTGAGTTGGAGCATCTCGCGTGAACTATTCAAAACCTCCCAATTCGATTTCGTCATCCAGATCGTGGACACAAACTGGGACACGGTCGCCGTCACGCAGAAAGATACATACGTTATCAAATAACCCCAATCTTTATTACAGGGAGAACACCATGACCAAGATCACATTCATCGGCGCGGGCAGTTTGGGCTTTACTCACGAATTGGTGCGCGATATCCTCACCTTTCCGCTGTTGCAGGATGCGACCATTTCATTGATGGACATTCACGAGGGGAGGCTTGAGTGGGCGAAAAGGGGAGTGGAAAAGCTCATCGAAGCGAATCAATCTCCAGCGAAGGTTGAAGCGACGCTCGATCGGGCGGAAGCGCTCAAAGGCGCGGACGTCGTCCTGACCACGATTCTCGCTGGCTCCACCGAAGTCTGGCGGCACGATATTGAGATCCCCAAAAAATACGGCGTGGATATCAACGTCGGCGACACGCGCGGACCCAGCGGCATCTTCCGCTTTTTGCGGACGATCAACCCGATGCTGGACATTGTGCGAGACATGGAGAAGTATTGCCCGAACGCTTTGCTGTTGAATTACACCAACCCGATGGCGATGTTGTGCGCTTCATTACAACGGCAAACGTTCATCCCTGTTACGGGACTTTGCCACTCGGTACAAGGCACAGCCATGATGCTCGCCGAATGGATCGGCGCGCCGTTCAACGAGATTGATTACGTCTGCGCGGGCATCAATCATCAGGCGTGGTATCTCGAATACAAATGGAAAGGCGTGGACGCTTACCCGTTGATTCATAAAGCCGTCACCGAGCGACCCGAAATTTACAACGCCGAGCAGGTCCGCAATGAGATGTATCTCGCCATTGGCAAATACGTGACCGAATCAAGCGGACACAACTCCGAATACAACCCGTGGTTCCGCAAACGCCCCGACCTCATCGAAAAATATTGCACGCACGGCACGAACTGGAATCCTGGCGAGTACGCATACATTCTCAAAGAGTATCAACATAACGAAGCGACATGGCAGGATCAGGTCAAGGAACGGCTTGATCAGCCACTGACAGCCGAAGACCTCGAACGCGGGCATGAATATGCGGCGTACATCATCAACGCGCTCAAAGGCGGCGAGATGTTCAAGTTCAACGGCAACGTGCGCAACACAAATCTCATCACCAACCTGCCGCAGGGCGCATGTGTCGAAGTCCCCGTCGTTGTGGATAAGGCTGGCATTCATCCGATTCACGTCGGCGCGCTTCCGCCTGAGTGTGCCCTGCTCACGCAACTTTCCAGCGGCATTGAAGAACTCGCCATCGAAGGCTCCATCGCGGGCGACCCCGTTGCCATCTATCGCGCCATCGCGCACGATCCGCTTACCTCGGCAGTTTTGTCGCTCGCCGAGATCCGCCAGATGACCAATGAACTCTTCGCCCAACACAAGGATTATCTGCCGCAATTTAAACATCACAAAGTCTAACGTGAAAAAAATTATCTTTAACCGTTCGACTACTTGACTATCCGACCAAGCGACTATCCGACCATGAAACCATTCACTCTATTGGCTGCTGATGAACGTACCCCCAAAAGGAGTTTCCTAGCCCCGCATCTTTCTGACGACAAACTTCAAAAATTCGCGAAAGCCTTCCGTTACATCGGTCGGAAAAGGCGCGGCTTCCACTGCATTCTGTGAGCCGTTGTGAAAATGGCGCGGAAATGTTTCTGCAAATTTCCATGCGGTATCGGGAAAGTTGTCGTAACGATAAAAGGTTCCATCCAGATGGCGTCTCTCCCAGTGAAAGCCAAAACGGTCCTCGAATGTACGTGAGAGCCAAACGTCAACCAGGCTGGTGTCGGTGAGGAACAGGCGTAACTTTTCCCCCATCATGGCGCTATCCACGTCGATTTCCGAGAATTCGATTTCCGCAATTCTCGCCAGCGCTTCAAAAGAAGGCTTCATAACGCGGCAAGAATTTCAAGGCGCTTGCGGCGTTCGCTTTCCAGGTAATCGAAACGGAAAAAATCATCGAACGCTTCCTCTTCGTGGAACGCGCCCTGCTGGATTTTTTCGTCCAATTCCGTCACGCTTTGAACGCCATACCGCTGCGCCAGGCTGAATAATTCGCTTTCGATCAGGCGCAGGCTTTTCTGCACATAAACCTTCAGGCTCTCGCGCTCCAGCGTTTCTGGCACAAGGTTCAATTGTTCGGCGATCTGTTCGACTAGCATGTCAGCCATCCTTTACTCGAGAGTGATTATAACTCATGCAACCCTTTGATATCCTCGTCGCTGGCGAGATTAACCCCGATCTAATTCTTTCGGGCAACGTTATTCCAGAATTTGGGCAGGTTGAAAAACTTGTCAACGATGCAAGTCTGACCATCGGCTCATCGTCTGCGATTTTTGCGTGCGGCGCGGCGCGGCTGGGGTTGAAGGTCGCGTTCATCGGCGTGTGCGGCGGCGATGTCTTCGGTCGCTTCATGCTGGATGAAATGCAAAAACGCGGCGTGGATGTCGGCAACGTGATCGTTCATCCGAACGGGCAAACTGGACTCAGCGTCATCCTCAACAACGGCGTTGACCGAGCGATTCTGACCCATTTGGGCTTGATCGCCGAACTACGAGCCTCTGCCATCACTGACGCCTTGTTGATGCAAGCGCGTCACTTGCACGTGGCGAGTTACTTCCTGCAAACGAAACTTCAACCCGACCTGCCTGCGTTATTCAAACGCGCGCAGTCGTTGGGATTAACCACTTCTCTTGATACGAATTACGATCCCTCCGAAAAGTGGATCGGTTTCGATGAATTGCTCGCGGTCACAAATGTATTCCTGCCGAACGAAGCGGAGGCGAAGTCGCTGGCGGGCGCGGAAAATGTCCACGAGGCGGCGGACAGGCTGAACGTCAGGGTTGAAGCGTTGGCGATTAAGTTGGGAAAAGATGGGGCGTTGGGAATGTCGAAAGGGGAAAGAATCCGAATGAAAAGTATTCCAGTAAATGTTGTGGATACCGTCGGCGCGGGCGACTCGTTCGACGCGGGATTCATCTACGGATATTTGAATGATTGGAGTTTGGAAAAGTCTTTGCGGCTGGCATGCGTGTGCGGCGCGTTATCCACTCAGCGCGCAGGCGGCACGGACGGACAGCCGACGCTGGAGGAGGCGCTGAAATATGTTTCTGGATGAAATTGTCGCGGCGCAAAAACGAGGCGAGGCGCGAGGCATCACGTCCGTTTGTTCGGCGCATCCGTTTGTTTTGAAAACTGCCATGCAGATTTCGGAAGCCTTGCTCGTTGAGGCGACGTGTAATCAGGTCAATCAATTCGGCGGCTATACGGGCATGAAGCCCGCTGACTTTGTCGCTTTCGTGAGGGGGATTGCTGAGGAAGTTAATTTTCCTTTTGAGAAAATTATTTTGGGCGGCGATCATTTGGGTCCGAATGTCTGGCAGAACGAGCCCGCCGATTCTGCCATGCAAAAATCGGAGGCGATGATTCGTCAATACGTGGAGGCTGGTTTTACGAAGATCCATTTGGATTGCAGTATGAAATTGGCGGATGATCCCGCTGGCGCATTGGATGTGGAAGTGATCGCAGAGCGCGCCGCGCGATTGGCGAAGGCGGCGGAGGACTCACTCCCCTCTCCCACTGGGAGAGGGGCTGGGGGTGAGGGCGGATTGCGCTACATCATCGGCACGGAAGTCCCCGTCCCTGGCGGCGCGACGGAGCACGAGGAAGGCGTCAGCGTGACGAAAGTTGAAGATGTGCGGCAGACCATCGAGGTCACGCGTGAAGCGTTCTTGAAGGCGGGACTCGAATCGGCGTGGGAGCGAGTCGTGGGGGTGGTCGTCCAGCCAGGCGTGGAATTCGGCGATGATTTTGTCCTGCCGTATCAGCCTGAGGCGGCGAGGGAGTTGTCGAAGTTCATCGAGTCACAGCCGATGATTTACGAAGCGCATTCGACAGACTATCAGACGCAGGACGCGCTGGCAAACCTTGTGCGCGATCATTTTGCGATCCTCAAAGTGGGTCCCGCGTTGACGTTCGCCTTCCGCGAAGCGGTCTTTGCGCTGGCGCTGATCGAGAATGAATGGTTTGCAAAGGATGAACGCTCGAACATGATCCAAACGCTGGACGATGTGATGCTGAAGCATCCCGAACATTGGAAGAAATATTATCGCGGCAACGAAATGGAGCAGGAGTTCAAGCGCAAATATAGTTTGAGCGACCGCATCCGTTATTATTGGACGTACGCGGAAGCGCAATCTGCATTTGAACGGCTGATGAAAAATCTGGGCGAGGCGGTGTTGCCGTATTCGCTATCCAGCCAGTTCCTTGGCGCGCATGGGTTGACGGCGATGCAGGCGATTGAAGCGAGGGTCGGCGCGGTGTTGGAGGTTTACGCGGAGGCGTGTTGAGTTGAAGCCATGCGCTTTTGATGATCACAGCGCTTTGTATCCATCAGCGCTCTGCGATAATCCCATAACAAGCAGGGCGACGCCCCAACTGAGCGCTGCGGACATCCAGGGATACAATTCGACTGAGGCGAGGAAGAGTCCAGTGACGCCAATGGAGGCGTGGAACAGGAGGGCAAGAAGTAAACTCCCCTGGGTGTTTTTGTACACCCATTCAAACAGAACCGAAGTGGCGACCAGCTCAAGATAATGCCAGACAACGAAAGCTTCCTGGGCGGCGTTGCCCTTGGTTAGCCAAAGCGGCAGATGCCATAAGCCCCACAACAATCCCAGCAGGATACCAGCCCGCCAACTGCCGCGATGAAAGCGCATGCGCGGTAGAGCGTACCCACGCCAGCCGGGTTCTTCTCCCATTGAACTGCCAAAAAGCAATTGTTGGAAAAAGAAAAAGGGTAAAAAGATAAACGGACTGAGGTTGGCGAGCGCAGGCGGAAGATTTGCAAAGACGTCTACAAATGGCGGCTGTGCAAAATCGGGCGCGGGATCGCCAAGCAGGATCGAGACGACGGTCACAGCCAGAGAAAGACTCGAAGTCCATAGCAACGCGAACAGATACCAGCGGAGTCCGACCCGCCACGTCAACAGGCGCTTGAGCAAGTCGCGGAACCCTATTTTGCCATCATAGATCGCAATTGTGATCAACGTCGCCAATGACGGACCAATCGCCCCCAGTGACCCGCTCAACGTTGGTCCAATCTTGAATGCGATGAGATCGTGCGAAGCCAGTAAGGCGGGCATCCACACCGCCCAGGAGATCACAAAAGACAGTGTAAAAAACACGATCAGCGAGCGAGGTTTGGGTGATATTGAAGTCAGGGAGTTCATTGATTCATTCCTAATAGTCTGAACATCAAGCATGGCGCGACTCATCGTTTCGCTATGCCATTTCCTTGTTCAACAGCGCTCTGCCCAATCCAAATGACCAAGGGATGCCAAGAACCAAAACAAAGATTCCGAGCGGGGGCAGGAGGCTTAGACCGCCCATTGTCAATCCAAGATAGTTAATCCATCGTGGCAGGCGGTTCGTTTTCAAGGATGCCCAACTGACCAGCAAATACCATAAACCGTTGACGAGGATCACAGCCATTCCCAACAGGTTGATTAATCCGTTCAATGACCCTTGCGCAGCTAAGTCTGCTGTTCCTCGGCGGTCGAGCAACATAGATAGCGGGGAATTCAGCCCGGTTTGCTCCTGAGGAACGTTTACGGCTTGTGTCACGAGAGCCAGACTCAATCCGGCGTTGACCAGCAGGCACATTACAGAAAGGAATCCAAAACAAGTTGCGGCTCGCACCAACCGTGGAAAATCGTTTTGCAAACGACTGTGGAAAACTAAAATTAAGACGACGGCAATCCCAGCGGAGACAACCTTCAACGCATCTTGAACGATTAATGGAGTTGGATTACGGACGGCAAGTTCCATCAGTTTGTTCGGGTCGGCAAGCGCGGCTGCGCCAATAAACCCGAGCGCAACAATGAGAGTTACTACCGTGACTGCCACATTAATCAATGCGGCTGTTCCGCCAATTTGTTGAAGGTTAATCTGATGTCTTTGCATAGCTAGTTCCTGTTCTTTGACTTACGGTCATGCTCGTTGCTAAAAAGCGTTTGCGCCGAGTTTTCCGACGACTTGTCTTGAATAAGGAAAAGGCGCCTAGGAAATTCCTGTTTCAATCAAGCGCCGCCATTATCACGTTCTTCTCACGAATACGCATTGGACTAAAAGATTATTTCGCTTCCTTCTGGATCTGTATTTATCTTCTACATCTTGAGGTGTATTTCCGCCCGTTCGCTTCCGCAAATAAAAAACCCTGAACATCGAGAAGTCCAGGGCAGTGTAATTCGCAGGCGCGTCAATCGCCTTTTAAGCGCAATTGAGTTATTTGACCGCGCATCTCCGCCAGTGCAACCTGCGTCAAACGCTGGAGCTCTTCCAATTGGCGCCGCGCTTGCGAGGGCTTGCGCTCCAACAGGATTCGAGCCGACCGCGCGTTGAGGGCTATGCTGAACAAGACCTGCGAAACTGAGTCGTGTAGATCGCGAGCGATTCGATTGCGTTCGTTCATAATCGCCAAATCCTCCGCTTCGGCGGCATATTTGTGCAGTTGCTCGTGCAGGGATTCGAGGTCGTTTAGTATCGCCTGGCTTTCATTGCGGGCAGACTCGGTCTCGCGATTAATGACGATATACGCCGCAACGACGAAACTGCCCGCGATGGGCATCAACGCGCGAGCCAGTCCTTCCAACGCCCCAAAATGAAAGATGAGCGGTCCAGCCAGTGAGACGGCAAAAAGTCCCGTCCATGCCCAGAGGCTATTGCCAGTAAAGGTCAATGCCGACTGAAAGGCAAGCAGAACAAAAAGCGCAGTCGCGGCGCCCAGTTCAGGGTCAAGCCAAAGCGCTAGCGCGGCAATCGCCGACTGAACCGCAAAGTATGAATGTAAAAGCCCAAAACGGGGAGATCGTAACCGCATCATAACGGTAAATAGAATCAGATAGGCGACTCTCAACCCCAAAGCCCAGAGACGATGCTCAGGTTGGATTGGAGAAAACAAGGCTTGTGAAAACTCCGCGACAATAACCAGATAAGCGGCTATGACGGATATTCCCCCAAAACGAAAAGGCGCAACGGACCGAGATGAGCGTGAGGTCATGCCAGTTTGTTTTTTATTGCGTAAATCGCCAACTGTGTGCGGTCGGTTAAATTTAGCTTACGCAGAATATTGCTCACATGCGTTTTAACCGTCTTGTCGCTGATAAACAACGCTCGCGCGATCGCTTGGTTGCTTTGTCCCTGTCCGATCAGGCGCGCCACATCCCGCTCACGTTCTGTGAGATCCGCCATCGGGTTGGGCGCTCCGCCAGCGGAATCAGGTTGACGAATAATCTGCCCGATTAATTTCCCGGTGATCTCCTGATTCAAACGGACCTCGCCGCGCTGCACTGCCCGGATGACCTCGACGAGATCCTCGGGCGTCACGTCTTTCAATAGATAACTGGATGCGCCAGCCTGAATAGCGGGCAGAATTTTGTCCTCTTCGGTGAAACTGGTTAATGCAATCACTTTGACGTCTGCATTCGCCGTTTTGACCTGGCGAATGGTTTCGATGCCATCCATGAGCGGCATGACCAAATCGATCAGCATCACATTTGGCTTCCGCCGACGACACAGTTCCACGGCGGTTATGCCATCGCCCGCCTCGCCAACCACCGTCAGATCATCGTGCAATTCCAGGAAAGTTCTCAATCCCTGCCGAACCATTTGGTGGTCGTCTACGATGAGCACTTTTATTTTTTCTGCCTGTGATTTCATAGCGAAGCGCCTCTCACTCTTTTTCGATATGAATTTTGACGCCGGACCCGGGCAAGGCTGTGATTCGCAAATTCCATCCGATTTCAGCCGCGCGTTCTCTCATGCCGGTCAGTCCAACGCCGTTCCCATTTGCAATGCGCCCCCAATCAAAACCTTGCCCCTGATCTGAGATTTCGACCCACAGAGGCTCAGTCAAGTGCAGGTGAATCGCCGCCTGAGTCGAACCGGAATGTTTAATTACATTATTCAGGGCTTCTTGAACGATGCGAAAAAGCGCGCGCGCTTCCAGAGGAGTCAGCGGCGCATTGCCTTCTATGTCCAATGCAATGGATAAGTCTCCAAGCCGGTGGAGATTGTCAACGTGCTGACGGATGGCTGCCGCCAATCCATTTGAGGTAGGGTGATTCGGGTTTAGTTCATAGATCAAAGCCTGCATCTCGGCAATCGAACTCTGCGCCAGTTGATTCAAGCGCTCCAACTGTTCCCGCACGCGCTTAATATCAATGTCGAGGAGCATGAGCGCCGATTGTGTAGTGAGGGTCATGGTAAAAATCGTCTGTGTGACCGAATCGTGCAACTCCAACGCCAGATGGCGACGTTCGCGCGCCGCCGCCAGTTGTTGAATCTGGTATGAATATTCCTGCAATTGTCTGTTGGCGTCCTGACGCCGATCCATCAGAGATTGGTTGTACTCATAAGCCTCGCGCGCGCGCCGCATCGCCAGCGCATACGAAGCCAGCAGGACGCTCCCAAAGATATAGATGAACGCAAAAGCAATCCCGTCTAAAAAACCATAGGCATATACCAATGGGAAAATCATCAGGACGGCAAATAAGCCGCTCCACGCCGCAGCCGCCTTTGGGTTAATCCATTGCATGATCTGCATACTGAGAATGCCGAAGAGGGCGGCAAAATAATCTTCACCTTTTGCCAGATATAACAACGCCATAATCAGTATGGATTGAAAAATTAAATATACAGGTAAATACCAACGACGCCTGGGAATGATTGTCGCCGTTACGCTAGTCAACAACCAGCATCCCAATAACCCCAGCAGTGAATGGAAGCGCGGATCATCCCGATAGGTGACCAACATGCGCAACGCAATCGCCCCAAACAGAGAAGCGGCGGTCAGATAAAAAACCCAAATATGCGCCCAACCGGAAAAGCGCTTCATACCGATATTATATGACACAGTAAGGTGTAGGCGGGATATAAATGACCATGCCATTCAACGGCTTCGCATCCACACACGCCATATCCGCCAAGCGATGGTTGCCGCCAAGATGGATATTAATTATTTTTATTATAAAAATAATTAATATTGTGATATAATTCCCCTATCATCTCAAAAAATCGAAATTGGCAGAACGAAGGGTGAAAGGATTCAACATGAAAACCTACAAATACCTGATCATCGGCAGCGGCATGACCGCCGACGCGGCGGTGCGCGGCATCCGCGAAGTGGACACGGACGGTTCGATCGGCATGATCGGCGAGGAAGCCGACCTGCCCTACAGCCGCCCGCCACTCTCCAAGGGGATGTGGAAGGGACGCCCGCTGGAAAAGATCTGGCGCGGCACCGATAAATTCAATAACGTCGAAATTATCGCGGGGCGCAAGGCGGTGACGCTCGACACCGCGCAGAAAAAAGTGAGCGACGATCACGACGAGGAATACGCCTACGAAAAACTTTTGCTTGCCACAGGCGGCGCGCCCATCCGTCTGCCGTTCGGCGACGAGCATGTGATCTACTTCCGCACGCTGAAGGATTATCAACGCCTGCGCGCGCTCACCGAACAGGGACAACGCTTCCTCGTCATCGGCGCGGGGTTCATCGGGTCGGAGATCGCGGCGGCGTTGAACATGCAGGGCAAACAAGTGACGATGCTCTTTTTGGAGAACTCGATCGGCGAACGCATATATCCGCCCGAACTCGCGCAATTCCTGAGCGACGCCTACCGCAAAAAGGGCGTGGAACTTGCGCCCGCCGAGGGGGTCGCGAATATCGAAAAAACGGGAGACAGCCTCAAGGTCCAGACGCGAAGCGGACGCGTATTCGAAGTGGACGGCGTGATCGCGGGGCTGGGCATCCGCCCGAACGTCGAGTTGGCGAAATCCGCAAGCTTGCAAGTGGAGAACGGCATCGTGGTGGACGATCATCTGCGCGCTTCCGCACCCGATGTGTACGCGGCGGGCGACGTGGCGGCTTTTCCGCACGCGACGCTCGGCAAGACCATGCGCCTTGAACACGAAGATAACGCCCTGCAAATGGGCAAACAGGCGGGACGCAACATGGCGGGCGCGAACGAAACATACGGGCATACGCCGATCTTTTATTCCGACCTGTTCGAGTTCGGGTATGAGGCGGTTGGGGAGTTGAACAGCAAGATGGAAACCGTTGCCGATTGGCAGGAGCCTTTCCAAAAAGGCACGATCTATTATCTGGATGGCGGACGCGTGCGCGGCGTGCTGTTGTGGAACATCTGGAAAAAGGTGAAGGACGCGACGGCTTTGATCGCGGAGGCGGGTCCGTTTAAGGCGGACGATTTGATCGGCAGGATTCGGGCGGAGTAGTTTTCCGCGCCGACGATTGGATGGAGGCAACGCAATGACGGAAAATCAAATTCCCGAAATTTGGGAGTGGGCTGAATATTATTGACCCTGGTGTTATGTTGCGGCCGTGCGCCTGCAAAAAATTGCGCCAGAATATGAAGGACGCGTCCGTTTGGTGGAGCGGGCTTTTCCGCTGGAAGTGTACGGCGGCGGTCCGCCCGACCGCGCGGAACTCGAATTGGAAATCTGGCTCGCCGCTTTACAGGAGCCCGAAGCGCGCTTCAAACCCTTTGGCGACGACTGGCCCACAACAACCCTGCCCGCGTTCGAGGCGGCTTGGTGCGCCTTCCAACAGGGCGAAGCGATCGGGCGCGACTTTGATCTGCGCATCCGCAAGGCGTTCTTTGCCGAGAGCCGCAACATCGGAAAAAGAGAAGTGATGCTGGAGATCGCCCAGGAAGCGGGTCTGGATCTGGAACGCTTCACCCGTCAATTCAACAGCGACGAACCCCGCGCTGCCGTACTGGAGGAGGGTCGTATCGGCAAGGAAGTCTATGGCGTGCGCGGCACACCGACCATCATGCTGAACGACGGCACGAAACTCCGCCACCTTATGGCGTATCCGAAGATCGAGAATGGAAAGATTCTATCCGTCGGAAGACTGCCGTGTTGCGGCGAAGGTTGTTATCAAGCCACGCGCGATCTGTTCGAGAAGGCGTTGAAACAAACGTAACGCAAAGTGAACTTTGCGGAGACAGGACAAAGTGAACTTTGTCGTACTGCAAAGTTTACTTTGCGAAAAAAAAATGGCAAGATAAATCTTGCCGTATCGAATACGCCGCACTGCAAATTCATTTTGCATAATTGGACAAGGTAAACCTTGTCGTACTACAATTCACTTCGCAAAAAAACATCTGAAAGGATAACGACGCAAAAAATGCAAAAGCGCTTCAATTATTCCAAAGCCGCGCCTGAAGGCGTGGAAATCATCGGCAAACTCGAAGGCTATGTCAGAAACTCGGGGCTTGAACGCGACCTGATCGAACTCGTCAAACTGCGCGCTTCGCAGATCAACGGCTGCGCCTACTGCATAGACATGCACACCAAGGACGCGCGCACCAACGGCGAAAGCGAACAGCGCCTGTATAGCGTCAGCGCCTGGCGCGAAGCGCCCTTCTACAGCGAACGCGAACGCGCCGCCCTCGCCTGGACGGAAGCCGTTACCCTCATCAGCGCCAACCAGGTCCCCGACGAAATCTACGCCACTGCCAGGGAACATTTTTCGGAAAAAGAACTGGTGGACCTGACTCTGGCGATCATCGCCATCAACTCCTGGAATCGGCTGGCGATCAGTTTCCATTCACTGGCGGGATCGTATCAACCCGACCATCCGAGCGTGAAGCGAGTCGCGCCTGACAAATAGCGAACGTGAACCGCTTCTTTCTGGACCTTGAGCCTGCCCCGCCGTTTCGGCTTGATCTGACCGTTTGGGCTTTGCGCCGCCGTCCCGACAACCTCGTAGATCGTTGGGATGGAAAGACTCATCGGCGCGTACTCGTCTCTGAAAAAGGCGAACCGTTCGAAATGGCAGTGATGCAATCGGGCGCGCCCGAGTCGCCGCGTTTGCGGGTTGCGATTCAAAGCAAAAAGCCGACGGAAGAAATGAAACGGCAAGCCGCTTCGGCGTTGGAGCGGATGCTTGGTCTCAACGTGGAACTTGACGGTTTTTATCGCATGGCTGGGCGCGATAAAAAATTGGAACCCGTCGCCGAACGCTTTCGCGGATTCAAACCGCCGCGGCTCGAGTCGCTCTTCGAAACGTTGGTCAACGCGATCGCCTGTCAGCAGTTCACGCTGACGATGGGCATCCGCCTGCTCAACAGTCTGGCGACGAAGTACGGGCTGGCATTCCAAAGTGACGACGGGATTCACCACGCCTTCCCGCGTCCGCAGGAATTGGCAAATGCGGACATCGAAGATCTGCGCCAGATGAAGTTCAGTTATCCGAAGGCGCGCTACATTACTGGGCTTGCCCAGTCCATTGTGCAGGGTGACGTGAACCTGGATGAACTCGCCGCGCTGGACGATCAAAACGCCGTGAAGCGTTTATGCGACTTGAAAGGCATCGGGCGTTGGACGGCTGAATACCTGCTCCTGCGCGGGCTGGGACGCACTCGCATCTTCCCCGCAGACGACGTCGGCGCGCGCAATCATCTGCAACGCTGGCTGGAACTGCCAGAGAAACTGAACTATGAGACTGTCCATCAAGCATTACGTCCGTGGCAGGACTATGGCGGCCTGATCTACTTTCATCTGTTGCTGAAAAGTTTATCGGAAAAATCCATACTCGTCGTTTGAAGAGAGTGGCTAATCTCGTGAGCGCAGCCACAGAGTTCACAGAGATTCTGAGAAAAAAAACTCTGTGCGCTCTGTGGCAAACAATGATTGAGCCTATCGTTCGAGCCGCTCTCTATTTGAAAGGAGACGCCATGATCAAAACAAAACGCGTATACGAAAAAGCCGAAACCAGCGATGGGACGCGCTTTTTGGTCGAGCGGCTGTGGCCCCGCGGGATGAAGAAAGAAGCGGTGAAGATGAAAGCCTGGCTGAAGGAGGTCGCTCCCAGCGCCGATTTGCGGAACTGGTTCGCTCACGATCCGCTCAAGTGGCAGGAATTTGAGAAGCGTTACCGCGCCGAATTGAAAGCCAACCCCGATGCGTGGACGCCCATCCTGCAGGCGGCAAAGCGCGGCAACGTGACCCTGCTCTACAGCGCGCACGACACGGAACACAACAACGCCATCGCGCTTAAACGTTTCTTGGAAAAACAATGAGCGCTTTAAAAAATCAGACGCGTAAGAGACGTTCTCTAACGTCTCTGTCTGAAACAGGAAAGGAGGCGATGCCGACTCAACAATCAAAACGTCTGGCGGATTTCCGCGCTTCCGCAAAGACCAGCCCGAACGCTGAACCGTTCCCATAGCGCGCACAAAATTTACCAACTCAAATCAAAAGGAGATTTACCATGAGCGACGAAGCAGTAACCACCCTCGATGTGCGGCCCATCCCCCCGCCGCAGAAACACCCTACCATCTTTCAAACTTTTGGAAGCCTGCAGGCGGGGCAGCACTTCATTCTGGTCAACGACCACGACCCGAAGCCGCTTCATTATCAATTCATGCACGAGCATGAAGGACAATTCACCTGGGAATATCTGGAGCAGGGTCCCCAAGTCTGGCGAGTGAAGATCGGTCGCCCCGCCGCGTAAGCGGGAAGCGGCCACAGATTGGACGCGCACAGCGTCCGCCTGAAAATCAGGGAGGCGTTTTGAAAGTTGTCCGCACATGGGCGCCCCTCAAAACGCTTCCCTGGCTTATGCGCGCAACGATGAAAGGAATCGAAAATGAAAGCGATAAACCTGTTGGATAATCTGACCTTTGGCGACAAAGACCCTCATGCCGAGCCGCTGCATGTGGACAGGCAGGGGCGGGCAATCCTTTTTACGCTCAAGCCGCAGCAATCCATCCGCGAGCATAACGCGCCCAGTTCGCCGTTCTTCGCGGTGGTCTTAAAAGGAACGGGCGTTTTCACAGGCGGGGACGGCGTTGAACACACCTGCGGACCGAATACGCTCATCATCTGTGACGCGGGCGAACAACACTCGATCCGCGCCGTTGAAGAGTTGATCTTCGCCGGCTTTTTGCACGGCGTACCTGGACCATAATGCCATTCCTGATGTGGCTTGACTCACCAAATTAGTCATTCCCGATAACCAAATAGGGGGACAAAACTTTTCCTACTTCCCAAATATTCGCTTTAAACCCACGCGGACTTCCTGTTTCAGAATAATATTCATCCAAAGATGGTAATATGGATGAATATTTTGACTTTTGTCAATAATGACGAATATTCCTTGAAATCGGAGGCGGTTTATGATAAAAAATTCCAAGAACATTGTGCTGGACACAGTGGATAAAGCCCTGTTGCGCGCCCTGCAAAAGGACGGGCGGTTGAGCAATGTGGAACTGGCGCGGCGGATCAACCTCTCGCCGCCTGCCACGCTCGC
Organism: Anaerolineales bacterium; assembly: GCA_020847435.1. GTDB lineage: Bacteria > Chloroflexota > Anaerolineae > Anaerolineales > Villigracilaceae > Defluviilinea. The sequence continues at coordinate 28,001 of JADLBX010000008.1, forward strand.
CCGCACGAAACGGCTGGAGAAGGACGGGTATATCCGTCAGTACACCGCGGTGGTGGACAGCGACAAGGCAGGCTACGACCTGTTGTGCTTCATCCACATCAGTCTGCAAATGCACGAAGTTAAGCAAGTGGAAAGTTTCCGTGAAGCCACCCGTCGGATGCCCGAAGTATTGGAGTGTCATCACATCACTGGCGAGTACGATTATCTGCTCAAGGTGGTGTTGAAGAACCGCAAGGACCTGGAAAAATTCGTCGTGGATAAGATCACGCCCATCCCAGGCGTGGCGCGCATCCATACCAGCCTTGTGCTAGTGGAAGTGAAAACCACAACGGCTCTGCCGTTGGAATAAATTTATACAAGGAGAAGATTGCATGACCCAACCCATTCCACAAACCAGCGGGCAACAACACGGGCGGCGCTCGTGGGCGGAACCCTGGAAGATCAAAATGGTGGAGCCGCTCACCGTCACCACCCGCGAGGAACGCGAAAAGGCGCTGACCGAAGCGGGCTTCAACACCTTCCTGCTCAGATCGGAAGACGTGTACATTGACTTGCTCACCGACAGCGGCACCTCCGCCATGAGCGACCGTCAATGGGCGGGCATGATGCTCGGCGATGAAGCCTACGCGGGAAGCCGCAACTTTTATCATCTCGAATCCGCGATTCAAAATGTGTACGGCTACAAATACATTGTCCCCACCCATCAAGGACGCGGCGCGGAACATCTCATCAGCCAGACGGTCATCAAAAAGGGACAGATCGTCCCTGGCAATATGTATTTCACCACCACGCGCCTGCATCAAGAGATGGCGGGCGGCACGTTCTACGACGTGATCATTGACGAAGCGCATAACCCTGCGGACTTGCATCCTTTCAAAGGCAACATTGACCTCGACAAAGTGCAGGCGTTGATTGATAAACACGGCGCGGAAAACATCGCCTACATCAGCGTGGCTGGCACGGTCAACATGGCGGGCGGACAACCCGTGAGCATGGCGAACATCAAAGCCCTGCGCGCACTGTGCGATAAACACGGCATCAACGTCTATCTCGACGCGACCCGCATGATGGAGAACGCCTACTTCATTCAACAACGCGAAGAAGGCTACGCCGATAAAACCATCGCGCAGATTCTCAAAGAGTTTTGCAGTTACACAGACGCGGCGTGGATGAGCGCCAAGAAAGATAACCTCGTCAACATTGGCGGCTGGCTGGCGGTGAACGATTGGACTCTCTTTGAAGAACTACGCAACCTGGTCGTGGTGTACGAAGGCTTGCACACCTACGGCGGTCTGGCGGGACGCGACCTCGAAGCGCTCGCCATCGGCATCGAAGAGTCGGTCAAGGATGATCACATCCGCACGCGCATCGGGCAGGTGTTGTACCTCGGCGAACTGCTCACCGATTGGGGCATCCCCATCGTTCAACCCGTCGGCGGACACGCCATCTTCCTCGACGCGAAGGCTTTTTATCCGCATCTCAAGCAGATTGAATTTCCCTCCCAAACCCTCGCGGCGGAACTCTACCTCGATTCGGGAATCCGCTCGATGGAGCGCGGCATCGCCTCGGCAGGACGCGACCCGAAGACAGGCGATCATTATTACCCGAAACTTGAACTGACCCGCCTCACCATCCCCCGCCGCGTCTACACCCAAGCGCACATGGACGTGGTCGCCGAATCGGTCAAAGCCGTGTACGACGCGCGCGAATCGACTCGCGGCTTGAAGATGGTCTACGAGCCGAAATACCTGCGCTTCTTCCAGGCAAAGTTCGAGCGGTTGTAGAGCAAAGTTCACTTTGATATTGCCCACACTGCAAAGTTCACTTTGCGAACTTCACGCAAAATGTATAAAACATCCCGAAGACATGAAGTCTTCGGGATGTTTTATACATGTCCAAGTGTAAAACAAACTTACAACGCAATCCCCTGCTCCCCGCGCAGTGGATGCGGATACGGGTAAGGCTCGTAGCCCTCGGGTTTGACGCCGAAGAACCAATCGCGCCCTTCCACCAGATGATTTTCGCAGTCTGGCAAAATCCACACGGGTTTTTGATCGTAGTCTGGAAGCGGCATCCAGATGTTATCCCAGATGTAGGCGGAGCGAATCTGACCTTCGGCGGGATACGCGCTCGTGCAGTCATTCTCTTCTGAAAGATAAACCACATAAGGGATTAAGCCCAAGTCGTTGTTGAAGATCACGCCATCGCCGCCGCGCGGGACGATGCCATCGGCGGTCATGCTGGCGGGATTGGTGCGCAAGGTGTTGTTGTAAATTTCCCAACTGCGCGAGCCGTCTCCGTAGATGGTTTTGCCGTGCGCGTCAATCATGCCAAAGTCGCGCGTGCGCTCGGTGGAGACGAAGGTGTTGTAGCGCGCAACGTAGCGCGAACCGTAGCCCGAAGCCACGCCATGACGGTTATCGAAAAAATAATTATCTTCGATGAAGACCGCGTTTTCAGAACCGAGTTCCAGCGCAGGCGAAGTTCCATCGCCCCCAACGCTCACGCCATAACCGAGACAGCTCACTGGCTCTGGCTGGCATTTGTAATTGGAAAGGAATTGGTTGTTGTAAATCACGCCGCGTTGTTCGTGTCCTGATAATAAAATCCCAGCCCATGAAAATTTCTCGAAGATCATGTCGTGGATGCGGAAGTCGCGGCAGGGACCCGTCAGCCCCAGCCCGCTGTCGTAGTCGTTGAGGCGCTCTTCTTCGGTTTGCAAATCGTCGTTGCCGATCAAAGTCATGTTGGAAATATCCAGCGCGCCGCCCAATTCACAATTGAACTCGATCAAGAAGTCGCCTGTGTTATTGTCGGCGATTGGGATGGTACGGCGGATGATGGTCAGGTCTGCGCCCGCGCCGCGCACGGTGATATTCGCATTGCGCGTCACATGCGCGTCTCCCCAATCGCAATCGCCCGCAGGGATTTCGACAAGCGAGCCGTCGGGCGCGATGTTAAATGCGGTTTGAACATCCTCAGCATGGCAACTCGCGGCGACCGTCACCTGTTGCGGCGGCTCTGTCGGAGCGGGCGTTTGGCTGGCGGGAATCATCGTTGCAGGGATATCCGTAACAGGCGCGCTTGAGTTTCCACAGGCGGAGATTAACAGGCTTGCGATCCATACAACATAGAACGTTCGTATCTTTTTCATTTTTTCGATTCGACTCCATGAGCGATTGAAATGTGCCGTAAAATTCACTTTGCGAAGGCGCGTTCTCTTACGCGCCCGTTGGCGTTAGAGAACGCCAACTACGCGGTTACGGTATTTAATTTTTAACCTTCATAACTTTGCGAAGCAAGGACAAGATAAATCTTGTCCTACAAAAAAGGCGCTGAGTTTCCTCAACGCCTTTTTGATTCTACCCTTCCACCAGCATCCAGGCGGGGTCTTCCAGCAATTGCTTGATATGCACCAGGAACTGCACCGCCTCGCGTCCGTCCACAATGCGATGATCGTAACTCAACGCCACATACATCATCGGACGAATCACAACCTGCCCGTTCACCGCCATCGGACGCTCCTCGATTTTATGCAAACCGAGAATCCCAACCTGCGGCGGATTCAGGATCGGCGTGCTCAACAGCGAACCAAACACGCCGCCGTTCGTGATCGTAAACGTCCCGCCGCGCAAATCCTCCACCGATAATTTTCCTTGTTGTGTCTTCTCTGAAAAAGCTTTGATACTTTTTTCGATCTCAGCAAATGACAGCTTATCCGCATCACGAATCACTGGCACGACCAAACCTTCTTCCGAACCGATCGCCATGCCGATGTCATAATAATTTTTGTACACGATCTCATCGCCGTCAATTTCAGCGTTGATCGCAGGGTACGCCTTCAACGCGCTGATCGCCGCCTTCGTAAACAAAGACATGAACCCCAACTTGATTCCATGCCGTTTTTGAAAATCGTCGTTGCGGCGTTTTCGCAGATCCATCGTCGCGCTCATGTCAATCTCGTTGAACGTCGTCAGCATGGCGGTGTTTTGTTTTGCTTCCAACAAACGTTTGGCGATGGTCTGCCGCCTGCGCGACATCCTGACGCGCTCTTCACTTCTCGCGGATGACGAAACTGCGGACGCTTGCGCTTCAAACCTGACTTCGGGCTGACTCGCCGCTTCCGCCTTCGCCGCCCCTTGAAGATACGACTCGACATCCGCCTTGGTGATGCGTCCATCGTTCCCCGAGCCAGAGACCTTGCTGAGGTCCACGTTCTTTTCCGACGCCAGCCGCGAAGCCACAGGTGAGATTTGCCGCGCCGAAAGTTTTTCGCTTGCGCGCACATTTTCCGCGGCGGGTTCCTGCTTCGGTTCAACAGGCGCGCTCGTCACAGGCGCGGACTCCTTCGGCTGTCCCTCTTTTTCTTCGATCATGCCCAGCACATCGCCGACCTTCACATCGCTTCCGTTCGGCGCCTGGATTTTTTGCAGAACGCCCGCGCTCTTCGCGCCGACTTCAAGGTTCACCTTGTCGGTCTCCAACTCCACCAGCACGTCGCCGACGTTGACGTAATCGCCCTCTTTTTTCAGCCAATTGGAGACGGTCGCCTCCAACACGGATTCGCCCAGTTCGGGAACGATAATTTTCACGGTCATCTTAACCTCTCGTTTTCACCACGCTCGAAGTGTGGGGTTGTTTTTCGAACGCAAACGCCTGCTCGATCAACGATTGCTGATTGATGCGGTACAACGTGGAAGAGCCTTCCGACGGGCTGGAACTTTCGGGTCTGCCGACGTAATGCAGGGGCAGGCGGTCTCCCGTGAGTTCGCGCAGTAACGGACGCAGGTAATTCCACGCGCCCATGTTGAACGGTTCCTCCTGCACCCAGATGATCCGTTCCACGTTCGGGTATTCGCCGAGCAATTCCTTTAATTGTTTTTCAGGGAAGGGATACAACTGCTCCACGCGCACCAGCGCGTCATCCTTGTTGTCTCTTCGCAGAGGGCTGGTCGCCAAGTCCACATAAATGCGACCACTGCATAAAATGATATTCCTGACGTCGGATTTTTCCCCAGGCAGGTCTGGGTCGTCCAACACGCGGCTCCATTTGCCCGACGTCAATTCCTCCAGCGGAGAAGCGCTCAACGGATGACGCAGTAACCCCTTCGGCGTGAAGACGATCAACGGCAGGGGATCGGTTTCCAGAATCAGCGCCTGACGGCGTAACAGGTGAAAGTATTGCGCCGCCGTGGACGGGTACGCGATGCGCACGTTGGTCTCCGCCGCCAGCCCGAGGAAGCGTTCGATCCGCGCGCTGGAGTGATCGGGTCCCTGACCTTCGTTGCCGTGCGGCAATAACAAAACCAATGAGGGAGTTAATCCCCATTTGGCGCGCGCCGAGAGCAGGAATTCATCCAATACGCCTTGCGCGTTGTTGACGAAGTCGCCGTATTGCGCTTCCCAGATCACCAGCCGTTGCGGCGCGGCAAGGCTGTAGCCGATCTCAAAGCCGATCGCGCCCGCTTCGCTCAACGGGCTGTTCAACACTTCAAAGGAGGCTTTGGCTTGCGGGAAGGTTTGCAACGGCGTGTGCGGCGCGCCGTTCTCCACGTCGTAAAAGGCGGCGTGACGCTGGCTGAAGGTGCCGCGGATGCTGTCCTGTCCCGTTAACCGAATCGCAATTCCATCTTCAAGGATGGAAGCGAACGCCAGTTCCTCCGCCGCCGCCCAATCTATTTTCGATTGCGCCGAGTCGAACAGGGTCTTGCGTTTTTCGATGGACTTCACCAATTTTGGGTTGAGGTGAAAGCCGTCAGGAAACTGAAGCAGGGATCGGTTGAGGTCCTTGAGGCGTGCGTGCGGGATGGCAGTCTGCGCTTGTTGCGCGGCTCCCTTGGGCGGCGGCTGCGGGAGCGGCTCGACCAGTTCCTTTTCCGCATCCAGTTGGGCGTTGGCTTGCTGCAAAACGTTGAGGTAACTTTGCAGAATCTCCTCCGCTTCGCCCGCTTGGATCAAACCTTCCTTTTCGCATTGGTCAGCCCACAACTGCCGCACGGTCGGATGCGCGTCGATCTTTTTATACATCACGGGTTGCGTAAAGCGCGGTTCGTCGCCTTCGTTGTGTCCGTAGCGGCGATACCCGATCAGGTTGATGACAAAATCCTTTTGGAATTTTTGGCGATAGGCGAACGCCGTCCGCGCCGCTTCGAGACAGGCAGACGGGTCGTCGGCGTTGACGTGGATCACGGGGATCTCGAACCCTTCAGCCAGGTCGCTGGCGTGAAGGCTGCTGCGCGATTCGCCTTCTTTTGCCGTAAAACCCAATTGGTTGTTGGCAATGATGTGGATCGTGCCGCTGACGGCATAGCCCGGCACGCGCGAAAAGTTCAAGGTCTCTGCCACGATTCCCTGCCCCGTGAAGGATGCGTCGCCGTGAATCAACACCGGCAGGGACGTATTTTCGTAGAGCGGCTCGCCGCGTTGACCTACGCGCGTGTTCGCTGCGCGCGCCATGCCGACGAGAATCGGGTCTATCTGCTCGAGGTGGCTCGGGTTGGCGGGCATGTAAATGGTGGTGTTCGCGTTCTTTTCCGCGTTGAGCGACTTGGACGCGCCCATGTGATATTTGACGTCGCCCGTCCAGCCGAGTTCGTTCCAGGTGTGAGCGCGTCCTTTGGGGTCGGCAAACTCCGCCAGGATCTGGCTGTAGGGTATTTGCAAAATGTGGGCGAGCACGTTCAACCGTCCGCGATGCGCCATGCCGATGATGGCGGAGGAGATATTTGCCTGCGCGGTCGCGTTCACAAGTTCATCGAGCATGGGGAGGAGCAGATCCAAGCCCTCGATGGAAAAACGGGTCTTGCCCGGATAGACGCGATGCAGGAAGAGTTCAAACGCCTCCACCTGGCTTAATCGTTCCAGCAATTTTTTTCTGTCGAATGTTTGGCGCGGCGGGCGGTAGGTTCCGCTTTCGGCGGCTTGGTATAACCACGAGCGTTCTTCGGGGATGCGGATGTATCCGTAATCGTAACCGATCGTCCCCGAGTAAATCGCGCGCAGTAATTCGATCGCCTCCAGCGCGTTGCTGAGACTGGGCGCGCCGGAGATGGTCAGGATGTTGGCGGGCAGGTTGGCGACATCCTGCGAGCTGAGGTTGTGCGACTCAAGGCTGACGAGCGGATTCTCGTTTGGCTCAGCCTCCAGCGGATTCAATTGGGCGGAGAGGTAGCCGTAGGAGCGAATCGAGCGGGCGAGGCGCGCGGTCTTCGCCACGGCGAGCAGGTCGAAGTCGGAGGCAGGAGGCGCGGGCTGTGCGTCGGCTGGCGGCGCCCACTGTTGAAAAAGTCTGCGGCTGGCGTCGTCTACAAGATTGGGATCCGCCAGATATTTTTGGTACAACTCCAAAATATAGGCGTAATTGGGACCATTAAATTCTTTATCGTGATTCATATCCATTCTTCTGTTTTTGTATTCACTGGCTCTTCGCAGGGTTGGGCGTCATCGAGAGTTCTGCCAGTGCAATAGGTTATTATATCGTGCCTCTGTCGCGCCGATGATCGGAATTCACGAGAACAATGAAAGTGCAGTGTTGCATCTTACTCTTTTAGGTAAAATTCAAGAGACCGTTTCCAAATCGGTTCAGGTCTTTCAAAAGCAAATGTCGCAGATCGCTTTAACCTTGATCTTTCTCGCCATCGCCGCCATCCTCCTGCTGGGGAACATCTTGCGGGCAGATATTGTGGCGTTGATGCTCATGCTGGCGCTGGGCTTGAGCGGCATCCTCACGCCGCCGGAGGCGTTCTCCGGCTTTAGCCGTTCGGCGGTCATCATTATGATGTCGGCTTTTGTGCTGGCGGAGGGCTTGCGGCGCTCAGGCATGACGGAGCGCATGGGCTTGTTCATCATCAAGTTGTTCGGCGCGGGCGAACGCAGGTTGATCCTGGGCGTGATGACCGCGTCTGCCGCGCTTTCGCTATTCATGAACAACATTGCCGCTGCGTCGTTGTTGTTCCCGGCGTTATCTGGCGTGGCGCGGCGGATGAAAATCTCGCCGTCGAAGTTGCTCATGCCGTTGGCGTTCGGTTCGATCCTCGGCGGCATGGCGACCTTGCTCACCACCACGAACATTATCGTCAGTGGATTGCTGCGCGACGCGAATTTGAACGGCTTTACGCTGACCGACTTTGCGCCGGTCGGTCTCCCGCTGACCGTGACGGGGATTCTCTTCATGGTTTTATGGGGACGCAAGTTGCTACCTGCCCAATCGCCCGCCCAGCGCCATGAACAAAGCGGCGAGACGGACGATCTGCTGAAGACCTATCAAATTTCTGAACGCCTGGTGCGTGCGGAAGTTTGCAAAGGCGGAAGTTTGGATGGCGCAACTTTGGAGACGAGCGGCTTGCGCGAAACGCATCATTTGAACGTGATCGCCGTCCAACGCGGCAAAGCCACCCTGCCCATCGAAGCCAAAACCGTCCTGCGCGGCGAGGATATCCTGTTGATCATGGCGCGTCCCGAAGACAGCCTGCCTGCCTCGGTGGCGGAAATGCTGGCGGTGTTGCCTTCAGGCGCGTGGGAGCAAGACTATCTCGCGACGCCCGATATGAAATTGATCGAAGCCGCCATCGCGCCGCGCTCGCATTTGGCGTCGCAAACGTTATCTGAAATCCGTTTCGAGCAAAAGTTCAACGCCATGGTCCTCGCGGTTTGGCGGCGCGGGCGTCCCATCCGCACCCGCCTCGCGAACCTGCCCCTCGAATTCGGCGACGGCTTGTTGCTTCAAGGCGGCGAAAAAAGTTTGAGCCTGTTGCAAACGGAGCCTGGGCTGATCCTGCTCGCCGAGTCTGCGCCATCCACGCGCATGACCCTGCGCGGCTGGCTGACCGTCCTGATCATGGCTGCGACGCTGGCGCTGGCGGTTGCCTTCTCGGATCGAATCGCGGAGATCATGCTCAGCGGCGCGCTCGCCATGGTGTTGATCGGCGCGATGAGCATGGATCAGGCGTATCGCGCCATGGACTGGCGCAGTCTCTTCCTTGTGGCGGGGATGCTGCCGCTGGGCGTCGCACTCAACAAAACGGGAGCGTCTGCCATGATTGCCGACGCGATCGTCGCCTCGCTCGATTCGTCGGGACGCCTGATTCTGCTGGCGGGATTCGTCCTGCTCACGGTCGCGCTGACGCAGATCGTCAACGGCGCGGCGGCTGTCACGGTGATCGCGCCCATCGCCATTGCGACCAGTCAAAAGGTCGGGATGGAACCGAGAAGCGTCGCCATGGCGGTGGCGGTGGCGTCCTCGATGGCGTTTATGTCGCCGCTCGGGCACGCGGTTAACGTGATGGTCATGGGCGCGGGCGGGTACACATTCAAAGATTACGCCAAAGTTGGGATTCCTCTCACGGTCTTGTTGGTGATCATTCTTTTGCTGGTTCTGCCGATCCTCATGCCGATAGGATAACTGCCATGCCGCGAAAAAAATCTCCCCCGCCAGCCGATACCCCGCCAGAAGAAACTGTTTGGACGTATCGCGGGTATCACCTGAAGACCAGTGAGTTTGTCACCGCGATGGTGCATCTCTTCCGCGCCGAGATTCAGCGCGCCAACGTTTGGCGGCAACGGCTCGATACGACGACCAATTGGGCGGTCGTCGCGACCGGCGCGACGTTGTCCATTTCGTTCAGCCAGCCCAATGTGCATCACGGCGTGATCATCCTCAATACGCTCCTGGTGACGTGGTTCCTTTTTATGGAGGCGCGTCGTTATCGGTATTATGAATTATGGAGTTACCGCGTCCGTTTGATGGAAACCGATTTCTATGCGGCGATGCTGGTGCCGCCGTTTCAGCCTTCGCCCGAATGGGCGGAAAGCCTCGCCGAGAATTTGCTCGCGCCGAGTTTCCCCATTTCGATGTGGGAGGCGTTTGGTCGGCGTTTACGGCGCAATTACCTTTGGATCTATCTGATCCTCTTCGCTTCCTGGATGGGCAAGGGTTATCTTTTTCCGCAACCGGCGGTGGGTTTGCAGGAATTCATTGCCAGAGGCGCAGTTGGTCCGATCCCTGGCCCCATCATCCTCTCGATCGGCATCGGCTTCCATCTCTTTCTGTTGCTGGTTGCGATCGCCACCGTCACCATGACGCGCGCGACCGGCGAAATCCTCCCGCGTTTCGGCATGGAGAACGAACGCGAACGCCCACCGGATTCGGAAAAGTTGCGGGGGCTTCGAGGCTGGCTTTATCCTCGTCACCGACGCCGCCAGGTGATGGCTTTGATCGTCACAGACAAGACCGAGGCGGTCTCACGGCGTATCCTGGCTGAGCTCAAACGCGGCGTGACCGCCATGCAGGGCAAAGGCATGTATACCGGCAAGGACCGTTCCATTTTGCTGTGCGCGTTGACCGTCACCGAAATCCATAACTTGAAAGCCGCTGTGGCGAAGGAAGACAAGCAGGCTTTTGTCATCGTGTCGCCCGCGCAGGAGGTGCTGGGCCGCGGCTTTAATCCGCTTGAGGATCAATAAGGCGCGTGGGGGCAGGAGTTTATCGTTTCAACAGATTGATTCAACCTGTTGTTTTCTTTCGATTTCAGCGCGCCAGCCGAATTTTAAGTTGACAAATCTCAAAAACAACTTATACTAATCATATCTCACTTTTTTTACGATGTGATTAAATAGTGAGATATGTTTTCAGGCGGTTTTTCCGAGGCTGGAGGTTCTGCATGGCTTTATGGCGCTTCGATCGGCGGCGGGATCAATCGGTGGAAGGTCTCAACGCGGGACGGCGGAACATGGCGGAAACTGCCGGCTTCCCATGCTTGAAGCGTTGGCGCAAAACGGGGCGAAAAGAGTTCGGTTATTTTCAATTTATTTTTCAGAAGATATCGCAACATGGCGTTGCGCAAATACACGATCAACCTTGCCGGAGCGGGTAAGGCGGGCTGATCGTTTCGCTCACTGGCGGAACGGTTTTGCCCGTCTGTTGTAAAGCGGAAAGCATGAGATCCGCTCGCATGATTGACTTGAACGCTCCATCGTTTGGAAAGTCGAAATAGCGTTTTGAAAACGGATAGGAGAAGCGTTATGGATGATAAATAAACCGAGAAAAAATCACTTCGTATCATTCAAATTCAACCCAGTGAGGAGCAACCATGAGCGATCAGTATAAGTACGTACTCACCGAAGACGAACTGCCGAAAGCTTGGTACAACATCAACCCGGATATGCCGGTGAACCCGGCGGAAACGGCGTGGAACGCGGTGTTGCATCCGGGCACCAAGGAGCCGGTGACGCCCGATTTCCTATCAGTCTTGTTTCCGATGAGATTTATCGGCGAAGCGGTCAGCATGGACCGCTGGATCGAGATTCCCGAACCCGTCCGCGACATTTACAAACTGTGGCGGCCGTCGCCCCTGTACCGCGCCAGGCGCTTGGAGAAGGCGCTCGACACGCCCGCCCACATCTACTATAAATATGAAGGCGTTTCGCCCGTCGGTTCGCACAAGCCCAACACCGCCATTGCCCAGGCGTTTTACGCGAAGGAAGAAGGCGTTACCGGTTTCACCACCGAGACCGGAGCAGGGCAGTGGGGCTCGGCGATGTCCATGGCTTGTAATTTCTTCGGCTTGGAATGTCACGTGTATATGGTGAAGGTTTCCTACAACCAGAAGCCGTACCGCCGCATCATCATGGAAACCTTCGGCGCGACCGTCACTCCCAGCCCCTCGAACAAAACCCAATACGGGCAGAAAGTGCTGGCGGACGATCCCGAGAATCTTGGTTCGCTGGGGATCGCCATTTCGGAGGCGGTGGAGGCGGCGGCGACCTCCAATGGGAAATACAAGTACTCCCTCGGCTCCGTGCTTGGACCGGTGCTTATGCACCAAACGGTGATCGGCTTGGAATCTATCAAGCAGTTCGACATGGCGGGCGAATACCCGGACGTGGTCATCGGTTGCGTCGGCGGCGGGAGCAACTTCGCCGGGTTTGCCTTCCCCTTCATCCACAAGAACTTGACGGAGGGACAGAAGACCAAAGTCGTTGCCGTCGAGCCGACCGCCTGCCCGACGCTCACCAAGGGGAAATACACCTTCGACTACGGCGACACCGCGCAGATGGCGCCCATCGTCAAGATGCACACCCTGGGTCACAATTTCGTGCCGGCAGGGATTCACGCCGGCGGTTTGCGCTATCATGGGATGGCGCCTCACGTTTCCGCGCTGGTGGACAGCGGACACATCCAGGCGATCGCACTTGACCAGTTGGACACGTTTGAAGGCGCGGCGATTTTTGCCAAGGCAGAGGGCATCGTCCCGGCGCCTGAATCGTCGCACGCCATCCGCGCCGCCATCAACGAGGCGGTCAAATGCCGCGAGGAGGGCGTCAAGAAAGTGATCGCCTTCAATCTTTCCGGTCACGGGCTCTTCGACCTGGGATCGTACGACGAGTACTTGAAAGGCAATCTCCAACGCTTCGAGTACCCCGCCGAAAAGATCGCCGAATCCATGAAGGAGTTACCGCAAGTGGCTCTGTAACAGAGGCTAGCCCTTGTTCATTCCTCCAGCCCTCACGCTGGAGGAATGAACATTCAGGAATCAAAGTAATGAGGATTGGCGTTCCATGCGTACCCTCGAACCGTCTGAAATCCGCCTGCGTTTTGTGCCGCTCGAGAAATTGTTATTACACGAGGAAGACGACCCCAACCGCGTGAAGCGGATCGAGATTTCGCTCACGCGCGACGGGTTCCTGCGTAACCCCCCGATCGTGACGGAGTTCCGCTCCAAATACATCGTGCTGGACGGGGCGACGCGCGTGTCTGCGTTCCAGTCCATGGGCTTGCGCGACATCCTCGTCCAGATCGTGGAGTACGACCGGGAGACGGTGGACCTCAGCGTTTGGAACCACGTGATCGTTGGTCTGCCGCCCGATAAATTATTGGCGGATATTGCGGACATCGAAGAGTTCACCCTGCAACGGATGGACGACACAACCGCCCTCCAGCGCTTGAACGACCGCGACATCGAGGCTTGCATCATCATGCGCAACGGCTCGCAGTTCGCAGTCTTGTGCGAAGGCGATATTTGCAACAAAGCGGATTTGCTTTGCCAGTTGGTTTCTGTCTATCGGGGGAAAGCGGAGGTCCACCGCACGGCGAGCGTCAACATCCCCCCGCTGCTCAAAGAATATCCCGGCTTCTCGGCGGTCATCGCCTTTCCCGTGTACACACCGACGGATGTGGTCGAGATCGCCCTCAACGGGAGCAAAATTCCGATGGGGGTGACCCGGCATCTCATCCCCGGGCGCGCGTTGGGGGTCAACGTTCCGTTGGAAAAATTCAAAGATTCTGCGCCGCTGGAGGAAAAGAACGCGTGGTTGGATGAAAACGTCCGCCAGCGGCTGAAAGCGAACAAGATCCGGTTATATCAGGAACCGGTCTTTGTCTTCGACGAGTGAAACGCCCATGAGCACTCAACTCTTAACCGGTAACGACGCCATCGCATTGGGGCTTGTGGAACAGGGTTGCCGCGTAGCGACCGCCTACCCCGGCACGCCGAGCTCTGAAATTCTGGCGGGGATCATCAAATATAAAAAAGCGCTCGACAAAGACCTCTACGCCGAATGGTCGGTCAATGAAAAGGTGGCGTTCGAGGTCGCGCTCGCCGCCGCGTGGACCGGACTGCGCGCCGCTGTGGCGATGAAACAAGTGGGCTTGAACGTCGCTTCCGACCCTCTTTTTAGCGCCGCGTATACCGGCGTCAAAGGCGGGTTTATCGTCATCCCCGCCGACGACCCGGGGCCGCACTCCTCCCAAACCGAACAGGATTCGCGCCTGCTGGCTCTCACCGCCAAAGTCCCCGTGTTCGATCCCTCCACGCCAGCCGAAGCGCGGGAGATGATCGGCGACGCGTTCGTCCTTTCGGAACGGTTCAAGATTCCCGTCATCCTGCGTCCCACGACGCGCCTCTGTCACGCCGTCAGCCCCAGCGCCGACGCTCCCGCTTCTTCTTCCGACGGGAAGCCTGTTTCGCCAAAATTCCAAAAGGACCCAGCCCACTGGACCGCCACACCAAAACTGCGCTACAAACTCCATACGGAACTCAATCAAAAATTGATCGAGATTGCCGCCGAGTTTGCCAATTCGAAATACAACTACATCGTGAACGAAGATCACGGCGGCGAGGTAGGCATCATCGCCTCCGGCGTCGCGTTCCACACGGCGCGGCAAGCCCTGCTCGAACTGGGCGTCCGCGTCCCGATGTTGAAGATCGGCACGCCCTACCCTCTGCCCGTAAATTTGATCGAAGCCTTCTCCGCCCGCTTCGCGACCGTGATCGTCCTCGAAGAGCCGGACGCGTGCATCGAACTCCAGATCCCGAATCGACAACGCGTCCGCGGACGACTCGACGGCAGTGTGCCCAACTCCGGCGAATTGACCCCGGAAGTGATGTTCTCCGTCTTGAGCAAATCGTTATCGGGGGTGGGGATGCAAGTGAACCCCTCGCCCGAAGATGCGGACTTGAGCGCGGCGATCAAAAAACTGTCCCTGCCGGCGCGGCGACCGCGCCTGTGCCCGGGCTGTTCGCATCGTTCCGCGTTCTACGCCATGAAACAGAATTTCGGTCCGCGCGCCATCTACCCCGGCGACATCGGCTGTTACACGCTGGGGACGAACCTGCGCGCCGTGGATACGTTTGTGGACATGGGCGCTTCGATCACCATGGCGAACGGATTCTTCCAAGCCAACCGGCTCGTCGGCGACGACCGCGCCGTCATCGCGACCATTGGCGATTCGACCTTCCTGCATTCGGGCATTCCGCCGTTGATCAACGCCGTCCACACCGGCGCGCGCTTTGTCTTGTTGATCCTCGACAACCACACCACCGCGATGACCGGCTTTCAGCCGACGCCCGCCAACGATTATCTGGCAGACGGTTCGGAAGCGCCGCGCAAAGTTTCCATCCCCGATCTCGTCCGCGCTTGCGGAGTCGAATACGTCAAAGTGACCGATCCGTACGAGCAGGAGGATTTCACTGCGATCCTGAACGAAGCGCAGGCTCACACGCAAGCCGCGGACGGCGGCGTGGCGGTCATCATCGCCGACCGACCGTGCGTTTTGTACGATAACGATCCCATCCTTGAACATCCGCTTCCCGTCGTCGTCACGGACGAATGCGACGGTTGCCGCTTCTGCACCGAAGCCTTCGAATGTCCCGCGCTCGTCCTGCGCGCCGACGGCAGCCGCGTGGACATTGACTACAAACTTTGCATAGACTGCGGTCAGTGCATTGACGCCTGCTACAAAGGCTTCATCGTGCCCAAACTGGCGGAGATGGTTGGATGACGCTTGTACCGCAAAATTTATTTTGCGACGCCCGAAACGCAAGATAAATCTTGCGCTACTGTGAAAAAACAATGAACTCACTCACTGCGCACGAACTCAAGATCGTCATCGCCGGCATCGGCGGACAGGGCATCGTCTTCCTCACGCGGCTGTTATCGCAGACCGCCGTCAACCTCGGCTACCCCGTCGTCGTATCCGAAACGCACGGAATGAGTCAGCGCGGCGGATCGGTCATCTCGCACCTCAAGATCGGCGGCAGTGAAGCGCCGCTCATCCAGCGCGGCTCAGCAGATGTGTTGATCGCCCTCGACGCCAACGAAGCCATGCAAAATTTGGACTTCGTGCGGCGCGGCGGCACGGTCTTCGTCAGTTCCAATGCAGAGTTGCATCCCGATCTGCTCCCGCATCTCGAACGGCTGAACATCCGCACGTTGCATTTCCCAGCCAGCGCCATCGCCGTCGAATTGGGTTCGCCCGAAACCGCGAACATCGTCATGGCTGGGTTCGTCTGCGCGTACGACGGATTGAACCTCCCGCTCGAAGACCTGCAAGCGACCATCAAACAGATCGCTGGTCAAAGGGCGGAAGGGAATCTCAAAGCGTTGGCGGCGGGCTTTCAGGCGGGGAAGAAAAAGATCGAAGACGCCCAACCCCTCCCGGAAAATCTCCGGTAACCGTTCATGAATCCATTCGAGCATTTCACCCCTTCGAGTTTACCCGAGGCTCTATCCTTATTGGCTGAGCGCAACGGCAGCGCGGCGGTCATCGCGGGCGGCACCGACCTCTTACTGCGGATGAAGAGCGGGTTCGCCAAACCGCGCGCCGTCGTCAACCTCAAACGCATCCCCGACCTGCGCGGGATTTCATGCGACTCAAATTCAGGATTACGACTCGGCGCGTTGACCACCCTGCGAGATTTAACCCGCACGCCTCAAATCCGGGACCTTTACCCGGCGCTCGCCCTCACGGCTGGAGTCATGGCTTCGGAACAGATTCGCAATCTCGCCACGCTGGGAGGGAATCTCTGCAACGCCGCGCCTTCGGCAGACCTCGCCCCGCCTCTCATCGCCCTGGACGCGGAAGTCGCCATCGTCAGCCTCTCCGGCGAGCGACGCCTGCCCCTCGCCGATTTTTTCACGGGTCCCGGCAAGACCGTCCTACAGCGCGGCGAATTACTCAAAGAGATCGTCGTTCCTCCGCCGCTGGGCAAAACGGTTTACCTCAAACATTCGCCGCGCGCCTTCATGGACATTGCCATCGTCGGCGCGGCGGTGCGGATTCACAAACAGGGGAGCCAGTGCCGGCAGGCGCGCATCGTGCTGGGGGCGGTCGCGCCAACTCCACTTCGGGTAAGAAGCGGCGAAGAAATTTTGGAGGGACAAACCCTCAGCGTGGAGCGAATCCAAAAAGCCGCGCAGGCTTCCGCCGCATCCTGTTCGCCCATCAGCGACGTGCGCGGCGCGGCGTGGTATCGCAAACGCATGGTCGAAGTTCTGGTACGCAGAGGCATCGAAGCGACGCTATGAAAACGCTCATCACACTCACGGTCAATGGCGACGCGCACGAACTTTACATTGACGCGCGGCGTACGCTGTTGGACGTACTGCGAAACGAACTCGGACTCATGGGCGCGCATCGCGGTTGCGACTCGGGCGACTGCGGCGCTTGCACCGTCATCGTGGACGGTCAACCGATGACTGCGTGCATGATGCTGGCGGCGGATTGGAACGGCGCGGAGATTTTGACGGTTGAGGGTTTGACCCCCACCCAACCCTCCCCCATTTTCGAAGAAAATGGGGGAGGGCAAGGGAGGGGGTTGCACCCGATTCAAAAAGCGTTGGTCGAGAAGGGCGGCATCCAATGCGGATTTTGCACGCCGGGCTTTGTGATGAATATCAAAGCGTTGCTGGATGAAAACCCCAATCCGACGGAAGACGAAGCGCGCGCGTGGCTGGCGGGAAATCTCTGCCGTTGTACGGGCTACGCAAAGATCATCGAGGCGGCGCTGAGCGCGGCGGGAGAGGCGCATGAATAACACGCTCATCGGTCAACGCGTGCCGAAACTCGACGCGCCCAGCAAGGCGGCGGGCAAAACAACCTACGGGCATGATGTCCGTTTGCCGGGGATGTTGCACGGGCGCATTTTGTACTCGCGCTATCCGCACGCAAGGATCATACGGCTGGATACCTCCCGCGCCGAAAAACTGCGCGGCGTCAAATGCGTGCTGACGCCCAAAGACAACCCATCGCATCAATTCGGCTACGGCAAAGACAACCGCCCGTTCAAGGAAATTGCGCGCAGTCTGCGCGATGAAATTGCGGGCGTGGTGGCGACCGATCCCGACATCGCCGAGGAGGCGTTGGCGCTCATCGAAGTGGATTACGGACTCCTGCCGAATGTGTTCTCGCCGCGTGAAGCGTTGTTGGAAGGCGCGCCGTTGATCCATCCCGAACGCGGCTCGAACTTGTTCCAGCGTTACAACTATTCGCACGGCGACCTGTCGCAGGGCGAGCGCGAGTCGGATGTGGTGGTCGAGGCGAAGTATTTGCTCCCGTACGTGTCGCACGTCTGCATGGAGACCAGCGTCGTCGTCGCGCAGTTCGATCACCGCGACCGTCTCACGTTGTGGAGCACGACGCAGATCCCATTCCTGTTACAACGCGACCTCTCGGAGGCGTTGGGGATTCCGGGGAGCAACGTCCGCATCATTCAGACGGCGGTGGGCGGCGCGTTCGGGCGCGGACTGGATATTTATCCGTACGAACCGATCGCGGCGTTGATGTCGCGCAAAACGGGACAGCCTGTGCGCCTGGCATTTTCGCGCGAGGAGGAATTTTTCGCAGGTCCCGCGCGCCAACCCGCAGAGGTGACCGTGCGCGCGGGAGCAAAGTCGGATGGGACGCTGACGTTCAGGGATGTTTCGTGCATGTTGGATGTGGGCGCGTACATCTCGTGGGGCACGGTCACGCCGCTGGTGATGATGGAAACCACCGCGTCGTTATATCAAGTCCCGCACGCGCGCTTCGTCGCGGATTGCGTTTACACCAACAATTTGATCACGGGCGCGATGCGCGGCTACGGTAATCCACAGTCCACATTTTTCATCGAGACGATGATGGATCGTCTCGCCGAAGAATTGAAGATGGACCCGGTTGACTTCCGCATCCTCAACGCGAACCTCCCCAACACGGAAACGCCGCAGGGACTGATCATCACTTCGTGCGGGTTGAAGGAATGTTTGGAGGCGGTCGCGGCAAGCGCGGACAGTGCGAAGGGGAACACTACAAGGATGAAGGATGAAAGTGGAATGATGAATGTAAGCGACAGCCTTCATCCCTTCGACTTCGCTCAGGACAAGCCTTCGTCCTTCATCCATCATCCTTCTAAAAAGCGCGGCATCGGGTTTGCGTCCACGCTGAACGTGGGCGGCGGGGCGCGCATTTATCGTAGTGACGGTTGCGGCGCGACGGTCAAAGTGGACGACTTTGGGCATGTCACGTTGATCACTGGCTCGACGGAGATCGGTCAAGGTTCGGAGACGGTTCTGGCGCAGATCGTCGCGCAGGCGCTGGGCGTAAAAATAGAGGATGTGACCGTGTTGAACAGCGACACGGACATCAAACCCTGGGATGTGGGAGTCCATGCCAGCCGGACGACGTTCATCGCAGGCAATGCCGCGCATCTTGCGGCTCTCGACGCGCGCAACCAAATCCTCGAGACGGCGGCGGAGGCGCTCAAGGTCGAGGCGGCGAGTCTGCTGACGAGGGAGGGGCAGGTGTACGTCCGGGATGAACCGGGGAAGTCCATCCCAATTGAACAGGTCGCGCGGCGGCGTCATTTTCGAGAGGGCGGAAAAGTCATCCTCGGCGAAGGCTGGTACGACCCGCCGACAAAACTTGTGGACAAGGATACGTACAAAGGAAATATCTCGGCGGCGTACGGCTTCGGCGCGCAAATGGCTGAAGTGGAAGTGGACACCGAAACGGGCAAGGTGCGCGTGTTGCGGCTGGCGTGCGCGAACGATGTGGGGCACGCGATCAACCCGATGGCGGTGGAGGGGCAGATCGAAGGCGGCGCGCAGATGGGGCTGGGATACGCGCTGACGGAGGAGTTGATCGTGAAGGACGGCAAAGTGTTGAATCCCGACCTGCTCGACTATCGCTTGTTCACGGCGGCGGATATGCCTGCCATCGAAACGTTCATCATCGAAACCGATGACCCCGGTGGACCGTTCGGCGCGAAGGGAGTCGGCGAGATGGGCGGCACGCCCACTGCCGCCGCGATCGCCAACGCGATCTATGATGCAGTGGGAATACGAATGACTCAAGTTCCGATGACGCCCGAGCGCGTGCTGGCGGCGCTGGATGAAAAGGCGAAGGAGACTTTGTAAATGAAGCGACCTCGATTCAATCCCAACCTGCAAAATACCCCGGTCTATGTGGCGGGCAGAGCCATTGAAGAGATTCAGGAAAAATACGGGCTGGAGCGGGTCGTCAAACTGGCGTCGAACGAAAGCCCGATCGGACCGTCGCCGCTGGCGGTGCAAGCCGCGTTGGAAGCGCTGGGGCAGGCGCATCGTTATCCCGGCGTGGCGGATGCAAACCTGCGCCGCAAACTGGCGGAGCGTCTTGCGCCCGATCTCAGCGAGGAAAATTTTGTCGTCGGCAACGGCGCCACGGATGTGATCCGCATGGTGACGCAGGCGTTCACCTTCGACGGCGGTAACAATGTGATGGCGACGGCGACCTTCCCGATGTATCACATCCTGACCGCCGCGTACGGCGGTTCATGCCGGACCGTCAGCCTGACTCCAACCTTCGACTTTGATCTCGCCGGAATCTTAAACCAGATTGACGACGACACCCGCATTGTTTTTCTGTGTTCGCCGAACAACCCCACCGGCAAGATCATCGCACACAACGATCTGGCGCGTTTCATGCGCGAGGTCCCCGAGCATGTGGTCGTGTTATTGGATGAATCGTATTACGACTACGTCGCCGACGCGCATTATCCCGACAGCCTGAGTTACGTCCGCGAGGGTCGCAACGTGATCGTCTTGCGTAGTTTTTCAAAAGCCTCGGGGCTGGCGAACCTGCGCGTGGGCTACATGATCGCGCCCGCCGAGATCGCCGGATACGTGCGTCACGCGCTGTTGCCGTTCAACACCAGCGACATCGCCCTCGCCGCCGCGTCTGCCAGCATGGACGACGACGAGTTCAACCAAAACCAGCGCCAGACGGTTTTGGCAGGGCGCGCGTACTTTGAATCCGCTTTCGACGAGTTGGACCTGTTCGCCATTCACAGCCAGGCGAACTTTGTGACGATCGTGGAACCGCCCCTCGGCGCGGCGCGGCTGACGGAACTTTTACTGCAACGCGGGTTCATCGTCCGCGAGTTGACCACGTTCGGGATGAAGAACGCCCTGCGCGTGAGCGTCGGCGCGCCCGATGAAAACGAAGCGTTCGTGCGCGCGCTCAAAACCATTTTGGAAACGGAAGGAGTGACCGCGTGACGTATATCAAACGCATCGAGCGGGTCGCGCTGGCGGTGCCGGACTTGGAAGCCGCGCGGAAATTTTTCGAGGAGTGGTTCGGCGCGAAGTTCCACGATGAGGAGAACATCGAAGACATGGGCATCCGCTACCGTCCCTTCGAGGTCGGCGAGAGCCTAATGGAACTACTCGAACCCACGCGCGACGACAGCCCGGTAGCGAAATTCATCAAACGCAACGGCGGACCGGGCGTGCATCACATCACCTACGAAGTGGACGACCTCGACGCAGCCATCGCGGAATTGGAACGGCGCGGCGGACGCATCGCCTACCGTCACACCTACGCGCCCGGCGTCACATTCGAAGGCAAGGTCTGGCGCGAGGCGTTCGTGCATCCGAAAGATTCGTTCGGCGTCCTAATCCATCTTGCGGAGAAAAAGCCGGTGGCGGGCTAGTACCGCAAGATTTATCTTGCGTGTGATTGCCGCAACATGAATGTTGCGCTACTGATTTCATGAACCACTTCCGCTCCCTCACCGTCCTCTCGCTCGAACAGGCGACGACGCTTCCATTCATGACCTTGAAACTGGCGATGGATGGGATGCGCGTCATCCGCCTCGAGGCGCCTCCGCGCGGCGACCCGAACCGCTGGGTCGGTCCGCAAGTCTTGCCCGATGCGGGCGGCTTCGAATCCGGGATGAACGCGTATTTCCTTCCCAATAATTTGGGGAAGGAATCCATCACGTTGAATCTTTTGGATCAAGAAGGACAGGCGTTACTGCATCGTTTGATCCGCGAAACGCCGGTGGACATCTTCGCCACGAATCAACGCCCCGATTCGTATCGGAAGTTGGGGATTGACTACCAAACTTTGAGCGCTCTCAAGCCTGATCTGATCTGGGTCGGCATCACCGGCTTCGGACCGTCAAGCAACGAAGCGGCGTACGATCCCATCCTGCAAGCGCGCGCCGGTTTCATGGAACTGACCGGCGAACCCGACGGCGACCCGATGGTCTTCGGCTTGCCCATGGTGGATTTGGGCGCCGGCGAACACGCGTATGGTCTGGTGATGAAGGCGCTGTATCACCGCGCGGTCACCGGCGAAGG
Source organism: Anaerolineales bacterium (assembly GCA_020847435.1). Taxonomy (GTDB): domain Bacteria; phylum Chloroflexota; class Anaerolineae; order Anaerolineales; family Villigracilaceae; genus Defluviilinea. The sequence continues at coordinate 49,877 of JADLBX010000008.1, forward strand.
CGCGCGGCTCGAGATTTCGATGTTCCAATCCGCCGTCTCGTGGATGGTTTCGCCGGTCATGCTGGCGCGCAGTTTCGACGTGAAGACGACGCGCCACGGGAACACACATCAATTCTTCGCGCCGGTGTCGGTCTATGCCACAGCGGATGGGTTCGTCTATCTGGCGGTGGGCAACGACCGTCAGTGGGAGGCGTTGACTCAACAAGCGGGATTCGAATCGCTCGCCGATGAAAAATACAAACACAACGCCGGGCGCATCGCGGACGCGCAGGAACTGAATCGGCGGTTGAACGTGGTCATGAAAAATTTCTCCACGCTGGAGATTACGTCCATGTGCAAAGCGATCGGCGTGCCCGTTTCCAGCGTCAACCGCGTCGCGGAGGTCTGCGCCGACCCGTTGATCGCGGATTCACTGGTCAAGGCGCGCGACCCGCGTTCGGGAATCGAGATCGTCATTTCTCCCCCGGCGGTCATCCCCGCGCATCTGCAAGAAAAAAAGTTGACGATGGGTTTCCCTCCGCGTTTGGGCGAACATAACGCAAGTGTGTTCGGCGCGTTGGGTTGTGATGCGAGCGAGTTGCAAGCGAGAGGCATTGTTTGAAAACATCGTTGGTCTCGATACGGCGACGGAAGCCGAGTCAGGTTGCAAAGACTCATTGACCGCCGTCGCCTACTCGACCAACGCATAACTTTCTAGTGAACTGAAAAATCATGGACATGATCCTGACCGAAGAACAAAAACTATTCCGCGACTCCGTCCGCAGTTTTGTGGATAAGGAAGTCGTCCCTGCCGCGCAGGAGATGGACGAAAAAGGCGAGTTTCCGCGCGCGCTGTTCCAACGCTGCGGCGCGAACGGTTATTTTGCATTGCGTTATCCCGAGTCGGTCGGCGGCATGGACGCAGACTTCCTCACCTATTGCCTGATGATGGAAGAGATCGCGCGCGGTTCGCTGTCGCTGGGGGCGGCGGTCGCCATGCAAACGCTGATGGGTACCGACCTCATCTTCCGCTTCGGCACAGACGATCACCGTCAACGCCTGCTGATTCCCGCGTTGAAAGGCGAGAAGATCGGGACGATCGCGATGACCGAACCGGACTTCGGCTCCGACCTCGGCGGCATCACGACGCGCGCGGTCAAAACGAATGACGGCTGGGAGATCACGGGACGCAAGATGTGGATCACCTCCGCCACTGTGGCAGACTTCTTCACCGTCGCCGCAAAAACGGACCCCGAGGCTGGCTTCAAAGGCATTGACTTTTTCCTCGTCGAGAAGGAACGAGCGGGAGTCCGCGTGGGGCGCAAGATCGAAAAGATGGGCGTGCGCGCGTCGGAAACCTCCGAGTTGATTCTGGAGCGTGCGCAGATCCCCGCCGAGAACATGCTCGGCAAACAAGGCTCTGGCTTCAAGAATCTGGGCGACATCCTATGTCAGATCCGCGTGATGACCGGCGCGCTGGCGTTGGGTCTGGGCGAGGCGGCGTTGAAGTCCTCCATCAAATATGCCAACGAACGGGTTCAATCCGGGCAGACGATTGCGAATTATCAAGCCGTTTCGCACAAGATCGCGGAGATGGGCACGCGGCTCGAGGCGGCGCGCGCGCTGGTCTATCAAGCCGCGCGGGATATCGACGCGGGGCGCAAGGACGTCAAACTCGCGGCGATGGCAAAACTTTTTTCCACTGAAGTTGCGAATTTCATTGCGGATGAATGTACGCGCATCCACGGTAGTTATGGCTTCGCAATGGAATACGACGCCCAGCGCTACTATCGCGACGCTCGCTTCCTTTTATACGGCGGCGGCACCTCGGAGGTGTTGCGCAACGTCATCTCGAAGGCGATGGGCGCGCCTGAATCGCGAAGATAGCGTAGCCCGTACCGCAAAATTTATTTTGCGTTTGCACAGGCAAGATAAATCTTGCCGTACGATGAGGAATAAACAATGCCAAACAAACCCATCCGAGTTCTCATTGCCAAACCTGGGCTGGACGGTCACGACCGCGGCGCGCGGCTGGTGACGCTTGCCTTGCGCGACGCGGGCTTCGAGGTCATCTATCCCGGCTTGCACCAAACCGTCGAAAAAATCGTCGAGACCGCGCTGCAGGAGGATGTGAACGTCATCGGCTTGTCCATCCTTTCCGGCGCGCATTTGCCGATTGCGGAAAAGCTGATGAACCAACTCCGCGAGGCTGGCATGGACGACAAACTCGTCGTCGTCGGCGGCAACATCCCCGCGCAGGATATTCCCGCGTTGAAGTCTCTCGGCGTGGCGGGCGTGTTTCCCAGCAGCAGCCGGTTCGAGGAGATCGTCGCGTTTATTCAATCCCGCGTAGTCGGCGTTCTCTAACGCCGACGCAACGTCAATTGGCGCGTTAGAGAACGCGCCCTACGCGAACGCGAGCAACAGGAGTTTCAATGGCAGACAAAATTCGAGAAGTAATTTTGGAATCCGGCATCCCGGTCAAACCCGTGTACGGACCGGAAGATTTGGGCGCTATTGACCCCGCCCGCGACATCGGCAAGCCGGGCGAATTTCCGTTCACGCGCGGCATCCATCCGTTCATGTATCGCCAGCGACCGTTCACCATGCGTCAATACGCCGGGTTTGGAATGCCGCATGAAACCAATCAGCGCTTCAAATTCCTGATCGAAAACGGACAGAACGCCCTCAACGTCGCGTTCGATCTTCCGACTCAAATGGGACTGGACTCCGGCGATCCGCTGGCGGAAGGGGAGGTGGGACGCGTGGGCATGGCGGTGGACACGCTGGCAGACATGGAAGTCGCCTTCGCGGGCATTCCCCTCGACCAGATCAGCGTTTCGCTCACCATCAACGCGGTCGCGGCGCCGATCATGGCGATGTATTTCGTTGTCGCCGAAAAGCAGGGCGTCCCGTTGAATCAAGTGCGCGGCACCGCGCAGAACGATATTCTCAAAGAATACATCGGGCGCGGCGCGTGGATTTTTCCCGTCGAGCCAGCCGTCCGCTTGATCGGCGACACGATCGAATTTTGCGCGCGTCATGCGCCGAAGTATTATCCCGTTTCGGTGTGCGGCTATCACATCCGCGAATCGGGCGCGCATCCCGTGCAGGAGATCGCCTACGCCTATGCCATCGCCAAGGAATATATCAAGCGCGGATTGGAGCGCGGTCTGGGCATAGACGATTTTGCGGGACAGATCTCGTTCAACCTCGATATTTACGGCAACTTCTTCGAGCAGATCGCCAAGTTCCGCGCGGCGCGGCGGTTGTGGGCGCGGATCATGAAAGACGAGTTCGGCGCGCAAAGTCCCAGCACGATGATGATGAAGATGATCGCGGGCGGAGGCGGAGGCGGCTTGACCATTGAACAGCCCGAAAACAATATCGTGCGCGGCGCGTACTACGCGCTGATCTCCGCACTCTCTGGCACGCAGACGATGGCATTGTGCAGTTACGATGAGGCATACACCATCCCCACCGAAAAAGCCGCGTTGATCTCGCTCCGCACGATGCAGATATTAATAGAAGAGATGGGCATCGGCGACACGGTGGATCCGCTCGGCGGTTCGTACTACGTCGAAAGCCTGACCAGTGAATTCGAAAAGCGCATCGCCGCCGAAATCAAACGCGTGGACGAAGAATGGGGCGGAATCGTGGAAGCCGTCAGCGCGGGAATCGTCCAAGGCGAGGTGGCGCGGCAGGCGTATCGGTTTGAAAGAGGCGTCCAGGACGGGTCCATCCCAAAGGTCGGGGTGAACCGTTTTCGGATGGAGGAGGAAAGCCGCGACGTGGCGCTGCATCCCTACGACCCGAAACAGGCGGAAGAGTCGATTCGTCGCACAGCGGAAGTGATTGCGGCTCGCGACGCAGGGACGGTTGATTCTGCGCTGCAAAAAGTGCGCGACGCCGCGAGTAACGGTCAAAACACGATGCCCGCTTTGATCGAAGCCGTGCGCGCGTATGCCACGATCGGCGAGATCACCAAAACGCTGAAAGAAGTCTTCGGCGAGTATGCGGAGCAGGTAAAGTTGTAATGACCTGCAAAATGATTCAAACACAAAAGACACAAAGATCACGAAGGAAATTCTTTTAAAACCTTTGTGCACTTCGTGTCCTTCGTGTTTAGTTTTTTGGAATTAGGAGAATGTATGCGGCTTGGTTGCGACATCGGCGGGACCTTCACCGACTTTGTACTGCTCGACGATGAAACGGGCGGGATCGAAGTGTATAAATGCCTGACTACTCCTGGCGATCCGTCCGACGCGGTGGAGGAGGGCGTGCAGGCATTAGCCAAGCGCGTGCCCGAGTTGGCGCAAAAAATGAAAGAGGTGATTCACGGCACGACGCTGGTGATCAACGCCATCATCGAACGCAAAGGCGCGCGGATGGGCTTGATCACCACAGACGGATTCCGCGACGTGTTGGAACTTGGGCGCGAGACGCGCTATGCCCCGTACGATGTCTTCGCCGAATTCCCAAAGCCGCTTGTGCCGCGTCCCTTGCGGATGGAAGTCAGCGAACGGATGCGCGCCGACGGCAGCGTGTTGAAACCGTTGGATGTGAATCAAGCGACAGAAACCGTTCACGCCTTGAAAAAGGAAGGCGTCAAATCCATTGCCGTCTGTTTGCTCAACTCGTTTGAAAATCCCGCGCATGAGTTGGCAGTCAAGCAAATCATCGCCAAAGAATTCCCCGAAGTTTCCATCTCCACATCGTATGAAGTCCTGCCGCAGATCCGTGAATACGAACGCGCCAGCACGACCGTCGCCAACGCCTACGTCAAACCGCTGACGGAAAGTTATCTGCGAAAACTTTCGAAACGCTTGAGTTCGCTCGGCTTCGGCGGACAATTGTTCATCATGCTGTCGAGCGGCGGAGTCACCTCCGTTGAAACGGCGGCGGAATTTCCTGTGCGCATCATCGAGTCGGGTCCGACGGCGGCGGTGATCGCGGGCGAATATTTCAGCCGCCTGTTCGATCTGCCCGAAATGTTCTGCTTCGACATGGGCGGCACGACGGCGAAGTCCTGCTTGATTCAAGGCGGTGTCGCGGGAGTCGTCCCCACTTTTGAAGTCAGCAGAGTCCAACGGTTCATGAAGGGCAGTGGGCTGACGATTCAAGTCCCGGTCGTGGATCTGATGGAGATCGGCGCGGGCGGCGGGAGCATTGCCCACGTCAGTCGGCTTGGCACACTGCAAGTCGGTCCCGAAAGCGCCGGGGCGCAGCCTGGTCCGATCTGCTATGGGCGCGGCGGAAAGCAACCCACCGTCACCGATGCGGACCTGCTGTTGGGCTATCTCGACGCCAAATATTTTTTAGGCGGCGAAATGAAACTGAATCTCGATGCGGCGCGGCGCGGCGTGGAGGAACAGATTGCCCAGCCGCTGGGCGTGTCGTACATTCAGGCGCTTTGGGGCATCCACGACTTGATCAATGAAACAATGGCGGCGGCGGCGAAGACGCACATCGCGGAACGCGGCGGCAATCCCAAAGTGACAACGATCGCCGCGTTCGGCGGAGCGGGACCCGTCCACGCGTACGGCTTGACTCGCAAACTCGGCGCGCCGCGGGTGATCGTGCCTCCCAACGCCGGGGTCGGTTCGGCGATGGGATTTTTCACCGCCCCCCGCGCCTTCGATCTGGTCCGCAGTCACAAAGCGCCGTTGTTGGGCGCGGATTTCGACGAGATCGAATCCATCTTTCGTTCGATGGAAGCGGAAGGCGAACGCACGTTACGGACGGCTGGCGCGACGGATGAGATTTCCTTCGCCCGTTCGGTGGATGCGCGCTTCACCGGTCAAGGCTCGGAAACGAACCTGCTTTTGCCCAATGAGCCTTTCCCTTCGCTGAATCCTTCCGATCTGCGCCGTCAATTCGACCAGAATTACGAGCGGCTCTACGGACGGACGTATCCTGAAATCCCGGTTGAGTTCGTCAACTTCCGAGTCCGCGCCAGCCTGCCCGCGCATCCGTTGAAATTGCAAAAACTGAAAGCGCGCACAGGAAACATCATGCAAGCCGTCAAAGGCGAGCGGTTGGCATTCTCCGGCATCGCAAGGGATTTCATCCCGTTCACCGTGTATGACCGCTACAAGCTATATCCCGGCGCGGCATTCCCCGGTCCCGCCATCATCGAAGAACGCGAATCAACCATCATCGTCGGCGAAGGCGCGACGGTCTCGGTTGACCAGTACGGATTTTTATGGATGGAAATGCCAACGGAGTAATTTTCAGTACCGCAAAGTTTACTTTGCGGTTCACGCAACATGAATGTTGCGGTACTTCAAAGAATAACCCATGACCCAAACCTTCGACCCCATCACACTCGAAATCCTCTGGCGGCGACTCATCTCCATCGTAGACGAAGCCGATGCCGCCGTAGCGCGCACCGCCTTCTCCAGCTTGCTGCGCGACGCGCACGATTACACCTGTATGTTCACCGACCGTCACGGGCGCGAACTGGCGCAGGGGACTCTCGCCACGCCTGGTCAATCGGGCGCGATGGCGTTGGGCATTCAAAATCTGGTCAAAAAATTGCCAGCGGATCATTTCAAGCCAGGCGATGTCTTCATCACCAACGATCCGTGGGCGCTGGCGGGACACCTCAACGATATCTGCGTCTTCAGCCCGATCTTTCACAAAGACCAACTGGTGGCGTTTACCGCCTGCGTCCTGCATCACTCGGATATCGGCGGGCGCGTCGCGTCCGATAACCACGATGTCTTTGAAGAGGGACTGTTCATTCCGCTGGTAAAACTCTACGCGGCGGGCGAACTCAACCAGGCGGTGATGGACATGATTCATTGGAACGTCCGCACGCCGGAGAATGTCATCGGCGATATCCGCTCGCAGATCGCGGCGAACCACGTCTGCGCGGCGCAGGTTCAGCGCATGTTGACCGAATACCAACTCGACAATCTGGACGATCTCGCAAATGAAATCATCTCGCGCAGTGAACAAAGTATGCGCTCCGCCATCGCTCAGGTTCCCGACGGCGTCTACCGCGCCGAGGGCGTCATCGAACAAGTGGAGGGGCAGAAGGATATCGTCATCAAAGCGGCGGTCGAAATCAAAGACAGCGACATCTCTGTTGATCTCGCGGGTTCTTCGCCGCAGGTCAACTGGGGCGGCAATGTTGTTTTCAACTTCACTTTCGCCTACGTCCACATGGCGGTCAAAAGCATTTTCGATCCCGACCTTCCCAACAATCACGGGAGCGTCGCCGTCATCCGCCTCAACGCGCCCGAAGGCACGGTGGTCAATTGTCGTTTCCCAGCCGCGGTCGCGGCGCGGATGCAGATCGGTCATTTCATGACGGAGATCATCTATCGCGCCCTGGCTCAAGCCCTGCCGCATCGCGTCATCGCGGGGAGCGGCGGCACGCCCGCCACGATGAACGTCTTCTACGGGACGCGCAACGACGGTCGCCCCTGGCACGCGGTCGTCATTCGCGGCGGCGGCATGGGCGCGAGCGTTCGGCGCGACGGCGAAAACAGTTTCATCTTCCCCGCCAACGGAGCGAACACGCCCGCCGAGATTCTCGAAAGCGACACGCCGCTCATCGTCGAACGCCGCGAACTGCTGATGGATTCGGGCGGCGCGGGAAAATTTCGCGGGGGGCTGGGGACTCGCACCGTCATCCGTGTACCCGCTGGCGACCATGCGCCTCAGACTCCCGTCAGCCTGGGCATCCAGGCGGGACGCTTTCGCCTCCCCCCGGGCGGACTCGCTGGTGGGCAGGCGGGCGCGCGCGCAAAATTTCTCGTCAACGGCAAGGAGGGGAATCCCTACGGCTTGACCAAGCTCAACCCTGGCGATGTGGTTGTCATGGACGCGGCAGGCGGCGGCGGATACGGTCCTCCCTCCGAGCGTGACCGCGACGCGCTTGCCGAAGATGTCCGCGCGGGCAGGGTGTCGCAGAAAAAGGCGGAGGAGGATTACGGCGCCCAGGCGTAGGAATCGCAAACCCTTAAATTTTCTCCTCCCGTGTTGACAATTCCTAAAAGAGGGGTATACTAAATATATCTCACTTTTATTACGATGTGTTGAAATAATGAGATATATTTTGACAGTCTCGGCTGGAGGTTTTGCATGACCAACCATCTATTCGGAACATGGCAGAATCAGTCGTTGGAGGGGATCTTCGCAGAGTGCCGCGAACTGGCGGAGAATGCCGACTTCCCGACGGTGAAACGCTGGCGCGAGAACGGGGGCAAGGTGCTGGGACATTTCCAAGTCTATTTCCCCGAAGAGATCGCTCACGCGGCGGGGATGCTGCCGCTCAAGATGCGCGGCGCGCCCGTCGAGCCGACGCACTCCGACTCACGCTTCGGTTCCTATCTTTGCTCGATCCTCAAAACCTCGCTCGAACTCGTCCTCAGCAATCGCGTCGAATTGGACATGTTCGTCACCCATCCCATCTGCGACGCGGCGCGCAATTTGGCGGCGGTGTGGGGACGCAACTATTCGTATCCGTGCCAAATCTTGTATCTGCCGCAAAACGCGAACTCGAAAGCCTCGGCGGAATATCTGCGCGGTGAGTACGAGCGCGTGAAGGGCGACGTCGAAGCGGTGACGGGGAGCAAGGTCACGGATGAGGCGTTGAGAAACTCCCTCATCGTGTACAACGAAAACCGACGCTTGTTGCGCCAGTTGTACGAGATCAAACGCAAACAGCCCTGGCTCGTCACAGGCTTTGAGGCGTATCTGTTGATGACCGTCGGCGGGATGATTCTGCGCGAGGAGCACAACGAACTGCTCAAAACGGCGATTCCGCTGATCGAAGCGCGGCCAGCCAAACGTCAGGATAAGATTCGGGTCGTCTTCGAGGGCGGATTCTGCGAACAGCCTCCGCTGGACCTGATCCGCGCGATCTCCCAATCTTGCTACATCGTGGACGACGATTTGTTGATCGGCTTGCGCTGGATTCTCGAAGACATTCCGCTGGAGGGCGATCTGTTGATGAACATGGCGGACGCGTATCTGGAAAAATCGAGTTACAGCCCCGTTCAGCACGACGCGCGCAAGCCGAAGGAGAAGATGCTGTTACAGCGTATCGCGGACTCGGGCGCGGAGGCGGCGATCATCACCGCCGCCAAGATGTGCGAGCCCGGACTCGAAGACCAGGTGACGTACACCAAGGCGCTCGATGAAAAGGGCATTCCGTATTTTGTGGGTGAGTTCGAAGAGAACATGACTTCCTTCGACAGTATGGAAATTCAGTTGGAAACTTTCACGGAGAATTTGATCTTTAGTTGATGAATGTCATTGCGAGGGCGAAGCCCGAAGCACCCTCCCGGCGCTTGGAGATTGCTTCGTCGTCGCTCCGCTCCTCCTCGCAATGACATGAAAGGTGACCCATGACCGAAACCATACAAGATGAACTCGTAGGACGCGGCAACAAGGAAGGGGCGGACCTGTTCCGTGAGTGGTTCGACGGTTTGGCGGAACACGCCAAACGCGGCGAAGGCGCGGCGTATGTCTTTGTGATGGGCAGTATGGCGGAACTGTTGCATGTGTTCGATTTTCCGCTGGTACTGCCGGAGATCACCTCGCTTCAAACTGCCGTGCGGCGCGTGGCGGATAAATATCTCGCCGAAGCCGAAGATTACGGCTATTCGCCCGATATCTGCGGCTACGTCAAAGCGGATATGGCTGTGCAATTGCGCGGCGGCGATCACCCGATGGGCAGGATTCCCAAGCCCGCGATCGCGGTGATGACCAACGCCTGCAACACCTACATCAAATGGGCGGAGATCTGGGAGCGGATGTACGGCACGCCGCTGTTCGTCATTGACGTGCCAGCCACGCGGCAGGCTGGCGGACAGTTCCAGCCGGGCAGCGCCGATTTCGAGCGCGACCGCAAATACGTCGAGGCGCAAATCCGTGAGTTGATTCCGCTTTGCGAAGAGGTCTCTGGCAAAAAATTTGACATTGACCGCCTGCGCGAAACGCTGAAATACGCCAACGACATGAACACCGGCTGGAAGCGCGTGCTGGAGTTGAACAAGAGCAAGCCGTCTCTCTTCAACGCGGTGACGGACGGCACGGTCTACCTCGGCGTCTCGAACAATTTGCGCGGCACCGAAAAGGGCAGTACGTTCTTCAAGAACCTTGTGGAGGAAATGGAATATAAATCCGCGCACGGCATCGGCACGCAGATCGTGGAGAAATACCGCCTCGGCTTCGTCGGCGTGCCGTGTTACCCGATCTTCCGCCGCTTCAGCGAGATGTTCACAGAGTGGGGCGGCAACTTCGTCCATTCCACTTACCTCAACTTCGCTTCCGGCGGCGGCAGTATGGGCTACGAATACGATGTGAACCGTCCCATCGAAAGTTTGGCGGAGGGATTCCTGATCAGCGTGCGCGAGGCGATGGACAACATGTTCCACCAGGATCGCGTGGTGATCAGTTGGGTGAAGGATTACGACCTGGACGGCGTGGTCTATCACCCGATCAAATCATGCCGCACGGTTTCGACCGGTCTTGCCGACGGGCGGCGGGCGATGATGGCGGCGACCGACGTGCCCAGCCTGTTCATCGAATCGGACATGATGGACAAGCGCGTCGTTTCCGAAGCGCAGATGAAGAACCGCGCCGACGCTTTCTTTGAAGGGCTGGCGTCGCGGCGCGAGATGGCAAAGATAAGTTCATAATCAGGTCGCTGCGAGCGAAGCGAAGCAGTCTCCTCGTAACAAGTTGGAGAGCGCTGAATATCGTCTCGCAATGACAAACCGACAACTGGAGGCAGGTATGGCATACGCGGCAGGCGTTGACGTAGGCTCGACGCAAACCAAAGCGGTCATCGTCAATGAAGCAAGGGAGATCGTCGGACGCGCGCTGATCGACACCGGCGCGAACGTCGTCCTCGCGGCGGAGAACGCCTTCGCCGAAGCGCTCAAGACCAGCGGCATCCGCGAAGAGGAAGTCGAATATGTGATCGGCACCGGCTACGGGCGGTATCGCGTCACGTTCGGCAACACGCAGGTGACGGAGATCTCCTGTCACGCACGCGGCGCGGCGCACATGTTCCCCGGCACGAAGACCGTGCTGGACATGGGCGGGCAGGATACCAAAGCCATTCACGTCAGCCCCAAGGGCGAAGTGCTCGACTTCTGCATGAACGATAAATGCGCGGCGGGAACCGGGCGTTTCCTCGGCGCGGCGGCCGCGGCGTTGGATATTCCGCTGGGCGACCTGGGCAACGTGGCGATGAAAGCCGAAAGACCGGTCAAGATCAGCACCACCTGCACGGTCTTCGCCGAATCTGAAGTGCTTTCGTGGCTGGGCAAAGGCAAAAAGATCGAAGATATTTTGTGGGGCGTGCATCTCTCCATCGCTTCCCGTTCGACCGCCCTGCTCCGACGCGTGGGCATCGAAGATGAAGTCACCTTCACCGGCGGCGTCACGCGCAACGCGGGGATGATCAAAGCCCTCGAAGGCGCGTTGAAGACCAAATTGAACGTCAGCGAAGATTCGCATTATATGGGCGCGTTGGGCGCGGCGCTCTTCGCGCTCGATCACATCCTGGCGGGACGCGTCCCTGTCGAAGAAAAGGAGACCGCATGAGCGTTTACACCACCGGCATTGACGTCGGCTCCACCTATACCAAAGCGGTCATTTTAGGCGACGACAATGAGATCGTCGCGCGCGCCATGGTCAACACCGGCTTCCGTCTCGAAGAAGCCGCGCGCAAGGCGTACAACAACGCGCTCGAACTCGCGGGACTGAATGAAGCCGATTCATCCTACCTTGTCACCACCGGCTTCGGTCGTCATCTGGTCGGCTTCCGCGACGTGAACGTGACCGACATCAACGCCAGCGCGCGCGGCGCGGCGTTCCTCTTTCCCAAAACCCGCACCATCCTTGATGTCGGCGGGCAGACGATGAAAGCCATCCAACTTACAGAAGAAGGCAGGGTCAAATCCTTCCGCCTCAACGACAAATGCGCGGCGGGCACCGGCGCCTTCCTCGAAAAGACTGCGCGTTACATGGGCTACAAGATCGAAGAGATCGGCGCGCTCGCGGCGGTTTCCAAAACGGCAGTCCCCATCTCCGGCGTCTGCGCGGTCTTCGCCGAATCGGAGGTCATCAACCACCTCTCGCAAGGCATGTCGCCGTCGGACATCATGTACGGTTCCATCGTTTCGCTGGTGGCGCGCTCGGTGCAACTCCTCAAACGCGTCGGCATGAATCCCGAGTTTACGCTCATCGGCGGCATCCTGCGTTTTGAATCCATGAGCCATGTTGTGCGCGAACAGATCAAAACCGAAGTCAACGTGGCGGAGGGTGATCTGGTCCAATACGTTGCCGCCCTCGGCGCGGCGATCCTCGGACGGCGGCGTCTCGAAAAATTGCGAAAAGAAGGGCATGCTGAAATCGCAGGTCGTTGAGACCTGCGATATTTCTGATTTTTCCCGTAGAATCACATGATGTCCCCACTGACGCCTTCGGTCCGCACCCAATTTTTGATCTTCACCCTCTTCGGCGAATTCATCCTCCCGCGCGGCGGTTCCATCTGGACGGGCAGTCTGCTTACCCTCCTCGACCATCTCGGCGTCGGCGAGCGCGCCGCGCGGCTGACGCTCTCGCGCATGTCGAAAAAGGGCTGGCTGGCGGCGCGCAAAGAAGGGCGGCGCAGTCAATATTCATTGACGCCGCGCGGCTGGTCGTTGCTGGTGCAGGGCGGCAAACGCATCTTCGAACCGCCGCTCGCCGCATGGGATGGGATGTGGCAGATCGTCGTCTTCTCTTTGCCAGAGAAGAAGCGCAGTTTACGTCACGCCTTCCGCACGCGCCTGCCGTGGTACGGCTTCGGTCAACTCGCGCCCAACATGTGGATCGCGCCTCACAACCGCAAGACCGAGATCCTCGCCCTGTGCAGTGAACTGGACATGCAGGATCACGTCGAGATATTTTCGGGCGTCCACGTCGGACCGTCTGAAGATCGGGAACTTGTCCGCCGCTGTTGGAACTTGTCGCGCCTGGCAGGTCAATACAAAAAATTCATCGCCAAATTCGAAAAAGAATATCTTGCCTGCCAGAACAACGGCAACCTGACAGAGAAAATGGACGATTGCTTCGTCCGCCGCTTCTGGCTGCTACAGCATTACCAGCAATTCCCGCGCATAGACCCCAACCTGCCCGCCGCCCTGCTCCCCGCCGACTGGATCGGCTTCCGCGCGCGGCAATTGTTCGAAGATTATCGCGGCGTCCTCGAAGCGCCCGCCAACCAATTCGTGGACGATGTGATCGGCGCAGTCAACGGCGCATAAAAAACGTACCGCAAAGTTCACTTTGCGTTTTCACTGTGCGCTTTACATTCCCGCTCAGTTCAAAACTGGAGACCTCCATGGACGTACTGAAAAACCAAAAAACCGACTTCAAAGAAATCCTCTACGAAAAAGGGAATTGGGTGGCGCGCATCACCATCAACCGCCCGCAGGTCTACAACTCCTACAGCACCAGCGCGCTCGAAGAGCTGGCGACCGCGTTTCGCCAAGCCGCGTTCGACGACGAAGTGGCGGTCATCGTCCTCACGGGCATGGGCGACAAAGCCTTCTGCACGGGCGGCGACGTGAAGGAATATCAGGAACGCTACACCCGCGCGCCGCACGACTATTGGAAGTACATGCGCCTCTTCGGCGCGTACATCGAGAGCATCGTCAACACGGGCAAACCCGTCGTCGCGCGCATCAACGGCATGGCGGTCGGCGGCGGCAACGAATCGAACCTCGCCTGCGACCTCGCCGTCATCGCCGAACACGCCTGGGTCGGACAGGTCGGCACAGGAGTCGGGAGCGTCGCCGCGGGCGGCGCGACGCAATGGCTGCCGATCACGGTCGGGGATCGCCGCGCCCGCTACATGTTAATGACGAACCGCCGCGTCCCCGCCTATCAAGCCCTCGAGTGGGGACTCGTCAACGAGGTCGTGCCATCCGTCAAAAAAGACGGCGCGTTCATCGAGCGCGCCACGCCCGAGCAGATCGCCAAAGCCCAAAAAGGCGCGGACGGTTACAGCATCAGCCTCGAAAAACTCGACCAAGCCGTGGACGCGCTCGCGCAGGAGCTCGTGGATAAATTTGCCGAGTGCATCCGCTACACAAAAGAGAACGTCAACTTCTGGAAAAATTTCGGCTGGCATCAGACCATCGGTCACGCGCGCGACTGGCTCTCCGTCCATTACACCTCGTGGGAGCCGCTCGAAGGCATGACCGCTTTCGTCGAAAAACGCCCGTCGCGTTATCGCATGTTGCGCGAACGCGCGGCGCAGGGCAAATCCAGCGAGTTCATCTGGGGCGCGTATGAAAAAGATTGTCCCGCCTGCGGCGCAAAAGCGTTGCCCGAAGAATTTACCCACTGCGGCGTGTGCGGCGCGGAATTGATTGGGAACCATCCTGGAGGGAAATGACCGACTCGTTTGTTTCTTTTGAGACGAAGAACGGCGCTTCTTTCCTGACCTTGAGGCGGGCTCCGCTCAACGTGCTGGATATCGCCACTTTGACTCAGTTCGAGTCCGCGCTGACGGAGTTATCCCGCGACGATTCGATCCGCGTCCTCGTCCTCAAAGCCGAAGGGAAGATGTTCTCCGCTGGCGTGGATGTGGCGGATCACACGCCCGACAAAGTCGGCGAGATGATTCCGTTGTTTGACAGAGTCTGCCGCGCGCTGGCAAATTTCCCCGCGCCGACGATCGCCATCGTTCACGGTCACGCGCTCGGCGGCGGATGCGAACTCGTCTTGTGCTGTGATTTCGCAGTCATGGCTGAAACCGCAAAAATCGGACAGCCCGAAATTCAACTTGCCGCCATCGCGCCCATCGCCGCCATGCGACTCCCGCAACTGGTCGGCTATCGCCACGCGGCGGACATGCTCTTCACGGGTCGCGCGCTCACCGCTGACGAAGCGTTGAAGATGGGACTGGTCAACGCAGTCCTTCCGAACGACGAATTGGAGAAATGGGTTGACGGGAAAGCCGCGCAACTCACCAGCCTCAGCCGCGTCGCGTTGACCATGACCAAACGCGCCCTGCACCTCGGCTTCGGCGCGTGGGACTCGTCGGCGGCGGAACTTGAACGGCTCTACCTGGATGAATTGATGAAGACCGAAGACGCGCACGAAGGCTTGGCGGCTTTCATGGAAAAACGCGCGGCGGTTTGGAAACATAAATAACACGCGCCCTCATCCCCAACCCTTCCCCCAAAGGGGGAAGGGAGTCCCCTCTCCCTTCGGGAGAGGGTTAGGGTGAGGGCAAAAGGACACACCATGACATCACGCGGACTGACGTACGATCAATTTGAAATAGGCGCGGTGTACCCGTCGCAGGCGCGGACGGTGACCGAAGCGGACGTGGCGAACTTCGCGGGACTTTCGGGCGATTTCAATCCATTGCACACCGACGCCGAGTTTGCAAAGACCATGCCTGTGGGCGAGCGCATCGCGCACGGCGTGTTAATCCTTGCGATGGCGACGGGCATGGCGAACTGGATGGGCATCTTTGAAGGCACGACGATCGCATTGATGGAGCAGGTGACGCGCTACAAGGGCGCGGTGAAATTCGGGGACACGATTCGGCTGGAGATGGAAGTGATCGAGAAGAAACCCACGTCCAAGCCCGATAAAGGTGTGGTGAAGTTTGCCGTGCGGGTCAAGAACCAGCGCGCTGAAGTTGTCGTCGAGGGGGAGTGGACGTTGTTGATGAAGGCTGTGCAACAAACTTAAGTTTGTTGTACGAAAATTTGGAGGGCAGTATGTTACTCAAAGATAAAGTGGCGTTGATCACGGGCGGCGGGAATGGGATCGGGCGGGCGATCGTGCTGCGCTTTTTGCAGGATGGCGCGAAAGTCGTCACGGTGGATTTGGACCAGGCTGGGTTGGCGGAAACGCTCAAAGAGGCGGGGCAGGCTGGAGGTCAGGTAAGAGGCGAGGCGGCGAACATCACGAAGCGCGCGGAAGTCCAGCGCGTCGTGGATTCCATCGTCAAAGAACACGGTCGGCTCGACATCCTGATCAACAACGCGGGCATCACGCGCGACGCGCTCACGACGAAGGTCAAGGACGGCGAAGTCAAGTTGATGACCGACGAGCAATGGGACGCGGTGCTGGAGGTGAACCTGAAAGGCTCGTGGTTGTGCGCGCAGATTGCGGCGGTGGAAATGATCAAACAGAAATATGGGCGCATCGTCAGCACGGCTTCGGTGGCGGCGATCGGGCACATGGGGCAGTCGAATTACGCCGCGTCGAAGGCGGGCGTGGTGGCGTTGACGCAAACGCTCGCGCTCGAACTGGCGCGGTTCAACATCGCGGTGAATTGCATCGCGCCAGGCGGGACGAAGACGCGCATGACGGCGGCGATCCCCGAAAATATCATGGCGAGTCTGATCGAACGCATCCCGTTGAAGCGTTTTGCGGATCCGTGCGAGATCGCGGCGGTGCATGCTTTTCTCGCGAGCGACGAGGCGTCGTTCATCACGGGGCAATGTATTTTTGTGGACGGCGGTCAGACGGTCGGAGCGTAGGATGTTTGCAAAGTCGTTCATCCCCTACGGCGGATATTGGTCTTCGCCGTTCGCGCGCTGGCAGGGAAGTTTCGCAAATTTGCACACGATCAAATTTGCGGCGGAGGTGACGCGCAAGGCGTTGGAGGCGCGCAAGATTCCGCCCGCAGTTTTCAGCAACCTCTATCTCGGCATGACCGTCCCCGCGCCCGCTTCATTTTATGGCGCGCCGTGGCTGGCGGGCATGATCGGCGCGGAGGGCATCACGGGTCCCGTTTTCTCGCAAGCCTGCGCGACGTCAGCGCGGGTGATCGGCAGCGCGGCGCGGGCGGTGGAGACGGAAGACGACGCTTCGATTCTCTGCGTGACGGCGGACCGCACCTCGAACGGACCTCACCTGTTGTATCCGAATCCCAACAACCCTGGCGGGCGCGGCGACGCGGAAGACTGGGTCTGGGAAAATTTCAACCGCGATCCGTTTGTGGGCAACGCGATGATTCAAACCGCGGAAAACACCGCGAAGGATTGCGGCATCACGACGGCGGAACAGCACGAAGTGACGTTGATGCGCTATGCTCAATATCAGCAGGCGCTCGCAGACGACGCGGCGTTCCATAAAAAATATATGTCCGTTGTGGAGGTGAATCCCACTGGAAAGAAAGTCGTGGCGACCATGGCGGACGATGAGGGCGTGTTCCCGTCCACCGCGGAGGGACTCGGCAAACTCAAGCCCGTCCTGCCCGATGGCGTGGTCACGTATGGCGCGCAGACGTATCCTGCCGACGGTAACGCGGGCATGATCGTCACCACGAAGGAGAAGGCGCGCGAACTGAGCAAAGATTCAAAGATCGAAATCCAACTGCTCTCGTTCGGCGAAGGGCGCGCTGAAAAAGGATACATGCCCAAGGCGAACGCTCCCGCCGCGCGCCGCGCGCTGGCGAAAGCGGGCGTGGGCATCAACGACATCAAAGCCGTCAAGACGCACAATCCTTTTGCCGTGAACGATATTTTTCTCAGCCGCGAGTTCAACCTTCCGCTCGACAGGATGAACAACTACGGCTCGTCGCTGATCTGGGGGCATCCGCAGGGACCGACGGGCATGAGACTCGTCATCGAGTTGATCGAGGAGCTCGTCCTGCTCGGCGGCGGATACGGGATGTTCACAGGCTGTGCGGCTGGCGACACCGCCGCGGCGATCGTGTTGGAAGTCCGCGCTGGATGAGGTCTCGATACGGCGGCGGTTGAGTAGCGTTCTTTGCGTATCGAAACCCCGCCGCCTACTCGACCAGCGTTTGTAGCGATGTCTATGACAGAACCTTATCCGTTTTCAACCACGCTCAAGGTGCGTTTCAACGAGACCGACGCGCAGGGGCACGTCAACTTCGCGCAGTACCTCAATCTCTTCGACGTTGCGCTGATCGAATACCTGCGCGCGATCGGTTTCAGTTATACGCGGATGCTGGAAGAGGACTTCGACATGCTCTACGTGGACGCGCACGCTTCGTACCATGCGCCCGCATACTTCGACGACCTCCTGCGGATTCACTGCCGCGCGGGCAAGGTCGGCGGGTCGAGCGCGCGGTTCGATTTTCAGGTATACAACGAATCAAAGGAAAACCGCCTGACGGCGAAAGGCGAGATCACAGTTGTGACGGCGGACCGCAAAACGCTTCAAAAGACGCGCGTCCCCGAAGCGTTTCGTCAGGCATTGGAGAAACAAGGATGAAAGCGGCTGTATTTTACGAATCGAACCAACCGTTGCGCGTCGAAGAAATCCCAACCCCGACTCCGTCTGCGGGCGAAGTGTTGATCAAGGTCGCAGGATGCGGAGTCTGTCACACCGACCTGCATTACATTGATCACGGCGTTCCCACATTCAAAAAGCCGCCGCTCGTGCTGGGACACGAAGTCTCAGGCATGGTCGCGGGATTGGGCGCGGGTGTGACTCAATGGAAGGAAGGCGCGCACGTCCTGCTCCCCGCGGTGTATGGATGCGGTCAATGCGCCATGTGTCGCACGGGACGCGAGAACATCTGCGAAAAAATGGTGATGTTCGGCAACAACGTGGACGGCGGTTATGCCGAGTACATGCTCGCGCCCGCCAAGGACGTGATCGCCCTGCCCGACGAACTTCCGCTCGTCGAGAGTTCGATCATCGCGGACGCGGTCACAACGCCGTATCATGCCGTCGTCAATCGCGGGCAAGTGAAGCCTGGCGATAACGTGGTAATTGTCGGCTGCGGCGGCATCGGGTTGAACCTTGTGCAGGTCGCGGCGGCGGTCGGCGCGAAAGTGATCGCGGTGGACATCGTCGCTTCAAAACTGGAATGGGCGAAGAAACTTGGCGCGCAGGCGACGGTCAACGCGCAGAGCGTCGAGCGCGTGGATAAGGAAATCCGCAAACTGACGGGCGGCGGAGGCGCGGACATCGGCTTTGAGGCGATCGGCAACCCGACGACTCAAGCCCAGACGTTTGCCTGTCTGCGCGCGGGCGGGCGATTCGTGGCTGTCGGTTATTCCGACAAAGCGATGACCCTCGACATTGGGCGCGTGATGTACCGCGAGATGGAGATCGTCGGCTCGCTCGGCTGCCGCGCCGTGGATTATCCACGCGTGCTGGAACTTGCGCGGCAGGGAAAGATCAAAGTGAAGGAGCTTGTCACCGCGCAGTTCCCGCTGGACGACGTCAACGCCGCGTTCGATACGCTTCGAAGCGGAGAAGGAATCCGTTCGGTGATTGTGCCATGAAGTGAGTAGACCTCCGAGTTCTTTGAGAACTCGGAGGTCTGAGGCAAAAATGATCATAGACCACCACATCCACCTCTCCCTTCCCGAGCACGAACTGCCGTCCGTGATGGAATGGATGCGCGAAAATTATTCAGGAGACCTCGATGCCTATCTCAAGCCCATCCTCACCCCGCAGGGAATCCGCGAGTATCTTCAGGCGAACGATATTGACGTGGCTGTCGGTCTGGCGGAGGTTTCGCCCGTCACCACGGGCGTCGCGGACAACGATTACGTCGGTCAACTGTGCGCGGAAGCCAACCGCATCGGCGACCCAGCCTCAGGTCCGCGCGGACGCGTGCTGCCCTTCGCCAGCATCAACCCATTCATCGTCAACGATCTTCCCGCGGAATTCGAAAGGCTTGTAAAGGAATACGATTTTCGAGGCATCAAGGTCTATCCGCCCTACCAGCATCATTACGCCAACGACCCGCGCATGTATCCGCTGTACTCGAAGGTGCAGGAACTCGGCATGCCGATGATGGTGCATACGGGATCGTCGGTCTTCACGGGCGCGCGCATCAAATACGGCGATCCGCTCCTGCTCGACGATGTGGCGATTGACTTTCCGAACCTGAAAATTTTGATGTGCCATGCGGGACGTCCGTTTTGGTATGAGCAGGCGTTCTGGATGGCGCGGCGGCATGAGAACGTGTACATGGAAGTCTCGGGCTTGCCCGCCAAACACCTGCTGGATTATTTCCCGCGCCTCGAGATGCTGGCGGATAAAATCGTCTACGGCTCGGATTGGCCAGGCAACCCCGATCTGAAGCGCAACGTCGCCGCGATCCGCGCGCTGCCGATCTCGGACGAAACGAAGCAAAAAATTCTGTACGACAATGCGGCGAGGATTTTGAACGTGTAGATAATGTCATTGCGAGAAGCGCTCTTGTTCTTTGCGACGAAGCAATCTCCCGTTCGATAAGCAATTCACCGTTACGCCAAGAGATTGCTTCGGGTCTCGATACGAGCGAGAAGTGCTCTCGCTCTACTCGACCCTCGCAATGACATAAATCAATCGGAGGCGCCATGAGAGAATTTTTATTGGGAAACGAAGCCATCGCCCGCGGGGCATGGGAGGCGGGGGTTAAGTTCGTGTCGGGCTACCCAGGCACGCCCAGCACCGAGATCATCGAAACGCTGGCGACGCGCTATCCCGAAACGAATCCGCGCTGGACGGCGAACGAAAAGGTCGCGTTCGAGGAGGGCATGGGCGCGGCGATCGGCGGACTGCGGACGCTCGTCACGATGAAGCACGTCGGTCTCAACGTCGCGGCGGACGCGTTCATGGTCTTCCCCTATTCAGGCACGAACGGCGGCTTCGTCGTCATCTCCGCCGACGACCCTGGCATGCACTCCTCGCAAAACGAGCAGGACAACCGCTACCTCGCCCGCGTCGCCAAAGTCCCTGTGTTGGAGCCGAGCGACGCTCAGGAATGCCGCGACTTCATGATGGCGGGGCTCAACCTCTCGGAGCAGTTCCATTCGCCCGTCATGCTGCGGACGACCACGCGCCTCGCCCATCACAAGGGATTGGTGGAAGTCGGCGAGCGGACGGAAGTGGCGACGCGGGAGTTTAATCGCGACCCCCAACGCTTCTCTGTCCCGATTTATCGCCTGCTTCGCCGACCCGAAGTTGAGAAAACGCTGACGGCTCTCGCCGAATACGCGGAGACCTGTCCCTTCAACCGCATCGAAGAAGGACGCGACAACAAGATCGGCGTGGTCACTTCGGGGATTTCGTATCAATACGTCAAAGAAGTCCTGCCGCATGTGGGCGTTTTGCGTTTGGGCATCACCTATCCACTGCCTGCGAACCTGCTGCGCGACTTCTGCTCGAAGTACGAAACGGTCTACGTCATCGAAGAAGGCGAGCCGTTCATCGAAGAGTTCATGCGCGCGGCGGGCATCGCGAACATCACAGGCAAGGAACTCTTCGGCGTCATCGGCGAATATTCGCCAGCGCGTTTGCGGAAGACGCTGGGGATGGGCAATCCGCCCGCGCCGTTCACCGAGGGCATCAAACTCATCCCGCGCCCGCCCATGTTCTGCATCGGTTGCGGACATCGCACGGTCTTCGCCGCTCTGCGCCAGTTGAGGGTCACCGTCTCGGGCGACATCGGCTGTTACACGATGGGCGCCCTGCCGCCCTACGAAGCGGAACATACCACCTTCTGCATGGGCGCCAGCATCGGCGTCGCCGTCGGCTTGGAGCAGGCGGGGCACGAGAACACCGTCGCCATCATCGGCGATTCGACCTTCGTCCACGCGGGCATCCCGCCGTTGATTGACGCGGTTTACAACAAGAGCCGCCTCACGCTCATCATCCTCGACAACTCCGCCACAGGCATGACGGGCAGTCAACCCAATCCCATCTCGGGCAAGGACGCGATGGGAGAGGAAACGCCCAAACTGGACCTCGAAGCGTTAAGCCGCGCTTCGGGCGTGCAGAACGTCGCCGTGGTGGATACGTGGGATCGCAAGGAAGTCGTCAACGTCATCCGCCGCGCGGTCTCCTTCAAGGGACCCTCCGTCGTTATCGCGCGCGGACCGTGCCAGCAACTGCCCGAGATCAAACGCTCCCTGCGGATTCCCTTCTTCATTCACGAAGACCTGTGCACGCAATGCGACGCCTGTTTCAAAGTGTGGTGTCCCGCCATCACGCGCACGGAAAATAATTTCCCCGTCATCGCCGCCAACGAATGCACCTCCTGCACCGTCTGCGCGCAAGTCTGCCCGACGGACGCCATCAAACTCGCGGAGGGTTTCGCATGAAGATTTACAGCCTGATGTTCGCGGGCGTGGGCGGGCAGGGGTCGCTGCTCATCGCCGAGTTGACCTCGCTTGCCGCCGTGCAGGCGGGATACGACACGAAGCAGACCGAAGTGCATGGCGTCTCGCAGCGCGGCGGCAGCGTGGAGACTCACGTCCGCTTCGGCGAGAAGATCCATTCGCCGATCGTCACGCCTGGGGAGGCGCACGCCGTAGTCGGCTTGGAAAAACTGGAGGCGCTGCGCTTCGCTCATTTCATTGACCCGCAAAACGGGACGATCCTCGTCAACGATTATGAACTTGTCCCCGCCTCCGTGTTGAACGCGGAAAAGATCTACCCGCATGAATCCATCGAATTTTTGAAATCAAAAGGCTTGCGCGTGATCAGCCTGCCCGCCTCGCAGACCGCGCGCGACCTCGGCGATGCGCGCATGGCGAATGTCGTTTTGCTGGGCGCGTTATCGAACCTCCTGCCCATCGAGCGGGAGGTGTGGGACAAGACTCTCAGGCTCCGCATCCCCGCCAAATATCTGGAAGGCAACTTGCAGGCGTTTGAAGCGGGAGCGAAGGAAATGACGGAAAGGATGAAGGCGGAAGCATGAAACGAGGTTGAGTCTCCAGACTCTTCATCCTTCATCCCTGTACCTGAAAGGAGCGAACATGTCCTCGAATCCAAACGATACGCACGAACTGATCTACGATTGGAATCTCGTCGAAGCGCCCGACGCGCCGAAGAAGCGCGTCATGGTGGCGGATGAAACTCTGCGCGATGGGTTGCAATCGCCCTCCGTGATTCACCCTGAGATTCAGGACAAGGTTTATTTGCTCTATCTCATGTCTGACTTGGGAGTGGACGCGGCGGACTTGGGTCTGTGCGGCGCGGGGGAGAAGTTCAAATATCACGTCTCTGTGCTGGCGAAGGAGATCGTCAACCAGAAGATGGCGATTCAACCTCAAAGCGCGGCGCGCACGATGATTTCGGATATCGCGCCCATCGTGGACGTTTCAGAAGAAGCCGGGATTCCGGTCGAGGCGCTGATCTTTCTCGGCACGAGTCCCATCCGCCAATACGCGGAGGGCTGGGATATCAACTTCCTCCTGCGCCAAACGGAGGAGGCGGTCACGTTCGCGGTCAAGCATAACCTGCCGGTCATGTTCGTCACTGAAGATACGGTGCGCGCCGACCCTGAGACTCTGCGTCAGGTGTACGCGACAGCCATACGGTCCGGAGCGAAGCGGATTTGCGTCGCCGATACGGTGGGGCATGTCACGCCGCACGGCGTCCGCGCGCTGATCGCGTTCGTGCGTCGGATCGTGGAGGAGGTGAATCCCGCAGTGGGGATTGACTGGCACGGTCACCGCGACCGGGGACTCGATATCGCCAACACGCTGGCGGCGATCGAAGCGGGCGCCGACCGCGTCCACGCGTGCGGGCTGGGCATCGGCGAGCGCAGTGGCAACACGCCGATGGAACTTCTGCTCGTCAACCTGAACCTGCTCGGTTGGGCGGAGCGCGACCTGACGAAACTGCCCGAATACTGCGAAGTGATCGCCGAAAAATGCGGCACGGTGATTCCGTTCAATTATCCGGTGGTGGGCGCGGACGCGTTCCGCACTGCGACGGGAATCCATGCGGCGGCGATTGCCAAAGCCTTGAGCATGCACGACGATTGGCTGGCGGAGCGGGTGTATTGCGGCGTGCCGTCGAGCATGGTGGGGCGCGCGCACGAGATTGAGATCGGGCCCATGTCCGGCGAACATAACGTGCGGTTCCTGCTCAACCGGCGCGGCTTGCAGGCGGACGCGCCGATCGTCGCGAAAATCTTGGAGGTCGCCAAACGCTCGAACCGCCTGATGTCCGAGGAGGACGTCAAGCGTATCGTCACTGTGATGAGCCGCCGTTTGCGCGCTCATCAGGAAATCACCGACGATGAAATTGACCGCGAACTTTCGCGCGTGAAGGCGAGGGTGTGATCGTGTTGCTCCGCGTCTGTTTAGATCAGGGTTTACGCAGAAGATCTCCTTTGCCGCGAATTAACGCGAATTTTCGCGAACTCTACAATAATTCGCGGCTGATTTTTTGGGTTTTGCGTCAGTCCTGTGGATGAGATTTGAATGAGGTAGATGATCATGGCTCATACGCTTGCAGAAAAAATACTCGCCGCCAAATGCGACCAGCGGGAATTATTCCCCGGTCAATTCATCAACGCCCGCGTGGATTTGGTGATGGCGTCCGAACTTTCGGGCGTACTTGCGATCGAGGAGTTCGAGAAGATCAAGGGCGCGCATATTTGGGATCCAAAGAAGGTGGTCTTTATCATGGATCACTTCACGCCCGCCAAAGATATTAAAAGCGCGGAGATCGTCAAGCAATGCCGCGAGTTCGCCCGACAGCACGACATCCGCTTCTACGATGTGGGACGCGCGGGCATCCAGCACATCCTGTTGCCCGAACAAGGGATGATCGTGCCCGGCGATCTGATCGCGGGCGCGGATTCGCACACTTGCACGCACGGTTTCATCGGCGCGTTCGGCACCGGCATTGGCTCGACCGACGCGGCGGTGGCGATGGCGCTGGGCGAGATCTGGTTGAAGGTCCCGGAGAGCGTCAAGTTCGTCTATCACGGCAAGCCGCGCAAGTGGGTGCGCGGCAAAGACTTGATCCTGCACACCATCGCGCGCATCGGCGTCGAAGGGGCGCGCTATCAAGCCATGGAGTTCACGGGCGAGGCGCTGAACTATCTCGACATGAGCGACCGCTTCTCGATGGCGAACATGGCGATCGAGGCTGGGGCGAAGGCGGGTCTGTTTGCCGCCGACGATATGACCCGCGCCTACATCCGCTCGCGCGGGCGGCAGGACGGTTTGTACCTGCAAAGCGACCCGGATGCGGAATACGCGGCGGTGTATGAGTTCGACGTGACCGAGTTCGAGCCGTTCGTCGCTGTGCCGTTCATCCCGGAAAACGTCAAACCCGTTTCGCAACTGGGGAATGTGGAAATTGACCAGGCGGTCATTGGCATGTGCACCAACGGCAACCTCGAAGACTTGCGCGCCGCGGCGGAGATTCTCAAAGGACACCAGATCCATCCGCGCGTGCGCGCAGTCGTCATCCCCGGTTCGCAGAAAGTGTATCTCGACGCGTTGAAAGAGGGCTTGATCGAAATCTTCATCGAAGCCAATTGCTCGGTCAGCACGCCCACTTGCGGACCGTGCCTCGGCGGTCACATGGGCGTTTTGGCGGCGGGCGAGAAGTGCATCTCCACCAGCAACCGCAACTTCCGCGGGCGCATGGGGCACGTTGCCAGCGAACTGTATCTCGCCAACCCGTACGTTGCCGCGGCGTCGGCGATCGCGGGGAGGATCATTTCGCCGGAGGATTTATAAACACAAAGGACACGAAGACCACGAAGGTTTAATGCCTTAAGGCGAAACCGCCTTTCCCCTTTGTGGACTTTGTGCCCTTCGTGGTTTACTCTTTTCGGCGATCAGGAAATGAAATCATGACCTACGAAGTCTTTCACAACACAACCATCGGCGAATTATTGAGCGTGCAAGCCACGCGCTTTCCCAATCAGACCTTTCTGCGGCTGGACGATAAACGCTGGTCTTACGCGGAGGTGGAATTGCAAGCCTGCTCGCTTGCCGCGGGACTGCGCGGCCTCGGACTCCAACCGGGCGACCGCCTCGCGGTGACTTTGCCCAACACGCCCGAACACGTCGTCACGATCTTTGCCGCCGCCAAAGCGGGACTCATCCTCGTGCCGATCAACGTCCGCCGCGACCAGGCGGATACGCTGGCGCGATTCGCAAAAACGAAGCCGCGCGCGCTGGTCACGTTTTCGGGGGCGAAACAGCCCGCTGGCGTGGATCAGCTCGAAGTCGCGGAAGAGATGCGGAAGCAAATCCCAGAATTGGAGTTTGTGGTCTCCGTCTCCCATGCGAAGTCGGATAAAAAGCGGGGCATCCTGGCGTGGGAAAGTTTGTTGAAAGATACGGCGGCGCTTCCGCCTGCGATCACAAAACCGCGCGACGCGGCGGCGATCATCCACTCGTTGGGCAGCGCGGGCGAACCGCGCGGCGCGACGCTCACTCACGGCGGCATGGCGCGCAACGCGGCGGCGATGGCGGAACGGATGAATTGCAGCGCGCAGGATGTTTTCCTCGGCACGGTCCCGTTCTCGAACACGTTTGGCATCACCGCCATCCTGCTGGCTTGCGCGGTGGCGGGCGCGCAGTTAGTGTGTATGCCGCATTTTCATCCGAGCGAGGCGCTGCGGCTGATTCGGGAAATGGGCGTGACGATTCTTTCCGGCGTGCCGACCATGTTCGCGTTGGAATTGAACCACAAGGATTTCGACTCTTCGGCTTGCGCCACGCTTCGCGCCGGAATTATGGCTGGCGCGCCGTGCCCGAGCGAACTCGTCCGCCGGGCGCGCGCGGAGATGGATTTCAAACTGCTCATCGGCTACGGTCTCACCGAAGCCTCGCCCGCCGTGACGATGACCCAACTGGACGACGGTCCCATCACCGCGACGGAAACGGTCGGCATCCCGTTGAACGGCGTCGAGATCAAAGTGATCGGCGCGGATGGCGAAACGCTGGCGAACGGCGAAGAGGGTGAGTTGTGTGCGCGCGGCTACAACATCATGACCGGCTATTGGGGCGACCCGCAAGCGACGGCTCAAGTTTTGGACAAGGACGGCTGGCTCCGCACGGGCGATCTCGCGGTCATCGACGCGGATGGACCCGCGCGCATCGTCGGGCGCAAGGATGAGGTCATCATGCGCGGCGGGTTCAAGATCCACCCCGGCGCGGTCGAAATGGTTTTGCGTTCGTGCCCCGGCGTGAGGGATGCGGCGGTCGTCGGCGCGCCGGACTTGATCTACGGCGAGTTAACTTGCGCGTGCATCGTGGTCGAAAATCACGCAACGCTTTCTAAACAGGAAGCGCTCGATTTTGCCGCGGCGCATTTGCCCGATTACGCCCGCCCTGACCGCGTCCTGTTCTTTGACGCTCTGCCGCGCAACGCGGGCGTCGTCCACAAGGAATATCTGCGCGAGCGTGTGCGGATTCACGGTCACGCGTGGCGGTTCGGCAGAAATATAGACACCGACGCTATTATCCCCGCGCGGCGTTGCAACACCTCGGACCCGCGCGAACTCGCCCTGTATTGCATGGAAGACGCCGACGCGGACTTCGTCAAAAAGATGAAGCGCGGCGATCTCATCGTCGCCGATTCTAATTTCGGTTGCGGTTCGTCGCGCGAAGTCGCTCCGCTTGCCATCAAAGCCGCGGGCGTTTCGGCGGTGGTCGCCGCATCGTTTGCGCGCATCTTCTTCCGCAACGCGATCAACATCGGCTTGCCGATCCTCGAATGTCCGCAGGCGGTGGAGGGCATCAACGAGGGCGACGAGATCGAGGTCGAGCCGGCCGCGGGCGTCATCCGCAACCTGACGACGGGCGAACAATATCAAGCCGCACCCTTCCCCGAATTCCTGCGCCGCATCATTGACGTGGGCGGTCTGCTCGCGTATGCGGAGGAACGGCTCGCGCAACAAATCAATATCACCACAGATGAACGCGGATGAACTTCGTTTTCTTGATGAAACTCCCGAAGGTCGAGATATAACTTGTGGAGACGCTGAATGAAAACTTACAACATCGGAGTTATCGCGGGAGACGGGATCGGGCCCGAGGTCACACATGAAGCGTTGAAAGTCCTGCACGCGGTGAAGCATGGTTTCGACTACAACTTTGTCGAGTATCCGTATTCGGGCGCGCACTATCTCAAGACGAAGGAACTTGTCCCCGATAAAGTGATTGACGAATGGAAGACGCTCGACGCGATCCTGCTCGGCGCGATCGGGCATCCCGCTGTGGAAGTGGGACTCGTCGAACGCTCGGTGATTCTCGGTCTGCGCTTCGGGCTGGACCTGTATATTAACCTCCGCCCGATCAAACTCTACGCTGAAAATTTGTGTCCCCTCAAAGGCAAAACTCCAAAAGATATTGATATCGCCGTTGTGCGCGAAAACACGGAAGGCGAATACGCTCAAATCGGCGGCATCCTGAAAAAAGGGATGCCCGATGAAGTCGCCACTTCCACGAGTATTTACACGCGGGTCGGAGTCGAACGCACGATCCGTTACGCGTTCGAACTGGCACGCTCGCGCGCGAAAGTCAACAACAAACCAGGACATCTCACCCTCGTGGATAAAGCCAACGCCATCCGCCCGCAGGAAATTTGGACACGCGTCTTTGCCGAAGTGGGGAAGGAGTATCCCGACATCCAACAGGATCACGCCTACGTGGACGCGTTCGCGATGCTGATGATTCAACAACCCGAATCGTACGACACCATCGTGACCACCAACCTCTACGGCGACATCCTCACCGACCTCGGCGCGACGCTTCAAGGCGGGATCGGAATCGCCGCCTCCGCCAACCTGCATCCTGGCAAGACCTCCATGTTCGAACCGATCCACGGCTCCGCGCCGGATATTGCCGGGCAGGGAATCGCCTGTCCGCTTGCCGCGATCCTGGCAGCGGGCATGGCGCTCGATTATCTTGGCGAACAAGACGCGGCGCAGCGAATCGAATCCAGCGTCGCGCATCTGCTTGCCAGCGGGCGCATCCCCGCGCTGGATTCAAAGAGCGGGCTGAACACATCTCAAATGGGAGATATGGTCGTAGAACAAATTAGAATGTGACCCTCGCCGTTGGGTTTGAGGGCGGACAGGTCATAAGATTTACCGCCAAGAGCGCGAAGAACGCAAAGAAAGAATTAAGACTTGGCGCCCTTAGCGGGCTTGGCGGTTCAAGAAATCAAGCCGAGACTCAACCCTGTC
>JADLBX010000009.1 GCA_020847435.1 Anaerolineales bacterium
ATGCCTTGATCAGAAACCTACAACTCTTTGTCTATTGTTACAACCAGCGTCAACTGATGAAACGTCTTTATCCGAAATACTCCTTTCATCTGGTCGACTTTGTATCATTTCATGTTTAGTCACTCCCGTGATGTGCGTTTTCGCGCAGATGATAGTTTTGCGACCTGCCATTATACCAACCGGGTTCACAATGAAATTAAAATGTTGCATGTTATACTCCCTGCAACTTCTAAAACCCGGCGGGGTTATTATGTTCAACTCCGCCGGTAGGAAACCTCCTTGGCGGATTTGGATTTTAGCGAAGATGACGTTCTAACCCGCGCGTCGCTGGGCGACCGGGACGCGTTCGGTCAACTCTACGAGCATTATGTTGACCGCATCTTCAATTATGTGTTTTATCGGACCGGCAATCTCCACGATGCTGAGGATTTGACTGCCCGCGTATTCCAGCGGGCGATGAATCATATCAAGAACTATCGAGATCGCGGCGTTCCGTTTTCGGCTTGGTTGTACCGCATCGCCCACAATTTGGTCGCCAACTGGCACCGCGACCGCAGCCGCCGACAGGAAATACCGCTGGATGAACTGCCGGTCCTGCCGACCAAAGGCGACCATCCCGAACGGAACCTCGTCCGCTCGCAGGAGCAAGGCGCATTATTGAAACTGATTCGCCGTCTGCCGCCGGAGCGGCAGACCCTGCTCATTCTGAAGTTCGTTGAAAACCTTTCCAACGCGGAAATCGGACAGATCATGGACAGGAGCGAAGGCGCCGTGAAAAGTCTGTACCATCGAACCTTGCTGGCGTTACGCGACCAGTTGGGAGATCAAAATATCAATCTGGAAGGAGAGTGAACCATGTTACGCATCGTGACCGATGGCGCAGGCGATATCCTCCCTGAATGGGGCAAGGAATACGGCATAGACATGATTCCCGTGAACATCCTGTTCGGGGAAAAATCGTATCTGCAAGGGGTGGATATTGACAACGAAGGGTTCTATAAGATGGTCGAGGAGCACCGCAAGATTCCGAAGACCTCCCAGCCCTCGCCGCACCAATTTGTCGAGTTTTATCGAAAG
Source organism: Anaerolineales bacterium (assembly GCA_020847435.1). GTDB lineage: Bacteria > Chloroflexota > Anaerolineae > Anaerolineales > Villigracilaceae > Defluviilinea. The sequence goes on from JADLBX010000009.1 coordinate 1,078, forward strand.
ATCGCTCAAAAAGGGGATACGATCCTATCCATTCACATTACCGCCAAACTTTCCGGCACCTACGCCTCGGCTATTGCCGCCGCGCAGGATGTGAAGGATGAATTCAAGGTCTTACCGATCGATTCTATGCTCGGTTCTTTGGGAATCGGTTTACTGTGCCGCGAAGCGCGTAAGTTGGAACGCGCCGGCAAAAGTGTGGAGGAGATCGTCAAATACGTCGAGGAGATCAAGACCAGAGCCCGCGTCATCCTGACCCTCGATACGCTGGAATATGCCAAAATGTCCGGGCGTGTGAAGACCCTGCAAGCCGCGCTGGCTTCGGTGTTAAACGTCAAGCCGATCGCCGTCCTGCGCGACGGCGACCTTTCGATGAAGGAACGCGTGCGGACGCGTAAAGCCGCGCTCGACCGCGTCATCGAGATGGCAAAAGAGGAATTTGGCGACCAACCGGTGATCCTTGCCGCAGTCCACGCGCGGGATCTTAAATCCGGCGAGGCTTTGCTGGAGCAAGCCAAGAAAAGTTTCAATTACAAGGAGACGATGATCAGCGATCTCGCGATTTCGATCGCGGCAAACCTCGGACCCGGCACCGTCGGCTTGATCGTCTATCCCGTTGAATAAGATGTGTGAGAACGAATGGAATACCGCACGCCCATGGACCCTCAAAACGATTTGAACGCTCTCGAAGCGCATCTCGCGGGGGCGTTGAAACCGGTCGCTCCTCCGGGCGACCTGATCCAACGCCTGCGCGAGCGCGTCCGTTTGCCGGCGCGCGAGGAAATCGTCCTGCGGCTACAAGATTGGCGCAAACTCTTCCTAATCTTCGGCGGCGTCATGTCTGGGTTGTTGTTACTGATCACTGTCGCGCGCGCGTTCTTTCATCTGGCTCGGAAACAAATTTGAACAGCGGTTCGAATCACAAATGAGACCCTGAAGGATATCCGCCTTCAGGGTCTTTGATTCAGCAAAGTGTTGCAAAGGATTCGCGCTTCTGCGATCAAGTCAATTTCTGCGGGGAGTTTGAATTCCTTGGTCACGGTCAAAGTCAGGTGACTGGCGATCCGCTTCAAGTCGGGAGAAAGATGCGGATCGTCCATGAGCAAGTTGAGCAGGTCCATCGCGCTCGCGCTGGGCGGACGAATCCCCCGCTGGGTGAGAAACTCCCGCGCCGCGAGCCCAGCCGCCCGTCGCGCGCAGACGCGGGCTCGTCCCTCGTTTCCCTGTGCGCGGGCTTGCTCCGCTTTTTCCAATTCTGAAGCGATCGTTGGATTCATAAAGCCGAAAACGCTAATCCATAACCCGATAGCGAAGCAATGCCCAGACCGCCTCGAACGCGTCCCGCAGACCGATCTTCTTGCCTTCGGAATAATCGCGCGGGTTGAACGAGATCGGCGCTTCGTAAATCCGATACTTGCGCTTCAAGATTTTGGCGGTGAACTCCGGCTCGAAGTTGAACCGCTGGGAACGGATCTGCAGCCCCTCGATCACTTCGCGGCGAAAAACCTTGTAGCCCGTTTCCATGTCTGTCAGGATTGTGTCGTATAAAATATTCGTCATTAACGTCAGCAGTTGGTTTGCCACTTGATGCCAAAACATTGTCACCCGATGTGTTCCTCCAAGAAAGCGCGAGCCGTAAACAACATCGGCGCGCCCCTCGTGGATTGGTTTAAGTAATGTCGGGTAATCACGCGGGTCGTACTCCAGGTCGGCATCCTGGATGAGCAGGATATCCCCTTGCGCGGCATTCATGCCGGTCACCACCGCCGCGCCCTTCCCCTTGTTCTGCTCGTGCAGAAGTACTCGGACTTTCCGTTTTCCGTTCAATTTGGCAAGCGTCTCGCGCGTTCCGTCGGTTGAAGCGTCGTCAACGACGATGATCTCTTTTGCGAGTTTGGTCGCTTGCACTCTGGCAAGAATCTCGCGGATATGGTTGACTTCGTTGTACACCGGGATAATGACGGAAAGATCCATAGTTCGATTATATATGAAAAGTCAACCTGCCTTTGCCTCTTCCACATGGCTTTCTCAAGAACCGAAAGGGGGGATTTTCGGTACACGGATTTCACGGATCAAACGGAGTTTTTTGCGTTGCTTACGGAAGAAACCGTATACTCCGTATGTTCCGTGTACAAAAGAGAGATTCCGTCAACCTTTCTTGAGAAAACCATACCTCTTCCATTTTTAATGTAGATGCAACCTTGCTGTCTCAGCGGAACATCCATTCGGCAGTATAATCCAGCGCATGTTGAGGAAATTATTTGAAAAACATTTCGCGTGTGAGGTAGCATGACCAACCCCCTTGTAAAATCCGCGCTGGGAACGGGATTATTCTCACCCCCGCCGATCAACACGATTGAAGACACCGGTCTCCCCGCCTTATGGCTGCAAGACCTTACCCTCAAGATTCTCTATGCCCAAGGTTACCTGAGCGGTTTCAAGGTCGCCGAGTCGATCGCATTGCCTTTTGCCGGCGTGACGGACAACATCCTTGAATCGTTGAAGCGCGAAAAGTTGATCGAGGTCAAATCGTCGCAAGGCGGCTTGGGCGAGGGCGCATACACCTACGGGATCACCCAGGCGGGCGTGGTGCGGGCGCGTGAGGCGTTGGAACGCAGTCAATACGCGGGTCCCGCGCCGGTGCCGTTCGAAGTCTACAACGAAGCCATCCGCCGGCAGCGCGGCGGGCGCGTCACCGTGACCTCGCGCACGATGCGGCAAGTCCTCTCCCAATTGGTCATCTCGGAAAAAACCTTCCAAAAACTCGGACCTGCGCTCAATTCTGGAACCTCGATTTTTATGTATGGACCGCCCGGCAACGGCAAGACCAGCGTTGCCCGCGCCTTCGGCAACCTGGCGTTGAGCCAGACCCTCTACATCCCTCACGCGCTGTATTTGGATGGACAGGTCATTAAAGTCTACGACCAGGTGAGTCATCGCCTCGTTCCCGAAGGGGAGGCTGGTTCGTCCTCGGGAGGCGGCACGACGGGCAACCTCCGCACCAGCCAGCGACGCGACCCGCGCTGGTTGAAGATTCGCCGTCCTTTCGTTGTGGTCGGCGGCGAGTTGACCCTCGAAGGCTTAGACCTCGTTTACGACGATGTGCACAAATTTTACGAAGCGCCCTTTCAAGTGAAAGCCAACGGAGGCATTCTGTTGATTGACGATTTCGGTCGCCAACAAGTCCGTCCGCGCGATCTGCTCAACCGTTGGATCGTGCCGCTTGAAAACCGCGTGGACTTCCTCACCCTGCACACCGGCTTGAAGATCGAAGTGCCGTTCGACGTGTTAATCGTCTTCTCGACCAACCTGCCGCCGAAAGACCTCGTAGACGAAGCCTTCCTGCGCCGCTTGCGCCATAAGATCGAGATCGGCGATCCTTCCTACGAGGAATACCGCGAAATCTTCAAACGCGTCGCCGCCGACAAGCGCGTGGAATACAGCGACCAGGGACTCGCGTACCTGCTTCAAGATTGGTACATCAAACGCAATCGCAAGCTACGCGCCTCCCATCCGCGTGATCTCTGCGACCAGATCATTGACATTTCCTCCTACCTTGGAACTCCGCCCGCCATGACGCGCGACTTGCTCGACCGCGCCGCCAGCGCATATTTTGTAGACTTGTAAGCGAAATTCATTCCCCAGTTGATTACGGATTACGCTTCATAGTATCATCGGCGTAATCCGTAAATTTTGTATGATGCTTGAATCCCTCCCTCGCCCCGCCATCTTTGCCCACCGCGGCGCCTCCGCGCACGCGCCTGAAAACACCCTTGCCGCGTTTGCCCTCGCCCTTGAACAGGGCGCGGACGCCATCGAATTGGACGCCAAACTATCGGCGGACGGACACGTGATCGTGATCCACGACCTGACCGTAGACCGCACCACCGGCGCGCAAGGCAAAGTGCAGGAAATGTCGCTCGCCAAACTGCGCGCGCTGGACGCGGGGAGTTCGTTCGCGCCGAAATTTCGCGGCGAGAAAATCCCCCTGCTTGAAGAAGTCTTCGAAGCGTTTGGAAACCGCACTTTTATCAATGTGGAATTGTCGAACCATCATACGCCCAACGACCAGCTGGTTGAAACGGTGTGCATGCTGGTTAAAAAATTCAACCTGCAAAAACGCGTCCTGTTCTCGTCGTTTCATCCGCGCAGTTTGGCGAAGGCGCAGGGCTTGCTTCCGGAAGCGCCGCGCGGCTTGCTTGCTAACGACGGGTTTCGCGCCCTGCTGGTGCGTTCGTTCATTTTTTATTTCGGGAATTTTCAAGCGCTACACCCTAACATTTGGACCACCTCGCCGCAACAGATTCGGCGGGTGCATCGGCTCGGGCGCCGCGCGTATATCTTCACCGTCAACAAGGAAGAGCAGATGCGTAAGTTATTCCGTTGGGGCGCGGACGGAATTTTTACCGACGACCCTCCACTGGCGTTGCGCGTGCGCGGTGAAACAAAATGAACGGGTCGCGTGGGCATCCGCAGGCGGAACAACTGCAAGGGGGAATGAAGCGAAATTCCAAAACGAGGAAAATGATCCACTGGCTGATCCTGTTGACGCTCGGCGCGTCTCTGTTCGGACCTCTGCCGGCCGCGCAGGCGCAGGCTGACTCGCCGCTTGCGAACGCGCAGGCGGCGTTGGCTGAGATGTCGCCGCAGGAACGCGTGGGGCAGTTGTTCCTGGTGACTTTTCGCGGCGTCAACACCGGCGCAGATTCTCAAATTTATGACCTGATCGTTAATCGGCGTGTGGGCGGGGTGGTGTTGACGGCGGGGAACGATAATTTTCTCGACGCGCCGGAGACAGTTTCGGCGGCGCGGCAATTGATCGTGAATCTTCAATCGCTGGAGGCGACTCCGACGGGGACCGGCACGGCGACGCCCAGCCCACAGAGGTATGTGCCGCTGTTCATCGGCATTTCACAGATCGGCGACGGCGCGCCGTACGATCAACTGCGGAATGGGCTGACGCCTCTGCCCTCGCAGATGGCGATCGGCGCCACGTGGGATCGGCAGGCGGCTGAGCAGGTGGGGCGGGTGTTGGGACAGGAACTGTCCGCGATCGGTTTCAATTTGTTGCTGGGTCCAGCGTTGGATGTGGTCGAATTGCCCAACCCGTCTGCCAATACGGATTTGGGGACGCGGGTTTTTGGCGGCGATCCATTTTGGGTGGGCGAACTGGGGCGTTCCTTTATCGCGGGGTTGCACAATGGAAGCGCCGAACGCCTGCTCGTGATCGCCAAACATTTTCCCGGGCGCGGCGATTCGGACCGTCAACCCGATGTGGAAGTCGCCACGGTCCGCAAGTCGTTGGAACAACTCAAGCAGGTTGAGCTAGCCCCGTTTTTTGCCGTCACCGATTCGACGGAGGAGTCCGGGCTGGCAGACGGTTTGCTGGTCTCGCACATCCGGTATCAAGGGTTTCAGGGAAATATTCGCGCCACCACGCGCCCGGTGAGTTTCGATGCCAGCGCGCTGGCGGCGATTTTGGCGCTGCCGGAGTTCGGGATGTGGCGCGCGAACGGTGGGTTGATCGTCAGCGATACGTTGGGCAGTAATGCTGTGCGCAGTTTCTACTCGCAGGGCGGCGAGAATTTCTCGGTGCGCTCGGTGGCGCGCGATGCGTTTCAGGCGGGCAACGATTTGCTGTATTTGGGTAACATTACCTCGGGTAAAGAAGCGGGCGACACCTATGCCGCCACGCTGGAGATCCTCGATTTTTTCGTCCAGGAATATCAAAACGACCGCGCCTTTGCCGAACGGGTGGATGCGGCGGCGACCAGAATCCTCGCGAAAAAATTCAGCATGTACGGCGAGTTCACTCTGGCAAAGGTTTTGCCTCCTGAAACTGCGTTGGAGGCGGTCGGCAGATCGCAAGCGGTGGTATTCGATGTGGCGAGCAAATCAGCCACGCTCATCAGCCCGGACGCGCAGGAACTTAACGCGCTCCTGCCTGCGCCGCCCGGTTTGAGCGACCGCATTGTCTTCCTGACGGACGTCCCTTCGTTTCAGCAGTGCAGCGCCTGCGCGACGCGTGAACTGTTTGCGGTTGATGCACTGCAAAAAACGGTGGACCGCCTGTATGGTCCGCAGGGAAGCGGGCAGGTTTTTACAAGCCGGCTGAGTTCGTTTCCGTTGCGCGAAGTCGAATTGATGTTGAACGGCGAAAGCACAACGAACGCCGAAAGCGCGCTCGAACGCGCCACGTGGATTGTCATTTCGCTTGCCGATGTGAACAATGGGCAGTTGCCATTGTTGCGGCGGCTTTTTTCCGAACGCCCGAACCTGATCCGTAATAAAAATGTGATCCTGTTTTCGTTTACCGCGCCATATTATCTGGACGCCACCGATATTTCCAAATTAACCGCCTATTACACACTATACAGCCGCCAACCGCCTTTCATCGAAGTCGCGGCGCGTTTACTCTTCCAGCAGGCGACTCTGCAGGGCGCGTCGCCGGTCTCTGTGCCGGCGGTTGGCTATGATTTGTTGAAAGCCACCGCGCCCAACGAAACACAGGTGATTCCGCTCACGCTCGAAGGTTCCGAGCCGCCAACCACGCCGTTGCCCGAAGACGTCACAGCCGAGCCGACGATCATCCCTTCGTATCAAATTGGGGATTTGATCAACGTCCGCGCGGGACCGATCCTCGATCACAACAACCGCAACGTACCGGACGGGACGATTGCCCGCTTTACCATGACAACCCGCGATGAAGGCGGCGGCATTTTACAGCAATTCGACGCGCCCACTCTCGACGGCGTGGCGCGCGCTTCGTTCATTATTGACAAACCGGGTAATGTGGAAATCCGCGTGGTCAGCGAGCCGGCGTTGATCTCGCAAGCCCTGCAATTCGACGCCTCTGACGCCGGTGTGGCGGTGACGGTCGTTGTGCCGGAAGTCAGCGCCACGCCACAGCCTGCAACTCCGACACCTACCGCGCCACCGGTCAACGATCTGGTCTCGCCGGAAGGGTATCCGCGACTTGGGGCATGGATGCTTGCTTTGCTTGCCCTGGCGGGCGGGGCGTGGCTCGTCTTTTGGGCGATCGGAAATTTTGTCACCAGTCGTTGGGCGTTGCGGTTCGCCATGTGCGCGTTCATCGGCGGGCTCGCGGCGTACAACTACCTCGCGCTCGGTTTCCCCGGCGCGGCAGGTTGGATCGTCTCCGGCGCAGGCGCGTTTGGAATTTTGATTCTGACGATCGGCGGTGAAGTGGTGGGGATTGTCGCCGCGTGGGCTTGGATGAAGTGGTTCAGCGGGCGAGGGTCGCAAGCAAACTGACCAGCAACAGAACTGCGGCGCTCCATGCCAGTGTAGTTTCGGTTGGATGGTTGAAATAATCCAGAACCGATTCCGGGCGTGTGCGGCGGGCAGGCAGTGGCAGGGTGGGGGAATCGCTATATCCGAGCAGGGCATTCCGAAATTCAGCGATCGTTGGCGGGCGCTCATCGGGGTGCAGCGACATTGCCCACAGCACGGCTCTTTCGGTACGTTGCGAAACGGCGGGATTAATTTCCCGGATGGAAATCAGGCTTTCGGGGGCGAGGAAGCGTTTGCGCGCATCCGCAGGCGATTCGTTTGTCAACAAGTGATAGAGCGTCGCGCCGAACGCGTAAATATCCGAGCGGATGTCGGTATGCACATCACTGCCGCCGTATTGTTCGAGCGGCGTGTAGAGCGCGGTGCCTTGTCCCTGAATGATCGTGATCGTCACTTCTTCAGGCGCGAGAATCTTTACCAAACCGAAGTCCACCAGTTTGATCAACCCATACGGCATGAGTTTCAAGTTGCTGGGTTTGAGGTCGCGGTGAACGATAGACGGCTCCTGGCTGTGCAAATAGGTGAGCGCACTGGCGATCTGTTCCGCCCAGGCAAGCACCTCCTTCTCCGGGAGGAACGTGTGTTTACGCTTGGCTTCGAGCATCATATGCCGCAGGTCGCTGCCGGGCACGTAATCCATCACCAGATAATCGCGCGGACCGTTCGAAAAAAAGTCCGACACCTTCGGCAGGTTGGGGTGATCGAGGCGCGCAAGCACAGTCGCCTCGCGTAAAAATTGCTCGCGGGCTTCCTCGCGGATCTTCTCCGGGAGCGCGCGGTCGTATTCGACCTCCTTCAACGCGCACTCGCGCCCTTTCAGGCGTGTGTCATCGGCAAGGTAGATCGAGCCCATGCCGCCCTGCCCGATTTGTTCACGGATGCGATAGCGGCTGCGCAAGACCTCCCCGCTCTTGAGGGGTGGCAGCACGGTCCTCCTGTTGTGTGTTTCGCGTGTGCGTTCGTGCAAAATCATTTCGGCGTAGGTTCTGCACAGAAACGCGGGTTTATGCTATATTACAAGTCGTCATCCAACGCGCACAATGTACTTCGTCGGTTGGATGAATATTATAAACTTGATTCAATGACCTTGTCATTCGCTTTTCATTAAGATTTCCATGAAGAAACCCAACCAGGAATATCCGTTGTTGATCGCTGAGGAGGGTCCGCTCAAAGGTCAACGCTGGCAGTTAAGCGAGACGATCGTGCTGGGGCGCGAGTCCACTTGCAATGTGGTGGTCAGCGACCGGCAGATCTCGCGCTTCCACGCGCGCCTCACGCCGACGCCCGAAGGAATCATGCTCGAAGATTTGGGGAGCAAGAACGGCACGTATCATAACGGTGTGTCGCTGACCGCGCCGGTGGTCTTGCAGGACGGCGATCGCATCGCGGTGGGGATCGCGCAGGAATTTCAATACCTCACTTCCGACGCGACCATGCCATTACTCGACGGCGGCAAACCCGGCCGTTTGATGATGGATAAAAAGTCGCGCCGCGTGTGGGTGCGCCAGCAGGAACTCGACCCGCCGCTCTCTGCCCAGCAATTTAAATTACTGTGGCTATTGTATGACCGCCCGGGACAAGTCGTCAGCCGCCTCGATCTGGTTGCGGAAGTGTGGGGCGACGATCAATCGGCGGGTGTGTCTGACCAGGCGTTGGACGCGTTGATCCGCCGCCTGCGCGAACGCCTCGCGACGCTCGACTCGTCGCACCAATTCATTGACACTGTGCGCGGACACGGCGTCCGCTTGGACAACCCGCCGGCTTGAATTGATTCGATCATCTTTTATCAATATTCTTGTAGGAGCGCTGCATGACAGAAAAAAGTTTTTATCTCGGACGCCAATACGACCCAAAGAAACAAGCGGTTTCAAAAACCGATGTGCTGTACGATCCCGCCGACCTCACCACCCACGCGGTTGTGACCGGCATGACCGGCTCGGGCAAGACTGGTTTGTGTGTCGCGCTGCTTGAAGAAGCCGCGTTACAAAATATCCCTGCCATCATCATTGACCCGAAGGGCGACCTCACCAATCTCGTCTTGCACTTCCCCGAACTTGCGCCGCAAGATTTTCAACCGTGGATTGACTCCGACCTCGCGCGCCGTTCCGGCAAAACCCTTGAACAGGTCGCAACCGACGCGTCCACTTCGTGGCGCAATGGATTGAAAGAGTGGGGGATGGATCAGGCGCGGATTCTCGCGTTGAAGAACGCCGTGCAGTTTGCCGTTTTCACGCCCGGCTCCAATGCGGGGATTTCGGTGAGCATCCTTGCCTCGCTCGCCGCGCCGGAGATTCCGTGGGAAGCGAATCGTGAAATCCTGCGTGAACGCATCTCGAGCACGGTCACCGCGTTGCTTGGGTTGGTCGGCTTCAACGATCTCGACCCGCTTCGCTCGCGCGAACACATCCTGCTCTCGAATATTTTCGAGAACGCCTGGAGTCAAGGCAAGGATGTGGACCTCACCGAACTCATCCTGCAAACCCAATCGCCGCCGTTCGACAAACTCGGCGCCTTCCCGGTGGATACGTTCTTCCCCGCCAAAGATCGCATGGACTTGGCGATGGTGTTGAACAACATTCTCGCCGCGCCCGCGTTCGAAACGTGGCGCGAGGGTCAGCCGCTCGACGTGAAATCGTTGCTCTACACTCCCGAAGGCAAACCGCGTCACAGCATTTTTTATCTCGCGCATCTTTCCGATGCAGAGCGCATGTTCTTCGTCACACTGCTATTCTCCGCTGTTGAAACGTGGATGCGCACGCAAAGCGGCGCAACCTCCCTGCGCGCGCTCCTCTACATGGACGAAATTTTCGGCTATCTTCCGCCCTCCAGCAATCCGCCCTCGAAAGAGCCTTTGCTTCGCATGTTGAAACAAGCGCGCGCCTTCGGCTTGGGCTTATTGCTCGCCACACAAAACCCCGTAGACGTGGATTACAAAGGCTTGTCGAACGCGGGCACATGGTTCATCGGCAAACTGCAAACCGAACAAGATAAAAACCGATTGCTCGACGGACTCGAAAGCGCGGCGGGCGGCGTCTCACGCGGCGTCTTCGACAAATTGATCTCCTCCATTGGCAAGCGCGTGTTCATCATGCACAACGTCCATTCCAAAGCGCCAGAGTTGCTCCAAACGCGCTGGGTGATGAACTTCCTCGCGGGACCTCTCACGCGGACGCAGATTCCCGCTTTGAATCAACTCGCCAATGCGACACAACCGAGTCTTTCCGGATCCACGCCTACCGCGCCAGCGTCGAGCGTTGTCGCGCCCCAGCCTTCGTTCATGGCGTCCGCGCCTGCGCGGCAGACTCCGGTCTCCAATCTCCAATCCTCTAATTCTCAATTCTCTTCCACCAAACCTCCTGTTCCATCCAACATTCGCGAATACTTCCTGCCGCAAAATCTTTCATTGCCCGAAGCGTTCAAAGCCGCGAATCAACCCACTCCCTCCGACGCGATGATCGAAAGCGTGGTCTACAAGCCCGCCTTGCTCGCCTCCGCGCAGATTCGCATCCTCGACCGCAAACTCGGCGTGGATAGCGAAATCGCGCGCGCGGCTGTCGTCGCCTCGCTCGATAAACGCGGCATGGTGCGCTGGGAGGATCACGTCGCAACCGGCAGATCGCTCGATAACGTGGACACATCTCCCGCACCCTCTGCCAAATTCGGCACGATAGACGCGCCGTTGAACGATTCGAAATTGATGGCGGCAATGCAAAAGGACTTCACCGATTGGGTGTTCCGCAATTCCTCTGTCACCGCGCGGGCGAACAAGACCTTGAAAGTCTTCGCCGGTCCTGATGTGACGCAAGCCGAGTTCATGACCGCTGTTTCCAACGCGGCGCGCGATGCCCGCGACGCCGAGATCGCCAAGAAAACTGCGACGATAGATCGGCAACTCAAAACGCTCGAAGATAGATTGATGCGCGAAGAGCGCGAACTGCAACAGGATCAGGAAGATCTGCGCAATCGAAATCTCGAAGCCGGCATCAATGGCGTGGAAGCAGTAGCTGGGCTGTTCGGGTTTGGGCGCAAGAAGAGCCTTTCCACGCCGGTTTCCAAAATGCGCATGGCTCGCACCGCGAAAGAAGATGTGCGCGAATCCGAAAACGCGATTGAACAATACAAGAACGATATCGCCGACTTGCAACGACAGCGTGAAGAGGTCATCAACGAGATTCAGGCGCGTTGGGGCAGTGTGGCGAGCGAGACCGAGGAAGTTGTGGTCAACCCGAAGAAGACCGATGTGTACGTCAACCTCTTCGGCGTGGGATGGATGCCCTATTACGTGGTGAACACGAGCGGCGGCGTGCTGGAACTGCCCGCGTTCGGAGGTGGATGATTGATGGCGGTCAGTCCATCCGTACCGCAAAGTTCACTTTGCGAATGATGCTATAAAAAATAATCGAAAAGCAAGATGTTGTAAGTTACACCGAACAATCCTGGCGCTTGCTTCTGAGCCACTGAGATGCGAAGACACTGAGAAAACATCAGAAAAACCTCTGTGCCCCCGTGTCTCTGTGGCAAAACTTTGGAAAAGCGCAAAACCTTGCTTCACTGCGTCAATGGGAACAAAGACCTCCCGCGCTCCGTTCTATGTCCGTTGACGATTACAATTGGTCCTGAAATCTCGAATGACATCTATTTCCCATCCCTATCAAAAACTACCCCTCTTTCCGCAATTTGTCGCCGCGCTCATGAGCGGCGCGGCATTGTTCCTGGCGCTCCTCCTCGCGTGGACGTTGGGCTACCAACTGGTTTACGCCGGGCGGATCTTCCCCGGCGTTTCTGTGGCGGGCGTCGACCTCTCCGGGTTGACGCGTGACGAAGCCGCTCTGAAATTAAACCAGACCTTGTCGTATCCGCTCACGGGGAAGGTCCTTTTCCGCGATGGCGAAAAGGCGTGGGTGGCGAGCCCGGCGGAATTAGGCATGGTGTTCGATCCCTCTTCCACAGCCGCGACAGCCTTCCAGTTGGGGCGAAGCGGCGGTCTGTTCGTGTCGCTCTCCGGTCAAGCCCGTGCGCTCGGAGGCGGAATCGATATCCCGCCGGTCATCCTGTTCGATCAGCGTGTGGCGTATCAATATTTGAGTCAGATCGCCGCGCAGGTGGATCAGCCGGTGACCGAAGCCAGCCTGCACCTCGAAGGCGCGAACGTGGTGGCAAGCCCGGGACAGGTGGGGCGCGAATTGAAAATCGACGCGACGCTGATCTATCTCGGCGCGCAGTTGCAGAGTTTCACCGACGGCGAAGTTTCGTTGGTGATTCAAGAAGTCCAGCCGCAGATCCTCGATGTGAGCGCGCAAGCGGATACCGCGCGCCAAGTGTTGAGCCAGCCGCTGACGGTGACGATTCCCAACTCGGGCGAAGGCGACCCGGGTCCGTACGTGTACGATACGCAAGTGTTGGCGGGCTTGCTCGGCGTCCAGCGCGTGCAAAACGGGAGCCAAACCCAAGTGCAAGTGGCGCTCAACGCAGAAGGTCTGCGTAGTCTGTTGTCGCCGATCAAAACACAACTTGACCGCCCCGCCTCGAACGCGAAGTTCATCTTCAACGATGAAACGAAGCAGTTGGATTTGATGGAAGATTCCAAGATTGGGCGCGTGATGGACCTCGACGCCAGCATCGCCGCGATCAACGACGCGTTGCTGCGCGGCGAACATTCCGTGCCGCTCGTCATTGTCGAAGACCAGCCCAAAGTCTCCGGTTCAGCCACCGGGCAAGAGTTGGGAATCACGGAATTGATCTCCTCCGAAACGTCGTATTTTTATGGCTCCAGCGAAGAACGGATTCAAAATATCCAAGCCGCGGCGGCGCGCTTCCACGGCATCATGGTCGCGCCGGGCGAAACTTTCTCGATGGGTGAAGCGATGGGCGACGTGAGCCTCGAAAACGGATTCGCCGAAGCGCTCATCATTTTCGGCGGGCGGACGATCAAGGGCGTGGGCGGCGGAGTCTGCCAGGTCAGCACCACGCTGTTCCGCACCGTGTTCAACGCCGGCTTCCCGGTTGTGGAGCGCTATTCGCACGCCTATCGCGTGTCGTATTACGAAATGACCGCCAGCGGCGCGGTGGACAATCGCCTCGCGGGGTTGGACGCGACAGTTTACTTCCCGCTCGTGGATTTCAAATTCAAAAACGATTCGCCGTATTGGATTCTGATGGAAACCTACGTCAATGCGCCCGGGCGTTCGCTCACGTGGAAGTTTTACTCCACCAACGATGGGCGCAGTGTTTCGTGGGATACGACGGGACCGATTAATATCGTTCCCGCTCCGCCTCCGTTGTTTGAAGAAAACCCTGATCTCAAGAAAAATGAGATGAAGCCGGTAGACTATGCCGCGAACGGCGCGGATGTAACCGTCACGCGCACGGTCTACCAAAACGGCGCGGTTCTTTTTCAAGACCAATTCATCACACATTACGAACCGTGGCAGGCGATCTGCCAATATGGACCCGACTCAAAGAAGCCGGAAAAACTTGCCGCCGAGAAAAACCTGTGCCGCTCGCCGTCTACGTGAGCAATGGTACAATTCGCCGCTGTTCAGAAAAGAGGCGCCATGATTGATGCTGTGTTGAAGGAAGTTTTACGTTGCCCGAATTGCGTCCGCGCCACTGGCGGAGAACTCACGCTTCACCGCGAGGCGTGGTTCATTTGCAAAGATTGCAATCGCAAATATCCCATCGTGGACAACATCCCCGTGATGTTGATCGAAGAAGGCGACAAATGGATCGGGACTGCCGAAGCCGCGCTGCCCGTTCCGCCTCCCGCCAAATAGCGTGGACAAACTGCAAAGCCTGCTGGCTGACCTGACGAGCGGAGACGAAGCGCGCGCGGAACGATCGGTTGCGGCGTTGCTCGAATTGGGCGCAGAAGCGCTTCCCGCCTTGTTGGATTTGAGCCAGTCTCCCGATGCGGATTCCCGCTGGTGGGCGTTGCGCGTGATCGCCCAATCGCCTCATTCTTCGACGGGACAACTGATTCGGTTCCTCGACGATCCCGCCCCCGAAGTGCGCCAGTGCGCCGCGCTGGGGCTGGCGCAAAAACCCGACGCAGCCGCAACCCAGCCGCTCGTCCGCGCGTTGAGCGACGGCGATTCGCTGGTCTGCGCGCTGGCGGCGAACGCGTTGGTCGCCATTGGCAAACCAGCCGTCCCGTCGTTGATCGAAGCGGTCAAGTCCGAATCGCATTCGTCGAGACTCCACGCGTTGCGCGCGCTCGCCGAAATCCGCGATCCGCGCGCCATCCCCGTCTTGATGCAAGCAGTCGAAGAAGATTCGGCGCTGGTGGTGCATTGGGCAAAAGAAGGTTTGGAACGACTTGGTTTGGATATGGTGTATTTGAAACCGGAATAGAAAAATGGATTTTCTCAAAAAAATAAAACTTGGACGTTCCTCGATTGGAACAGCGATCTTTTGGGTTGTAGCGATCGGTGTGGCGCTCGGCGCGTATGTCTTTGCGCGCAACCTCACCACGTGTTGGGTTATCACGCCTTTGCCCGGTTCGCCGCCCGCCACGTGTGGGACCGTCAGTTCGGGTGTCAACGGTCCGACCATTACCGACAGCCAGGGCACGCCTGTGCCGGGACCGGAGAACCTGCCTCCGCCGGTGGTAATTCCCGAAAGTAATTTGCCGCCCGCCTGGGACGGCGCCAGCCGCATCACCATCCTGATCATCGGCTTGGACGCGCGCGATACCGATACCAGCGCGCCGCGCTCCGATACGATGATCCTGTTAACGATTGACCCGTTGACGAAAACGGCGGGCATGTTGTCCGTTCCGCGCGATATGTGGGTGAATATACCGGGCTTCGGCTATAGCCGCATCAACACGGCGTATTCTTCCGGCGAGGGCAATAAACTGCCCGGCGGCGGACCGGAACTGGCGCGCAAAACGGTCGAGCAGTTCATCGGCGTGCCGATCCAGTATTACGCGCAGGTTGATTTCAACACGTTTGTGCAGTTCATTGACCGCCTCGGCGGCATTGACATTTACAACGACGAAGACTTGCGCTTGGACCCGGTCGGCGGCGGCACCGACAAGATCCGCCTGACGTGCTGCGGCGTCCGTCATTTGAACGGCGTCACCACGTTGGCGTATGTCCGCTACCGTAAATCGGGCGAGGGCGATTTCACCCGCGCCCAACGCCAGCAGAAGGTGATCCTCGCCATCCGGGATAAAGCCCTCGACCCCGCGAATTTTGGCACGCTGATCTCGCAAGCCAACGACCTGTACAACGAATTCTCATCGGGGATTCGCACGAATATGTCGTTCGATGTTGCCCTGCAATTGGCGGTCTTGGTGAAAGACATTCCGGTTGAAAGCATCGAACAGGGAGCCATTGATCCCAGCATGGTCGCCTTCGATAACGTGATTCTGGGCGGGCAGGATGCGAGCGTGATGAAGCCGCTGCCGGATAAGATCCGCGTCCTGCGCGACGAGATCTTCACCTCCGCCGGCGCGGTGAGCCCGCTTGCGGCGCCGAACGACCTCACCGCGTTGATGCAAGCCGATGGCGCGCGCGTGCGCTTGCTGAACGGCGCTTTTTCGCCCAACCTCGAAGTGAACACCGGCAATTATTTCATCGCGCAAGGCATGGCGGTGACCGAGGTCGGTCCCGCAGACCGCGCCTACGACCGCACGGTGATCGTCCTCCATTCGCCGAAACTCTACACCTTGAAATATTTACAATCGGTGTTTGGCATCTCATCCAACACGCAGATATTAATCCAACCCGACCCCGCCGCCTCGGTGGACGTGGAGGTCTTCCTCGGGAACGACTGGGCAACCAACAACCCGATGCCGTAATGCCAAGTCCCTCTCAGCCGAGAGGGACTTTTTGTTTAGGAAGAGACTGAATCATCACTGCTGATGTATTAACCGCGAAGCGCGCCGATAAAAAAGATTTGACGGCGATGTTTCGGAGAAGTTCATCAAAAGCCACAGTTCATCCGTGTTCATCTGTGGTGAATTCGTGATTTTCAAAACACTTTCTCAGGGTTGTTGAAACGTGAGCTTGAACCCGCCGCTGAAGGGTCCGTTCGGCGATTCGCACGTCGGCGCGGTCAAACCGGTGGCGATCTCGCTCCCCAGCGCCAGTTGGACGGTGTAGGTCACATTCGGCGCCAGGATGAAATCCGCGTACCCGTTCCCCAGTTCGGGCTTCAAGCCGGTAAAAAATTGATCCTCGCCGTTATCCCACGTGATGCGAATTTCCATGCCGGGCAACTGCCTGCGGTTCGCGTTCAACACCAGAACTTGCAGCAACCCGTCCGGCAGGTTTGAATTGCAAACACTTTCCTGTCCGGTCAACGTGAAGGGCGTGCCCAGTGTGGGGAGCGGGGGGCGTGTGGGGCGCGGCGTGGCTTCCAGGATGACCGGCTGTGTCGCGGCAACTTCGGAGGTGGCGGTGGAAATTTCCTCCGGTGTGGAGGTGGGGATCGCGTCATTCCCAGGGGAGGTTGTGTTTGCCGTAGGAGGCGGCTCCACACTTGGAGAGGGCGGCAGGACGACCGCAACGCCTTGCGCCAGAGCGGAGGCGAGCGCGGCAACCTGGTCCGCTTGTTGGATTTCTCCGCTGGCGATCATGCGTTGGGCTTGCGCGTTCAACGCCTCGACGGAGTCCGCGTCGCCTACCAGTTCGAGGCGGGCGCGGGCGCGTTCGAGGTTGCCGGTGGCGGCGAAGGCCGCGGCGATTACCGAGCGATATTGATCTTTGAAATCCGCGCGTAACGCGACGGGCGCCGCGTCGACGACGCGGAGGGGCGAGAAAACCCACGCATAGAGCAGGCCGATTCCCAGTCCGGAGAGAAGCGCAAAGAAGACGCCCCAGCCGATCCGCTTCATGGGAGTCCGCTCCAGGCTTGCAAGGCTGTGACGAGTTCCTGAATCAAGGTGATATCGGTGGCGTCGAAACCGTTGGCGCGGGCGAAGTCCAACCCTTGCGCGGCGATGGCGGTGGGCGACTGCGAACCGAAGACGGCTAACTGTCGCGCCGCCAGCCCGGGGTCGCGCTGTGCGTTGAACGCTTCCGCGACCATCAGCACGTAATCGGCTTTGTAATCGGCGCGCAGGGTATCGGGGGTGAGGTCGAAGTAGTCAACCGGGTCAACGACCCAACCGTATGCGAGACCCGCGCCGATGCCCGCGAGCGCCGCGATGACGATGAATATCCAGCGGTTTGATCTCATAAAAAATATCCGAGCAGGTGACCGGCGGCGCCCAGAGACTCTTCCTTACCGTTGCTGTCTTTCGACCCTGGCGGGGTTCGGCAGGCTCTGCCGCGCCGGGCCTGCCCGGACGTGCGAAGCATACTCGAAGTGAGAAGGGAAGTCAATTATCTTTGTTTTTGGGGAGTGGCGAAAAGGGTGTGTAATATCTTTCTTTGCCACGGAGATCACAGAGTTCTTTGAGAGAAAACTCAAAATCGCGGTGAACTTAGCGGCCAAGTCCACGAGATGAGCTGCTCTCTGTTTTTGGGAGGGCGGCTGTCTCAACGTTGAAACGCTTTCAACGCGTATGCCGCGCATAACTACTTGGCAGATGAATCGGAGTCGATCAGTTTCAGGAATACATCCACGATCTGCGGATCGAACAGCCTGCCTGCTTCATCGCGTAGGTAGCGCATCACTTCTTCCGGCGGCAGGCGTTTGCGATAGGGGCGGTCGCTGGTGAGCGCGTCCCACACATCCACCACCGAGAACAAACGCGCGAACAGCGGTATCGCTTCGCCTTTCAAGCCGTGAGGGTAGCCACTGCCATCCCAGCGTTCGTGGTGGTAGTAGGGGATGATCAACGCGTCGCTGAGATAGCCGATACGCGCGAGCATCTGCTGTGCGTATTGCGGATGCCGCCGCATCACGGACCATTCCTCTTCGGTGAGCGTCCCCTGTTTGTGCAGAATCTCATCCGGGATGCCGATCTTGCCCATATCGTGCAGGAGCGCGCCGCGATGGATTTGCACGATCTCTTCGTCATTGCAACCGAGTTCCATTGCCAGTCGCACGGTGAGTTCGGTCACGCGCTTCGTATGTCCTTCCGTTTCTTTGTCGCGCAGGTCGAGCGCCACCACCCAGCCCTCGATCGTTTTGTCGTAGGCGTCGCGGATCTCTGCCAGAGCGCGTTGGAGCGCCAGTTGCGCCTCGCGGCGTTCAGTGATATCGCGCGAGGAGGCTTGAAACTCCACCAGGATTCCATCCGCGTTGTAGATCGGACGGGCAGTTGTTTCAAGCCAGATATAGCGCCCGTCCTTGTGGAGCGCGCGATACGCGGTGGGGCGCGGGCTTCCCTCCGTCTCCGAGTTGGATAACCGGGCGAGGATCGTGTCTGTATCGTCCGGATGGATGAACTGGAGGATGGGAATGCCGATCATTTCTTCCGGTTCGTAGCCGAGGATGGCGCGGCACGCCGGGGAGACGTAGATCATGCTCAGGTCCGGCTGGTGCCGCGAGATCATATCCGAAGAATTTTCAGCGAGCAGTCTAAACTGCGCTTCGCTTTCCGCCAGCGCTTGTTGCATCCGTTTTTGTTCGAGAATGGCTTGCCATTGCTTGATGGCGCGCTCTGCCAGATGGGGCATATCCGCCATGGATTCGGAGGATTTGACGATGTAATCCAACGCGCCGGCTTTGATCGCCTCGACGGCGTGACGCTCGCTCCCGTAACTGGTCATGATGATCACCGGGGGAGTCGGCGCGCTGGATTCGGCAGAGAGCAGTTCGTGGCTGTCGCCATCCGGCAGGCGCCAGTCGGCGATGATGAGCGTGGGGTCAAATTCTTGAATCGCCGCGCGTGCATGCGCGAGGGTTTCCGCCACCCGGAGGCGCGCCGTATCCCAGCGTTCTTCGAAGGAACGCCGGATCAATTCCGCATGAGCGGGATCGTCCTCCAGCAACAGGATTCGGATTGGATCATCCAGCATGTAAATTGTTGTAGAGCCTGACGTATGAGGTTGGATAAGGTTATTCTTTGAGGTGTGGGTGAGTGTTCCAGCCCAGCCAGTAAAAGCCGAGATCGTCCATGAGCTTTTTGAACTCTTCAAACCCCACCGGCTTGACGAGGTAACTGTTGGCGTGGTTGTAATAGGCTTTCGCCACGTCCTTTTCCGCTTCGGAGGTGGTTAAGATAACCACTGGGATGGATTTAAGTTCGTCGTCTTCCTTGATGGCGCGCAACACGTCTATGCCGTCTACGCGGGGAAGCCGCAGGTCGAGGAGAATGACGTGCGGCGGCGGCGCGGACGCGGCGTCTATAAATTCGCCGCGATGGAAGAGATAATCCAGCGCGGATTGTCCATCCAGAAAATGGCGCACTCGATTTGCGATGCGATGTTCCTCGAGAGTGCGGATGACTAATTCTGCATGGTCTTCGTTATCTTCCACGAGCATAACGAGGATGGGTTCGCCGATCATGTTGGACTCCTTGTCGCTTATGGTTGCGAATTCTAACCTGAAATTTACAATTCATGTATGACGATTACCGATTTGCCACGCTTCAATTTGCGGCTTCTGCTGAAGCGGAGGCGCTGACCGGCAGGGTGAAGTAGAACGCGCTGCCCGCGCTGGGTCTTGATTCCACCCAAACCTTGCCGCCATGTACTTCCACGATGCGGCGCACCAACGTCAGACCGACGCCGGTGCCTTCGATGTTGGGGTTGAGGCGGTTGAATAATCCGAACACCTTTTCATGGAATTGCGGTTCGATCCCGATCCCGTTGTCGCGTACAAAGAGAGTTGCCATGCCGTTTGAATCTTGCCCGGTGCAACCAATTTCGATACGCGGTTCGGCTTGAGCGCCCATAAATTTGATGGCATTGCTCAGCAGGTTTTGCATAACTTCCACAAGGCGGATGCGATCCCCGCGCACGACAGGCAGGTTGTCCTTGACCGCGACTTGGATGTCGCTTTGGTGGAACGACCCGGCGAGTAAATCTCTGGCTTCCTGAACGATTTGTTCGAAAGGCAGATCGCGCGGCGGGTTGGTGATGCGTCCCACGCGTGAGAGTTCCAGTAAATCGTTCAACAATGCCTGCATCCGATCTGCCGCGTTGGCGATCTTGGATAAATCGGCATCGAACTGCTTCATATCTCTCTTTTTGGCGTCCTCGCGGATGAAGCCGAGGAAACCGCGAATCGTTACCAGAGGCGACTTCAGATCGTGCGAGACGGTGTAGGTGAACCGCTCCAGTTCCGCGTTCCTGCCTTCGAGTTCGTTGATCAATTGGGTCCGCTCGGTGAACAACTGCGCGTTCGCGATCGCATTGGCGATCTGGTCCGCCATCGTTTGCAGCGCCGTGACGTCGGCGTTTGAAAATGCGGAGGCGAGTTCGGATTGAATGGTCATCGCGCCGATGATCGCATCGCGCGAAATCAGCGGGAGCGCGATCTCGGAGCGCGTCAATGGCAGGCGCGGGTTTTTGAAATGGACGGCATCCTCGCCCACGTCGAGGGCGATGCGTGCCTTTCTGTGTGTGAGGCACCATCCGACCATCGAAGACTCGCCCACGTCGAGTTTTTGTTCTTCGGCGATCAACATCCTTCCCGCTTCGCCGGTGGCGGCTTTCAGCAGGGCGTGAGTCCCGGGTTCATTGAGCAGGAAGATGCCGATGTAGTAATAATTAAAATGACTGCGGATGAGTTCGACGACCGTCGCGAGCAGTGGTTCCAGGTCCAGTGTGGAAGATGCCGCGTGCGAAACCTCCGCCGCCGTTTGCAGTTGGATGGCGCGCCGCGTCAAGGCGCTGATCAGGCTTGCCTGCTGTTCATCGGATTGTTTCTGTTCGGTGATGTCCATCCAGGCGCCGAGCCAGTGAGTCGCAGCGCCATCGTCTGCTGTAATGAGTTTAGCCTTATCCCGGATCCAGACCGTATTTCCATCCTGGGTTAGAAAGCGATATTCCATATCGAACGTCGTGTCGCTTTGATCGGTGGCTTCACTTTCGGACAGCGTTCGTTCGCGGTCTTCCGGGTGCAGGAGTTTTTTCCACAGCCCCGGGTCTTTCATAAAATCATCCCGTGAATAGCCGAGCAGTTCCTCGATTTGGGGGCTGACATACCGGATGACAGGTTCGTTTCCCAACCCGATAATATAGGTGATGACCGGGATATTCTCGAGCAGGGCGCGGTATTGCACTTCGTTGGTGGGCGCGCGTTTGAACGTCTCACGCGCCGTCCACGCGGAGAGGAACTGCACCACATTGATGATCAAATAGAAAATGGATGAGGTCAGCCAAACCGTCTGGCTTGGATTCGGCGCGACGCCCACAAACCGTTGTCCCGACGATTCGAGATATGCGAACCAGCCGCCGGTGAGGATCGTCAACAACGATATGGCAAGCGATCCTTTTCCGCCGAGGAGCGCTCCTGCGATAACGATCACCGTTGCGTGTCCCAGAATGAATCCCGTGCCGCGCACTCCAAATCTAGCGAACGCCATTACCGTAAAGAGCAGCCAGAAGAAGCCTACGAGAAAGATCGCCGCAGTCCTCAGATATCCTTTTCGAGTAAGGATGAAAATCAGGCTCGCAATGAACTCGCTGACAATGGACTGCGCCAATGCGCGCTCGATCTGCTCCGGCGATTGGAAATAGATGACGGCTGAATAACAAACCGGCGCGATCAACGCAGTCAGCAGGATGTAATGCAGGATGAACGCCTGGCGCGTTTTGGTCTCATCGTTATTGAAGAGGGGAGGAGTGAGCCAGTTGCGTAGGAACGATTTCATCGCCAGGTAAGGTCGTGTGGGTTAACGAGAGATGAGTTTTCCTTTCGCCCAAGTATAGCACGCAGGATTTATTCGTCTCCATTCTCGTGATATAATTTTGCCAGTTAGCGCTCAATTTCAACCCGGAGGATGTGTCATGGAAATCACGCATCAGGAATTCAAGCATTGCGAATTGATCAAGATCAAGGGTCGGGTGGATAGCGCCACGGCGTCCCACCTCGCGCAGACATTTGAAAAGACCGACAAGGACGGCAAATATAAATTAGTTTTAGACATGAGCGAATTGGAATACATGTCCAGCGCCGGCTTCCGCGCCTTGCTCGCCGCCCAGCGCAACTCCAAGAAATACAATCGCGGCGAGGTCGTGCTGGTGTCTGTGCCGGAGCGCATCCGCGAGGCGCTCGAACTGGCGGGCTTTACCGAACTCTTCAAAACATTCGACGACCCGTTGAACGCGGTCGGTTATTTCTAAGGCGCGACGGGGTCGGAGCCGACAAATCATGCAGAAGGAAGCCGCTTTCGGCCATGTTTGGCTGAGGCGGCTTTAATTATTTTCCGATGCGCACAGTTCAATTTCCGGCAAAGTTTGAGCAACTCGACGAGATCCGCGAATATGTGGGGACCATTGCGTGGCAGAATGGCTTTGGCGATAAAGACGTTTACAACATCCAACTCGCCACCGATGAAGCCGCGTCGAACATCATTGAACACGCCTACGCCAGCGAACCGGACGGAGCGCTTGAATTAACCTGCGGTATGCAAGGAGACCGGTTGGTGATCGTTCTGGTGGACCATGGCGCGCCGTTCGACCCAGCCGATGTGCCTCTGCCCGACTTGCAAGCCGACCTGGCTGACCGGAAAATCGGGGGGTTGGGAATTTTCCTCATGCGAAAACTCATGGATGAAGTGCATTACCAATCCAACGCCGACATGAGCAACGTCCTCACGATGATCAAGCGAAAGGGTTAGACGCATGAAAGCGGCGTCCTCGTCCGATTGGCGCGAACTTGCCAGATTGGGCGAACAACTCATCGGCAGTCCATCGTTATCCGCTCAACGCGACCAGATCGCGTCCGTCGTTGCGCGCCTGCTCAAAGCCGACGTGGACTTATGGCTGGATGAGAACCTGTTCCGCCTGCCCGACGCCACAGGCGAACTGGTCTTTTCGTCGCATCCCGATTCACAGGCGTTGACGCGCATTTTGAAATCACGCGGGCTTTTACTGAGCAATCAAAAAGGGAGGAAGAACAACGCTTCGCGCGGGATGTGGGCAGGGATGCCGCTGAGGAATCGCGCAACCACCCTGGGGGCGATTCAGGTCGCCCGTCCGCGCGGACCCGCCTTCAAAAAAGATGAACTCGATCTGTTGGCGGGTTTGGCGGGCATCGTTGGCGTGAGTTTGGTGGCGTCTCACCGCGTGGCTGTCGAAAGTTTCAGGCTCAACCAACTCAACCTCGTCAGTCAAGTCAGCTCGCAGATTGCCAACGTGCTGGACTTGAACGAACTCGCCGAACGCGTCACAAAACTGATTCAACAAACATTCCATTATTACTACGTCGCCATCTTCACCCTGCGTGAACGCTCGAGCGTAATGCGCTTCCGCTCCAGCGCCATGGCAGACCGCGAGGGGAAACGCCGCGCCAAGGTCGCGCTGGAGGTGAAGGTGGGACAGGGCTTGATCGGCGAAGCGGCGGAAAAAGGCGAGCGCATCCTGGTCCCCGATGTGCGGAAGGATACGCGTTACCGGTTCATTAACGCTCTGCCCGAAACCCGCTCCGAAGTGGTGATCCCGTTGAAGATCGAAGGGCGCGTGCTAGGCGTGCTGGATGTGCAAAGCGATTCGGTGAAGGCGTTCCATCCGAACGACCTGCTCGTCCTCAACGCGCTGGCTGATTCGATCGCGCGCGCCGTTGAAGGGGCGCGCTTGTATTACGACTTGCGGCGGCATTCCGACCATTTGACCTTGATCGCCGATGTCGGGAAAAGCGTCAGCGCCTCGTTGGAAATCAACACGTTGATGCAGAACGTCTCAGACCTGATCCATCACCGCTTCAATTACGCGCACGTGAACCTGTTCACCGCGCATCCCAGCCGGCGGATGATCGAATACCGGGCGGGGAGCGGCGAACGCAGTCCGCGGTCGGTCGGGTTCACCATTCCGTTGGACGATCCGCAGGGCATCATCCCGTGGGTGGCGCGGGAAGGCAAGACCGTCGTGGCAAACGACGTGCGCAAGGATAAACGGTATATCCCTTCGCCGCTTCCGCCGCATAATACAAAATCCGAGATCTGCGTGCCGTTGCTGTACGACGGCGAAGTGGTCGGCTTGCTCGATATTCAATCGGACCGCTACAATGCCTTCGCCACGGAAGACCGGGTTATGTTCGAAGCCGTGGCGGACCACATTGCCATTGCGATTCATAACGCGGCGTTGTATCGCTCGGAACAATGGCGGCGGCAGGTTGCCGACAGTCTGCGCGAAGTGGCGGGCTTAATCTCGGCGGATGAAGATGTGGACGACGTACTCGAGGTGATTTTGCTGGAGTTGGAGAAGAATCTGCCGGTTGAGATCTCCTCCATCTGGTTGCTCGAAGATGATGAGTTATATCTGGCGGCGAGTCATAACATTGACGAAGCGTTATTGGAAAATACCTTGTTCAACACGCCCGAAGCCTACGCCGCCATGATGCGCGTGATCGAAACGGAGGGCGCCGAAGTCCGCAAGCCGACGGATGTGTTGGGCGCGACCGGGATCGCCGCCGGATTCAACCAGGATTATTCCGCGTTGGCGGTGCCTCTGCGCGTGGGCGACCAACCCTTCGGCGTGATCACGTTGGCGCATCCTTCGCCCGGACGATACGGCAACGAGGCGCGCACGGTGGCGACGACCTTTGCCAGTTACGCCGCGGTTGCCATCGAAAACACGCGCCTGTACGACATCGCGCAGGAACAGGCGTATGCCTCTGCCGCGTTGTTGCAGGTGGCGCAAGCGATCGTCAGCCTGAACGACCTCGATGAGATCCTCGATACCATCATCCGCATTATGCCGATTCTGGTGGGCGTGGGGCGCGCGGCGTTGTATCAATTCAATTCGGTGACGGAGAAATTCCTGCCTTCGCAACAGTACGGCTTGAGCGAGGAGGAAGAGACGCGCTTTTGGGAACATTCCTTCGCGGCGGGCGAGTTCAAGTTTTTGGACGTGTGCCGCAGTGTGAACGGCATGCGGGCTTGCGCGCTGGGAGCGGCGCGGGGACTTGACGCCTGGGTGTCCGCCGACCCGTCGTATGAAGCGAACTTCGCCCACCCGGACGCGCTCCTATTTGCCGTCCCTATCGCGGTGAAGGATACGCTGTACGGCGTCATGTTGATCGAAGAAGCCGAGGGCGGGTTGCGTTTTCGGGCGCGGCGCCTGGAGATCATCAACGGGATCGCGCAACAAGCCGCGCTGGCGATCCAGAACGATTTACTGCAACGCGAGATGGTGGTGCGCGAACGCCTCGAAACGGAAGTGCAGTTGGCGCGCCAAATTCAGCAGACTTTCATCCCCGACTCTCTGCCGCAGGTGGAGGGGTGGGAGTTTGCCGCGCGCTGGCGGACGGCGCGACAGGTGGGCGGCGATTTTTACGATGTGTTCGACCTGCCCAACCGGAAGATCGGTTTGTTCATCGCCGATGTCGCGGATAAGGGCGTGCCCGCGGCGTTGTTCATGGCGCTTACGCGGACGCTGGTGCGCGCCGCCGTGCTGGAGACCGACTCGCCTGCCGAGGCGTTGCGCCGCGTGAATGAACTGCTGATCCCGGATACCAAACAGGGCATGTTCGTCACGGCGGTCTATGCTGTCCTTGACCTGGAAAAAAATGAATTGACCTACGTCAACGCGGGACACAACCCGCCGCTCTGGGTGAAGGGCGACGGCGCGATCGAAAAATTGACGCGTTCCGGCATCGCGCTTGGCGCGGCGGAGGAGGCGCGCTACGAACAGCGGATGATTCAACTGGCGAACGCCGACAGCCTCCTGTTCTACACCGATGGATTAACTGAATCGTTCAATAACGACGGGGATTTCTATGGCGATGCGCGGCTTGCTGAAGCGATCGTTGCCAACCATTGTTCCTCGGCTTCGCAACTGATGGACGTGGTGGAAAAATCCCTGCTCGATTTTGTGCAAGACATGCCGCCCGCCGACGACCTGACAATGCTGGCAGTGAGGCGGGTGTAAGTTTTACAAAGAATTTACATCCTTGCCATACCTTCATAATCCCCAACTCCTACAATCATCGGCGTAACCTTGAAAGGAGGTTTACGACGATGAAAATTATATTCAAGAGAACGGCGCTGGTGGCGTTGGTCGCGGCGCTTGGGCTGGCGAGTCTGTCGGTGTTCGGCGTATCTGCGGCAGAGGCGGAAGAACCGACTACGCCGCCGACCGGTGAAATGACGAACGAGCGGCTCGAGAAACTCTGGGCGCGCGAAGTGCGCGCCTACGAGAAATTGGGCAAGACTGAGACATTTATCAGCAAAACTCAGCAGTTGATTGACCGCGCCGCCGAGCACGGCATGGATGTGTCTGCGGTACAAGCCGCGCTGGATGCGTTTGGCGATGCCGTGGACAACGCGAAGCCGATCTACGAAAGCGCGCATGAGATTGTCAATTTGCACGCCGGGTTCGACGCAGACGGCAAAGTGACCGATGCCGAGCAGGCGCGGGCGACCGTCCGTGCGTTAGGCGAGAAGTTGAAGGAGATGAAGGAGGCGATGGGCGGCACGGGTCAAGCCTTGCGCGACGCGCTCCATGCCTTCCGTGAAGCCAATCCACGCCCGGAAAAGACGCCTGAGCCGTAAGAGTCCATTAGCCACAGAGCGCACAGAGATTCTGAGATTTTCTCTGAGCGCTCTGTGGTAGGTCAATCGCATTAGAAAATTCCGGTCTGAAAAGCCCGTCTTTTTGGTTGAGAATCCACTAATCTTTTCAGGATAATTCGCGCAGATTGGCGTAGATTAGCGGATAAAAAACCTACGTGCGATAATCCTATCTCTGTGGCTGAGTCGTTTACACATTCCCGCAATCGGCAGTACAATCGCCTCACAAAATAAAAACTTGTGAGGCAAACATGTACACATCCGAAGGAAAGAAAATCGTTATAACCGACAAAGCCCCGAAGGCGATCGGTCCGTATTCGCAAGCCATCCGCACTGAAAGCCTGGTCTTTACTGCCGGGCAGATCGGGCTCGACCCCGCCACGATGGAAATCGTCAAAGGCGGGATCGAAGCGGAGGCGCGGCAGGTGTTGACCAACCTCAAGCATGTGCTCGAATCGGCGGACTCGGGGTTGAATTTCGTGGTCAAGACCCTCGTCTTCCTGCAAGACATGAACGATTTTGCCAAGATGAACGCGGTCTATGCCGAATTTTTCCCGGAGAACCCGCCCGCGCGCAGTACGGTGCAGGCGGCGGGCTTGCCCAAAGGCGCGCTGGTTGAGATCGAATGCGTCGCGTTGCTTTCTCCAGCTCGTGGCGACTAATCTCCAGCCTCTAATCTCCAATTCTCTTTTCTGAAACGCGCCGCGCGCCCAGCGTCAATTACCATTTACCAATTACCGCTTTGAACGAACTTCTCCTCCTCGTAGACGACGAACCGTCCATCATCAAACTTGCGCGCCTGTACCTCGAGCGTGAAGGGTTCCGCATCCTTGCGGCGCGGGATGGCGAAGCCGCGCTCGATCTGGCGAACCGCGAGAAACCCGCGCTGATCGTTTTGGATGTGATGCTCCCGAAACTCGACGGTTTCGAAGTGTGCCGCCGCTTGCGCGCGGCACAGCATCCCGCCGCGATCCTCATGCTCACCGCGCGCGACGAGGACATTGACAAGATCCTCGGTCTCGAACTGGGCGCGGACGATTACCTGACGAAGCCGTTCAACCCGCGCGAACTGGTGGCGCGCGTCAAGGCGATTCTGAGGCGCGGGGAACGCGTCGGCGAACCGCAGACAGCCTCCCCGGTGCGACTCGGCAACCTGACGGTTGACCCAGCCCGAAGGGAGGCGCGCATCGGTACTTCCAATTTGAGCCTGCGGACCCAGGAATTCGACCTGCTCCTCACCTTCCTCGAACACCGCGGACTCGTCCTCAGCCGCGAGCAGATCCTGCAAAAAGCCTGGGGCTTTGACTTTTACGGCCAGACCCGCACGGTGGACGTCCACGTGGCGCACTTGCGGAAGAAACTTGAAGCCAGCGACGTGAAAATCGAAACGGTGACGGGCATTGGCTACAAATTGGTCGTCGGGCTGTGACGAATCATCATGCCATTGCAAGTTTATTCAACGTACCGTGCTGTACACTTGCCGTATGGCAGAGTCTCACCCGTTAACCAAATTTTGGAAGACGATCTATTCCATTATTCAGGAATTCTGGATGCTCACTGAGCCGGCGATCGAAGAAGCCGCCATCCGCAACGACATCCCGGTCGAGTTGTATTATTACGGCGAACTGGGGCTGGACACATTTTCGCTGGAAAACTTCAAAAAGCGCGATCCGTTCTCGAACCCCGAACAATTCGAAAAATTATTCGCCCGGCTGGACGTCAAAGGCTGGATCGAACCCAAGCGCGAGGCAGGTTATACCGTGACCGAGATGGCGCGGGCGGGCGTGAAATATATCCTCATGTCGGGCGACGCGAAGTTGCCCCCCGACGAGGCGTTGTTCGGAATTGACCTGGAACGGCTCAAATCGCTGGTCAAACGGATCGTGCTCGCGAACGACAAGGCGCCTGAGCCGCCTGAAAAATGGGCGATCCGTAAACGCTTCCGCGTGGCGGATAAAAACAGCCCAACGCTGGTGAAGCTCCGCGAGTATTTGATGGATCTGTTCGCCTATCGCGACGATTCGCATCTTGCCGCGGCGCGTCCGTATTTCAACGACGCGGGGATCGTCTGGCTGGCGCTGGGCGCGGCGTGGGAGGCGGACACGGTCGCCGCCGAGCGGCTCGCCCAAGCGCTGACCTTCCGCGGCTACGAAGTCGGCGATTATGAGATCGCCCTCCAAGCCGGGCGGGAGATCGGCTGGTTGGAAGCGGCCGACGCGCCGGACGAGTTTCGCATCACCCCGGCGGGAAAAGAGTTGCGCGAAAAAGTGGAAGCCCAGACCGATGATTATTTTTACGCGACGTGGTCCGCGCTGACGCACGAGGAACTCGACGAGTTGTCCGATCTGCTGACTGCACTGCGCGAAGGTTTACGGGAAATCCGAAAGAAAAGCTAGCGGCGGAACTCAACCCTGCCCCCTGCATTCAAAGCGTATGTTTACCTCCCTCCGTTCCCGTTTGTGGCTGAGTTATGTCGCGGTGATCACAATTGCGCTCGGCGTTGTCATCGTCGTTTTATTTATTTTCCTGATCCGCAACCCCGTTCTCTATCGTGAAACGATCCAGCGCCTGCGTTACGCGCAAACCCAGATCGCCGAAAAGACGCGCAACCCGCTTTCAGAATCCGCAACCCTTCAGCGGATCGCAGAGGCGAACAATGCGCGGATTTTGATCTTCGATTCTGCGCGCGAGTTGACGTTTGACTCTAACCCTGAACAGCCTCTCATCCCGTTCCCGCGGAAGACGGCGTTGGACCGAACGTCGCAGTTTGCCACCGACGCGGCAGGGGGAGTGTGGTTGCAAGCCATCACGCGCCAGCCAAACGGGAACGTGGTGGTCGTTGCCGCGCCGCGCCCGTCGGTGCGGCTGTTGAACGTCTTTGCCGACGAATTGCTGTCTCCGATTCTTCAAGGAGGTTTGATCGCTTTTTTGCTTTCGCTGATTCTGGCGTTCCTCATTTCGCGTTGGGTGGCGGACCCGTTGCAAAATGTGATCGTTGCCGCGCGAAATTTTCCTGCGGATGCGGAACCCGTCCCGCCGCAGGGTCCGCGCGAAGTGCAGGAGTTGACCAGCGCGTTCAATTCGATGGTTCAGCGGGTGGATAACAGCCAGAGATCACAGCGCGATTTCGTGGCGAACGTGTCGCACGAGTTGAAGACGCCGCTCACGTCAATCCAAGGGTTTGCCCAAGCCCTGCTCGATTCGACCGCCGATACGCCCGAGGCGCGCAAACAAGCCGCGCAAATTATTTATGATGAAGCGGGGCGGATGCACCGGCTGGCGCTCGACCTGCTCGATCTCGCGAAATTGGAAGGCGGCTCTGCCGACCTGCACATGGCGTTTGTGGATGTGCGCGCGCTGTTGCAAACTGTGGTTGAGAAATTTTCCTTGCGGGCGCAACAGGCAAATATCGCGTTGCAGGCGCAGATCCCCGAGCATTTGCCTGTATTGCGCGGCGACGGCGACAGGCTGGCGCAGGTGTTTATCAATTTGGTGGATAACGCGTTGAAGTTCACGCCCGCGCCTGGGCAGGTTGCCTTGTCCGCAAGGTTGGCTGGGGGGTGGGTGGAGGTCGAGGTGACCGATTCAGGCGTCGGTGTCGGAAGCGAAGCGTTGCCGCGTCTGTTCGATCGCTTTTATCAGGTGGATCCAGCGCGGGCGCGGGACGAACATCAAGGATCGGGTTTGGGGCTGGCGATTGCGCAGGAGATCGTCCATGCTCACGGTGGTAAAATTGGCGTCCAAAGTTCGGTGGGGCATGGGACGACGTTTACCGTTCGCTTGCCGGTTGCGCGAACCGCGTAGCCGTTGCCTCCGCGCCCAAGTTTAACCGTGCGGTGAATATGATCAAAGTTTCTGTGATCGTCCCTTGTTATAACGAAGAACCGACCATTCGGCTGTTGCTGGAGGCATTGTGGGGGCAGACCTTTCCGCGCGCCGAGATGGAAGTTGTGATTTCGGATGGGATGTCTACAGACGGTACGCGGGCTGAGATTGCCGAGTTTCAGAAGAAACATCGCGGCCTGAAAGTGACAGTGGTGGACAACATGCGGCAGACCATCCCTTCGGCAGTGAACCGCGCGATTGAAGCCGCGCGTGGCAAAATCATCGTGCGGCTCGACGCGCATTCGAAGCCGTATCCCGAGTATGTGGAAAACTGTGTGAAGGCGCTCGAGGCGCGGCACGGCGATAACGTGGGCGGCGTGTGGGAAATTCAGGCGGGCGCGAAAACGTGGATCGCCGAATCGATCGCGGTGGCCGCGGCGCATCCGCTTGGCGTGGGCGACGCGTTGTATCGTCACGCGAAGCAAGCCGCGGAGGTGGACACAGTCCCATTC
Source organism: Anaerolineales bacterium (assembly GCA_020847435.1). Lineage (GTDB taxonomy): Bacteria > Chloroflexota > Anaerolineae > Anaerolineales > Villigracilaceae > Defluviilinea. The sequence goes on from JADLBX010000009.1 coordinate 32,302, forward strand.
GGCGCGTTCAAGCGGACATTGATCAACCAGGTGGGACCGTTCGACGAATCATTGCTGACGAACGAAGACTATGAGTTCAACGCGCGGGTGCGGAAGGCGGGTGGTAGAATCTGGCTCGACCCGTCCATTCGTTCAATTTATTTTGCGCGCGCCACTTTGTTGGAACTGGCGCGCCAATATTGGCGTTATGGATATTGGAAGTGGCGCATGTTACGCAGATATCCGAATACTCTTCGCTGGAGGCAGGCTCTGCCGCCGTTGTTTGTCTTGAGTTTGGTGGGGCTGTTTCTGGGTTCGCTGGTCTTCCCATTTACAAAATTCATCCTGCTCTTTGAATTGCTGGTCTATTTTTTTGTATGTCTTGTGGCGGGCATTCACGCCCGCTTTCGATTCAACAGGTCTCTTGTGAGTCTGGGTTTACCGCTGGCAATCCCGGTGATGCACATTGCGTGGGGGAGCGGCTTCTTATGGAGCCTGTTGACTTCCGGTTATCGTAAGCATGGCTGAGAATATCCGCACTACGCCTCTGCGTTTGCGGCCCAGCGAGCATCGCAGTCTCCTGTTTATCGGCGATCTCGCGCTGTCGCTGGCATCTGTGTTTGCCGCGTTGTATACATGGCGCGAATACAACTTCACAGTGCAGTTGGCGGCGTTGATCGCAGACGGTATCCCGCCGACGCGGGCGGAGTTGATCGTGCAAAACCAAGTGCGGATCGTGGTGCCGCTGTGGTTCTATTTATTGCCGATCCTGTGGATGCTGTTGCTGGTTGAGTTGTACGAGCCGTACATCGCAGGTAGTGGAAGACGGACGACGCGCGGGGTGGCGGTCGCCGCGTTCATCGGCTTGGCGTTGTACTCGTTCATTTTCGTCTTTACCCAGGACCCGACCAACCTGCCGCGCGTCGGCGTCGGCGCGTTCCTGCTGTTCGCTTCGCTCCTGACGTTGGGCTGGCGCATGATCTTCATCCGCATCTACAAGCGGACGGGGCAACTGCGCCGCGTGCTGGTCATCGGCGCGGGGAAAGCGGGGCAGACGCTGGCTGAACTATACGGATCGTTGGCGGCGCGCTCCTTCAATTTTGTCGGTTTTGTGGACGATGATAAGCAGAAACTCAAAAAGACCTATCACGGTTTCAAGGTCCTCGGCACAAGCGACCGATTGCTCGCGTTGATTGACGAACACCGCGTCACCGACCTGGTGGTGGCGATCAACGGCGAGATCGAAGGCGCGACGTTCCAAACCATTTTGGACGCGCAGGAAAAAGGCGTCGAAGTGACGCGGATGCCGATTCTCTACGAAGAGATGACGGGCAGACTTCCCATCCATCACCTCGAATCGGATTGGATCATCCGCTCGTTCGTGGACGAGGTGCGCGTGAGCGGGTTTTATGAACTCGCCAAACGGACGCTCGATTTCTTCGGCGGTTTGATCGGCATGATCGTGTTGGTCTTGTTATCTCCGTTGATATCGCTCGTCATCCTGCTCGATAGCGGACTGCCGATCCTGTATACGCAGACGCGGCTCGGCAAAGGCGGCAGGAAGTTTGTCATTTATAAATTCCGCACGATGAAGCAAAACGCCGAACAGGACGGCGAAGCAAGATTAGCCGAGAAGAACGATCCGCGCGTGACGCGGGTCGGCGATTTTTTGCGAAAGACACGGCTCGACGAATTCCCACAATTCTGGAACGTCTTGCGCGGCGACATGAGTCTCGTCGGTCCACGCGCCGAGCGACCCGAACTCGTCGCCGCGTTTCAAAAGCAAGTTCCGTTTTATCGAGCGCGTTTGCTTGTCAAGCCTGGCGTTTCGGGTTGGGCGCAAATTAACTACGGTTACTATGCCAGCATAACGGAAATGGCTGTCAAACTCGAATACGACCTGTACTACATCAAACATCGCACCCTCGCCATGGACTTTCAAATCATCCTCCGTACCATCGGCACCATGCTCCGCCGCACGGGAAGATAACTCCTAAATCTCCAATCTCCAATCTCCAATCTCCAATTCTCCAATTTTCCAATTCTCTCTCTTTCACCAATTACTACTTACTAATTACTCACTCCCCCCATGCGTCCCCGTTCCCACATCCGCAACCGCTTCGTCCTCATCGGCGACATTGCCCTCACAATCGTTTCCGTGCTGGGAAGTTTTGCTTTGCGGCTGAATGTGGAAGAGTTGCCGTTTTATTTCCCCGCCGTTGTGTTGATGTGCGCGGTCGCGCTTGCGATCAAGATCCCCACGTATTTTTTCTTCGGCTTATATCGCCGCCTGTGGATTTACGCCAGCACAGGCGAGTTGCGTTTGATCACCGTCGCGGTCACGTCCGCGTCCGTGTTAGTTTCTGGCGTGATGCTTTTGCTCATCAGCGCGGGACGTGTCGTGCCAGGAATGCCGCGCTCCGCTTTAGGCATTGACTGGCTCCTCTCGCTCGTCCTCATCGGCGGCTCGCGCTTCGCCTTGCGGATTCTCGCCGAGCAGACGATGTCCACGCGCACGGATGGTAAAGCCAAGCGCGCCCTCATCATCGGCGCAGGCGACTCGGGCGCGCTCGTCGTGCGTGAATTGCAGAAATCATCCCAGTTGAATCTCGTGCCTGTCGGCTTCCTCGACGACGACCCCGCCAAGCAAAAACATTCCATCCACGGTGTGACGGTAATCGGCTCAGTCGCCGACCTATCTTCCGCAATTGACTTGCACAAGATTGACGAAGTCATCATTGCGATTCCCTCCGCGCCAGGTCAACTCGTGCGGACGATTAACGATGTCTGCCGAGTCAAGGGAATTGTTTCGCGCACCATGCCAGGCATCTACGAACTCATCGGCGGTAAGGTCAGCGTCAACCGCTTGCGTGAAGTGGACATCACCGACCTGCTCCGCCGTGAACCCGTCCGCGTCAACGATGAAGCCGTCGGCGCGGCGCTTGAAGGCAAGCGCGTACTCGTCACGGGCGCGGGCGGCTCGATCGGACGTGAACTCTGCCGCCAAATTGCGCGGCGCAATCCGCGTGAACTCGTTTTGCTCGGGCACGGCGAGAACAGCATCTTTGAAATCCTGCTCGAACTGAATCAAGATTATCCCAACCTCACGTTATCGCCCGTCATCGCAGATGTCCGCAACGCGGAGCGTCTCGATCAAATTTTCAAACAACATCAACCGCAAGTTGTCTTTCACGCGGCGGCGCACAAACATGTGCCGTTGATGGAAGTCAACATCGTCGAAGCTGTCACGAACAACGTCATCGGCACGCGCAACGTCGTCCAAGCCGCGCTCAGCCAAAACGTCGAACGATTCGTGCTCATCTCCACCGACAAAGCCGTCCGCCCGTCGTCCATCTACGGCGCGACCAAACGTCTCGCTGAAATGATCGTCCTCACCGCCTCACGATCGACGCCTCACGCGTACTCGGTCGTTCGCTTCGGCAACGTGCTCGGCAGTCGCGGCTCCATCATTCCGATTTTTAAAAATCAAATCGCAAGCGGCGGACCCGTCACCATCACGCATCCCGATATGTTTCGTTTTTTTATGACGATTCCCGAAGCCGTTTATCTCGTGCTTCAAGCCGCGTCGATGGAATCGGGCGGCGAAACTTTTGTGCTCAACATGGGCGAGCCTGTCCGCATCCTCGACCTCGCTGAAGATTTAATTCGACTCTCTGGACTCGAACCGCATCGCGACATCGAAATTTCATACACGGGCATTCGTGCGGGCGAAAAATTAACGGAAGAACTTTGGGATGAAGGCGCTCCTCTCGCGCCGACTCGCCACCCCGACATCTTCCGCCTGGACGCAGACGCTTCATCCTCCGATTTGAATTTGCCTCAAGCCATCGACTCTCTCTCCCGCCTCAGCCGCGCCGACGACACCGAAGCCATCATCAAACTTTTGGATGAGCTGATTCCCAACTCTTCGATGTCGCAAGTCAAAAGCCAAAAATCCCTCCTGACCTTCGACCTTTGACCTTCAACCCAATGATCGTTTCCCTCACCGATTGGAATCAATACCTCTCCCAACATCCCAACGCCCACCTCCTGCAAACAGGGGAGTGGGGCGAGTTGAAGTCTGCGTTTGGCTGGAAACCAGTGCGGATCGTTGCTGGCGCTCACGGAGCACAAATTTTGTTTAGGAAGATGCCTCTGGGCATTACTGTTGGTTATATTCCTAAAGGTCCAGTGTTTGAGCCGCTCGATTCTGGTATTAATGATTTGTTGTGGGATGAAATTGATGTGGAGTGCAAAAAGTACAAAGCTATTTTTTGTAAACTTGAAACAGATACTTGGGGTAACGAAGATTGGATTTTGGGAGCATCTAAAGTCCAATGGATTAAATCGAAACATAATATTCAACCACCCAGAACCCTGATAGTTGAAATAAAAAATACTGAAGAAGAAATTCTCGCCCGAATGAAACAGAAGACCCGCTACAACATCCGCCTTGCCGAGAAAAAAGGCGTGACCGTCCGTCCGTGGGACGATATCGAATCCTTCCACAAGATGATGCTCATCACTGGCGGGCGCGACGGGTTCGGAGTCCACTCGTTGGAGTATTATCGCCGCGCCTACGAATTATTCCACCCAAAAGGCATGTGTGAAATCTTGGTTGCAGAATTCGAGGGCAAACCTCTCGCCGCGTTGTTCGTCGCTTGCAATGGCAATCGAGCCTACTACCTCTACGGCGCCTCCACCGACGAAGAGCGCAACCGAATGCCGACCTACCTCCTGCAATGGGAAGCGATGAAATGGGCAAAGTCACGCGGCTGTGACGAATACGACCTCTGGGGCGTCCCCGACGAAGATGAAGCGACTCTCGAATCCAATTTCGAGTCACGACACGATGGTTTGTGGGGCGTCTATCGTTTCAAGCGCGGCTTCGGCGGCGAACTCAAACGCGCCGCGCAAGCGTTGGATCGAGTGTACAATCCGCTTTTGTATTGGGCGTATTTGAAGCTTGTTGGTAGAAGAGATTTGTAAATGGTAAATAGTAATTGGAACGAGCTGATTTCCAAACTTCCGAACCCTCACTTCCTCCAAACTTACGAGTGGGGGCAGGTGAAGGCGAAATATGGGTGGGAGCCGCTGTACGCGGTGTGGGATTCGGATGGAAAGTGGAAAGTCGAAAATGATCCGAATCTACTTTCCACTTTCCACTCGCCAGTTGCCGCCGCGCTCATTTTGAAGAGAACGATAATTAGAAACGGATTCGCCGCGCGACTATCAATCCTTTATTCGCCGAAAGGACCTCTCCTCGATTGGACGAACGAATCCCTGCGAAGCCGCGTGCTGGACGATTTGCAATCCTTCGCGAAGCGACAAGGAGCAATCTTCCTCAAATGCGATCCCGATGTGGTGTTGGGAAGGGGAGTCCCTGCAAGCGCCGAAGATGTCGAAGAGAAAAGCGGATCAGCCGTCACGTCCGAGTTGAAGCGGAGGGGATGGGGATACTCGTCGGATCAAATTCAGTTCAGGAACACGGTCGTCATTGATATAAATCCGAGTGAAGATGAAATCCTGATGCGGATGAAACAGAAGACGCGCTACAACATCCGCCTCGCCGAGAAGAAAGGCGTTTCCGTGCGCGTAGGCACGCTGGAAGATTTGGGGATGCTTTACAAAATGTACGCGGAAACATCCGTGCGTGATGGCTTCGTGATTCGTGACGAAGATTATTACAAAACCGTCTGGCAACTGTTCATGTCGAATGTCCAATCTCCAGTCTCCAGTCCCCAATTCTCCAATTCTCCAATTCTCGAATTGCCTCACGCCGAACCCCTAATCGCCGAAGTCAACACAGACCCCGTCGCCGCGATCTTTGTTTTCTATTTCGCTGGTCGCGCGTATTACGTTTATGGCATGTCGCGCGAGGCACATCGTGAAAAAATGCCGACGTACCTTTTGCAATGGGAAGCAATCAAGCGCGCCAAAGCGCGTGGATGCGCGGTCTACGATCTTTGGGGCGCGCCCGAAGTCTTCGACGAATCGGATTCGGTGTGGGGTGTCTACCGCTTCAAGGAAGGGCTGGGCGGTGAAGTTGTCCGCACGCTCGGCGCATGGGATTATGCGCCCAGTCCGTTGTGGTACAAACTTTATTCCGACGTGATGCCGCGAGTGTTGGATGTGATGCGCGCGCGGGGAAGGTCGAAGACGAAGCAGAGTTTAGGGGCGTGAAATAATCTGTTGGTCGAGTAGCGAGCGTTTGTTGCGAGCGTATCGAGACCAACTGGTATTCAAGTAAAATTTTGTAACAAGTATTGCTTTACTGCGCGGTGGTCTCGATACGCCCCTCGAAGAGCGCTCGGGGCTACTCGACCACCGAATAGGATTGAAAATGAAAAACATTCCCCGCCTCCACTTCGCCCACCTTCCGACTCCCATCGAAGAACTGCCGCGTCTTTCCGCTCATTTGGGCGGACCGCGCCTCCTCGTCAAGCGCGACGACCAGACGGGACTCGCCTTCGGCGGCAACAAGACTCGCAAGTTGGAGTTCCTCGTCGCGGAAGCGTTGGAACAAGGCGCAAAGACGTTGATCTCGGGCGGCGCGTTGCAATCGAATCATTGTCGCCAAACTGCGGCTGCCGCCGCGCGATTTGGTTTGGATTGCATTCTCGTGCTGAACGGTGAAATGCCAGACAAGCCATCCGCAAATTTATTGCTCGATCAATTATTCGGCGCGCAGATTATCGCCATCCCAGACCGAAACGAGCGCGACCGCGTGTTGCAAGAAACTTTCGATAAAGCCGTTGCCGATGGTCGCAAGCCGTATCTTGTTCCCTATGGCGGATCGAGTCCGACGGGCGCGTTGGGGTACGCGTTCGCTGTGGAGGAGTTGATGGGGCAGATGAAAGACCTCCGAGTTCTTAAAGAACTCGGAGGTCTGGATTACATTGTCTTCGGCACATCCTCAGGCGGGACACACGCGGGGCTGGTGTTGGGTCAACGCGTGTTTGGCTTCAAAGGCAAGGTTTTGGGAATCAGCATTGACGAATCGGAAGAGTGGTTGAAGAGCCGCGTGTCCCAACTTGCATCGGAGGCGAGTGAAAAGTTGGGGGAGCGGATTCGGTTTGCTCCCGCCGACGTGGCCGCGAATGCCGACTACTGCGCGGCAGGCTACGGGGTCCTGACCGACGCGGAGCGCGAAGCGGTCACATTGTTTGCAAAGTACGAAGGTCTCTTGCTCGATCCCGTCTACACGGGGCGCGCCGCGGCGGGGATGATTGACCTGATCCGAAAAGGCTATTTCACGAAGGAGGAGACTGTGCTATTCTGGCACACGGGCGGACAGCCTGCATTGTTTGCGGAGAAGTATGCGAATAAGATATAGCGCATGTGGAAAGCGAAGTGAATATGAGACCAACAATCAGGTTCGTTGCATTGTTTATCATGGTCATCCCGATTGTGTCCGCCTGTAGTTCTGCCGTGCCAATCGCAACTGTTGCGGCGATATCATCACAAGCGCCAGCCGTATCTCCAACGGAAACGACCGTGCCGACGGAGACGGTCACTCCTGAACCTTCGCTCACGCCAACACCGACGATCCTCGATCTGGAGATCCTGGAATGGTTGGAGTGGCCCTACGCCAACCTGGTAGACCCTTCGAATAAAGATACTCATGTAGAAGCGCTCATCCATAATCCAAATAATTTCCCTGTGAAGGTGGGCAATGGAAACGATGAATTGCGATTCGTGAATGCAGCTGGCGAGGTTGTGTATGTAAATCCCAACCCGGTCTTTTACATCTGGCAGGGCGAATGGATGCTGCCGGGCGAAACTGCGGCGCTCTCTGCCTGCGTGTGTTTCCAGACACAGGGATTGGAAAGGCAGGCTTGGGAAACTCTTGAATTAGTGGCGCCGCTTGAGATCGCCACTGATCTTGCCTACACTCCTGACGTGGATGTGACGGCAGAATTTGTTCTCCTTGAGGAGGTTACTCATGGCTTTACGGGACCTGGCGTAGCCACGACCATGACGAATACCAGCGACCAGGTATTGGAAAGCGTCGCATATCGCGTACTGGCGCGCGATGACAACGGCCGCTATGTTGGCGTTGCGGCTTCTGGAAATGCAGTAGCCAGCTTCTTTGAAAAAATAGGCATACAACCTGGCGACACAGCCAGCGGGCTTTCAGTTAGCGATATCAATTATGTTGGTAATGAACGGCTCACCTACGAGGTCGCCGCCATTGGCATCCCTTATCAGGAGGAGGTTGTGCCAGCCATCACCCTGCCTGTGGGAACCCCACTAGCGGAATGGGAAGATTTCCCGATCATGCCGGGCGCCATCAGCGGTGAAGCTGTGGGCAATTCCTATCAATTTACCACTCAGGCAGATATTGATTCGATCGTGGCTTTCTACCAAACCGAACTTTCCGCTCTGGGTTTTGAATACGAGTTAACGGTCAATGAAAGCGCAGGATTCACGGCGTTGTATTTTGTTGGAAACAATATTACTGGCGCGGTTGTGGTCACAGCCGTTGGCGGAGTCAACGCGGTTCTTATCACCACCGGATCGTAAAAATTAACCTCTGCCGTCTGAATAGCTTTTCTCACAACAGGGATGAGCGAGCTCTGCTTATACGAGGAACTATTCTGGCACACAGGCGGACAGCCCGCGCTGTTTGCGGAGAGATATGCGAACAAGATTTGACCGCGTCCCAAGCGCTTTTGAAATTGCCGACTGTTACGCGTGGACTTTCGATTCTGCGATTTCGCGGGCGTACGACTTGCTGATCTGAATCACCCAATCGTCAATCTCGGCGTCGGGTAAGATGGCGTCGGGGTTATATAAAATTCTCTCTTTGCGATCCGCCATGCTTTCAATGCCGCGACCGATGATGTTCTTTTGGAACATTTCATCGTACGCAACCAGCACGGGGATGACTACCGCCTTCTCTTTTTTCTCCAAGACGGCATTGATCGCTTTGACCGTCTCTTCGGGGTTGTAATGCACCAGATGTCCGCACCATCCGTACGTGTGCTCGCTGATCCCGATATTTTGTTTTACGTGATCGGCTACTTTGTTGAAAAGTTCTTTCCACTCAGTATCGTACGCTTGGTCGCCGTAGCCGATCAAGACGAGACCTTCTTTATCGGGTTGCTTGGAAAGCTCGCGGCTCCGTCTTAATACATTTTTGGGCAGGACGTTTGAAAAATCGAGCAGGGGCGTGATGTGCGTTTTGGCTTGCGCTTTGTAACATTCGATCTTTTCCTCGGCGAGACTCGCTACCAATTGCGGGTCCTCTTTTTGCCCGATGATGGTCGGAATATCGTCGAACGAGTGCGAGCTAATGGTCAGGAAGATCGGCACAATGATGACATCGCTGAAACCTTCGTTATCGAACGCCTTCATCTGTGTGGCGATGGACGGTTCGGTATATTCCATGTGGGCGGTCTTGACGCCTTCGATGGTTCCGCTGGCAAGAATGGAGTCGCGCACTCTCGCCTCAAGGTCCAACAAGGCTTGTCTCCAAGTCGCCGAATGTGAGCCGTGATTTACGAGGAGTACGCCGATTTTCTGATGGGTCATAATGGTTTGCTTTCATCTCCTTTGAATTTATTGACGCCACGCGTGGCGGTCAATTGCGCCAATTCTACCCCATGCTAGCCATGATTACTTTGCTTGGCTTGCTTGCAAGAAACAAGCCGACCAGAGGATACTGATCGGCTTGTTTCTTGTTCCCGTTATTTTGGAGCTCTAAAGTTCAAAGTTGCCCGAAGCCTCGGGTTGGTAAATTATTTTCTTGACCAGTAAGCGTCTTTTCCCTGCAGGGACTTCCCACTCGAAGATATCCCCGACCTTGTAGCCAAGCATGGCGGTCCCGATCGGCGCCAGCACGGATAATTTTCCCTGCTTGAGGTCGGAGTCTTCGGGGAAGACCAGTGTGTACGCTTCTTCCTCTTTTGTATCTTCGTCCTCGAGCGAGACCGTCGAGTTCATGGTGATCACGTCGCTGGGAATGTCGCGCGGAGACACAACCTTGGCGCGGGAAATCTCTTCTTGCAGTTTCTCCAGATATTCGCTTTTGCGATATTCGGTAGATTTCGCGTCAATAAGAAGTTTTTTCAAGCGTTCGAGATCGTGTTCAGTGATGTAGATTGGTTTATTGTCCATGAATTATCCTCGCTTTCCATTTAATCGAAATTCCCTTTCAGGGCGCTCCAACCCGCGTATGCGGCCGTATCGCCCAACTCCGCTTCGATGCGGAGCAGTTGATTGTATTTCGCCACGCGGTCGGAACGGGCAGGCGCGCCTGTTTTGATTTGTCCCGTGTTCAGCGCCACGGCGAGATCGGCAATCGTCGCGTCTTCGGTCTCGCCTGAGCGGTGACTGGTCACGGCGCGCCACCCCGCGCGCTGGCATTCATCCACGGCTTCGATGGTCTCGGTCAGCGAGCCGATCTGGTTCACTTTTACGAGCAACGCGTTGGCGGCGTTCTCTTTGACGGCGCGTCTCACGCGTTCGGGATTCGTCACGAGCAAATCGTCGCCTACGATCTGGCATTTGTCGCCGATGGTATTGACGAGATGTTTCCACGAAGCCCAATCGTCCTGCGCCAGTCCGTCCTCGATCGAAACGATCGGATAATCTTTCACCCACTTCGTCCAAAACTCGACCATCTGCTCGCCCGTCAATTTCTTGCCTTCCTTGCGGAGGTTATACATTTTCGAATCTTCTTCGTACAATTCCGACGCGGCAGGGTCGAGCGCGATGGCGACTTGCTCTCCGCGACCCGCTTTGAATCCAGCCTTCTCGATTGCGGCAAGAATTAATTCGATCGCTTCGTTATTGGCTTTCAGCGCGGGCGCGTATCCGCCTTCATCGCCGACGAGCGTCGGATAGCCCTTGTCCTTCAATACCGATTTCAACGCGTGATAAATTTCCGCGCCCCAACGCACTCCCTCGGCGAATGTCGGCGCGCCGAACGGCATGACCATAAACTCTTGCATGTCCGTGGATTGCCACGAGGTATGCGCGCCGCCGTTCATGATGTTCATCATCGGCACGGGCAACACGTGCGCGTACACGCCGCCGAGGTAACGATACAAAGGCAGACCGTACGAATTCGCCGCGGCTTTCGCTGTCGCGAGGCTGACTCCCAAAATGGCGTTCGCGCCGAGTTTGGATTTGTTCGGCGTGCCGTCGAGACTCAACAATTCCGCGTCGATCGCCTTTTGCTCCGACGCGTCCCAACCGAACAGAGCGTCTGCGATCACGCCGTTGACGTTCGCGACCGCCTTCGAGACTCCCTTCCCGCCGTAGCGTTTCTTGTCGCCATCGCGCATTTCGAGCGCCTCGTGCTCGCCCGTCGAAGCGCCCGAGGGGACCGCCGCCCGCCCCCACGAACCGTCGGCTAGGGTCACTTCAACCTCCACCGTCGGGTTGCCGCGGGAATCCAAAATTTCCAGCGCCGAAATACTCTCGATGATCGTTTCCATTTGATTCTCCAAATGTTGAATTATTTATGGGATCTCGACGTAGTTCAACTGCGTCGAGATCGTATTGTAAGTATAATCCAACTTTCATCGGCTGTTTTCACGCAGGCGTTGTTGCCGCAAATAGGAAGAAGGTAGGGTAGGTCAGCGCGGGAACATTTACGCATGGATGAACATCTACTCGGTACACAAAAGAATGGAGCCTACAATGAAACACAGAAAATTTATTTACCTTTTTGTCCTTGTGGCAGTTTTGCTGACTGCCTTTGCATCCACCAGTTCCGCGTTTGCGGCATGGTGCGGGTCAAGCGTCACCGTCGCGCAAGGAGATACCCTCCGCAAGATCGCCGAACGCTGTGGGACGACCGTCTCCGCATTACAGCGCGCGAATCCTCAGATCGGCTCTGGAAATTTGATCTACCCAGGTCAAGTTTTGCAACTGCCCGGTACGATTCTCGGCAGTGACGGCGGCTACTTCATCTACATCGTGGCGCGCGGCGATACTCTGAAAGGATTGGCGACCCGCTTCGGCACGACAATAGACGCTTTGCTCCGCGACAACCCCGAGATCACAAACGTCAATGTGATCTATGAAGGACAGTGGGTCAAAGTGACTGTGGCGCCAAGCACGCCTCCGCCTGCCACGCCGCCTCCTTCGAGCGGACAAGTGTATTATGTCCAACTTGGCGACACCCTGCGCAACATCGCTTCTCGCTGGAGCGCCACCGTTGACGAGATTCTCAAAGTCAACCCGCAGATCACGAACCCCAATGTGATCTATGTTGGGCAAGCGATTAACATTCCGCTCGGCGCTTCTTCGTACATCGTGCAAAAAGGGGACACGCTTCGCATCATCGCAGGGAAATTTGGCACAACGGTGGACGCGTTACTCGCCCTTAACCCGAACATCTCGAACGCCAACCTGATCTACGCGGGGCAGGTGATCAACATTCGATAGCGCTGGTTTATCAATGCGCCAAAGACGACTCACCCCGGAGTTTTTCTGCCCGGGGTGAGTTTCTTTTTGTCAATTCACCTATTTCTGCTTGCGCCCAGCTATTCCTTCGACAGCACATGCCTGGCGATGATCAGCCTTTGAATCTCGCTCGTTCCCTCGCCGATGGTCATCAAGCGCGCGTCGCGGTAGATTCTTTCTACGGGATATTCGCTCGAGTAGCCGTAGCCGCCATGAATTTGGATCGCATTGCGGCAGACGCGTTCCGCCATTTCGGTGGCAAACATCTTTGCCATGGCGGCTTCTTTGTTGTAGTTTCTTCCCTGTTCTTTCAACCATGCGGCTTTATAGAGCATCGTGCGCGCTAGTTCGATCTCGGTTGCCGCGTCTGCCAGCATCCATTGGATGGCTTGCTGTTCGGCGATGGGCTTGCCAAACGCGTTCCGCTCGCGCGCGTAATTGACCGCGTACTCGAACGCGGCTTGCGCCAAGCCGATCGAGATTGCCCCGATTCCGATTCGTCCGCCGTCGAGGACGGCGAGAGTTTGTTGCAAGCCTTTCCCTTCCTCGCCGACCAAGTTTTCGAGCGGCACGCGTACATTTTGATATGTGACTGCGTGGGTGGGCGAGCCGTGCAAACCCATCTTTTTCTCGGCGGGACCGATCGTGAGTCCCGGCGTGTCGGTCGGCACGAGAATTTGGCTCAGCGACCGCGAACCGCCTGCCGCGTCGGTGCGGACGAGCGTGACGATATACTCGGCGATGGAAGCGTTCGTGCACCACATCTTCGCGCCGTTGATCACCCATTCGTCTCCGTCTTTGACCGCTTTGGTGACCACGCCTCCCTGTAGATCGGAGCCTGCGCCCGGCTCGGTGAGCGCGAGCGCGGCAAGTTTGTTCTTTCCGTTTAATATGCGCGGGAGCCATTTGGATTTTAAAGATTCGCTTCCGAAAACCACCAGGGGAGTTGCGCCAAGCCCGTTGTGCGCGGCAATCGCCAGCGCGGTTGACCCGCATCCCCAGCCGAGTTCCTCCAGCGCGATCGCCGCGCTGACCGCGTCCACGTTTGCGCCGCCGTAGGCTTCGGGGATGTTGAGTCCCAGCAATCCAAGCGGACCCATCTTGCGCGTTGCCTCCCAGTTGAATTCACTGGTCACGTCCACTTCATGGGCTTTGGGCTGTACTTCTTTTGCAATAAACTCATGGACGGTCTTTTGCCAGAGTCTTTGATCGCCGGTCAGGTCGAAGTTCATTGATTCTCCGTTGTGTCGAAATATTCCTTCATTAATTTGTCTGCCAGTTCAGCCTGTTCTTTGGGCACAAAGATTTGGACGAGTCCGAAGGCGTCCAAGTTGGTCGGGATGAGTTGACCGATCGCTTCTTGAAAGAGTTCGGAATCGATGCCCCGGTCGGCGAGATAGGCTTTGATGATGTCTGCCTCCCAACGTCCCTGCACTTCGGTGAGCAGTTCCCATTTCAGTTCGTCGTTCATATCGTCCTCCAGGTTGCGATAAATAGAACCGTCCATAGGATGCTGACGATCAATTGGCGGACGCCGATGCGGGTGGGTTTCCAGCCGACCGCGGGGTGGAATACGCCCCACACGGTTTCAGCCCATTGCAGGAGGTAGGGGAGGAAGAGCCAGGCCGGAAGAAAGGTGAGCAGGCTCAAGGTCAGGGTTGAAGCGAGGTTGAAGGCGGCGTAGAGCGCGGCATGGAAGCCCATCTGCCATTGTTCGCGGCGCGCGGGCGGCGCAGTCAAGGTCCGTTGAGCGAGTCGCAAGTACGCGTAGATGATGCTCGCCGCGGATTGCATCCAAACGAGAATCCACAAGAGCCAGCCGATGGGGTCGTAGCGCCCGATGCCGATCCAATAGGCGGCGGCGGCGGAGAGCGATAGTATGCCTGTGGCGATGATCTCGACCCCGGCTTGTTTTCGTTCGTCGCGTTTGCTCACCAGCCACAAATGCCAGCCAAAGACGAGCGCGCCCGGGAGGACGAGGTATAAAATGTATCCGAAACCTTCGAGGATGAGCGCGATGATTGCCAGCGCTGCGGCGCTTGCGTATGCCGCGATCCAAAACCGTGCGGCGGGGAGGTCGCTCTTCGGGCGGCGCCCCGCATGGATCTTCACCAGCGTGGTAACCGGCTGGCGGAGCATGAATGCCGACATGGCGGCAACGGTCAAATTGAACGAAGCGTAATTGAAGGTTTTTCCTGCGCAGATGCCGATGATTAACGGGCTGAGGATGAAGACCCATGACCCGTGGTCTTGTGGAATGGCGATGTGTTTTTTGAAGAGTTGGCTTTGCATGTCTGCCATTATATCCGGTTGCAGGTGTGCTAGAATCGGCGGCGTTATGGAATTGTGAGACCGGTTGCGCGTAGAACTGGCGGAAACTCGACACGTTGCATGATGAGTTCCGTTTCCGTTAAATTATGGGAAAGGTAAAATTGTTTTGCGAATATCAGGCAGAATCAAAGGAGAAATCAGGCATGGCAAACAAGAAGAAGATCGAAGAGCGATTGGAGGTATTGCAGGCACAGAGGACCGAACGGCGGGTCAGGATGGTTGGCTTGGGCATCATCGTGGTTGTAGCGTTGTTGCTGGGGTTTATGTTCCTCAGGAATGAGAGTTCGAGCGTTGCCGAACCTGCTCTTCCGACACTGCCGCCTCTCGCCGAAGTGACGAAGGAAGTTCCCACGCAGGCGGCGGCTGTCCCTGCAGATTCAAAGCAATACGCCGAATACCCCCCGATGACGCTCGACGCGGATATGAATTATTTCGCCACCGTGAAATTGGCGAAGGGCGGTGAATTTACCCTCGAGCTATTCGCGGATCGGGCGCCGTTGGCGGTGAACAACTTTGTGTTTCTGGCGCGTGATGGTTTTTATAACGGCGTGACCTTCCATCGCGTCATTGACGGGTTCATGGCGCAGGGCGGCGACCCGACCGGTAGCGGTTCCGGCGGACCGGGTTATTCCTTTGCCGATGAGTTCGAGAGCGGTTTGAAGTTCGACAAACCGGGACTGCTTGCCATGGCGAACGCGGGTCCCAACACCAACGGCAGTCAGTTCTTTATCACTTTCGATCAGACACCCTGGCTGGACGGTCTGCACACGATCTTTGGGCAGGTGGTCGAGGGTATGGATGTGGTGAATGAGATCGCCCGCCGCGAGCCCGGGTCCGCCACGCCGGGCGATATAATCGAAACGATAACCATCACTGAGGAGCCCAAGGCGAAATAACGCCGCGTCGTTTTAGCATCGGTTCAAATAAAAAAAAGACCCGGACCATTCGTCCGGGTCTTTTCAAAATTCCCGCCCCCTGTGCAAAGCCCCTCTGCACCCCGCAGGGAATCTCCCCATAAATCAACACTGTCAATTGTAGGAATTTCTTGGACAAAGTCCAGCAAATGGATTTACAATCCACTCAAAGATTTTTTTGAGTCGTCGGGAGGCATAGTTCCATGCATCGAATGGATTTTGGTCAGCTCGTGGCAGCGCTCAGGCAGGATTTGGGCTGGACGCAGTTCAAACTTGCCGAAGCCGCCGAGATTGATGAAGCGGTCGTCAGCCAGGTCGAACGAGGCGTAAAGCGGTTCCTCCCCCCGGACCTGTTGTTTAGTCTCGCCAATGCCCTGCAATTGACCACCCTCGAGCGGCGCGAATTTTTTCTTGCCGCAAGCGGGCTGGATCAAAAAGAGATCGTCCGCCAGGCTTTGGTGGCGACTACCACCGACGTTTTCAACGCCCGCAAAACGCTGGATAAAATGCTGGAGCTGGTGGCGCACGCCCGCCTGCCCACTTTCCTCACCGATGCCTACAGCGATGTGATTAGCGCCAATCAGATCGCGGTCGCGTTCTTCCACCCATCCCCCAGTGTGTTCGAGGGTATAGAAAAGATTCCCGGAGGATACAACACCACGCGCTTTAATTTTGGAAAAGACTTGCAGGCGCGTGAGATGATCGAAGGGAATTGGGAAGCCTACGCCTTGAACTCGATGCGCTCTTTCCGGGTGAACAGCCTGCGGTATCGAGCCACGCCATACTTTAAATATCTAATGCAGGCATTTCGAAACCCGGCGAATTATCCGTTTTTCGACCGTTTCTGGAAGATGGTCTCTTCGGTTGAACAGGATCAGGATGTGAATACCGATTACTTCGCCATCCGCCATCGCGACCTTGGAGAGATCAAATACGGCTCCTCGGGAACCGTTTCGATCACCGCCTTTGGCGAACTGAATCTGGTCCACTACATCCCCTTCGATGAGCAGACCAGCCGCGCCTTTGAACAACTGGCGCAAGAGACCGGGCAGGGGGCGGTCAATTTCTCGCCCTGGCCCCAGAAGAACATGCCGTAAAGTTACGGGCAGGGAATTAACCTGTGATAAAATACGCCGCCGGACGTAGTACCCTTCGTCCGAGAAAATATCTACAGAAAGAAGGGCTTGAACGAACATGAAAGTCATGCTGGTTAAAGACGTATACAAATTGGGGCGCGCGGGAGATATCAAAAAAGTAGCCGATGGCTATGGACGCAACTTCCTCCTCCCGCAAGGGCTCGCGGCGCTCGCCACGGCCGGGGCAGTCAAACAAGCGGAAAAGATCCGCGCGCAAGCGGAAGTCAAGCGCGCAGAATTGAACAGCGAGTTGAAGGACCTGGCGACCCAGATCGGCGCGGTGGTGCTTAACTTCTCGACCAAAGCCGGCGAGACCGGGAAACTCTACGGCTCGATCACCACGCAGGATGTGGCGACCGCCATTCAGGAACAGACGCGCTACGAAGTCAAGAAACAGCAGATCGACATGCAACCGATCCGCAACCTCGGCGAGTTCAAAGCGCGCGTCCGCCTGACGATGGACCTCGTCCCCGAAGTAAAGGTCATCGTCTATCGCGAAGGCGAAGCGCACGAAGATGAGACCGCTGAAACGGCTGAAGCCGAAGCGCCTGCCGCAGAAGGCGCTGAAGCGCCTGCGTCGTAGAGGAAACATTTCCACGCAAAACATCACCAGCAGTTTCCCCTCGCGCTGGTGATGTTTTATTTTCCACAGAGCATATGTGAAGCCCTCGCTCTTTTCTCGTTGAACTCTGTGGCGGAACGATTGTGAATGCCAACCATCGGTCAGAAACTCAAACACGCGCGCGAAGCCCAGCGCCTCACGTTCGAAAAAGTATTCGAGGGCACGCGCATCCGCGTTCAATATTTGCAGGCGCTCGAAGCCGACGATCTTTCGGCGATGCCCTCGCCGGTACAGGCGCGCGGCTACCTGCGAAATTACGCCGAATACCTTGGCTTGAACTTTGAGCAATTGCTCGAGGAAATGCGCGCGGAAAAAACGCCGGCGGATGAACTGATCACGCCGATGGATTTAACTCCTGCGCCGGCGCCTCAAACCCCTGAACCGATTCAGCCTCAGGAAGCGCCGCCTCAACCGACGGGTAAACCTGCTCGCCGCAAAAAAGCGGACTCCAAGCCTGCGAAGGATGCCGCTCCCTCCAAACCCCGGCGCACGCGCAAGAAGGTCGAGCCTGAACCGGTGCCAGTGGTTGAGCCTCAACCTGAGGTAGTCGAAACAACTCCAATTGCCCAACCCGAGCCTGTTGTTGAACAGCCGTCCGCGACGCAAGACCACGGACCGGCATCGTCGGACGTCAGCGACGGACTTTGGCAATCGTGGCTGAACCGGTTAAGTTCTGTTATATCGGTACGCGTAAGGCGTAAAGCAGAATTGCCCGCTACGGATTCCGAGTCTCCACAACAAGGGGAGCCTGAAGTTAAAGTGGCTGAACCTGAATCCCTTCAAACCGACAATTCACAACAGTCCGACGAAATCTTCAAAGAGATCGGGCGTGAACTGCGCGAACGCCGCGACCTGCTCAGTTTGCATCTCGATGAAGTGGAACGGAATACCAAGGTCAAGGCGCATTACCTTGAAGCGCTCGAGAACGGCGCGCTGGAGAACCTGCCTTCCACTGTGCAAACGCGCGGCATGTTATCCAACTACGCGTCCTTCCTCGATCTGGATGTGGACGCGCTGCTCCTCCGCTATGCAGACGGGTTGCAAGCGCGGCACCGTGAGCGCAATCCGCAAAAACCTGCCCGTCAGCCGGGTGAGCCGATCGTTGCGAATATTCCGCCGCTTCGCAGTTTCATTGCCGGCGACCTGATCTTCGGCATCGGCATCGCCGTTTTTCTGGTCGGCTTCCTCATTTGGGGCATCAACCGTGTGGTGATGTTGCAAAACCAGGAAGAGATTCAACCCACCGCGCCCTCCATTTCGGATGTACTGCTCGCCACCCCCGATCCCTCGTTGTTCACGCCGACCGCCACGCTTGGATTCGTCGAAGAAAATGAGCCGACCGTGACCATCGTTATCCCCACGCAGAATTTAAATGTGAACGTGCAGGTGAATCTGATCGCCGTTGAGCGCACCTACATGCGCGTGATCGTGGATGGGGAGGAGGTCTTCAATGGGCGCGTAATGCCGGGGAACGCGTATCCGTTCGAAGCGGAGGAACAGGTGGAAGTGTTGGTCGGAAGCGGAGCCGCCATCCGCATCGTGTACAATGGACGCGACCTCGGTTTGCTTGGCGGGTTCGGCGAGGTGATCGGCAATATTTACCGCGCGGAAGAGATCGTCACGCCGACCGCGCTGCCGACGCTCTCTCCAACCATTACGCCCACACCAACCGCGACCGTTCCACCGTCGCGCACGCCGATCCCGTCGAAGACCCCAGGAATCACGGGAACTCCCTAGCGCGTAGAGCAAAATGCCATTTTGCTCAACAACATAGGAATATCTTCTTGTCCAAAAATACTTTTCATCTTGTCTCCCTCGGTTGCTCAAAGAACACGGTTGATTCCGATTCGATGGCGCAACTGCTTGTCCGCGACGGCTATCATGCGGTGGACAAGCCCTCGCACGCGAACGTGTTAATCGTGAATACGTGTGGCTTCATCGGTCCCGCCAAACAGGAATCGTTGGACGTTCTGCGCGAACTTGCTGATGGAAAGAAAAAGAATCAGATCCTGATCGCGGCGGGATGCCTCACCCAACGCTACGGAGCGGAGGTGGCGGAGAAGGTCCCTGGCGTGGACGGCGTGTTGGGCACGCGCCGCTGGATGGACATCGTGCAAGTTGTGCGCGAACTTCGCAAGAGTCCACACCCTGAACCTCTTTATCATCTGCCTGAAGCGAAAACGGTCGGCACGGATGAACGGGACGCGTTGCGCGCGTCGGTGGCGGGCGCGAGCGCGTACGTCAAAATTGCGGATGGATGCCGCCGTCCGTGTGCGTTCTGCGCCATTCCGCTCATCAAAGGGACTGCGGTCTCGCGCCCAGTGGAGTTGATCCTCGACGAAGCGCGGCGCCTCAGGGATGCGGGGGTGCGCGAGTTGATTCTGATCTCGCAGGATACGACCGATTACGGTCACGACTTGGGGATGAAAAACGGGCTGGCGATTTTGCTCGAACAGCTCACCGCGTCTGTGCCGGACATGGACTGGATTCGAATCATGTACGCGTTTCCCGGTTACGTGACCGACCGTCTGATTGACGTGATGGCTTCAAGCGGGCAGGTTTTGCCCTACCTCGATATGCCGCTTCAACACGCGCACCCAAAGACGTTGTATCGTATGCGCCGCCCGTCGAACATTGATTGGGTGCACCGCACGCTGGGCAAGATGCGCGCCAAGATTCCGAATTTGGCGATCCGCACGACATTCATCGTCGGTTATCCGGCCGAGACGGATGAAGAATTTCAGGCGTTGGTTGATTTCGTCAAAGAAAGCCGTTTTGACCGCGTGGGCGCGTTCCAGTTTTCGTTCGAGCCGGGGACGACGAGCGAACCGCTTGGCGATCCGGTGCCTGCGGAAGTGAAGCAAGCGCGCTACGAACAGTTGATGGAACTGCAACAGGGAATTTCGATGCAGGTCAATCAATCGTACGTTGGAAAGACGTTGGATGTTTTGGTTGAGGGACGCGATCAAGGAATCGCTATTGGACGCTCGTACCGCGACGCGCCGGAGATTGACGGCATGGTCTTCATCGAAGGCGAGGCGCGAGTTGGCGAGATCGTGCCGGTAAGAATCACCGGCGCGCTGGCGTATGATTTGACCGGCGTCCCCGCGCCGGAGTTGATTCGGTTGTAGCGCAAGATGGCATCTTGCGCCGCCTCACGAGTTGAATCGGTCGCAGGAAACTGAGTCAGCCCGCCCCGTGAGAAAGAGGCGGGCTGATTTTACGTTATGAGCCGCGTTATGAGGCGCGTGCGACGGCGGTCGCGGCGAGGATCAGAATCCCCATAACGAGATTGGCGTAGAGCAATCTGATCTCGCGGCGCTGGAGGACGGTTATTTGTTCTGCGTTGTTGATCTTTTTCGATTGAATGAGCGCGCGGCGGATGGCGGGGATCACATCCCAGGTGTGGATGGCGCTGACCACGATGACGATCATGCCGAGTAAATGTTTGGCGAGGATCGCCAGCGACCATTGAGCGCTGGTCGAAAGGAAGCCGTCGTAATGCGGGTTGACGCTCATCTGGAACAAGCCGGTGAGGACCAGCAAGCTGAGGCTGAACCAGGTGACCGGTTCGAATCGTTTTTGGATGGCTTCGATGAGCGCGAGTTGCGCGGTCGCGTCGAGCGTGCGTTTCATGGCGGGCAGGATCAGGAAAGCGATCGCCGAGAGGCTCCCGACCCACGCGACCGTGGCGAGAAAATGCAGCCAGTAGATGACCGCGAGCGCCCAGGCGGGAGGAGGCGTCATGGCGTTGGCGTCGGCGTTTCTGTATCGGTTGGTGGGGGACCGAAGGTGGGCGTTTCGGTGGGGGACGGCGTTTCCGTTGCGGGGTAGCAAATTTGCGAGGCTTCGGTGAATCCCTCTGACGCGGTATTGTCGAGCGCGCCGAGGGTTTGCGCGCTGGTATATTGAAGGTACGCGCCGCACGCGTCGCCGTCGGCGAGTAACTCGTCGCCGTAACGCATCAACGCGGATTGGTAGCGCGCGCTGGCGGTCATCGTGCCGTCCCATAGGTTGCCCCAGTTACGCGCCTGCTCGAAGTAGAACACAGCCTGCTTCCAGTCTAGTTCCCAGAACGACGCGCCGATGAGGTAGACGCGCGCGCCTTCGCGCAATCCGTTTGCGTCGCGGTCGAGCGGACCGAATCTCTCCGCCAGGGCGATCTGGTAAATGCCGCCTTCGAGATTCCCCTCATTGATGAGTTTTACGCCGTAGTTCCGCAGGGCGAAATAATACATCCCGTCCACAAGCGAGGTGTTGTAGGTTGGGTCGAGTTTACGCATCTCGTCGAGCGCGCCGATGGCGCCGGGCCAATCCTGTGCGGTGATGAGTTGCTGGGCGCGCGAGAACGCCTCTTCCGCGCCGCTGAAATCGGGCGTCGGCGTCAGTGAGGGAGTCGGCGTGGGGGTGGGTTGGTTCATCAACACCAGCACGTTGGTCAATTGTTGTTGCGCTTCGGGGAAGGACGGGTCGTTCTGGATGATCCATTCGAGGCGCTGTTTGGCGTTTTCATAGCGCCCGAATTGGAGGTCTACAAGCGCGTAGGTGAACTGTTCGCTGAGTTGCTGGCTCATCACCGACGATTGGTACGACTGGCGAACGCCGATGCCCGAGCGGAATCCGCCGAGGATGGCAAGCGCGAGCAGGACGATTATGCCCAGCGCGTTGAGGAGAAATCTCTGCCAGCGTTTGGGTTTGTTGATTTTGAGATTGGGTTGTGTGCTTCCGAGATCTTGAGACATGGGAAAGATTATATCAGCCTTGATTTTAAAGTTTTAACAACAATTTAATTTCGGACCAAATGATCGGCAGGCAAATGAGTCCGCCGATGACCATACCAATCAACGCGGTGAGCGCCGCGGAACCGGGGATGTACAACGCCAGCAAGTATGCCGTCACGCCGCCGATGACTGCGGCAACCAAGCCTTTGCCGACCGCGCTCCACACGACGAGCGGTTCGTGCATCCGCTTGCTCAGCCAACTGAAGAGGAAAATGGATTCAACGAGCAACGCGATCTCGGCGAATGCGATGACCGGCGCGCCGATGTGTTTGAAGAGCGTGATTCCAAAATAGCCGACGCTCACGAACACGATCAGGCGGATGATGACCGCGTAGAGCGGGAATAACGGCTCCTTGCGCGCGTAGAACGAGCGCGCCGCGATCTCTTGAATCGAAAACCCAGTGAGCGTGAGGAGGTAGGTGCGCGTTGTCCACGTGATGAGCGCGGACGTTTCATCGCCGAAGCCGAACGCGGCGCGCACGAGCGGGTTGATTCCCGCCGCCATCACCGCCGCGATGGGAAGCGTGAGGGCGATCAAAACTCGAAGGGCGCGTTCGACCGCTAGACGGAACTCATGCCACCCGTCGCGTGAAGCGAGTTCCGAAAGAGTCGGGAGCATCGCGGTGGCGATCGCTGTCCCAAGTAGAGTCTCAGGAACTTGCATGATCATCCAACCATACGCTAGCGACGTGACCGCGCCCTCCTGCCCGGTGAGTGAGGCGAGATAATCGCGCACGATGACGATGGATTGAATCCCGCCCATGGTGAGCAAACGCGGACCGAGCAACTTCAACGCTTCGAGCAAACCCGTGTGACGCAGGTCGAGCGCGGGAGTCCATTTGAAGCCGAAACGGAACAGCGCCGGGATTTGCACGCCGAGATGAAGCGCCGCCCCGAGGATCACGCCATACACGAGACCTTGAATGCCGAAGATTGGAACGAAGACGAGCGCGCCGAAAATTTGACCGACGTTGTACATCGTCGGCGCGAGCGCGGGCAAAAGGAAATGCTGGTTGGCTTGCAGGCTTGCCATCACCAAACCGCTGATCGAAAAGATGATCGTGCTGATGAGGTTGAGTCGCATGAGTTCCGCGACCAGCGCGCGCTGTTCCGCCGTGAAGCCGGGGACAATGACGTTGTCCACCAGATGTTGCGCGAAAATAAAAATGATCACGGCGGCTGAAACGGTGACGAGAAAAGCAAGATTGGCAACGCGCGAGAACAAATCCCATGCGGCTTCACGGCTCTTCGTCGTGAGATATTCGCTCATCAACGGGATGAACGCCATCGCCAGCGCGCCGCCCGAGATCAGCGCGAACAACACGTCGGGCACATTGTTAGCGGAGTTGAACACGTCGAGCAAGCCAACTTCGTCCGTGTAGATGCGCGAGATGATGCCCACGCGCACGAAGGCGAGGACTTTATCCAACCCGAAAAACATCGCGATCAAAATGGACGTGCGCGCTAGAAAAGATATTTTTTTTGTTTCGTCGTTAAGGGACATAGGGAGGTAAATCCATCACCTTGAATTTTCCGTCGCTGTTGCGCGCCACGCGATATTCAAATTGAGAAACGGGCGGCATCTCGGTTTCGTCTGCGCCACAGCACGGACCCAACGCAAACAAACTTCCGTCAGCGTTGCTGAATTCTACCTGAAAGATGTGCGTGTCGCCTTGCGTCGTTTCGGATGTCGCAGTACGAACTTTCAGGCATTGCAATCCCGCGTTTTCGCAAGACCAACTCCACAACGCGGCATGATCCGTCGGGTCTGCGGACGAGTTGAAGACTTGCAGTTGCTCATACTCGCCGCCGTACAGCAAATCCGCTTCGGCGTATTGCTTTGCGTTCAACAGGTCGAAAAATCGAATCAAAACTTCTTGCGCTTCGCTGGCTGTTGACGGCAAGGATGTCGACGCAGGAGTCGCTTGCGGCGCGCAACTTGCAAGAAAGAGCGCCGCGATCAACACAAACTGTTTCATTAAAAAGTTCCCTGAATGATTCCGCCGTCCACATTCAGCAAAATGCCTGTGATGTACGACGCGGCGGGCGAGACGAGGAAGACGGCGGCGTTGGCAAATTCTTCGGGATGGCCCATTCGCCTCAGCGCGGTGGACTCGACTTGCTTACGCTTCTCTTCCTCCGGGGAGGTCTGGTTCGCCTGCGCCCGATCGTTCATCAACTCTTCGACGCGCTCGGTCTCCGTCCAGCCCGGCAGAATGGAGTTAAAACGGATGCCCTCCTTCCCGAGTTCCAACGCGAGCGATTTGGTGAGTCCCGCCGTCGCCGCGCGGGCGCTGTTCGATATCAGCAAATTTGGAATCGGCTGTTTGACCGAATACGAAGTGATCGTCAACACGCTCGCTGAATCGGATTTTCGCAAATGCGGCAGCGCGGCTTTGATCAATCGCACGTGACTCATCAGGCACAAGTCAATTCCTTTTTGCCACGCGGCATCGTCGAGCGAATCAATCGAACCCGATTTCGGTCCGCTCGCGTTGGTGATGAGGATGTCCAGCCCGCCAAACGCCTCGACGGTTTGCTGAATCAATTTTTCAGGCACATCGGGCAAGGATACATCGCCAGCGAATCCTTCCACCTGTGCGCTTGCGCGTGTTTCCTTGTTTACCTTCGCCGCTATATCCTTGATCGTCCCCTCATCCCGCCCATTGATCGCCACGCGGCATCCTTCTTTTGCAAGCAAGAGCGCGGCGGCGTAGCCCAATCCGCGGGAGGAGCTAGTTACCAGCGCGCGTTTGTTTTTAAGGTGTAAATCCATGCGGTCTCCTTGGGGTAGGGGACAAGTATACAAGAAAACAGGTAGACACGTTTTGTGTTTTCGTGTCTACCTGTCTACTTTTATCCTGCTCTCCCATACATCCCCATCCGACAAATTTGCATCCACCCATGTACACATCTTTCGCTAAACCCGCCTAATTACCCAACCATCCAGCCGCCTACGCGTACATCCCCCAATCCAACGCGGATGGGTCTTCCATCATCGAGAAGTCCCACATATCCATACCCATCTCGATGGTGACGGGCATATTCAATCCTTCGGTTGCCTTGGCTTTGGTCATTTCGATCATCGCCGGACCGTACGGGCAGAACGGAGTGGTGAGGATCATCTTCACGTGCGCAACGCCGTCCTCGATCGAAATATCGCGCACCAAACCGAGTTGGATGATGTGCATCCCGATCTCGGGGTCAATTACTTCGGAAAGTCTCTCCCGGGCGGGAGCGACCATTTCCGGGTGCGTTTGGTGGATTGTCCATTGGATCTCGTTGACGGTCTCTTCGGTCATTTTTATCTCCAAAGAGACCTGTGAGGTCTTCAAGACCTCACAGGTCTGAATTTAGTTTTTCGTTCCGGGATTTACTACATACGTACAGCGCGCGCTTCCATCCAGAATACATTGAACTTTTTGGGCGGGGAGGGCAAGCATCTTTGAGATCAATGTTTGGTCCACTGTGCAGACCTCCGGGTGCGCGACGCTGATCTGGTAATAAGGACATGCGAGTTCGTGGATCTGGTACTCCTTATCCTTCTTTTCCCACTCGATTGTGAAGCCCTCCTGCGCGAGCATCTCCTTGACGAAGTTTAGCCGCTCTTCGATGCTGAGGTCCTTGATCTGGTCGGAATATTGATCCGCCATGTTTTCCGCGATCTGGCTGAATAACTTGTTCACTTCCGGCGCGGGCATGGTCTCTTTCATCTGAGCCAGCAATTTGGTTGTGAGCCGCAAATATTTCGTTGGGAAGCGTTCCATCCCATCCGGTGTGAGCGAGTAGATGAAGCGCGGGCGCCCCACGCCGTGCCGTTCTTCATCTGCCTTGATCAGCCCCTCGGCGGTGAGGTTGGTGAGGTGGTGGCGGACAGAAATAGCGTTGATCCCCACGGCTTCGGCAAGTTCGTTGATGCTGATTTTCGGCTTGCGGTGTAGTGTATCGAGAATCCGGTCTTTCGTGCTTTTCATAGTGGGCAGTATAACCGTCTGCTTTTGTATTGTCAATATACTAGAAAAATATCATAAATATTGACTTTTGCTCTCTGCCCTGCTATAATGCCGCCGGTTCAAGTATAAACGCCAGTAATGGCTTATCTGTAAGGAGCAAATCACGCATGTCGCAACTCGAAATCAAGAATCTGCACGTTAGCATCGGAGATAAGGAAATTCTCAAAGGTCTTTCACTCACTGTAAATCAGGGTGAGATCCACGCCATTATGGGACCGAACGGAACGGGGAAGTCCACGCTGGCTTATACATTGATGGGACATCCCAATTACACCGTCACGCAAGGCGAAGTCATTTTCAAAGGACAAAACGTATTGGAGCTCGAACCCGACGAACGCTCGCGACTTGGCATATTCCTCGCGTTCCAATACCCGGTTGCCATCCCCGGCGTAACGGTCGCCAACTTTTTGCGGACCGCCATCAACTCGCGCCGCCGCGTGGAAAACCCAGCCGACAAAGGCATCCCGATCCCTGAGTTCCGTAAATTGCTGATCGAGAAAATGAAGATGTTGAAAATGGATCAGAACTTTGCCGGGCGTTATCTCAATGACGGATTCTCCGGCGGCGAAAAGAAACGCGCCGAAATTCTGCAGATGGCAACCTTGAAGCCCGAGATCGCCATTTTGGATGAGACCGATTCAGGCCTGGATATTGACGCGTTGCGCGTCGTGGCAGAGGGCGTCAACGCCTTGAGCGGATCCGAGCTCGGCGTGCTGGTCATCACGCACTATCAGCGCTTGTTGAACTACATCAAACCGCACTTCGTCCACATCATGCTCGATGGACGCATCGTCGAATCGGGCGGACCCGATCTCGCGCTGCATCTCGAAGAGCAAGGTTACGAATGGGTGCGCGAGAAGCACGAGGAACTTGCCGCATAATTAGCCACAAAGTTCACCGAGAAAATGAGTTTTTATCTTCTCGGAATCTCTGTGGTCTCTGTGGCTGAACATTTGGAGACACTATGAGTGAAGATGCGCAAATCTTAGAAGATATTGGCGAGTATAAATACGGTTTTCACGACCGTGACGATTACTACACCTTTAAATCCCGCAAGGGACTCGACCGCGAAGTGGTGGAGCAGATCTCGCACATGAAGGGCGAGCCGCAGTGGATGCTCGACTTCCGCTTGAAGGCGCTCGACCATTTCACGAAGCGACCGATGCCGAACTGGGGTCCCTCGTTGAAAGAGCTGGACCTCGACAACATTTATTACTACGTCAAGCCGACCGAGAAAAGCGAAAAATCATGGGACGACGTTCCCGACGACATCAAGCGCACATTCGATAAACTCGGCGTGCCGGAAGCGGAACGAAAATTCCTGGCGGGCTTGGGCGCGCAATACGAATCGGAGATGGTGTATCACTCCATTCAAGAACATCTCGAAAAGCAGGGCGTGATCTTCCTCTCGATTGAAGACGGGCTGCGCCAGCACCCCGACCTGTTCCGTGAATATTTCGGGACGGTCATCCCGATTGAAGATAACAAGTTTGCCGCGTTGAACAGCGCGGTTTGGTCGGGCGGATCGTTCGTGTACGTGCCGAAAGGCGTGAAGGTGGATTTGCCCCTGCAGGCATATTTCCGTTTGAACACCGCGAACGTCGGTCAATTTGAACGGACGCTCATTATCGTGGACGAAGGCGCGTCGGTGCATTACGTCGAAGGTTGTACCGCGCCGCAATACACCACCGATTCGTTCCACTCCGGTGTGATCGAGATCATCGTCAAAAAAGGCGCGCGCTCGCGTTACTCGACGATTCAAAACTGGTCAACGAACGTCTACAATCTCGTAACCCAACGCGCCAAAGTATTCGAGAACGGCACGCACGAATGGGTGGACGCCAACCTCGGCTCGAAAGTCACGATGAAATATCCATCATGCTATCTGATGGAACCCGGCGCGCGCGGTGAGATGCTCTCGATGGCGTTCGCAGGACCCGGTCAGACGCAGGACGCGGGCTCGAAGATGGTGCACTTCGCGCCGAACACGTCGAGCAAGATCACCTCGAAATCCATTTCCAAAGCGGGCGGACGCGCGTCCTATCGCGGTTTGCTCAAAGTCCACAAAGGCGCGAAGGGCGTCAAGTCCAACGTTGTGTGCGACGCGTTGTTGCTTGATCCGCAATCGCGCTCCGACACGTACCCCTACATCGAAATTGACGAAGACGACGTCACCATTGGTCACGAAGCCTCGGTGAGCAAAGTGGGTGAGGAGCAACTCTTCTACCTCATGAGCCGCGGTCTCAGCGAAGAAGAAGCCACGACCATGGTCGTCTCCGGTTTCATCGAGCCGCTCGTCAAAGAATTACCGATGGAATACGCGGTTGAGATGAATCGTTTGATCGCGTTGCAGATGGAAGGAAGTATTGGGTAACGCAAATTGCCAATTTGCGCTACAGGAAAAAATTATGCAAGAAAAACCAAAAGTAGTAATTTCAAAGACTAGACGCGCGGAATCAGCCGCGAGCGATTTCTCATTCACTGAAGCGGACGTGCGCAAGGGAGTGGACGCGCTCGCTTCTTACCGGACCTCAGCCTGGTCCGCCTTCGTGAAGAATCGCCTCCCCGACACGTCCCTCGAAGCGTGGCGCCGCACGGACATTCACGTCTTGCCTGCCGATAAATTTGTCTTTCCAAAACCGGGCGCGTTCAACGATTTGCCTCCGGTGCGCGAAGATTTGTTGCGCCCGCTCGTTGCCGACCAGCATGGCGGGCAGATCATTCTAACGCCTGGCGGCTCGAAGATCGAACTCGATGAGAAACTCGCGAAGAAAGGCGTCGTCTTCACCGACCTGCTGACCGCCGAACAAAAATATCCCGAACTGCTCGCAAAGATGATGGGCAAAACCGTCAATGTGGAGGAAGGGAAGTTTTCCGCGCTGGCTGGCGCGTTCGCGCAGAACGGCGTGGTGTTGTATGTTCCCAAAGGCGTGACCGTGGACGAGCCGCTTCACTCCGTGTTGTGGGGACCGGGCGCGAACCTGGCTCACGTTTCGCACATCCTCGTGCTGGTGGACGAGGGCGCGTCGGTGACGTATGTTCACGAAGCCGCGTCGCCCGACGAGGTTGGGGCAAACTCCCTGCACGCGGGAATCGTCGAAATCCAAGCGCTGGACGGCGCGGCGTTGAAATTCGTCGAATTGCAATCGTGGGGGCGGCACGTCTGGAATTTCAGCCACGAACGCGCGCGCGTCGAACGCGGCGGCAATCTCGATTGGATCTTCGGCGCCATCGGTTCGCGTCTCACGAAAAACTTTTCCGAACTCGATCTCGCAGGCGACGGCGCGCAGGGACGTATGTCTGGTTTTTATTTTACGGACGGCGCCCAACACCTCGACCACGACACGCAACAGAACCATTTTGCGCAACACACGACCAGCGACCTGTTGTTCAAGGGCGCGTTGAAAGGCAAGAGCCGCTCGGTGTGGCAGGGTATGATCTACGTGGCGCCCGGCGCGCAAAAGACCGACGGGTATCAGGCGAATCGCAACCTCGTGTTGAGCGACGGCGCGCGCGCCGATTCGATCCCCGGTTTGGAAATCCTTGCCGACGACGTGCGTTGCACGCACGGCGCGACGGTCGGCAAGTTGGAAGCGGAGCCGCTTTTCTATTTGAAGTCGCGCGGCATCCCGCAAGCGGAAGCGGAGAAGATCATGGTGGAGGGATTCTTCGACCCGATCTTCCAGCGCATCCCGTTCGAGGGCGTGCGCGAGCGCTTCCAGCAATACATTGCCGATAAAATGGCGTAGCCAGAATCGAGACGTTGAATGGCAACAACAAAATCAAAAAACATGACCAACTCCAAATCGAAAAAGACCAAGGCAAAACCCGCGCCGCGGAAAACCATGAAAATTGTGAGCCGCTCAAAGCCGGGCGCTTCCGCTCCAAAAGATGAGGCAAAGGCGGCGGCGAAACAGAAGCCGAAATCCATCGTCCTCGCGCCGCGCAAACCGGAACCGGCGCGCACGCGCCCTGTTGCAACAACCAAAGTCCGCGGGACGAGCAAGGGATACTCGTCGCGTGTGCTCTCTTCAGCCGACCGTAAAATGCTGAAAGGCTTACGCATCCCGCAATACAATTACATGAAGCCGCCCGGCGCGTTGCACGATTTTCAAGTGGGCGATGCGGTGGAAGTGTATTGCGACCACGAGAAGAACCGCGACCGTGTGCGCGGCTGGATCCGCGGCACTGTCGTGCAAGTGGATAACAAACTCGTCGCGGTGCAGTTCCGTTCCAACGTATACCTCACTGACGGCTGGATGGTGCCGGACCGCATCTTGTGGTACCCGCTGACCTCCGAACACATGCGTCCAGCGCCGGGCAAGAAGTCGGCGCGCCGCGAAGAGCGGATGATCCCGGAATATTAGTGGGGCAGGCGGGCGCGTAGACAGGTAGGCACGGATACACGTGACGCCTTGTTTACTTGTGTACCTGTTTCCCTGTTTACCATTCTTTCTCATGCTTAACGTCAACGAAATCCGCAAAGACTTTCCAATCCTCCAACGCAAGACGCACGACAGCGTTCCGTTGGTGTATTTGGATTCGACCGCCACCTCGCAAAAGCCGACGCCCGTCATCGAGGCGATGGACGCGTACTATCGCCGCTCGAACGCGAACATCCATCGCGGCGTCCACACGCTCGCCGAGGAAGCGACCGCCATGTATGAAGCGGCGCGCGAGAAGATAGCAAAATTCATCAACTCGCCTTCCGCGCGGCAAATTGTTTACACGCGCAACACGACCGAGTCGATCAACCTCGTGGCGTACACTTGGGCGCGCGCAAATCTCAAAGCGGGCGACCTCGTCGTCCTCACCGAGATGGAACATCATTCCAACCTCGTGCCGTGGTTGATGTTGCAATCGGAACGCGGCGTCGAATTGGAATTCATCCCTGTGACGGAAGACGGCTTGCTGGATTTGGAAGCCTACAAAACGCTTCTTGCGCGGACCCCGAAACTGGTCGCCTTTACACACATGAGCAACGTCCTCGGCACGATCAACCCCGCCGCAGACATCATCCGCATGGCGCATGAGGCTGGCGCAGTCACACTCGTTGATGGCGCGCAATCCGTCCCGCACCTCAAAGTGGACATGCAAACCCTCGACGCGGACTTCTACGCCTTCTCCGCGCACAAAATGTGCGGACCGACAGGCATCGGCGCGTTGTATGGCAAAGCCGAGTTGCTCGAAGCCATGCCTCCGTTCCTCGGCGGCGGCGACATGATCAAGGAAGTGAAACTCCGCTCGTTCAAGCCGAACACGCTTCCGCACAAATTCGAGGCTGGCACTCCCGCCATCGCGGAAGCCGTCGGTTTCGGCGCGGCGGTGGATTATCTGACGAAAGTCGGCATGGAGAACATCGCCGCGCACGAACACGCCATCACCGAATACGCGCTCGAACGCTTGGAGGAAATCCCCGGCGTGAAGTTGTTTGGTCCCTCGGCGGATAAAAAGGGAGGCGTCGCTGCGTTCACCTTCGACGGCGTTCACCCTCACGACGTGGCGCAGATTTTGGACCGCGACGGCATCGCCGTCCGCGCGGGTCATCACTGTGCTCAGCCATTGCACGAGAAATTCGGCATCCCTGCCACCAGCCGCGCTTCGTTTTATTTGTACAACACGAAAGAAGAAGTGGATCTGTTGGTGAACGGGATTTACAAGGTGAAGGAGATGTTTGGTTAGATAGCCGCGTGGTTTGTTAGTCGGATAGTCGCGGGTTTACAACGACTTTTCTGTTCTCGACTATCTGATGATAAGACTATCCAACTATAGGACTAACATGGACGACCTCTATCGCGAAGTCATTATCGAACACTACAAAAATCCCTCCTATCGCGGTCACCTCGACCCGCACGATATTCAATTTGCGGACAACAACCCCCTGTGCGGCGACCATATCGAGATCACGCTCCAAACCGCCGCGGATGGGACGGTGAAAGACGCGCGCTTCGACGGTCATGGGTGCGCCATCTCGCAAGCCTCCGCCGACCTGCTCGTTGAATCCATCATTGGCAAGCCACTCGATGAAGTAAAGCAGTTGAACAAAGAGCATATCCTTGATATGCTCGGCATCGAATTGGGACCTGTCCGCTTGAAATGCGCGCTGTTGTCGCTCAAGGTGTTGAAGGCGGGGGTCTATGGCTTAGGTGAGGCAAGTGATTCTCTTGTGGAGTAAAAACGTACACAGGTAAACACGTACACAGGTAAAACCGTGTCTACTTGTTTCCTTGTCTACTTGTATACTTTCCCCCATGTTCAATTACACACAACAAACCGAAAACATCGAATTTTATGAAATCGTCCCCGCCTCGGAACTGCCGAACGGGGAGCGGCTTTTCGTCGAGATCGAAGGCAAATCGCTGGTGATTTTCAACATCGCCGGACAATACTTCTCGATTGCGGACATCTGCTCGCACGACGACGGTCCGCTGGGGGAGGGCGATCTTGAAGGCTTCAACATTATCTGTCCGCGGCATGGGGCGCAATTTGACGTCCGCACGGGAAAGGTTGTGGAATTACCTGCCGTGGAGGATATCCCCGCGTACCCAGTCCAAGTGCGGGACGGTACGGTTTTTGTGGGGATACCGCAAGAATAATTGCACTTTGATTATGCTATACTAAACTCATGGACGAGAATCATTTCCCTCGGTTGGATAAATCTGTTTTAACTGTCGTGTCCTCCTTTGAAGAAGCAGATAAGCAGGATAAGGCATACTGGCTTTCCAGAACGCCGTCTGAACGTCTTGCCTATATGGAACTACTGCGGAGAATCAATTATGGATCTGCGGCTACCGCCCGACTTCAAAGAGTTCTTGAAATTGCTGAACGACCATGAGGTTCGTTATTTGCTAATCGGGGGATTAGTTAACTTGAGGTCATGTCATGCTGAGCAAAGCGAAGCATCTCTACTTCGGAAGTCCAAGACCCTTCGCTGGTGCTCAGGGTGACATATTATCAGGCAATTCAGGTTAACCAGAAATACCTCAACGCGCGACTCTGCTCAGCCGCTGGTTGAGCCCAATTCTTTCAACCTTGCCAGTCGTTCGGGCTCTTTTTCTGCAAGCCAGATATCTTGCGATAAAACCTCATAGGCTTTTGCGAAGTAAGCGCGTGACTCCTTCGCGCGGTTCAGCGCCAACAGGCATTCCCCAATTTCTTCAAAAACATACCCATCGCTCTCGCCAGCCGATTCGATCTCGCATTTCAATTCTCGCTGGATGGTCAACGCTTCTTTGACGCGGTTGAGCGACCGTAACGCGCGTGCCACGCACCAACGCGCGATGCGGATTTCGGTCACGCTTCCATTCGACCTTCGAGCTGACTCGGCTTTCGTGAACATTTCCAACGCGGACGCGTATTCGCCCAAGTCGTGATACGACCAGCCTGCGTTGTTGTACAACGACGCGAGCCAGCCGCGCGCGTTTTCCTGTCCCGACGATTCGGCTAACGCAATTGCGCGCAGGTTCAAGTCGAGGGAAGAAGCGGGTGGCGCGGCGAGGGCGAGCATGTGGAGCGCGTCCACCGCGTACGAGTCCTCGGTGAGTTTCGTCGCCGAATCCAGCGCTTGTTCGAAATACGGACGCGCATCATCTGGCAAACCCGACGAATTCAAGACCCTGCCGCGTTCGAGCAAATAGCGGACTTTGGCGCGCGATACCGACTCGCCGACTCGCCGTTCGACCTGATCGAGAGTCTGATGCGCTTTGGCGAACCGTTGTTGAAGCCCTTGCGCCCGCGCGATCTGCGTCAGCAATTCGAGGAATTCTGGCTCGTCGTCGGGGACTTGCAAAAGAATCTCGCGGAAGCGCCCTTCGGTCTTTTGCGGATTCGAATAATCCCAAATGGAATCGAAATCAGGGATTGTCTGCGATAACATGCGGTTTCTCTTGCATGGCTTTGTTTTCCATGCTCATCACATCGGACGAGAATAACGCGACCGCGCCGAGCGCGGCGCACGATATGCCCGCGCCCACGAACCACGATTGGATTCCGATTGAGTCGGCGACGGGACCCGCCACAACCAACGCCAGCGGCGAGACAAGCATCGCCGCGCTGCGAATGAATGCGAACACTCGCCCTTGCATCTCAGGGACGATGGTCGCTTGCAACGTCGCGCCGAACGAGCCGTTGACGATGGGCAAGAGCAAACCGACCATCGAATTTGCGACCAAGCCCACTAGGAATTGATCTTTCGATACGACGCCGATTACGATCGTGCAGAGTCCGCTCGCGATTAGCCCGACTTGCGCGGTGACGATCTTCCGCTTGAAGCCGCCCCACGCACCGAGGATGAGACCGCCCGCCACAGTCCCAACGGAGAACAACGAAAGCCAGAGGGCAAGTTGTTCCGCGTCGCCTTTGAAGTGGTTTGTGATCAGCAGAGGCGTAAGCGGTTCGGTGGCGGTGAAGAAAAAGTTGATGACCATCACCAACGAAAGCAGAATCACCAACCCGCGCCACGTGATGATGTAGCGGAAGCCAGCCGTAAAGTCTTGCCAGAACGTGAGCGGCGCTTGTTCGTTTCGTTCGGGTTGCGGGATGGCGATGAAGAAAAGGATCGTCACCGCGAGCAGGGCAGTGGATACGTCAATTGCGAGGATGCCCTGCATGGGCAGAATCGAAAGCAGGAGCGCGCCGAGCGGCGCCGAAATGATGTTCAGTCCGCCGTACAGCGCTTGGTTGAATCCCTGCACCCGCGCGAGTTGGTCTTTCGGAACGAGCATCACCGCCGACGCGCCGAATGCAAATTCGTGAAAGCCTCCAGCCACCGCGCGGATGAGCAAAGCAAGATAGATGTGCCAGGTTTGCACAACGCCGAACGCGAACAATGCCGCAAGCGCAACCGTCGTCACTGCCACCGTTGAATCCGCCGCAATCATGATGAACTTGCGGTTGCCGCGGTCTACCCATGTGCCGATGATCGGCGAAAGCAAAACTTGCGGCAACAGTCCCATCATCGAAGCGAACGCCAGCGTAGTCGCAGAGTTCGTGGTTGTCGTCAAATACCAAATGATGGCGAACTGCACCAATTGACTGCCGAGCAAAGATAGCGCCTGCCCAGCCCAAAGCGTGTAATAACGAGTCGCCCAGCGTTTGTTTTCCATGCCCCAACTTTACCGAGAACGCCTCGATTTTGGAGGCGCCGAAAGATGTATTTTGTGTGTATTTTCATAGATCACAAAAACAGGTTCTTGACGCAGTTGCACTGCGTCAAGGCGGGCGACACGATTTGCCAAGCAAATCGAACTGTCGCCCGAACTTTAGTTTTATTTGTATTTTTATTGCGATTGATGGAAATGTTGGATCGCTTGCGCGCGGTTATGAACGCCCAACTTTTGATACAGGTTGGCGACGTGCCGCTTCAACGTCCCCTCGGCGATGAAGAGTCGCTCCGCCAATTCTTGATTGGATAAGCCGATCGCCAGCAATTGCAGGATTTCTTTTTCACGCCGCGTCAAACCCGGACCTTGAGCCTGACTCGCATTTCCCCCAGCCTGCTCTACCTTTCGAATAAACCCGACTTGATTGAGGCGCGGCAGGATGTCCGCGATCTGTTTGCGCGCCTCCACAAACGGACGGACAACGCCTCCCGCTTGCGCCAACTTGACCGCTTCGTTGAGCGCTTTTGTCGCGCGCTGTTTCTGGTTGAGTTGACTCAAGCACGCGCTGTGCCAGATCAACGCTTCGATGCGGAAGATCGTAAACTCCAAGCCGCTCAAAAGTTTCAAGGTCTTGGCGAACTCCGCATGAGCTTCGTGGATGGCGTTCGCCGCAAGCAATGTTTTTCCCTTGATCAACGAAAAATAATAAGGATACGGAGCTTCGCCGTATTTTTTCAACGTTTGAAGCCATTGGCGGGCGGAGTCGAGGTCGCCCTCTTGCAGGGCGAATTGCACGCGCTGGCGGATGATGGAGCGAAGCACGTTGTTATCTTGCAGACCGCGCGCGAGCGTATCGGCGGCGTCGAGATCGGCTTGCGCTTTTTCCCGACTGTTCATGGCTCGATGAATTTGCGCGCGTTGGAGCAATACCCGCGCTTGAATGACCGCCTGATTTGTTTCGATACACAAGTCAATGGCGCGGTTGGCGCAATCGAGGGCTTCTTTCAGTTGGTTTTTCTGGAAGGCGATACGCGACAGCGTCCAATACCAATCGCTCGCCTCGGGGATGTTCTGGCGATAATTCCGCAACGCCTCTTTACAGGCTGATTCCGCATCCGCCAGCCGCGCTTGCAGATATAAAACGTCCACCAGATTGGCAAACGCAGATAACGAAATGAACGCGTTGCCTTCCGCCTCCGCCAGCGCGAGCGAAGACCGAAAACTTTGCTCCGCCTGGAAGAGTTGGAGCGCCATCTTTTGCGCCGCGCCCAGCCCAAACGAAACATAGGTTTGGATGAACGGGTCTTTCGCCTCTTTCGTCCGTTGCGCCTTTCGCATGAACTTCATCGCCTCTTCGGGCTGGTGAGTCATTGCGGCGTGGAGGGCGCGCAAGACGAGGAACTCGCTCCGCATATTTTTTTCGAGGTAGTTCCCCAATCGGTCGAAATAGGATTGCGCGTCGTTTTGCAGGTTTGAATCGAGTAACAGCCAGATCTGGGTCAGGCAGAGGCGCGGGAAACGCCAAATGGTCGACTCAGGCAGACGGTCCAGCCAGCGGCGGAGGGCGACCAGTTCTCCCCGTTTCAGAAAGTCAGGCGCGAGAGTCGCAATGAGGCGCGCGGCGGATTCGTCGTCTGCAATTGCAAACGCGTGAGGGATGGCTTCGACGGCGAATCCGTTTTGTTCGAGCCAGTGAAAAGATTTGCGATGCAATTCAACGACGCGTTCGGGGTAAGCGCTTTGCAGTTTTGCCTGCAAAAATTCACGGAACAATGGATGATATTGATGCCGCTTGTCCACCGCGCTGATGAACAAATTGGACTTTTCGAGATGGGCGAGTATTTTGCCAGCGTTGCCGGCAAACACGGATTTGCATTGCGCGGCTGAAAATTTTTCGAGAACCGAGGTGTTGAGCAAAAAAGTTTGCACGTCTTTCGGCTGACGATTGAAGACCTCGGTGAGGAAATAATCGGTGACAAACTGCCGCTCGTTGGGGTTGGGGATGGGCTGGCTGGCGTCGGCTTGAAGCGACAAGCCTGCCATCTGTAAGCCCGCGACCCATCCTTGCGTATGTTGCGCGAGGTGGTCCAGTTGGCGATCCGATAATTTCAGTCCCATTACTTGATTTAAAAACAATCTCGCTTCTTCGCCCGTAAATCGAAGTTCGTCCAAGTGGAATTCACGCAACTGGTCGCGCGCTCTCAGCCTTGCCAGCGGCAGGGGAGGGGTTTCACGCGTCACAATGACGATGTGCAAGGTCGGCGGGATGTGCTCGAGCAGGTATTCCATCGCCGCGTGGATGGCTTCGTCGAAAATCAGATGATAGTCGTCGAGGACGAGCGTGACGGCGTCGTTGTTGTCGAATTGATTGATGATGTCGGTGAGAATGTTTTTGACGTCGCGCTGACCCGACGGCGCGCGCAATTTCAAGCCCGCGACCTGCAAAGCGGCGATAACTCCGTTGATAAAACGGATGGGATCGTTATCATCGTTGTCGAGCGCGAGCCACGCCCCTCGCGTTTTGCTGGACGCCAGCCATTCAAGCGCGAGCGTCGTTTTGCCTGACCCCGCAGGCGCGGACACGATCGTCAGCGGGCGGCGATCTGTGAAGGATTTCGTCAGCCGCGGGCGCGGGACGATGGGCTGTCTCAAATTCGGCGGTCGGAGTTTGGTCCTTGGAATGGGCATATTGCACTGGTTGAAAGTGTAGCATGGAATGAATAAATCATCACCCATCCTGCAGAATCATATTTTGATAGGCACGCGGCAGTATAATGGCAGTGCAGATTGACATGAGGTAAATTTATGAAACGCTTTGCCTCCCTCGCTATCCTCTCGATTATTCTCGCCGCTTGTGCTCCTGTCTCATCGCCGACCGCGCCGACTCTCTCCCCAACTGACACTCCGCAACCGACAGCCACCTCCCAACCGACGAACACTCCCGAGCCAACAGCCACCCCAGAGGGATTCAGGGAAAGTAATGGCTCAATACAAGTCTGGAAAGACGGCAAGTGGGTTGAGCTCCAAATCCCCGATACGCCTTGGAAATACAAACCCGAAGAGTCGAGTAGTATTGTCATTAAAGACAATGGGGTAGTTTTGCAAGTTAAGCTAAACGGCTTCCAAACCCCCGACGGCGGTAACGTTATCGATATTGCCGGCTATAACAAAGAAACGGGAGAGTGGGACGTTAAACCATTTTCGGTTACCCGAACTAATCCACTACAAAATGTTGAACTTTACGAAAGAAATAACAGGTTTGACTGGGGCACAACTCCCTCAAATGTCAACGTTCTTTCCTCAGGAATTACTCTCCTGGGTTTAAGGACGACGGATAAATCCGGGGAAATGGGTGTTGAGTTTATGGTTTTATATAAAGGTAATGTAATAGTTTTATCGCCCGAAGAGATTTGGGAAAACGCCTACAACCAAGCCGCTGGAAAACCGATTAGTAAGATAATTGATAAAAATGGTTTAGACTTGGGGCTGGTGAATAATTTACTTGAATTTGCCCGCAGAAATAACAGTGTAGGCCGCGATAATTTTATACCTGCATACCTGAAGTTTGATGTTCCACAAAGAAACGCCACACTCAAAAGCTGTAACTTTACCTGGGATGGTGAATTTAGGCCAAGGTTTGTGGAGTGGTGCAGGGATCAAATCGAAAAAGGGCCGAATAGAAAAATAATAAATAAAGACAATATAGACTGGATATTTTTACATCAGCCAAACCCCATTGTTCTTGATAAAAACTACGATTACGTTCTCGACGAAGAGTATGTTTTGGACGATTTGGCGGGCATGTGGGATGTTAACGGGGTGATCAAGGTAGTCGGTGCTTTCTTGGGAATGGTTTTTCTACGGTAGATTCTGTGCGCCGCTCTTGACTGGCGGTATCAACTTACCTGATAATGACTAGTGTAGATGAAAACAAGACTGTTGCTTTTTTCTTTTTTTGTTTTCCTAATCGGATTTGCGGTTTATCTTTTGGTCTTACTCGGGGAAAACCCCGATAAAGTCAAACTTCCCGAGGTTGTTCGGCCGTCAGGGAAAGATGTTGCTTTTGGCGAAATTATTTTGAACGCACCCGGGAGAGACACCAGCCTTCCTTACGAAGTCCTTGTTTTGAGTAAGGTTTTTTTGAGAGACCACAAATCTTATCTCAGCAACGATGGGAGGACGCCAATGGTTGATTTGGAACTTGGCTTTGTGAAAAATGGAGAGGAAAAGAACCTTTTTGTCACAATGGTAGGAAAGGTGAGTTATCGGACGACAAGGCTTGATTCTGGGGGTATTGAAACTGAAGAAAATGGAGTTGTTGACGTTGATTCCATCGAATATGTCAAGGGTGATAGCCTATCGGTTAATTTGGAGTATGTTACAGACAGCAGAGCCTCAATGAAGTATTTTGAAAACAGCTGTTCTTCGCAAAACAGCGCATATGTAGTGTGTGGTTATTTACCCTTTGGCTACGGGCGTGAGGTTTTTACAAAAGAGGAGATTAATGGGAAAATAGCGGTTGGGGGGACAAAGTTTTCACCTTCGCAAGTGTTGGTTTCCGGCTTTACGCGGAGCTTGCAATATCCAAACCATTATGATTAGTTTGTTGGGTAAATTGTATCTGACAATACTCGTACTTTCGTTGTTATTTGTGTCTCCGTCTTTGGTTTTACCGAAGTCGGCAGGCGCTCAATCGTGTCCGCATCCTGCCTGCGGCACTTCCGACAAACCATGTTGCTACGGCAACTTGAGGATTGATGAATTAACGGGTTGTACTCCCACGTTTGACTCAAACAATAACCGTGTTTGCAGCCCGCAATATATAGGTCGAATTCTTCCGTGTGATGGCGGAAGTTGCGAAACAGCGCCAATTTGCAATTCGAGCGACAGTTGTGGGCCGCCAGATGCATGGGGAAATTGCGGCAATAGTATGCCTACGAATTGCAGTTCTGCAACTTGTTGTGGGCCGGGGGTTGTTTCCTCCACTTCCACGCCCGGGCCCAGTCCAACCGGCGGCGGGGGGCCGACGAGCACGAACACTCCCACACCTCCCGGAGCGACGAGTACGGGTACGCCGACGCCTCCCGGGGCCACCAATACTCCCACACCTACGACCGTGGTTTCAAAGTCCTGCAATGTGAGCATCATTCCCTCATCCGTCACAATTCCCGACGACACGGACACGTCTTTTTCGGCAACCGTCAGCGGGGTGACGGGTAGAGTCAGAGTAAGTCTCTAGTCTCTCCTCGCCAATCTCAATTCTCCAATTCTCTACTTCTCTCAATTCACTAACTTTCACCCCTCGAATTTACCGACAATCCTCAAAATATCAAACCCCTCCGCGAAGGGACGCTCCGCCAGCGCGCCGTGGCGAACCATGATCGAGCGTGTCAACTCGCTGTTGAAGTAATAGCGGTCGCGGTAGGTTTCGTATTTGGATAACGCCTCGATCTTCTTGTTCACATCCTCTTCCGTGACCTCCACGAGGAAGTGGGGGAAAAATCCGTACGAGGAGCGGACAACGTCAAAGCCTAGCACGGTGATGCCGCGAAAGGCGCGCAAGGCTTCGTCGGTCATCGTGTTGTGATCCTGATGCACGTCTTGTTTCGAGTGGGTGAAAATGAGGTCGGGTTTGAAGTCCTTGCGAAGTTTGAGGAAGTATTCGAGGATTTCCTGCCGTGCATCGGGGAAGACGCGCGTAGTGAAGGGTCCGAGGACAATTTTGTCTTTGGGCACTTCCAACACCGCCATCGCCTCGTGATGTTCGTTCGTCACGTTTTGCAGGTCGGGATTTTTTTGATTGTCCGAGAGTGTGACGCACAGAACATCGGTCTTGCCCGCAATGTGATGGAGCAGGGCTCCGCATCCCAGCTCGATATCGTCCGGGTGCGCGCCGAGGAAGAGGACTCGCTTGCCGAAGAAGTTCATATTGTTACCATGTCATTGCGAGGAGGACGAAGTCCGACGAAGCAATCTCCTCGCCAACAGGAGATTGCTTCGGACAAAGAGCAAGAGCGTCCTCGCAACGACATTCGCTACTTTGTCGCCAAAATCCCGCCGACGGCTTTGGTCATCACGAGTTTGCCGTCGCGGTTGAACCAGCGCGTCGCCACGTCAGTGATCTTGCCGATGAGCGCTTCGTATTCATCCTTGCCATTGAACATGGCAGTCCACAATTTACGGTCCTCGCTCAACGAGGCGCGGACGTATTCGATAAACGGCGCGACTTCGGGGAAGGTGAGGTGGTTCTCGAATTTATGTAGATCCGTCTTGGCGAAGATGCGGTCAATGGTGTTGAAGATGTCGCCTTTGAAGCGCGAGGAGCCGGGCATCGGCGGGATGGTCGCGTTCGTGGCTTCTTTGATGATGTCGTAGAACATCTGCTTGTTCTCAGGCAGTGGACCCGAGACGAAGAGTCGTCCGCCGGGTTTAAGGACGCGGTGAGCCTCGCCAAACGTAAAGTCGAGGTTTGAAGCGTAATAAATGGCGAAGGCGCTGGTGCAGAGGTCGAACGTCCCGTCTGCGAAGTTGAACGGTTTGTTGAAATCCAAAAAGACGAAGTCAATGTTCGAGCCGCGTTCCTTGTTCTTGGCGCGGGCTTTGTCCAGCAGTTCCTCCGAGAAATCGCCGCCCGTGATTTTCGCGCCACCTTTAGTATAATCGTCGAACAGGAACGACAGTTTACCCGCGCCACAACCGACATCAAGGATGTTCATGCCCGCCTGAGGTTGGAGCAGTTCGTTCGTCCACACGTCAATGTTGGCGGAGCCGTATTTTTCGTGGATGTCAATGCGGGTGAGCAGGTCTTTTGAAGTTTCTTGGTAGTTGATTTCCATTGGGTTCTCCTTTGTAGTGGCGACTTCAGTCGCCGAAAATAGAACGACTGAAGTCGTTACTACGTTTCAAAAATTATACCAAAAATAAACCAAAATTCAACTGCTGAATTTTGAACGAGACAAAATGAAAAAGATCATTCAAGCCGTTAAAGGCACACGCGAGTTTTACCCCGAGCAGATGTTTGCGCGCAATTTCATCTATGAAAAAGCGCTCGCCGCGTCTGAGATGTTCGGCTACCAGGAGTGGGACGGTCCGTTCATCGAGCCGATCGAGTTGTACGCGGCGAAATCGGGCGAAGAGTTGGTGAAGAAGCAATCGTTCACGTTCGATGATCGCGGCGGCGAGGCGGTGGCGCTGCGACCCGAGCTGACTCCGTCGCTGGCACGCATGATCGCGGCGAAGCAGGGCGAGTTGAATTTCCCCGTGCGCTGGTGGTCGTTCGGTCCGTTTTGGAGGTATGAGTCGCCTCAGCGCGGACGCACGCGCGAATTCTTCCAGTGGAACATTGACATGCTCGGCGTGGATTCGCCTGAAGCGGACGCGGAACTCATCGCGGTGGGGGCGACGTTCCTGCGCTCGGTCGGACTCAGCTCGAAGCTGGCTCAGATCTTTGTGAATAATCGGCGCCTGATGGAATCGCAATTCGACGCGCTCGACATCTCGAAAGATAAGCGCGTGGATGTCTCCAACCTCGTTGACCGCCGCGCCAAAATGGAGCCTGCCAAGTGGGACGCGTACGCGCTCGAAATCGGCTTGAGCCAAAAACAATTGGATGGCTTGAAAGAACTGCTCGGCAACTTTGATTTGTGGAAGCAAAGCGAAGAGTTGACGCGCGCGTTTGCCGCGCTCGAGGCAATGGGCGTCCGAGATTATGTGAAGTTCGACCCCAACATCATGCGCGGACTGTTGTATTACACGGGCACGGTGTTCGAAGCCTTTGATACAAGCGGTTCGGTCAAGCGCGCCATCTTCGGCGGGGGGCGCTACGATAATTTGCTTGCCGATGTCGGCGGGCAGCCGCTTTCGGGCGTCGGCTTTGCGATGGGCGATGTGGTTGTCGGAATCATTTTACAAGAGGCGGGACTCATCCCTGAGTTTCAGCCGAGTCCCGCGCAGGTGTTGGTCACGGTGTTCGACGAGAAGTTGATGATGCAATCGTTTGCGCTGGCGAACGAATTGCGGAGCGCGGGACTAAATGCGATGGTCTACCCCGAGCCTGCGAAATTGCCGAAGCAGTTCAAGTTTGCGGATCGGATGAAGATGAAGGTTGCGTTGGTCGTGGGTCCCGACGAGGCGGAGAAAGGCTTGGTGGTCGTCAAAAACTTGACGAGCGGCGAGCAGGTCCAAGTCCGGAAAGAAGCGGTTTTTGAATCCATAAAAGGAATTTTGAACAATGCCTGAATTGCGTCCCGTCACAAAAGAAAATTGGCAGGCGTTGATCCGACTCAAAGTGCGCGACGATCAGAAAAATTTTGTCGCCTCCAATTTGTATTCGATCGCGCAAGCGCAATTCGGCGATGAGTTTGAAGGACATTGGGATTTATTCGCGTTTGGGATTTATGATGATGGCGGTCAGCCTGTCGGTTTTTTGATGTATGGTTTGAACTTTTCTCATCCCGATCAGCAAGCGTACGTCCAGCGTTTGATGGTGGATGAAAAATTTCAAGGCAAGGGCTTTGGTCGTTTTGGGATGGAGAAGGCGCTCGAGATCTTCCGCGCCGATGAACGCATCAAAGTAGTTGCTATCAGTTACGAGCCGGAGAATGAAGCCGCGCGGAAGTTGTATGCAGGCTTCGGTTTCGTTGAAACAGGGCGGATTGTCGAAGATGAAACGGAAGCGGTTTTGAAGTTGAGATAGCGCGTTCGTTCGGCAGTTTAACTGCCGTACGAACACAGCGAATA
Source organism: Anaerolineales bacterium (assembly GCA_020847435.1). Lineage (GTDB taxonomy): Bacteria > Chloroflexota > Anaerolineae > Anaerolineales > Villigracilaceae > Defluviilinea. The sequence goes on from JADLBX010000009.1 coordinate 76,338, forward strand.
AAAAGAGCCAGTCATTTGACTGGCTCTCGTTTTCTATCTTCCGTCGTCTTGATCTTTCACGCCGTATCCGGGACCTTCTTTGAAGAAATCGTAGTGCGGTTTGATGTCTGGGGTGAAGTCCAACACTTCGCCGGCTTCGAGTTGGCGGGCGGTGTCGAGCACGATGGGCTTGCCATGATGGTTCGTCCCTTCGAAGTGACCCGTGAGTCCGACGGCGCTGATGTATTCGCCGCCTTTCGCGGTATATGCGCTTGGCACTTCATCTTCGGGGAAGATGGCGAGGTAGGGGCATTCCGGCACGCACGCGCCGCAGTCAATGCAGGTGTCGGGGTCAATGTAGATCCAGGGCCATTTGTCGAGTGGGAAGCCCGGCAACATACATTCCACGGGGCAGACGTCAATGCAACCGCGGTCCCGAACGCATAAACTGGTGATGATGTGGGTCATGAACAGGCTCCTTTGGAGAGGTTATTTTTCAGATGGCTGAATTATAGCGTCCTTCGTGAGGGTTGCAAGGCGCATTTCGTCGCTTTATTTTGCCGAGAATTTCGCGGCGACCGCGTCCCAGTTGACGACGTTCCACCACGCGGCGACGTAATCGGCTCGGCGGCTTTGATAATTCAGGTAATAGGCGTGTTCCCACACGTCGATGCCGAGGATGGGAGTCGCGCCGTCGGAAAGGGGATTATCTTGATTCGCGGTGGAGACGACCGCCAAGCCGTTTCCTTTTTTGACGAGCCAAGCCCAGCCCGAGCCGAATCGCCCAGCGGCGGATTTGGCGAACTCCTCTTTGAACGCATCGAACGACTTGAAGGCTGATTCAATCGCTTTCGCCAACTCGCCGCTCGGAGCGCCCCCGGCTTTGGGTCCCATCACTTCCCAGAACAGGTTGTGGTTGTACGTCCCGCCGCCGTGATTGCGGACAACTCCGCGCACTGCCTCAGGCGCTGCGTTGAGGTCGCTCAACAGCGCTTCGAGCGATTTGCCCGCGAGTTCGGGGGTCTTGTCCACTGCGCCGTTGAGGTTGGTGATGTAGGCTTGGTGGTGTTTCGTGTGATGAATTTCCATTGTGCGCGCGTCGATGTGCGGTTCGAGCGCGTCGTAGGCGTATGCCAGTTTCGGAAGTTCGAATGCCATGATTCTCTCCTTGATGAATTTGTAGATGCGATTCCAATCGTCAAAACACGACTGAAGTCGTGACTACGTGATGTAGACTTGCCGCGAAATTGTAGCCCTCGCATGGGGAGGTGTCAAGAAAGATATTCGATCCTCTTTTACGATTCTGCGCTCTCTGGTATCCTTGCCGCATGAGCAAAAGCAGACTCGAAGCCTTCAGCGACGGCGTGATCGCCATCATCATCACCATCATGGTGTTGGAGTTGAAAGTTCCGCACGAACCGACCTTTGCCGCGTTGAAGGAACTGGCGCCGATCTTTGTCAGTTATGTGCTGAGTTTCATCTACGTTGGCATCTACTGGAACAATCATCATCATTTGTGGCAGGCGGGCAAGCAGGTGAACGGTCGCATCCTTTGGGCGAACATGCACCTGCTCTTCTGGCTGTCGTTGCTTCCGTTTGCCACCGCGTGGAGCGGCGAGACGTTCTTTTCTGCGTTGCCGATGGCGACCTATGGATTTGTCTTGTGGATGGCGGCATTCGCTTATTTTCTCCTCGTCCGCGCGATGATCGCCCATCACGGAAAAGATTCCGCGCTTGCTGTCGCTATCGGGAAGGATTCCAAAGGTCTGATCTCGCTGGTGGGATATACGATTGCGATTGCTGTGGCTTTTTATAAACCCTGGCTCTCGTTTGCGTTGTACATTCTGGTCGCCCTGCACTGGTTCATACCCGATAGGCGAATCGAGAAAAACCTGAAATGAATTAACGCTCGCCTTACGCAGTTTTGTTCGTAACGCGAGACTGCGAAGCGTCTCGCTTTTCAGGTGTTTCTTGGGCAAGAGCGACATGAATGTCGCGTTACGGTTCTCGTTTTCATCTACGGTGCGTAAGCTGAGAATCATACAAAGACCCTGACACGCTTCAAGGTCTTTGTGTTTTAATCACTCAGCATAAGCAGAAGTGCGTCGCACCCAACAGACCAAAGCGTTTACGTCGGGAAAAGTGCGAGGCGCTCTCATCAGGCAAAAGATGACTCTTCAATTATCCGATAAAGACAAAGCAATGCTCCGCGGCGACGAAGGTCCCGCGACCATGATGGCGATGTCCATTCTTGTGCGCATGGCGGAAGTATCGGGCGCGAAAGAGTTGCTCGATATCTCTGGCGCGCACATTGACAGCACGGTGTATATCGGCGAGGCGGGGTTGGAGTTTGCCGAACGGCTGGCGAGTCTCGGCGCGAGGGTGCGCGTGCCAACCACGCTCAACGTGAGCGGACTCGACGAGCATCACTGGCGCGAATGGGCGGTCAACGCGGAGTGGGCGAGGCAGGCAAAACGTCAGATGGACGCGTATGCAAGCATGGGCACGATTCCCACGTGGACTTGCGCGCCGTATCAAACGAGTGAGCGTCCGCAGTTTGGTCAACAAATTGCGTGGGGCGAGTCGAATGCGATCGTCTTCGCCAATTCGGTCATCGGCGCGCGCACGGAGCGGTATCCCGACCTGTTCGATATTTGTTGCGCCATCACGGGGCGCGCGCCCGCCATCGGATTGCATCTCACGGAAAACCGCGCGGGCGAATTGTTGTTGCGATTGAAGGATATCCCTCGCGCGCTTCAAGATGCGGATGATTTTTATCCCGTGTTGGGACACTTCATCGGCAAAATTGCGCGGGATCGAATCTCGGTCATTGACGGGCTGGCTGTTTCGCCAGCGGAGGACTCGCTCAAAGCGTTGGGCGCCGCGGCGGCTTCGTCGGGCGGGGTGGCGTTGTTCCATGTTGTCGGCGTGACGCCCGAAGCGCCGACGATGGACGCGGCGTTTCAAAATCTTTCGCCGCGCGAAACCGTTGACGTGACGATGGACTTGTTGCGTGAAGCGCGCCGCGACTTGACTCATACCGAGGACGACGAGTTGGATATGGTTGTGTTGGGTAGTCCGCATTTTTCATTGACGGAGTTCAAAACGCTCGCGCCGTTGGTCGCGGGGAAACGGAAAAACCCGCGCGTGAAATTTTTAGTTACATCGAGCCGCGCGATGACTCAATTGGCAAAACAAGCGGGCTATCTCGATGTGTTGCAAGCGTTCGGCGCGCAATTGACCGTGGACACGTGCATTCTCACCACGCCGATGCTTCCGCCAGAGATTCAACGTTTGATGACCAATTCGGCGAAGTTTGCGTATTACACGCCTGGCTTGCTCGGCAGGCAGATGGCGTTTGGAAGTTTGAAAGATTGCGTGAACTCTGCAATCGAGGGAAGAATCGTGCGGGACGAGTCGTTATGGCTGAGTTGATTCTCGCAGGCAAGCCGTTCATTGCTGGCGCGGGGAAAGGGATTGCGCTTGTGAGCAGCGAACCGCTTTCATTTTGGGGCGGTTACGATTGGAAGACGGGCGAGATCATTGACCGACGGCATCCGCTTTCGGGTTTAATTGCAAAAGATAAAGTGTTGGCGATTCCATTCACGCGTGGATCGTCCACGACGACGGCGGTGTTGTTGGAGGCGATCCGCGCCAAGACCGCGCCCGCCGCGATCCTCACCACCGCGACCGATTTTTTCTTCGCCCTCGCCTCCATCGTGGCGGATGAGTTGTACGCGACGCCGATTCCGCTTGTGGCGTTGACGGAATCTGATTTTGTGAAGTTGAAGACGGGCGATGAGGTTGAGGTGAGGGAAGATGGGAAAGTAGTTGTGCGGCGAACGTAACGCGAGATTTATCTCGCCTTTTCTGTGTTGCGTGGTAAAAGCGACATAAATGTCGCGTTACGGAATTTGCGATATGGTGTAACAGATAAAACACGGCGCGTAGACAGCCTCTGAGCATGGACGCGTGGTGCGAGATGGTATCCCGCATTGCTAAACGTGGCGGGATAACATCCCGCCCCACGAAAAAAGGAAATGAAATGTTGAACAATAACTCTGCCTTGAAATTCACCCCTCCCTCCGATTGGTTGAGAATCACCGCGATTGACGCGCATACGGGAGGCGAGCCGTTTCGGGTGATCGTGGATGGATTCCCTGAGTTGAAGGGCGAGGCCATCCTCGAAAAGCGCCGCTATGCAAAAGAAAAATACGATCATCTCCGAACGGCGCTGATGTGGGAGCCGCGCGGACATGCCGACATGTACGGTTGCATCCTCACTCCGCCCGTTTCGCCCGATGCGGATTTTGGAATCCTGTTCATCCACAACGAGGGATTCAGCACGATGTGCGGACACGGCATCATCGGCATTGCGACTGTCGTGTTGGAGACGGGGATGCTGCCGATGGTCGCGCCGACGACCACGATAAAAATTGACAGTCCCGCTGGGACGATCACCGCGTTCGCTCACATCGAAGATAATCACGTGAAGAATGTTTCGTTTCACAACGTGTTGTCGTTTGCGTCTGAATTGGACGCGGTGGTGGATGTCCCTGAGTTGGGTAAGGTGAGATACGATCTCGCTTTCGGCGGCGCGTTCTACGCGTACGTCAATGCGAAGGATGTCGGCGTGAAATGCAACGCGGAGGATTATCGTCCGTTGATCGAGAAGGGGATGGCGATCAAGCGGGCGGTGATGGCGAGCCGCAAAATTATTCATCCATTCGAGGAAGACCTCGGCTTTTTATACGGCACGATCTTTGTTGACGAGCCGCAAGACGCGGGGTCGCACAGCCGCAACGTGTGCATCTTCGCCGATGGGGAGGTGGACCGCAGTCCCACGGGGACGGGGGTGAGCGGACGGCTGGCGATTCACCACGCACGCGGCGAGATTCAAATTGGCGAAGAGATCGTCATCGAGAGTATCATCGGAAGCAAGTTCAGCGGACGTGTCGTCGAGGAGGCGGAGTTCGGTCCCCATCGGGCGATCCAGCCCGAGGTCCGAGGTGAAGCGTTTCTCGTCGGCAGGAATGAAATGTGGTTGAATCCGAACGATCCGTTGAATGATGGGTTTATTTTGCGGTAGTCAAACGTCCCGCAGGTTTTGTCGTTAATTATGACGATTCACGGAAACCTGCGGGACGGTGATGAGGTTATATGAAACTTCCCCCGCATGTGTATCTCGACGAACGGAACATCCCGTATGAGCCGCGCAGTTTTCCGCCTGAAACCGAGAAGGGCGCGGCGAACGTGGCGCACGCGCTCGGCTTTTCGGAACGGCAGGCGGTGAAGACGTTGATCTTTCAAGCGGATACGGGCGAGCGCGCGCTGGTGATGCTCGGCGGCGACCAGAACGCGATCTCTGGGAATTTGAAGAAGGCGCTCGGCTCGCGCAACATCCAGATGGCGACGCCCGAGGCGGTGAAGGAGACGACGGGATACGTCATCGGTTCGATTCCCGCTTTCGGCTGGCAACCCGTAGGATTCCGTTCCTTCCTTGAAGCGACTCTCCTCAACGAACCCATCCTCGGCACGGGCGCAGGCGTGTGGGGTGAGGAGATCATGATCGCTCCGCAGGATTTGGTGAAGGCAAGCGCCGCTATCGTGGTCAATTTGACGGTGAGGGAGAAGGCGGTGTTTGGGTGAGGGTTTTCGGCGATATACTTTGATTAAGATTACGACACGGCTCGTCCAATGGGGTTTATGCGATTTGTATAAAAACTAATTAGCCTACACCTCTCAATCTAACTGATCGTGCGGTATGCCATGAAAACACGACAGGTTTTTGCCAAGATTATCTTTATTAACTCACCTTACGCAGTTTTGTTCGTAACGCGAGATTTATCTCGCTTTTCAGGTGTTTCTTGGGCAAGAGCGACATGAATGTCGCGTTACGGTTCTCGTTTTCATCTACGGTGCGTAAGGTGAGTTATTAAGTGTTATCATAACGATGAGAGAAAGGATATTTAATGTTCCATTTTGAAAACACTATTGTGATTAATCGCCCCGTCAAGGATGTTTTCGCTTTCCTTGTTGACTTGCCCAGCATACCGAAGTGGAATTACTATGTACAGAGTGTGACGCCAACCTCACTTCAGTCGGGCTTGGTCGGATCTACCTACCATCAACTTCGCAAGGACGATGAACAGGATCTGAAAATATCGAAACTCGAACCAAACCAAACTCTCGTTGTGGAGACAATTCCACCATCGAAGCCTGAACTTCGACGAGAAATCTTGCTTGCGTCTCAAGGGCAAAGTACTCGCCTTACTGATAAGTGGCAGTTGGATATGGGTGTGCCGAAGTTGCTCGAGCCACTTGCTGCCCAGCGTGCGAAAGCGGGGGTGCGCGAGAATCTGGAAAAGCTTAAAGAGCTTCTAGAACTGGGCAGAGTTACACTTCAGGATGGAAGATCGTTCAATCTGTAAACGGCAATGCAATCTGATACATAAGGCTCCTTCAGGTTCAGCAGGCTGGCTAGCAAAGCGTGTACCCGAGGCTGGGGCATGGCGCACATCCCAAACAGTTTTATGTGCCTTTGCCTTTTTCTGGTTGGAGCGCTTCACCCTAGCGCAAGTAAGTTTATGCGAGCGATTGGGCATTAACACAAAAGCTGACGCCAAGTTTACTTGGGAATGAAAATGAAACCTGACCTCCACACCTCTGTCGTCAAACAAATCCGCCTCCAGCCGAACGCGGAGGAGCACAGTGCAATCCGTAAGTTATGGATGGCACATTCCGCCGCCGAGGAAGCGCGCGACATCCCTGGCTTGATGGCAACTTTGACCGAGGATTGCGTTTACACCGTCCTCAACTCTGGCGTGACTTGGCGCGGCAAGCAGGGAGCGACAGAGTTTTATCAGCAACTGCTCGGTTCGTTCCCCGATATTTATTTTGATTTACAGCGCATCGTCATCGGTCCGCAGG
>JADLBX010000010.1 GCA_020847435.1 Anaerolineales bacterium
ATAAAATTACTTCCGCAAAAACCTGATGGCATTTTATTAGCTGAGATATTTGAACAAATCGCCCGTTTAGGCATGGTTCACCCTACTTTTGAACCAATTCCTCCTTCATAATTGGCGAAGGTATTGACTATTGACGAATATTTTTTCGGAGTTTGTTTGGTTTGATGAAATTACTGCGGCATTCAAATCGCGTCCGCAATATCGACAAACAATAGCCTCTTCTTGGATTTCTTCCGCGCAATATGGACATTTCTTCATATCAGCCTTCGTGACGGTCAAGAGTCAGAGCGTTACCACTCACGCGTACGCAAACACGTCCATTTGCACGGATTTGATTGGCTTCGCTTTCCCGTGAACAAGCAGTCGCACCTTTTCGGTTGTTTCGCGGCTGAAAATCTCTTCCCCGCAACGCAGACACACCTGCGCGGGAATATCTTCCACAAGCACAGGCTTGCCGTCAATTTGAAAAACTTCACTTACTACTTCATCGTGGTATTCTGTTGAACCACATACATGGCACTTAAACATGGTTATCTCCGTTCTCTATGGTCAATCCATTCTTCAGGGTCAGGCTCGTACAGCGTAATGATTCTAACCTTATCGGTGTCTGCATAGGATACCTGAATATGCAAAGGGCGATTTTCATTCGTCATACCGAATATCAAACAACTCGGAGAATATTTATCTTGGGGATAGTCTTCGACTAACTCAGCGTCCCTCGCCACTTCACGGATTTCACCTTCCGAGATGTTTCGCTCAACTGCCCGCTTTAACGCGTGACGGGTAAACTCGAATTCTCCTGCGGCAAGTTGGCGGCGAATCTGTTCCAGCGATTTCATTGCAGGCATTATACCCGCGTTGTAAGGCAAGCAAACGCAACAAGTTGTTTACTCCCTAAACCCCGTCCGATACAACTCAAAATACATCCCCTGATTCGCCAGCAGTTCGGCATGAGTTCCCTGCTCGACAATCTTCCCATCGTGGATGACGACGATCTTATCCGCATTCGCAATCGTCGAAAGGCGATGAGCGATGACGAACGACGTGCGTCCCTTCAACAGAGTCGCCAGCGCGTGTTGAATGATCTGCTCGGTCTGCGTATCCACTGACGATGTCGCTTCGTCCAAGATCAAAATACGCGGGTCGGCGAGCAACGCGCGGGCGAACGAGATCAACTGCCTCTGCCCCACGCTCAACGTCGCGCCGCCCTCCTCCACCGCAGTTTCGTATCCGTTTTTCAAGCCCATGATGAAATCGTGCGCGCCCACCGCTTGTGCCGCGCGGATCACTTCATCGTCACGCGCGTCGAGCCTGCCGAACAAAATATTTTCCTTCACCGTGCCAGTGAACAAAAACGGATCCTGCAACACCATGCCCATCTGCCGCCGAAGCGACCCCTGAGTCACCGTCCGCAGGTCAACGCCGTCCACGCGCACCCAGCCCGAAGTCGGGTCATGGAAGCGTGCCAAAAGTTTGACGATGGTCGTCTTGCCCGCGCCCGTCTCCCCGACGAGCGCAACCGTTTGCCCCGCGTCCACGTTGAGATTAATTTGATTCAGGACGAGAGTCGTGTCATCCGAATAATGAAACTGGACATCTTCGAATCGGACGCCGCCGACGATTGCCCCTAACCCTTTGGCATTTTCCGCGTCCCGAACTTCGATCGGCTGGCTGAGCAGTTCGAGGATCCGTTCGCCGCCCGCCATCGTGGACTGAAGCGTGTCGAAGCGCCGACTCAAATCACGGATCGGCTCGAAGAAGCGGTCAATGTACAACACGAAGGCGATCAACACTCCCGCAGTGATCTCGGTATTCAACACATACTTGCCGCCGACGTACACAACGATGGCGGTCGCGATGGCGCCCAGCACATCCACGACAGGCGTGAACATCGAAGCAACCTTCGCCGCGTCGAGACTGCGTTCGAGATAATAACGATTGACGTAGCCGCTGAAATGCGAATAGTTTTTCTCCTGCCGCGAGAACGCCTGCACCACGCGCACACCGTTGACGTTTTCCGCCAGCACCGAGTTGGTCCACGAGACGGCGGCGCGCACCTTGCGATAATTCTGCCGCGCAACTTTTCGGAATATGACCGTCGCCAAAACCATGAACGGCAAAACAGTAAACGTGAGAAGAGATAACTTCACGTCGAGCGCGAGCATCGCAAGCAGTGTGCCGATGATGCCAAGCAAATCTCGGACAATCGCCAGCACCGCCCACGTGATGAACTCACGCAGAGTCCCCACGTCGTTGATGACGCGGGTGATGACGCGCCCGACGCTGTAACGGTTGTAGAAACTCAGCGACAGTTTTTGCAAATGCTCAAACATCGCCGTGCGGACATCGTACAGCACGTGTTGTCCCACTCTTGACATGATCCGCACGCGGTAAAAGTTGGTCACAAGTTGGACAGCGGAGACAATGAAATAAGCCAGCGCTATGTTGCGCAATGCGGGGAGATCGTGATTACCAATTCCCTCGTCAATGGCGAGTTTGACGAAATATGGTCCCGACACGGCGGCGGCAGTGACGATGATCATCAACATCAACGCAAAGAACATACGCGGCGCGTACGGCTTGACGAAGCGCAACAATCCCCGCGCCACTTGCGGGTCATAACCCTTATCGAGTTGTTCTTCCGATTGGGTGATGAAGGAGGGAGGAATGATTTTGGTGGGCATAAGTATTTCCGTCCTGAGCGGAGGGCTGAGCGCTCGTTGCGAAGCCCGCAGTCGAAGGACGGGTTTCAAGTTTGTCTACAATATTCAAGTTACACTGCGCTTCGACTTCGAGACAGACAATCACTGTCTCTCCGCTCAGCGCGGAGGTTTGCTTTTGTTCTTTTCTCGCTTTCTTCTTTCCGCTTTTACAATTTCATGAATTGCGTCGAAATCGCCGCGAATTAATGCCTGCTTCTTTGCGCGGCTCCAACCTTTGATTTGCCGCTCCCAGCGGAGCGCGTCGTAGTAATGTTTCGTTTCTTCCGATGCCCAGACCAACTTTACAGGACGACGGGAAAATGTGTAGGCGGTAGGTTCTAATCCTTGTTGATGTTGCCAAAGACGTTTGTTTATGTCATCTGTGCTTCCTGTATAGTAGGAACCATCTGCACATTCAAGAATATAAACAAGGTAAGGCATAAATTACTCTCCGTCCTGAGCAGAGCCGCCGCTCTTTGGCAGCGAAGCCGAAGGGAGCATCCCGAATCAACCCCTACTACTCTGCTTACTCTCGCTTCGACTACGGAACGGAAGATCGCCGTTCCTCCGCTCAGCGAGGAACTATGCAATTACATGCGAATCATCATCGAGCGCGGGTTCTCCGATTTGAATCTCTTCCATCTCTTCCGCAAACTTGGCGTGGTCTACCAATTGCAGATCGTGGATTTCTTTGTATAAGCCGCCTCTTGCAAGCAGTTCTTTGTGTGTGCCTCTTTCGGCGATTTGACCTTTATCTAGGACGAGGATCAAATCCGCGCGGCGGACGGTGGAGAGGCGGTGCGCGATGACGAACGTGGTGCGACCCTCCATCAGCGTGTCCAACGCGGTTTGGATAAGTTTTTCGGTTTGCGTATCCACCGACGAAGTTGAGTCGTCCAAAATTAAGATACGGGGATTCATCAACAAGGCGCGCGCAATCGCCACGCGTTGACGTTGTCCTCCAGAAAGCGTCACGCCGCGCTCGCCGACGATGGTGTCGTAGCCGTTCGTAAAGCCCGTAATAAATTCATGCGCCTGCGCGGCTTTGGCGGCGGCAACGACTTCATCCATCGTCGCGTCGGGGCGACCATAGGCGATGTTTGCCTTGATCGAGTCAGAAAACAACAACGAGGTTTGCAACACAATGCCGATCTGTTTCCGCAGTGTGACCAAATCCATCTCACGGACATCCACGCCGTCCACCAGCACAGCGCCATCGGTAGCGTCGTAAAAGCGCGGGATGAGATTGACGAACGAGGTCTTGCCCGAACCCGTTGGTCCGATCAGCGCGACAATTTGATTCGATTCAACTTTCACGCTGATTCCATTCAGCGAGGCAGTCTTCTCATCCTTGTAATTCAAGCGGACATCACGGAACTCGACCTCGCCGCGCAGGGATTCCAACTTCGCCGCGTTCGGCGCCGATCGAATCGCAGGTTCGATATCCAACACTTCGAGGACGCGTTGCGCGCCCGCCGCCGCTTCGCCTCCTGCGTTGACGAGTCCCGTCAACTGTTGGGCTGGTTCCGCCATCATCAAGATGTACGCGTTGAACGCGACGATTGCCCCGATCGTCAACGTGCCGTCCATGACCATTTGGCCGCCGAACCACAAAATCAAAATGACGCTGATCGAAGTCAACCAGGCGGTGGTCGGCATGATCTTCGACCATTCGTCAATCACATGCACCCATGATTTAAACACGGCTTGGTTGGCGCTGGTGAAGCGTTTGATCTCGTACTCCTCCCTTGCAAACGCACGGACAACCTGCACGCCGACTACGTTTTCCTGCAAACGGTTCGAGACGTCGCCCGTCGCTTGGTCCACGACGAAGAATAATTTTCCGACCTTTGTGCCGAAGGTCGAGGTCATAAAGATGAGAGGGATCATCGGCAAGAGGGCAATGAATGCCAGCGTGGGATTCGATATCGCCATCAGATAAATAACGCCAATCGAGAGCAGGACGAATTTCACCAAGTCCGCGACCGCGCTGCCCGCAAATTTTTCTATCGAGCGGACGTCCTCGATACAGCGTGAGATCAACTGTCCCGATTGCGTGTGGTCGTGATACGTGAAGGTCAGATGTTGAATGTGATCGTACATACGGTTACGCAGATCATAGCCAACGCGTGCCGCGATCCATTCGGTGGTGTAACGGTTGATCAGGCTGAGGAAAGCCGAACCAAGCCCAAGTCCGAGGAGGAGAAGCGCAGAGTTGACGATGGCGCGGAGGTCGCGGCGCGTGAGTCCGTCGTCTACCACCGTCTGAATGATGCGCGGGACGATCAGGTTTAGCGCGGTAATGATGAACAACATCAAAAGAGTCAAAAGAATTTGACGCATGTATGGCTTGAGAAAAATTCGGATTCTGAGTAAATGTTTCATGGCGGACTGGTAGGATACCATAAATTTTGGCAAGTCAAAACGAGGGTGGTATAATGCCCGTGCTTTTATCTCAAACGACTCGAAGGGAAACATGAAACTTCACGAGTATCAATCCAAAACGATTTTTGCAAAATATGGAATCCCGATCCCGAAGGGACGGATAGCGGCTACCGCAGTCGAGGCAAAGCACATCGCCGAAGAACTGGGGGGCCGCGTTGTTATTAAATCGCAGGTGCTGGTTGGCGGACGCGGCAAGGCGGGCGGGATCAAAGTTGCCAAGAGCGCGGCGGAAGCCGAGCAACTTGCGCAACAGATCCTCACGATGGAGATCAAAGGCTTGCCCGTGCGTAAGGTGTTGGTGGATGAAGCCGCGGCAATCGAACATGAAATTTATTTCTCCATCACCAACGATCGCGCCGCGAAGAAGCCTGTGATGATCGCCTCTGCCGCTGGCGGTATTGACATAGAAGAAGTCGCCGCGAAAACGCCTGAGAAAATTATCAAAGTGCATATTGATCCGCTGTTGGGGTTGCGCGATTATCAATCACGCGACATCGCCGCTGGGATTGACCTGCCGCGCGAACATTGGCGCGAGTTCAGCCGCATCGCGGCGGGACTGTGGCAAGCCTATCTCGAAACCGACGCGACGCTGGCGGAGATCAATCCGCTGGTCATCACAAAAGATAAACGATTGGTGGCTCTCGACGGCAAGATGATGATTGACGACAACGCCATGTTCCGTCACGCCGACTTGAACGAGATGCGCGACATTGACGAAGAAGAGCCTGCCGAAACCGAAGCGCGCAAGTATGGGCTTTCGTACATCAAACTCGACGGCAACATCGGGTGCATGGTCAACGGCGCAGGGCTGGCGATGACCAGCATGGACATCGTCAAACTATTCGGCGGCGAGCCTGCCAACTTTTTGGACATCGGCGGCGGCGCGGGTTCGGACAAAGTGTCGGCGGCGATGAAAATTATTCTGTCCGACGCCAACGTGAAAGCGGTTCTCTTCAACATTTTCGGCGGCATCACCCGTTGCGACGAAGTCGCCCGTGGAATTTTGGTCGCGATGGACGAAGTGAAGCCGAAAGTTCCGATGGTGGTGCGGCTCGTCGGCACGAACGCGGAAGAGGGACGCAGACTCTTGCAAGATGCGAAGATGATCACCGCTGAGACGTTAGCAGACGCGGCGCAAAAGGCTGTGCAGGCGGCGAAGTAACAACAATAGACCTCACAGGTCTCAAAGACCTGTGAGGTCTTTACCCGAGGAAAATCAATGAGCATACTCATCAACAAAAATACAAAACTCATCGTGCAGGGAATCACGGGCAACGAAGGACTCTTCCACACCACGCAAATGGTCGCGTATGGGACGAACGTGGTCGGCGGCGTGACGCCAGGCAAAGGCGGCGAATGGGTCTTGGACGGAAAGATTCCCGTCTTCGATTCGGTCAAACTGGCGAAAGAGGCAACCGACGCAAACTGTTCCGTGATCTTCGTCCCTGCCCGCTTCGCCCCCGATGCGATGTTCGAAGCGGCAGACGCGGGCATCCCGCTCGTCGTCTGCATCACCGAAGGCGTGGCAGTGCAAGATATGATGCGCGTGAGAAATTATCTCGATCAAAAAGGTGTGCGCTTAGTCGGACCCAACTGTCCCGGCATGTTGACCCCCGGCGAGTCAAAAGTTGGCATCATCCCCGGCAACATCGCCATCCCCGGCAACATTGGCGTTGTATCACGTTCGGGTACTCTTACGTATGAAGTGTTATACGCGTTGAAACTCGTCGGCATGGGCGCGTCCACGTGCGTGGGCATCGGCGGCGACCCGGTCAACGGGACGAATTTCATTGACGTGTTGGAAATGTTCGAACACGATCCGCACACCGAAAAAGTCGTGCTGATCGGCGAGATCGGCGGCACAGACGAAGACAAAGCCGCAGACTTCATCGCCTCGAAGATGACCAAGCCTGTCGTGTCATTTATCGCAGGTCAGACCGCCCCTCCCGGCAAACGCATGGGTCACGCGGGAGCCATCATCGAAGGCGGCGCAGGGACCGCCGAAGGCAAGATCAAAGCCCTGCAAGCCGCGGGCGTGAAAGTGGCGAAACACCCGGAAGAGATTCCGTCTCTTTTGAAATAAAATGTCATTGCGAGCGGAGCGAAGCAATCTCCCGTTATCATGAGATTGCTTCGTCGCAACGAACGCTCCTCGCAATGACACAACCAAGTTAAACACGTAGAGCCGTCCTCGTTGGACGGCTCTACGGTTATAATCGCCGAAAAGAATTTACTTATGCGAGTCGATGTACGAGACCGCGTCGCCGACCGTGGCGATCTTCTGCGCCGCTTCGTCCGAGATCTCAGCGCCGAACTTGTCCTCGAACGCCATGATCAACTCCACCAGATCGAGCGAATCAGCCTCAAGGTCCTCACGGAAGCGAGCCTCGGGCGTGATCTTCGCCTCATCCGCGCCGAGCAAATCCTTGATAATCGCCTTTACGTCGTTGAATGTGTCAGACATGACAACCTCCTCAGAGAATTTTTGCAATTGTACTTGATTTCAACCGAAGGAACACTACCCCATGTCAAAAGTTGCGCCGATAGACCAACGAAAAGCCGACCACATTAAAATCAATTTAGAGCAGGATGTCCGCTCCGCACTAACCACAGGACTTGAGAACTACCGCTTCACCCACGAAGCGTTACCCGCACTGGACTTAAACCGCCTCGATACGACGGTGGAGCTGTTTCGCAAGCGTCTAGCGGCTCCCCTCCTCATCTCTTCGATGACAGGCGGCACAACCGAAGCCGAGACCATCAACCTGCGTCTCGCCGAAGCCGCGCAAGAAATGAAAATCGCCATGGGCGTCGGCAGTCAACGCGCCGCCATCGAACATCCCGAACAAGAGAAGACATTTCAAGTGCGCCGCGTCGCGCCCGACATTTTGTTATTCGCCAACCTCGGCGCAGTCCAACTCAACTACGGCTACACCGTTGATCACTGCCGCCGCGCCGTAGACATGATTCAAGCCGACGCGTTGATCCTCCATTTGAATCCATTACAAGAGGCAGTGCAAGACGCAGGTGATATCAACTTTGAAGGACTTGCAAAAAGAATCGAAGAAGTTTGCAAACAAATCGAAGTTCCTGTCATTGCGAAAGAAGTCGGCTGGGGAATTTCTGAAAGAACGGCAAAGTTATTAGCCGAGTGCGGCGTGAGCGCCATTGACGTGGCAGGCGCGGGCGGCACGAGTTGGTCCCAAGTGGAAATGCACCGCGCTCCCGATGAGTTCACCCGTCAACTCGCCGCCACGTTCGTCGGCTGGGGAATCCCCACCGCCGAATCCATTTTGAATGTGAAGCGAGCCCTGGGAAACGCGGTGGATGCCGTCCCCGGCGTCCACATCTTCGCCAGCGGCGGCATCAAAGACGGACTCGACATCGCCAAGTGCATCGCCCTCGGCGCAACACTCGGCGGCATGGCAGGTAATTTCCTCAAAGCCGCGGCGGTTTCAACTGAACAAGCGATGGAAATGATAAAGTTGACAAAGCGACAGATCGAGGTGACGATGTTTGCGTGTGGGGCGGAGAGGGTTAGAGATTTAGAGATCGGAAGATTAGTGAAGGAAGAAAAAGGATAACAGGCTGTATAATTTGTCGAACGAGGTACCCAATGGTCACTGTTTCTGTTACGCTTTCAGAAGATCGTTTTCAAAAACTTCAAGCCTTAGCGGAACAATTTAATATTCCTATGGAGCAGTTGCTCCGAATAAGTTTTGAAGAGCTTGCCTTGCGCCCCCAAGAGGATTTTCAAAAGGCGCTAACGTACGTCTTGAAAACATACAAAGAACTCTACGAGCGCCTGGCGTAATGATTCGCTCCGTCACTCTCACCGAGATTCTCGAAACATACCAGCAGATTATACAACAGACAGGGGGATTAGTCGCTATTCGAGACTTTGGCGCGCTTGAATCTGCTCTTGCTCAGCCCTATATGACTTTTGATGGGCGCGAACTTTATCCCAGCCTTGTCGAAAAAGCCGCAGCATTAGGGTTTTTTCTGATCCAAAATCATCCATTCGCGGACGGTAACAAGCGTACAGGTCACGCTGCAACGGCAATGTTTTTGGCAATAAACAATTACGAGATCAGCGCCACTATTGACGAGCAAACTGACATTATCCTGTCGGTTGCCGCAGGGAAAATGAGCCGACAAGAATTTACGGCTTGGCTTTCTAGCCACATTCAAGAGTTTTAGCGCTTATCTAGATTCCCTTAATGCCTCAAAATCTGCGATAAAAACAACTTCGTCCGATCTTCTTTGGGGTTGTTGAAGATCTGCTCGGGCGTCCCCTGTTCCACAATTTCACCCTTATCGAAAAAGATCATGCGGTCCGCAACGGCGCGGGCGAAGCCCATTTCGTGTGTGACCGCGAGGATGGTCATGCCTGATTTCGCCAACTCGATCATCACATCCAACACTTCTTTGATCATTTCAGGGTCAAGGGCAGAGGTCGGCTCATCGAAGAGCATAATATTGGGTTGCATCGCCAGCGACCGCGCAATCGCGACGCGTTGCTGTTGCCCGCCTGAAAGTTGACCCGGGTACTTGTTCGCTTGTTCGGGAATGCCCACCCGTTCGAGTAATTGCATGGCAACTTCCTCCGCTTTTTGCTTCGTCCACTTGCGGACTTGGATGGGGGCAAGCGTGATATTTTGCATGACCGTCAAATGCGGGAACAGATTGAACTGCTGGAACACCATGCCCATCTCACTGCGGATCTGTTCAATGTTCCGCACATCGTGGCTCAACTCAATGCCATCCACCACGATCGTCCCGCGCTGATGCTCTTCGAGGCGGTTTAACGTGCGGATGAACGTGGATTTTCCCGACCCCGAAGGTCCGAAGATCACGATCACTTCGCGCCGCTCCACATCGAGGTTAATCCCCTTGAGCGCGTGGAAGTTCCCATACCATTTATGTACATCCCGCACGGAAATGATCGGTTCTTTCTCGTGTGTCATCCTATACTCCTCGTGAGACAATTTGGTAAATTGTCCAACATTGATTAACGCTTGCCGACTCCCAGCCGCACTTCCAACTGCTGGCTGAGATACGACATGCCATAACTCAACACCCAAAAGATCAACGAAATAAACGCGTACACTTCGCGCTGTAAGCCGAGAAACTGCGGCTGTGCCAGCACAGTCTTGCCAATGCCGAGCAGGTCGAGCAAACCGACGATCGCCACCAGCGACGTATCCTTGAAAACGCCGATGAATTGCCCGACAAGAATGGGGATGATCAACCGCAACGCTTGCGGCAAAATAATGAAGATCATCGTCTGCACGCCGTTCAACCCCAAAGCCTCCGCCGCTTCGTATTGTCCTTTTGGAATCGCCTGCAAGCCGCCGCGCACATTCTCCGCGAGATATGCCGCGCTGAACAACGTAATGCCCACCATCGCGCGCAAGACACGATCCAACGTCCAGCCGTCGGGCAGGAAGAGCGGCAACATCAATTGCGCCATGAATAGGATCGTGATCAACGGCACGCCGCGCACCAACTCAATGTATCCCACGCTGAACCAGCGGATGACCGACAACTCCGAGCGGCGCCCCAGCGCAAGCGCCACGCCCATCGGGAACGAGAACAGGATGCCAACCACCGTAAGCAGGAACGTGAGCAACAAGCCGCCCCACAAGGTGGTACGAACAACGGGCATGAATCCCGTCTCGGAACTTGACAGTCCATGTGTCAGGATGACGATGATGGGAAGCGAGACGACCCACCCCGCAATCACGCTTCGCTTCAGGACCTCGGGCTTGCCTCGCCCTAGCCCCCAGCCGACCAACCCCGTGAGGGTTAACGCGACAAGCCAACGCTTCGGCTCACTGCCGAATGGCGCCAAGGCAAGCGCCGCAGGAGCCAGCAAAAGCAGAAAGGCATAGCGCGACCCGCGCGCCCAAATGCCGATCGAGTTTCCCGCCAGGAAGACCAGAAACCCGAGCCAGAGCCATAACCTGCCCGCGTGTTCGATGGGATATTGCCCGATCATCAGCAGGCGCATGTTAGCGGAGATGACTTCCCACTCGGCGACGTTCAGCGCCCAATTCAAAAAGCCGCGCATCGCCCAATAGGCGATCAACGCGCCCACTACGGTCAGAAGCGAATCGGTCCATGAGCCGAAGAGGTTCTTGCGCGCCCAGCGCAGGATGTTGGAGCGTTCGGTCACGGGCGGCATCATAGTGTCAAGGTTTGCCATGTTAGCGCTCCACCAATTTGATGCGCTGGTTGTACCAGTTCATCAACACGGATGTGAGGAGGCTGATGCTCAAGTATGTGAGCATAACCAATGAGATCATTTCCACCGCGCGCCCGGTTTGATTCTGAATCGTGTTGGATACATAGAATACATCTGGATAGCCGACGGCAATGGCGAGCGAGGAGTTTTTGACCAGATTCAAATACTGGCTGGTGAGCGGCGGGATGATGACGCGCAACGCCTGTGGAAAGACGATCAGCCGCAAAGTTTGGAAGCCGTTCAAGCCGAGCGCCCGCGCCGCCTCAGATTGTCCTTTGGAGACCGATTGGATGCCCGCCCGCACCACCTCGCCGATGAACGCGGCGGTGTAGAGGACGAGTCCCGAGGTCAACGCCATAAATTCGGGGGTGAGAATTTTTCCGCCTGAAAGGTTCAAGCCTTTGACAAAGGGCAGGTCAAAGATGAGCGGCTTTTCGGGGAGCAGGAGCCAGCCAAGCGCGCCGACAACGATGAGGGTCAGGATGCTCCAGAGCAACGTCAATGGGGCGCGACCCGTGCGCTGGCTGTAGGCGCGCAGGGCGAAGAAAACGATCAGGGCGAGAATCAAGCCGAAGAGCAGAATCAGTCGAAACGTCGGAAAAGAAGCGGTGGGAATCCCCCACGGAATCCCGACGCCGCGATTCGTCAGAATAATATCGCCGGGCCAGATGACGGCGTTTTGTACGCGCGGGAGTTTGAGAAAAACTCCGAGATACCAGAAGATCAAAAAGACCAGCAGGGAGAGGTTGCGGATGAGTTCGAGGTAGAACGCGGCGAGGCGATTGATGATGAAGTTGGTTGAGAGGCGCGCCACGCCCAGAATAACGCCGAGGATCGTGGAAAAGACGATGCCGACTGAGCCGACCGTTACGGTGTTGACCAGCCCAATGAGAAAGGCTTGCCAATAGGTTGAATTGCGGTCGTAGGGAAAGGCGGTCTCGGCGATGTCGAAGCCGGAAACGTTTTTGAAGAAGGAGTAACTTAATGTGATGCCTTGCTTGGCTAACCCAACGCGCATGTTGTGGAAGATCAGCGCGCCGATAATCAGGACGATGATGACGAAGATAATCTGCCCGAGAACTTTTAGCGCGCGTTCGTCGCGCCAGAATGGAATTGTGGTCTGCTGGGGTTGGGCGTCGCGTTGCATGATGTGGCGGCTGATATAAACGATGGAGGGCAGGGAGCAACTCCCCGCCCTCCATAATTCAAAATGGTTTAGCGGAACGGCGGAGCGTAGAGCAAGCCGCCATCGGTGTACAGGCTGTTGTAGCCGCGCGGGATGTAAGTGGGCGTGTCGGGACCGAGGTTGCGATTGTAGATTTCTTCGTAATTGCCGACCAACTTGATGATGTTGTAAGCCCAGTCGTTGGTGAGACCCAGTTTCAAGCCCAGGTCGCCTTCAAGCCCCAACAGGCGGCGGACTTCGGGCGCAGTGGCTGAGGCGCGCATGTCGTCAACATTGGCGGAGGTGAGTCCAAATTCTTCGCCGGAGAACAGCGTGAACACGGTCCATTGGGCGATATCGAACCATTGATCGTCGCCATGGCGGACCATCGGACCGAGCGGTTCCTTCGACATGGTCACATCCATGATGACATGAGCGGCCGGGTCGGGCAGAACCGAGCGGCGGGAAACCAAGCCCGATTTGTCGGTGGTGACCGCGTCACAGCGACCTTCCGCGTAGGCGGCAAAGGTGGAGTCGGCGTCTTCAAAAACGGCGGGGGTGTAAGAAACGCCTTCAGCCGCCATCACGTCGGCGAGGTTCAGTTCGGTGGTTGTGCCGGTCTGAACGCAGATGGTGCCGCCGTCGAGGTCTTTCAAGGTGGTGAATCCGCTATCCTTCGGAACCATCATGCCCTGACCGTCATAGAACGTGGTGTGGACGAAGTTGCCGCCCAACTCGGTATCGCGCACGAGCGACCAAGTGGTGTTGCGGCTGAGGATATCGATCTCGCCAGATTGCAACGCGGTGAAGCGTTCGGCGGCGGTCACAGGGCGGAATTCCACTTTGGAAGCGTCGCCAAAGATCGCGGCGGCGAGGGCGCGGCAGTAATCCACGTCAATGCCGGCGAAGTTGCCGTTGGCGTCCACGTAACCAAAGCCAGGCACCTGTGAGTTAACGCCGCAGACCAACTTGCCGCGTTCTTGCACAGCCTTAAGTGTTACGCCGTAACCGGTCGGCGCGACAACGACTGGCGCTGAGGAGGTCACCTCAACAACCACGGTTTCCACAACAGTGACGGTATCGCCGCCAGAGGGCGCGGGAGCTGCGGTTCCACATGCGGCGAGCGCTAAAGCAACCAACACAAGCAAGGTAAAGATGGTGTAAGTCTTACGCATTTCTCCTCCTTTGAGAAATTTTAATTTTGATTCAGCAGAACTACGAACAGACGAACAAGGTGAATTCTCAATGGCGCGCCTCCTTTCCTTTTCAAAGGTTTTTACTGCATTTTCGGGAAAAAATCAAGGAAACCGCGCAAAGGACATTGGCAAACGCCAAGTCAAATCGCTGTATAATCTGCGCAAGTTTACAGGTCAACTGTGGATATTCAACCCATTCTCCAACGCGTGCCACAATTCGTTTCTGCCAAATCGCTGGAGGTCGTCGAACTGACCGGCGGCATCACCAACAAGAATTACAAGATCACCGCCGACGGCGAATCGTTCGTCTTGCGGATGGGCGGCAACGAGACGAAATATCTCGGCATTGACCGCGCGGTGGAATACGAATGTTCCCGCCTCGCCGCGCAGAGTGGAGTTGCCCCAGACCCTGTCGCCTTTCTCGCCCCCGAAGGATTCATTGTCGCGCGGTTCGTGTCTGGCAAAGGGATGTCGGCTGAAGAGATAGGAACGGAAGAGAACATCGCCCGCGTCGTCGCTTCGATGAAATCCTATCACGCCATCGAAAAATTTCCAGGCTACTTCTCCCCTTTCCGCGTGGCGGAAGACTATCGCAAGACGGCAGAGAGTTTCAACGTCAAACTCCCCGCGAAAATGGACTGGTATCTCGAAAAGTCTGCCGAAATCGAAAAAGCGATGTACGCGCGTGAGCCGCTCACTCTCCGTCCCTGCCACAACGACCTGCTCAACGGCAACTTCATAGACGACGGCGCTCGCATTGTGATTTTAGATTGGGAATATGGCGGCATGGGCGACATCTTCTTTGACCTCGGCAACTTCGCCGTGCAACACGAGTTCACAGTAGAGCAAGATGATATCTTGCTCCGCACATATTTCGGCAACCCAACAGACTCGCAACGCGCGCATCAAAAACTGATGAAGATCATGTCCGATCTGAGGGAGGCGATGTGGGCACAAGTCCAGCGCGGAGTCTCGAAATTGGATTTTGATTACGAAGGTTATGGACAGAAGTATTTTGAGAGATTTGAATCGAATACGAGTGGAGGCGATTATCAAATGTGGTTAGAGGAAGTTTGAATCGTGAGGCGAACTGGGCGCGGAGCGTGAGGTGAACAGAACGTGGAGCGTGAGGCGAGTTGGGCGTAGTGCGTGAGGCGAGTTTTGTAAAGTATGAAGTTTCATTCAACCAAAAGCAGATTCCCCAAAGGAGGAAGAAATGGCTATCGCAAAATCGCATCGTGAGTTACGGGTGTATCAACTGGCATTCGAATCGGCAACACAGATCCATGAAGTGACGAAGAAATTCCCATCCGAAGAAAAATACAGCCTCACCGACCAGATCAGGCGTTCGTCGCGTTCGGTGTGCGCCAACATCGCAGAAGCATGGCGAAGACGCAAGTACCCGAAAAACTTCGTCAGCAAATTGACCGACTCCGACTCGGAAGCCACGGAAACATCGGTCTGGCTTGATTTTGCATTACACTTCGGCTACCTGACCGTCGAACAGCACAAAAAACTAGCCGACCACTACGACCACATATGCAGTCAACTATCCATTATGATGTCCCAACCCAACAAGTGGACGCCGCGTACCGACGAATAACCGCCTCACGCTCCACGCCTCACGCCCTCACGCATCCTCGCCTCACGCCCTCACGCATCCTCGCCTCACACTCTCACGCTCCACGCCTCACGAACCCACGCCTCACGTCTCTCACTCTCAAACACCCACAAAGGAAATCACCATACATGGAACTACCCACACACGCACAAGCAGTCATCATCGGGGGAGGAGTCGGCGGGGCGAGCATTGCCTATCACCTCACTCAAATGGGATGGAAAGATATCGTCGTCATCGAACGCCACGAACTGACCAGCGGCTCGACATTTCACTCAGCAGGGTTGGTCGGTCAATTGCGGACATCGTCCAGCCTCACCAAGATGATGCGTTACAGCACGGACTTGTATCGTCGACTCAAAAGCGAGACAGGCGTTGACCCAGGTTGGAACGAAGTGGGAAGTTTGCGAATTGCATCGTCCGAGGCGCGGCTAGAGGAACTCAAACGTGTGGTGGGATATTCCAAAGCGTTCGGGATGCCGCTTGAAATTATTTCTCCGAAAGAATGTCAGGAATTATTTCCGTTGATGTCGTTGAAAGACGTCAAAGGCGGAGTCCACCTCCCCACCGACGGGCAGATCGACCCGACGGGTTTGACGAACGCGCTCGCGACAGGAGCGAAGAGTCGCGGCGCAAAGTTCATGCTCAACACGCGCGTGACGGGAATCGCTGTAAGTGGGAATGAGGTTCGGGGTGTGATAACAGACAAAGGTGAGATAAGAACCGAGGTCGTCATCAACGCGGCGGGACTGTGGGGCAACGTCATCGCCAACACGGTGGGGCTGAGTCTGCCGATCATCCCGATGGCGCATTTGTATCTCATCACCAAACCCGTGAAGGATCAACCGCAGACAATGCCGACGATGCGTGATCCCGATAATCTCGTTTATTTCCGCGGCAGTGACAGCGGCATGGTCGCGGGCGGATACGAACGCCAGCCCGCGCCGTGGGGACTCGACGGAGCGCCGCAAGATTGGAATTTCAAATTACTCGAACCCGATTGGGATCGCTTCACGCCGCTGATGGAAAATATTATCAAGCGCGTGCCGTCAATGGAAAGCGTTGAGATCGTGCAACTGCTCAACGGACCCGAAGGCTTCACGCCCGATTCAGAATATTTGTTGGGTCCAACTTCGGTGCGCGGCTTTTGGGTGGCGTGCGCGTTTTGCGCGCATGGCATCGCGGGCGCGGGCGGCATCGGCAAAGCGATGGCGGAGTGGATCATTGACGGTCATCCCGAGTGGGACATGTGGAAACTCGACGCGCGCCGCTTCGGAAATCAATATGCGAGTCAATCGTTCACGCTCGCGCGCACGATCGAAACCTACGCAAAATATTATGACATCCACATGCCGTATGAAGAACGTGAATCGGCGCGTCCGTTGCGCGTCTCGCCCGCGTATCGCCGCTTGCAGGATTTGGGCGCGGTCTTCGGCGAAAAAGGCGGATGGGAACGCCCGAACTGGTTCGCTCCAAATGAAAAGGACTCAAGAGCCGCTTCGCTTCCCGACCTTTCGAGCTGGGCGCGCGACAATTGGTCCCCCGCCATCGCCGCAGAGACGCACGCCACGCGCGAAGCCGCAGGCTTGTTCGACGAAACGTCGTTCTCGAAAATTGAAATTCAAGGTCCAGGCGCGTGCGACTTTTTGCAGAAGTTATGCGCCAACGACATTGACAAACCCATCGGCGCGGTGACGTACACGCAAATGCTCAACGCACGCGGCGGCATCGAATGTGATTTCACTGTGACGCGGCTGGCGAGCGACAGATTTCAGATCGTCACAGGCACAGCCTTCGGCACACACGACATGACTCACCTGCGAAGATACATGCCGCTGGATGGAACGGTCTACATCAACGACATCACATCCGCAAGGACTTGCTTTGGTTTGTGGGGACCAAAAGCGAGAGATATTTTACAGAAGGTCACACGGGATGATGTATCTAATGAAGCGTTCCCTTACATGACGGCAAAACAAATCACGATTGGAAATGTCCCCGCGTTGGCGTTGCGCGTCACGTACGTCGGCGAACTCGGCTGGGAGTTTTACGCGCCCTCGGAGTATGGCGAGCAGTTGTGGGATACGCTCTGGGAAGCAGGTAAACCGTTCGGCATGGTCGCGGCGGGATACAAAGCCATCGAGTCCATGCGGCTGGAAAAAGGCTATCGCTACTGGAGCGCGGACATCACACCCGATTACACTCCGTATGAAGCGGGGTTGGGTTTTGCGGTGGCGTTGAATAAATCCGTTGACTTCATGGGCAAGGCTGCATTGATAAAACAGAAGGCAGAAGGCATAAAGCAGAAATTGTGTTGCCTTGTTTTGGATGACCCAAATACGGTTGTCTTCGGCAGTGAGCCGATTCGCTGCGATGGCAAAGTTGTCGGCTGGGTCACTTCGGGCGGATATGGGTATTCGATCAACAAGTCCATTGCGTACACGTATTTGCCTGTCGAACTCGCAAAAGTGGGAACGCGTGTAACCGTAGAATGTTTTGGAATCGAGATTCAAGCAGAAGTACAGAAAGAGCCGTTGTTCGATCCGAAGGGCGAAAGAGTCAAGGCGTAAACAATCTGCCACAGAGACACAGAATCGCGGAGAACAATCAATTTCTCTGCGTCTCCGTGACTGTATGTCAAAATTATCACATGACCAACATCACCGCCATCATCTTCGATTTCGGAAACGTCCTGCTTGAGTGGGATCCGAGATTTGTCTATCGCCGATATTTTCCGAACGACGAAAAAGGCATGGAAGACTTTCTCGAAGAAATCAAATTCATGGAATGGAACGCCCAACAGGATAAAGGGCGTCCATTCGAGGAAGGTATTGCGATCCTCTCGCGCGAATTCCCACACCGCGCCACATTGATCCAGGCGTATCACGATCACTGGCAGGATTCCATCGGCAGTGAGATCGCAGGCTCAGTTAAGATTTTGACGCGCCTCAAAGCGAAAGGCTATCCGCTTTATGGGTTGAGCAACTGGTCGCCGGAAACATTCCCCTACGCGCTCACCAAATATGATTTCTTCGAACTGTTCGACGACAAAGTGGTTTCGGGTTACGTTGGACTGGTCAAACCCGATCCGGCGATTTTCACCTTGGCGCTCGACACGATCGGCAAGCCCGCGCAAGACTGCCTGTTCATTGACGACTCGGCGAAAAACATCGAGCAAGCAAAGCGAATGGGTTTTGTTACCATCCATTTCACTTCGCCTGAGCGCTTGGAAAACGAATTAAAAGAAATGGAACTCCTCTAACGCATGGACACAAAAGAACTCCTCCCAGCCATTGAAGCCGAACTGCAAAAACAAGTGTCGCGGTTGGATGCACCGCGCACAAAAGATTTCCACGCGATGCTCACCTACCACATGGGTTGGACGGGCGAAGACGCCGGTTCAGAAGCGACGGGCAAGCGGATTCGCCCCATTTTGGCTTTGCTCACAACTGCCGCGTGCGGCGCAAGTTGGCAACCCGCGCTGCCCGCCGCCGCGGCAATCGAATTGGTTCACAACTTTTCGCTTGTCCACGATGATATTCAGGACAACTCACCCACTCGCCGTGGACGCAAAACTGTGTGGACGAAGTGGGGCGCGCCGATGGCAATCAACGTTGGCGACGCGTTGTTTGTGATGTCGAGCCAGGCAATTGTTGATTTGAAAAAAGATTATCCCGCCGAGACTGTGTTGAAAGCGGCGGAAATTTTGCACAACACCTGTCTCGACTTGACTCGCGGACAATATCTCGATATGTCGTATGAAGAACGAAACGATCTGGGCGTGGAAGATTACTGGCACATGATCTCAGGCAAGACTTCGGCGCTTATCGCCGCGTGCTGTCACATCGGCGCGCTGTTGGGCGGCGCAGATGAGGAGAAGCAGGAGGTCTATCGCTCGTTCGGGCATTATCTCGGTCTCGCGTTTCAAGTGCAGGATGATATTCTGGGAATCTGGGGTGATGAAAAAGTGACGGGCAAATCCGTGGCGAGCGATCTAGTGGAAGGAAAAAACTCGCTTCCTGTTTTGGCTGGGCTGGACAAAAAAGGAAAATTTGCAGAACGCTGGGCGCAAGGACCGATCAAGGCAGAGGAAGTTGGCGAAGTCGCGCGGTTGCTGGCGAGTGAAGGCGGCTTGCTCGTCGCGCAAGAAGCCGCGAAGCAGATGACCGATCTCGCGTTGATGAATCTACGCGAGGCGGATCCGCAGGGTGAGACGGGCGAGGCGTTGTTCGAGTTGACGAATCGTTTGCTAGGGCGCGCGCAGTAGACCCGTCGGAATGAAGCGGGTTTTATCCGCATTGACACATCAAATTTGGGTGGCTATAATCCAAAACATCAAGCGGGTGTAGTTCAGTGGTAGAACGCTTGCTTCCCAAGCAAGATATCGTGGGTTCGAGTCCCATCACCCGCTCACGCAGGAAAATGTCGAGGCGAACCGTCCTCGACATTTTTGTTTGGCAATTTGTAAGGTTGCTGTCATGTCATCCCCCAAAGGTAGTATGTAAAATCGGCTCAGAGGTTATTGAAGAATGACACCGATCGCGAAAGGCACAATTTTATATGTGGAAGATAACCCCGATAACCGCATGCTCGTGCGGCGGGTGTTGCTTTCGGAGGATTATTCGTTGTTGGAAGCGACGAGCGCCGGGCAGGCAATGTCTGTCTTGGAATCGAACCGCCCGGATCTGATCTTGATGGATATCAACATGCCCGATATGGACGGGTATACCCTGACTTCACAGATCAAGTCCATGTCGGGTTTCGAGGGCATTCCGATCATTGCGATCACAGCCAATGTGATGCGCGGCGACCGCGAAAAAACTCTTCAGGCGGGTTGCGACGGGTACATACAAAAACCGATTGACATTGACCAGTTGACACGAGAGATCGAGAAGTTCCTGGCGAGGAGACACGATGCCTGAAAATGTTTTGGATACTCAACCGATTCGCAAGCCGACCATTCCCAAGGACGCGACCGTTCTGGTGGTGGAGGACAACGTCGCCAATTTTGTATTGATCGCGAGGATGCTCGGTTATTTGGGAATCCACTGCGAGTGGAAGACCTCCGGGTATGAAGTGGTGGAATACGCGGATACGCTTTCGCGTTTGGATTTGATTCTGATGGATATCCGTTTGCCGTATGAGGACGGGTATGGCGCGCTAAAGAAGATCCGCGCCTCCGATAAGTTGCGCGCCATCCCCATCGTTGCCGTGACCGCCGAAGCCAGCACCGATCAAATGAACAAGGCGAAAGACTCGGGCTTCGACGGCTTCCTCGGCAAACCTTTAGACCCCGATAAATTCCCCGATCAGATCCGCCGCATCCTCAACGGTGAATCGGTATGGGAGTTCATTTAGAAACCGCGATCCCATGACTGAAAACAGCCTCGCAGGAACCGAGTTCTTGGTCACGGCATATTTCGTTGCCAATGCAGACCGCTTGCAACTCACGCACTATTCCGACTCACAGGAACGCGGGATGCAAACGGCGGCTTCACGCGTCTTTGAATTGCCGTTGCGCGAAGTAGAAGCCCACTTGAAGGAGGGCGTTTTGAGGGTGGATCAATCGAAACCCTCCACCCTGCCGACTTCGTTGGTCATGTTCCCGCGGCAAATGGGCTGTGACGCGGCGGCGTTCATACCGGTCCATTGGAACGGAGCCTTGACGGGAGCGCTGATGCTCGGCGCGCGCGGCGGACAAACTTTCAGCGACGAACTGATCGACGCGTTCCAACGCACGATTCGCTTCGCCGTTTCGATGGCAGAGAAGGCGACGCAACCGGCGCCGGCGGAGACCGACCGCCGCGTCCGTGAAGCGCGCGCGTTGAATTACCTCGCCTCAAGCGCCGCGACGATCAGCGACCTGAGATCGTTCTATGCTTCGATCCACGACCAGTTCCGCAGTGTGCTCGGCGACTTCAGTTTTGTGATCGCGCTGTACGACGAGGCTACAAATTCGATCAACATTCCATATCTATATGAAGAAGGTCGCTACTCTTCCCTTGAAACCTTCCCACTTGGCGAAGGCTTGACCTCGATCCTAATCCGCACGAAGGAGCCTCTGCTCATCGTTGAGGATACTGAAAAACGAACGACTGCCATGGGCGCAAAAGTTTCCGGCAGACCCCCGAAATCGTGGATGGGCGTTCCGCTGCTCGCGCGCGGCGAAGCCATCGGCGCGGTCATTATCCAGGATTTGGACAAGGAGCACGCCTTCAACGAGGACGATCTACGCTTTGCAAGCGCCGTAGCCAACCAGATTTCCGGCTCACTGCACAACGTCCGGCTGTTACAGGGGAGTCAGCAACTTGCCCTGCAATTCGAAACGGCGGCTGAGATCGCGCGCGACATCAGCAGTTCGCTTAATCTGGATGAGTTATTGCTCAAGGCTGTGGATTTGATCCGCTCAAGGTTTAACTTCTATCACGCCGCGGTCTTGCTGAAAGACCTGCCCGGCGAATTTGTTGTCGTGCGCGAAGCCACCAGCGAAGCCGGGGCGCAGTTCAAACGGTCCGGCTACAAATTGGAAGTAGGCTCCAAATCCATTATCGGGTCGGTGGCTGAAAAAGGCGAAACGCTCGTGGCAAACGACGTCTCACGCGACCTGCTCTATATGCCTCACCCTGCTTTGCCGGACACGAAATCGGAGGCGGCGATCGCGCTCAAGCTCGGCGAGCGCATTCTCGGCGTGTTAGACGTTCAAAGCGAGCAGACATATGCCTTCTCGAACGACAACCTGCGCATCCTGCAAATTCTCGCGGACCAGCTCGCGATCGCAGTGATCAACACGGAACTCTTCGCGGAAACACAGGAACATCTGGCGCAACACCGCCTCCTCCACCACGTCACCACCACAGCCGCCTCCGGCACCACGCTGGATGAAGCGCTTCAATCCGCGGTCAACGGGTTACAGGTGACGTTAGGCGGAGACCGTGTCACCATCCTGCTCCTCGACCGCGAGAAAAAAGCCCTCGAGGTCAAAGCCGCGGTGGGCTATGCCGAGGAGATCTACCGGATCAAAGTGCCGCTCGGAGGCGGCGTCACCGGTTGGAGCGCGCTTCACCGCCGCCCTCTGCGAGTGAACAACGTGTCACAAGACCCGCGTTATATCGAAAGCAGTCCGAACACAAAATCGGAACTGGCGCTCCCGTTGCTTTATCGCGGCGAACTGCTGGGGGTGTTGAATGTGGAAAGCGAGCAAGTCGCGGCGTATGCCGATAACGACGAGGAACTGCTTGGCACGCTGGGCGGCAGTCTCGCCGCGATCATCGCCAATGCGCGCCTGCTCGAGCAGATCCGTTCGCAAGCGGAACGCGAACGCGTGATCTTCGAGATCACCGACAAGATCCGCCGCACCACCGACATGCAGACCATCCTAGCCACGACAGCCAGCGAACTCACCCGCGTCGTCGGCGCGAGCGGGGCGCATATCAAACTTGGCGCAAACCTAAAGCCCACATCTCAACCGTCGGGAGCGCGCGATGAATAGGCTGTACTCGTTGTTGCGCACGCGCCAGACCAACGACGGCAAACAGTTCCTGTTTGCCCATGTCGCCGCGCAAGTCATTGCCTGGTTGGGCGCAATCCCCGGCGTACTCTCGATCTTATTCAACGCAGAGTTCGACGCGCCTCAGGCATTATCTCTGGCGCGCTTCGCCACAGTGACGTTCGTGATTTGTTTTGCCGCCACTCTCCTGTTCAGTTGGCTAATCACGCGCGTCGCCCGAAAAAGACTGGATGAAATTGCCGCAGGCTCCGCCAGACCCGATGCAAAAGCCGAACTCCTCGCCTGGCGCGAGATCACAAGATTTTCGGTGCGTTTCGGAATCTCCTCGGCGGCGGTGTTCTTCGTATTCCTCGTCCTGCCTACCGTGACCATCGCCTCCATCCAAAGCGCCACGATCACCTCTCCGTTTCAACCCAATTCGCTTACCTCCCCCAATCCCCTCTATGTGTTAACCGGCGGAACTGCCGCCATCATGGGCTGGGTCATCCTCTGCATCCTATTGACCGAACGCTTCACGCGCCCATTACGGCTGACTCTCGTCCCCCCCGACTTTAACACCCAACGGGAAGGACGCGGCGGCGCGCTCGTCGTCAGCAAATTCCTCATCCTGACACTGGCGTTAATCGCGATCGGCATCCTGTTAATCGCCCCCATCGGCTACCAGCAAACAGTCCGCATCCTGTATACCGAAGTCAGTTCGCTCGATGTATTCCGCGACCTGCGGACTCAATCCATCCTGTTTAGCGCGCTGGCGCTGGTCCTCGGCATCGGCTATTCCTATCTCGTATCCAAGTCAATTTCCGATCCAGTCAAAGAACTGATTGACACATTCAACAAAGTCGAACTCGGAAACCTCTCGGCGCGCGCGCCGATCAGCGCGACCGACGAACTGGGCATCGTCACCATGCACTTCAACCGCACGATCGCCCGCCTGGAGATCCTCCAGAATACGCTCGAACATCAGGTAACCGAGCGCACGAAACTGCTCGAAGCCTCCATTGAAGTGGGACGCGTTGCCTCATCGAGCCTTAACCCGGACGAACTCCTCGCGCGCGTGGTTAACTTATTCACCGATCAATTCGGCTATTATTTCGCCGCGATCTACCTGCTGGACCCCAGCGAGAAATGGGCAGAGATCCGCGCCGCCACCGGCGAGATCGGAGACCTGCTCAAACAGAACCGCCAGAAACACGAAGTCTCAAGCCGGAGCATGGTCGGTAGCGCCATCCGCGAAAAATCCGCCAGGATCGCCCAGATCGCACAACAAGAAACGAACCGCTTTCAAAATCCGTTGCTGCCCTACACCCGCTCGGAGATCGCCCTGCCCATCCTCGCAGGCGACAAAATTCTCGGAGCGCTCGACGTACAATCCACCAAGGAATCAGATTTCGGTCCCGACGCGATCCGCACAATGGAAAGCATGGCTGGACACGTGGCGATCGCGCTCGAAAACGCCCGCTTGTTCCAAGAGGCACAACAAAGTATTCACGAAATGCGCGCCGCCCAACAACAATATCTCCTCACCGGCTGGAGCGCCCTCTCCAACCCGGCCGAAGAAACGGAATATGACGTCGGCGACGAACCCGAATTCAGCGCGCGACAGATCGAAATTCCCATTAGCTTGCGCGATCAAGTCCTGGGTCAGATCCGCCTCGATAATCCGGAAATCTGGACTCCGGAGCAGGAAAATCTGGTAAATGCTGTGGCGGCGCAAGCGGCAGTCGCCCTCGAAAACGCAAGATTGGTCAGCGAATCGCGGCAGACCGCCTTGCGTGAGCGGATGATCGCAGAGATCAACTCAAAGATTTGGTCGTCGGCGACCATCGAAGGCATCCTGCAAACCGCCGCGAAGGAACTGGGCAGAAGGCTGGACGCCTCGCGCGCGACGATCGAATTGAATCTGGATGAGGTCAAGTAAGTTTATGGATACCAACCGCTATCCACCGCTCCGATTCAGACTGGCTCTCGTTTGGATTTTGCTTGCGATCCTGTTCGTCGCAGGTATCTCAATCGCGCTGTATCTCAACTTCAGGGCAGAACTGTATAACAGCCTCCGTCACCGCCTCGAAAACATCACCACGCTGGCGGCGTTACAACAGGATGGCGACGCGTTCTCCAAAGTGGAAGCGGAAGGCGACCCATACTTCAATCAAATTCAGGCGCAAAACCTGAAGATCAGAAGGTCCGATCCTGAACTGCGGTTCGTCTACACCATGCGGCGCGACACCGAGGGAATCTACTTTGTGGTTGACGGCGGCCTCCCAAGCGAAGAGGGCTACTCACCCTTTGGCATGAGGTATTTCGAGCCGGGACCGGCGCTCGAGGAAAACTTTGACCGCATGTCCGGGACCCTCCTCGAACCCGATTTCTATACCGACGAATACGGAACCTTCCTCTCCGGGTATGCCCCTATCCTAAACTCACGCGGGCAACAAGTCGGCGTCATCGGCGTGGACATCACCGCCAATACCATCCTCGCACAAGAGCGCGCGTATCTCGTCCAGATCGCTACAATTGATCTCATTGCGCTTCTCCTGATCGTGATCGCCGGCTTTCTTGCCGCAAATTACCTTGCCAAACCGATCGTCCACTTGCGCGACGCCGCCAACCGCATCAGCCAGGGCGAATTCTCCCATCGCATCACGGAGATTCCGAGCGCACGCGAACTAGCGGAACTGGCTGTGGACTTCAACACAATGACCGCCAACCTCAGCGGGTTGATCACCGATCTCGAACTCCGCGTGGCAGAGCGCACGGAAGACCTGACGCGCAAATCCGATCAACTCCGGTCAGCGTCCTACATCGCCCGTCAAAGCGCTGAAGTGCAAGACCTGCACGCCTTGATCAACACGGTGGTAAATCTCGTTACGGACCAGTTTGGGTACTATCATACCGGCATCTATTTGATCAACGAAGCAGGCGCTGAGGTCTCTCTAATGGCGGCGTCCTCCGATGGCGGAAAGCGGATGATCGAAAAGGGACACGCGCATAAAATCGGCGCGCAGGGAATCGTCGGATCCGTCGCGGCGGAGAAAAAGAGCCGCGTCACGCTCGACGGGGATGCGGGCGCCGCCGCCTTCAACAACCCCGACCTCCCACAAACCCGTTCAGCAATCGCCCTCCCGCTTCTGGCGCGCGGACGACTCCTCGGCGTGTTGGATATTCAATCGAATAAACCCAATGATTTCACCCCGCAGGACATGGATGTGTTCCAAACGCTTGCCGACCAAGTTGCGGTCGCCATCGAAAAGGCTCAACTGCTCGACGCCTCGCAAGCGGCATTCAGCCAGCTCGAAGCGTTGACGACCGTCCGCACGCGTGAATCGTGGGCGCAAAAATTGAAGGAAAAAGAACGGGTGGTTACTTATACGCCGCTAGGACTGCGCGCGGAAAAGATCTCCAAAATAGAACCCAACGCCCTCACCGTTCCGATCGTCCTCAGGGGTATTCAAATCGGAACGATCTCGATGGCGCGTAAAGGCAATGCGGGTTGGAGCAAACAAGACGAGGATACGATCCGCGAGGTCGCCACGCAAACCGGGCTGGCGGTAGACAATATCCGCTTGCTGGAGGAAGCAACCGAGCGCGCGCGGCAGGAACAAACCGTAGGCGAACTCGCGTTCCGGTTTAGCCAGGCATTGGATATGGACTCATTGCTCCAGACCGCCGCTCGCGAACTGGGACAACTCCCCGGCATCGAGGAAACCACCGTCTTCATCGGTCAGCCTGGCGAGGCGGAAGATCAGGTGGGAACAGGCGGCAGGCAAAAGTCCGCGAGGAGAAACGGCTCATGATCCTCACGCGCAAATTGATCGCTCCTGCCGCGATCTTATTCACTGTGTTTCTCGCTGTGCTGTTCGCTTATTTCTTCAACAGCCTGCATCAGGTTTACCATGAAGCGGAAGAGCGCGACCTCGCGACCTTCAGCAACGCCTTTTCGGTTGAGATCGAAAACCAAAAAAATCTCGCCTTGTCGCTGGCGGTCACTGCGGCAGATAACCCGGCGATCCAGCAGGCGTTTGCCGAGCGCGAGCGTGAACGCTTGAGCGAGTTGGCATTACCGGGCTACTCCATGCTGGTAGACGCCGGAGCGAATATCTCGCAAAGCCGCTACTATCTCGCGGATGGAAGTTTGTTCTTCAGCGCAAGCCCGGAGGCAGGCGCTTCAGCGATTGCCAGCCCGGCCGTCCTGCTTGTCCTTTCTGAACAACAAGCGCTCGCGGGCTTGGAAATTCAGGGCGGCGCGCTGGCGATCCGCGGCATTTCCCCGGCGTTTTACGAAAACCGCTTCATCGGCGCGGTCGAATACGAGATCAAACTTAACGCGGCGGCGCTGGAAGCGATGCAGAAAAAGTATGGCGCAGACTGGCGCATCCTGATTCTCAAAGACCTGACGTCAAGCGACGCGGCGCTGGAGCCGGGACCGGTCGAGAATTTGCTGGTGGTCACACGCACAAAGAATGCGATCATCTCGAACGACGCAGATAGCTACCGCCGCGCCCTGCTGGGCGAATCGGTTATCACCCATCCCAGCCAGGACGGCCGCGATTACGCCCTTCAAACTTCGCCCATCTACGATTATTCGGGTAAAACCATCGGCGCGCTCGACATTGTGTACGACCACACACACATCTCAGTCGCACAAAATAGACGCCTGATCTTCGCCGGGTTGGCAAGCGCGGCAGCGCTGATCCTCGGACTCATCGGTTTATTTCTGCTCATGAGCCGGACGCTCCAGCCGATCCAGACGCTCACCAACGCCGCCTCCGCAATCTCAACCGGGAAAGCCTTGCCGCATATCAACCTCAAGCCGGAGAACGACGAGATCGGGATCCTGGTTTCAGCCTTCAACCGGATGACCGCTCAATTGAACGCCTCGATCTCAAACCTGGAAGAACGCGTATCCGAGCGCACGCGCGAACTGGAGGAGCAATCTCTGCGCCTGCGGGTGGCGGCTGAAATTTCCCAAAATTCTGTCGCCATGCGTCGGCTGGATATGGTATTGGAAAGTTCGGCGCGGTTGATCCTCGATCGCTTTAATTATTATCACGTCGGCATTTTCCTGGTGGACAAGGAAAATAAACTCGCGGCGCTGGCGGCATCGCCCACCGAGGCGGGGCGCCAAATGTTGGACGCTGGATTCCAAATTCAGATCGGGGAACCGACTCCCTTGGGTCGTGCGGCGGCAAGCGGCGAACCGCGCGTTCTCTCCGGTAACGCGAGCGAAGTGTCTGTCGTCAAAAACGAACTCCTGCCCGCCTCCCGTTCGGAGTTGGTCCTGCCGCTCAAGGTCGAAGATCGGGTGATCGGCATCCTGGACATCCACAGCGTACACGACCAGGCATTTAAACCCGAAGAAGTTTCGGTCATGCTGGTGCTGGCTGACCAACTCGCCAGCGCCATCGAACGCACGCGCCTGCTCGAAGAATCGACGTTCACGCTCAACGAACTGGAACGCGCCTACGGTCAATTCACACGAACCGGGTGGCAAAGATATGCCGCCAGTGGCAGGGCGCGCAACGTCGGTTATCGCTTCAACAACATCCGCATCGAACCGGTTGCCAGCCCGCCGCCGGCAGGGAAGGAAGCGCTGACCACAGGCGCCCCAGTCATCCCCGTCGGTAATGACGCGGGCCGCGAGGCGGCGCTTCCGCTGAAATTCCGCGGTCAAACGATCGGCGTCGTCCATGCAAAATTGCGCGAGGGGCAGAGCGACAGCGCGCTTGCCACTCTGCAACAGGCGGTTGATCGTCTGGCTTCCGCGTTGGAAAGCGCGCGCTTGTACGAAGAGGCGCGGATCAGGGCGGACCGCGAACAAGCGATTTCGCAGATCACAAGCGCGATCAGTTTATCCAGCGATTACGAGAGTATCTTACGCACGACCATTCGCGAGATCGGACATGCGCTGCCGGACACCGAGGTCGGCATCCAAATCATTGACGATTCAAATCAGGCTTCGCTTGCCGAGGGAAGGGATTAAGATGAACGCCATGTTTTCAAAGTGGTTCACGCCCCCGGTGTTCGAGGGAGACGAAGAAAGAACCCGCGTGGCCGGGCTGCTTAACTCCATCTTGTTGTTTGTCATTATGGTGACGGCCGCCGCATTGCCTTTTCTGCTCCTGTTTACAGAACCAGCAGACGTTCCGGCGCTCCTGATCCTGTTGCTGCCGTATATTCTGGTCAACATTGTAGCCTGGGCGCTGATGCGACGCGGTTCGGTCGCCTTCGCCTCCTACTTATTTCTGTTCAACATTGGTCTGGCAATCTTCGGGTCGTATGCGGTCAGTTCCGCCACAAGCAACGGTTCTCTGCTCGCCATTACCATTGTGATCGCGTTTACAAACGTGTTACTCGGCGCGCGCGCCGTCGGCCGCTTGATCGCCTTTGTTATTTTATTTACTTTCGCGGTCACAGTCGCTCAGGCGCAAGGCTGGATCACGCCCCTGTTTGCCCCCGCGACCGGCGTCTACGGCAATTGGGTCGCGAGCGCGATCGTGTTTGCCCTGACCGGCGTCGGCGTGTATCTGTCCTCTGTCAGTCTGCGCAAGGCGCTGGATCGCTCACTCGCCGACCGTCACAGCCTGCAGACCACAAACCAGGAAATGACCAGTTTGCAAAAGGTTCTTGAAGCGCGCGTTCAGGAACGTACCGCAGATTTGGAAAAACGCGCCGCGCAACTCGAGACCGTGTCGAACGTCGCCAGCGCCATCGCCTCGGTGCAAGCATTAGACAAACTCCTGCCTGCGATCACAAATCTGGTCAGCGAAAAATTTGGGTTTTATCATACGGGCATTTTTCTGGTTGATGAAGAAAATCAATTCGCCATCTTGCGGGCTGCCAATAGCGAAGGAGGCAGGCGCATGCTTGCACGCCAGCACAAGTTGCCGCGCGATACCAAAAGCATGGTCGGCTATACCGTAACCCTCGCCCAGCCGCGCATTGCGCTGGATGTCGAACTCGACACGGTCCATTTTCGCAACCCCGACCTGCCGGAGACACGCTCCGAACTGACGCTCCCTTTGCGCGTCGCCGAGCGCACCATCGGCGCGCTGGATGTGCAGAGTACACAGACGAATGCCTTTGCGCAGGAAGACGTCGAAGTCTTGACGATCCTTGCCGACCAGATCGCGATCGCCATCGAAAATGCACAGTTGTTCAGCAATGCGAGGCACGCGCTCAACGAATCGCAAGCCACCATGGATCATTATGTAAAGCAGGAGTGGAAAAGTTTTAGCCGCCAGATGCGGCAAAACAGTTTCACATTTGACGGCCGACAGGTCGCCCCGGTCGCCGCCCCGGGGCAGGCTGAACGCGCGAGACACACCGCGCAAACGGGCAGGCTTTCACTCGAAAAATACTCAGCCAACCTCACTGTACCGATCAAATTGCGCGGTCAAACCATCGGCACGCTCGAAGTGCGGCCCAGGCAAGGACAGCGGAACTGGACCGAAGACGAGATCATCCTGCTTGAAGCCGCGGCCGACCGCGCCGCATTCGCCCTCGAAAACGCGCGGCTCGTGGAAAGCGCCCAACGCAGGGCGTCACGCGAACGGGCGATCGGCGAAATCTCCAGCAAGATCGGTATCATCGTCGAACAAGACCAGATCCTCCAAACTGCGGTGGAAGAGTTGGGACGCAAGATCGGCAATTCCGAGATCGTTATCGAACTCGATCGCGAAAGTCCATAGGCAATCGTCATGCGGAAATTTCTAGCAAAACTACTTACCCCTCCGTCCTTTGGGGAGGACGAAAACAAAACCCGCGTCGCGCTCTACGTGCATTGGATCGCGCTGGTCTTCATGGCGGCGATCTTACTCGTGGTTTTCTTCGGAAAAATCAACGCAGGCTCCTTCGCGCTGAATTTTTTCGACGCGGCGCTTCTCGGGGTTTTGCTTCTGCTTGGGCTCATTTTCTGGCTATCCAGAAGAGGCGGAGTACGCGCGGCAAGCCTGCTCCTGGTTGCGATCTTATGGGTGGCGGTGAACGGCGTTGCCTTTCTTGGGTCAGGCGTACGCGACACTTCGTTCATCGCCAATTTCGTCGTTTTGATCGCGGCTGGCTTGTTGCTTGGCTGGAAGGCGGCAGTCGCGCTCTCTGCGTTAACGATCGCGACGGGTTTTCTCCTTGCAAATGCCGAATTGGCGGGCATCACGCTGGGAGTCTACACGCCCAAATCGCCGATAATTTTTATCAGCGAAACAGCCTATATCTTCGCCATCTTCGCCGCGTTTATCTGGTTGCTCATCAGCGGTCTTGAAAACGCGCTCGAAAAGGCGCGGAAAGGCGCGGCGGAACTTAAAGACACCAACCTCGAACTGAATGCCGCAACGCGCAACCTGGAAGAAAATCAAAACGCATTATTGGTTGCCAACCAACAACTCTCCCAACGCGCCGAGAGGATTAACACGATCGCGAACATTTCCAAGACCATCACACTGGTCCAGGAGATCGAGAACCTGCTTCCCTCGCTGGCGGCAACCATCGGCGAGCGGTTTGGTTACTACCATGTCGGCATCTTCCTGCTGGTTGAAACGGGAGGCGCGGCGCTCTTGCGCGCCGCCAACAGCGAGGGCGGCGCGCAGATGATCCAGCGCCAGTACCGCGTCCAAGTCCCCTCCAGCGACACGATCGGAATGGTGGCTGAACGCGGCGAAGCGCGCATTGCCGACGCCGCTGAACTCCAAGCCGCACGCGTCCGCCAACCCGAACTGCCCGAAACGCAGTCTCAGCTTGCCCTGCCATTAAAAGTTCGAGAGCTCGCGATCGGCGTCTTGGACATTCAATCCACGAAGCCGTCGGCGTTTACCGACGAGGATGTTTCCACACTGCAAATCCTTGCCGACCAAGCCGCGATTGCGATCCAAAACGCCCGCTCGTCTGAGCAGGCAAAAGACGCCCTGCTCAAGGCTGAGATCGTCTCGCGCCAGTTAACCACACAAGCCTGGCGCGAATATGCCGAAGCGCAAGACCACAGAGGCTATCGCTACGACGGCATCAAACCTGAACCCATTCGAGAGACGGTCCAATTCGCCGAAAACGAACGACCCTTAATTGTCCCGATCCGCTTACGCGGGCAGGTGATCGGCAATTTGAAACTCAACTCAACCGAAGCCGCCCGCCGCTGGACCGAGGATGAAAAAGCCATGGCAGAAGCCACCGCAGAACGCGTTGCGCTGGCGCTCGAAAGCGCGCGACTCCTCGAAGAGGCGCAAAACCGCGCCCGCCGTGAGGCGTTCCTGTCTGAGGTCTCCACCAAACTCGGCGCATCCTTTCAACTGGATTCGATCCTGCGCGATACAGTTGAAGAATTGGGACAGACCTTTCGCAGCGCCCGCGTTTCCTTTCAACTAACCAACCCAGAGGCGGTTAGCCTCGCCCGCTCCAGCAACGACAACCACGCCGACAGTGAAACGGACTGAGACCACGATGAAGAATACCCCACCCACCTCCTCCTCCGAACACGTCACACCGCCCGCCGATTCTTCGCAGATCAAGCTCCTGCGCGCGCTTTTAATCGTCACTATCCTGGCAGACATTGGAGGGTTCGTAACCACAGTGACGGGCGGCTACGGCTTGGAATTTGCCCTGCCTCTCGGCATTTTCCTGCTGATCGCCATCGGCAGCCTGGTTGCATTGAGGCGCGGCATTAGTTTCCCCGCCAGAGTCCTGCTCCCAGCCGCGCTCTACCTGATGGTCACCGCCTTCCTGATGTTCCCCTCGGGCTACGGCTTACATGACATCAACCTCCTCACCTACTCACTCGTCATCAGCCTGGCAAGCCTCACGTTAGGGCAACCAGGCATTGTGGCTTTCACCGCCCTCGTCATACTGGCTGTTTTCGGCATCGGCATCGCCGAAATGCGCGGCATTCTTGTTTCGCCAACCAGCGCGCTCACCCTGCCGGTGACCCCGTTCATCATCTCCATCATCGTGCTGGCGATCGCTTTTATCCTCCGCGCCCTGATCAATCTTTTCAATGAAACCTTGCGCCGCGCCCAACAAAGCGAACAAGAGGTCGCCAAACGCAATGCAGAATTACAAACCTTTAACGTCGGGCTTGAACAGACCGTCCACGAGCGCACTGCCTCGCTCGAAAAACGGGCGGCGCAACTACAAACCATCGCCGAACTCGCACAAGCCATCTCGCAAGTGCAAAACCCGAACGAAATTTTCTCCGCCGCCTCCAAATTGATCAGCGAACGCTTCGGCTTCTACCACGTGGGCATCTTCCTCACCGACCACGACCGTGAGAACGTCGTCTTGCAAGCCGCCAACAGCGAAGGCGGGCAGAAGATGCTCGCCCGCGGACACCGCCTGGCTTTGGGTACCGGCGTGGTGGGTTTCGCCGCACAGACTGGCAAACCCCGCATCGCCCTCGACGTGGGAGCGGACGCAGTTTTCTTCAACAACCCCGACCTCCCCGACACCCGCTCTGAAATTGCCCTGCCCCTCAGTTACGGCGAGCAAACCATCGGCGTGCTGGATGTGCAAAGCGTCATCGCTAGCGCGTTTTCAGAAGACGATTTTCGCGTGCTAGGCACGCTCGCCAACCAACTGGCGATCGCCATCGAAAACGTCCGCCTGCTCTCGGAAGCGCGCGCCTCTGCCAAACAGGTAGAGGAGGTCTACAACGCCTTCGTCCGCACACAGTGGAGCCGCACAAATGAAAAGTTGGGACACGCCGGTTTCCGCTATAACGCCGGGCGCATCGAGATGCTCGAGCCGGCGGCAGACGAAGGAGCCGCATCAAACAGCCTGAGCGCGGGGCAACTCGACCCGTCGGCAAAGAACCGGGGGAGCGTCGCAGTGCCGGTGAAACTGCGCGGCGAGACAATCGGCATGTTGAATATCGAGGCGCACGATCCGCTGAAACAGTGGCGGGCAGACGAAGTGAGCCTCGTCGAAGCGGTGGCAGAACGGGCAGCGCTGGCTATGGAAAACGCCCGCCTCTTCCAAGACGCCCGCCGCCGCGCCGCCAAGGAACGCATGATCGCAGAGGCGACGTCGCACATCACCAGTTCGATGAACATCGAAAACATTTTGCAAGCCACCGCCGCCGAACTCGAACGCGTGCTGGGCGGCTCTGAGGTTGTGATCCAATTCAACAAGGATGCCGCATGAGCCTGAACCAGATTCTCTTGAGCGCGGCAGTCCTCGTCATCTTTTCGTTTCTGGGGGTCGGGTTATCGAGACGTTTCAGAAGACGAAGCCTGCGGAGTCGGATCACGCTGGGTATCCTTTTCACCGGCGGGATTGCAGTCGGATTCCTAGCCATCTATGCGATCAACAGTACGGTTAACATCACCAACCTGCTTTCCAACCGCCTCGAGACAAGCGTCCAATTGCTCGCCGAGGAGCAGTTGGTCAATACGGTCAACACGGAAGCCGCGCAAGCGGACCTGTCTTTTGACCAGATCGAAGGAGATATTCTTGAACTTGCCGCGCATTGGAGCGCGTTGATCAAAGAGCAGGAAAAACTCGGGCAAGGCACGTATTGGGATGCGCGCACTGCGTTAACTCAATCGGCTGGGGGTCAGCGCGGAAATTCGACGGACGACGTTTCGTCGGTGTATGTGCCGGCAAAAGTTGCGCTGAGCGAAGAAGCGTTGAACGATTTGAATACCTCGGCGTATCTGGATTTTTCCGCGCCCTCGGCGCTTGCCTCGAACGCCAGCCTGCTTGCGGTCTACGCGATCGATACGCGCGGCGCCACGCGGTATTATCCCAACATCAATCTGGCGTCGCTCGTGCCGCCCGATTTTGACCCGACCGAACGCCCCTACTACAAGATCACTGCGCCGTTGTTCAACCCCACTCGAGCCGCACGCTGGTCAATCCCGTATGTGGACGCGACCGGCGGCGGACTGGTTGTAACGGTGGCGGCGCCCGTGTACGACGGCGAACTCTTCAAGGGAATCCTCGCGGCAGATATGCAACTCACAACGATCACCAGCCAGATCGAGCAGATCAAGATCGGTCAGACCGGCTACGCCTTCATGGTGGACGATGCGGGTCGAATCATCTCGATGCCGCCGGCGGGCTACAAACTTTTCGACATTAACCCGGCGCAGGTTAATTCGGAGGAATATTTCAAGATCACCGTTCTCGGCGCGGGGCAACCGGAACTGATCGAGATTACCAACCGCATGGCGGCAGGCGGCAACGGTTTGATCGTGCTACCCGTCAACGGCGTGGATACATATCTGGCGTTTGCGCCGGTCCGCTCCAACGGCTACTCCGTTGCAATCGTTGTGCCGGTGGCTGAGTTACAAACCGCCATTGTCACAGCACAGAACGAGACCCAAGCGCAGATCCTCTCCGCCGCGCGGCTTGCCGCGCTCATCCTCGCCATCCTGTTCGTGGCGGCATTCCTGATCAGCCTGCGGATCAGCGGACGCATTTCAGCGCCGATCGTCAGCCTGACAGAGACCGCGAACCGAATCGTCCAAGGCGACCTGCGCGCGCGCGCAAGCGCAACCCCCGGCGACGAGATCGGCGCCCTTGCCCACGCCTTCAACACCATGACAAGCCGCTTAAGCGAAACCCTCACCGGACTCGAACAGCGCGTGGCAGACCGCACCTCCGACCTGACCGCCGCCAACCAGCAGATCGAACAACGCGCCGCGCAACTCGAAACCATCGCCAGGGTGGCGCAAGCCATCGGCTCAACACGAGACCTCGACACGCTCCTGCCACAGATCACAATCGCCATCAGCCGACAGTTCGGCTTTTATCACGTCGGCATCTTTCTGCTCGATCAACATCGGGAATATGCGGTGTTGAGCGCGGCAAACAGCGCCGGCGGCAAACAGATGCTCGCCAACATCCACAAACTCAAAGTCGGCGAGACCGGCATCGTCGGCTACGTCACCGGCTCCGGCAAACCACGCGTCGCCTTGAACACCGGCGCCGACGCGGTCTTCTTCAACAACCCATACCTCCCGGAAACGCGTTCCGAGATCGCCCTACCCCTCCGCACCGGGGTAGAAATCATCGGCGCGCTCGATGTGCAAAGCGAGGAACCGAACGCGTTCGGAGAACAGGATGTGAACATCCTGACGATTCTCGCCGACCAGGTCAGCGTCGCCATCCAAAACGCGAGGTTGTACGAGGAAACGCAACGCGCCCTCGCAGAATCGGAAACGCTCTCGCGGCAATTGGCGCACGCGGGCTGGCAGGAATTCTCGAAGGGCAGAAAACTACTCGGCATCCGACATTCGGGCGCGCGCGCCACCCTGCTCTACGCGCAGAAGAACGGTCAGGCGACCGAGCAGGTTGGGCTCAAGGCGGAGGAAGCCGCGTCCAAGCCGCGCGGCACATCCATCGCCCTGCCGATCAAACTACGCGGCGAAACCATCGGCTCGGTGGAAGTCCGCGCCCCGGGCAACCGCCGCTGGGACCCGGATGAAATGGACATCGTGTCGGCGATCATCGAACGCGCCGCGCTCACGCTCGAAAACGCCCGCTTCCTCGAGGAAAGCCAGAAACGCGCGGCAAAAGAACGGACCATCGGCGAGATCGCCTCGAAGATCAGCGCCCATAGCGCCATCGAAGAGCTGATCAAAACTGCCGCGCTCGAACTGAGCCGCACCCTGCCCGGTGCCGAAGTCGCGATCCAGTTCAAGAAAGATACGGAGTCGGAATGATTCGAAAATTCTTCAGCCCACCGGCATTCGGAACCGAGGATGAAAATTTCCGCGCCAAGTTCATCAACTGGTTTGCATGGGCAGGCGTGGGGTTGCTCTCGGTGGGGCTTATACCGTATCTGATTTCACCCGGTCGAAGCTTCATCGTCGCGGTTCTCTCAGTCTTGATCGTCGTATTTCTTGCGGCGCTCTTTCTGTTGCGGCGCGGCAAAGTTATGGCAAGCGGCTGGCTGATCGTCAGCCTAAGCTGGCTTGGAATCGCGTTTCAAACCTTCACATCGAACGGCGTGCGGAGCACGTTTGCGATCGCCTTTATTGCGATTGGGCTTTTGGCTAGCATTGTGATCAATGCCCGTACTGGTAGTCTGCTCCTTTTCGCAAGCGTCGGCGTGATTGCCTTGCTCGCATTTGGCGAGGTGAATGGCTCGATCACGCCAGTCTCGCAGAGTCCCTTCACCTTTGGGCGCAATCTGGGGCTGATCTTTTTTGCCATTGCAATACTGATCAACCTCAACGCCACCAGCCTCAAAGACGCGGTCACGCGCGCCAACCAGAGCGAAGAAAGGTTGCGAACATCGAATACTTCATTGCTCGAATTGAACCGAACGCTCGAAGAGCGCATCGCCTCGCGCACCGCCGAATTGGAACAGGCAAACCGGCGCAACGAACGCCGCGCCCGTCAATTCGAAGCGATCGCGCAAGTGACCAAAGCCGCCACGGGCGGTCAGAGCCTCACCGAACTGCTCCCTGTGCTGGTACAAGTGATCAGCGATAAGTTTGATTATTATCACGCGGGCATCTTCCTGCTGGACGACAACCGCGAGTATGCCGAACTGCGCGCGGCTAACAGCGCGGGCGGGAAAAAGATGCTGAGTCGCAACCATAAACTCCACATCGGTCAAACCGGCATCGTTGGCTATGTTGTTGCGACGGGCGAACCACGCATCGCCCTCGACGTGGGAACAGACGCAGTTTTCTTCGACAACCCCGACCTCCCCGACACGCGCTCGGAAATGGCTCTGCCGCTTAAATTCTC
Source organism: Anaerolineales bacterium (assembly GCA_020847435.1). GTDB lineage: Bacteria > Chloroflexota > Anaerolineae > Anaerolineales > Villigracilaceae > Defluviilinea. Next base: position 37,563 of record JADLBX010000010.1, read on the forward strand.
AGGGGTCACGATCGGCGCGCTCGATATCCAAAGCGCTGACCAGAACGCGTTCACCGCCGAAGATATCGAAGTCCTTTCAACACTGGCAGACCAGGTCGCCACGGCGATCCAGAACGCCCTATATTTTGAAACGACCCAAGCAATGATGGGCGAAGCGGAAAGGATGACCGGTTCCTACCTGCGGGAATCGTGGCGTTCGCTCGTCTCGCAGACAAATGAACTGGGCGTGGTCGCCCACGACGCCACACTTAAAACAACCGGCGCAAGCCTGGACAAATCCATCTTTGCAAAAGTCTCGAATCCAGACCAAATGGCGATCGAGCATGGAGACAGACCCAGCCTTGCCTTACCGATCCGCCTCGCGGGAACGGTAGCCGGCGTGATGAACATCAATTTGAGCGAGGATCACGCCTGGGAAACCGACGAGATTGATATCGCGAAAGCGGTGGCAGAACGCCTCTCGCTCGCCTTGGAAGCCGCCACCCTGCTCGAAACCACACAAAAACGCGCGGAGATCGAACGCCTCACGTCGGAAATCTCCGGCAAGATCGGCGCCAGCACACAATTCGATTCAATCTTGCGCACCGCCGCAGAAGAACTGAGCCAGGCGCTCGGCGGGTCAGACGTGCTCGTGCAGATCAACGCGCAGGCGCCGCAAACCCTGCAAGAGACTAGCCAACTCAGTGCAGAGAAGAAGTAGACCGGGCATCCCGGTCAAAGAGAAACCATGACGCTGAACAAACCTCAAGGCAAGAACTTCCCGTCCACCTCGGCAACCGACCCGCGGCGGCAAGCCGCGATCCGGATCAACTTTGCGGCAGGGCTGTTGCTTTTTCTGGCTTCTATTCCAACGCTAGCGACTCGGACGCCCGAAATTTCGCTGACGTACATCGGCAATCTCATCACGCTGGCAATGGCGCTCATCTCGTTCCTCAGCGCCTGGGTCTGCTACCGATATGACGCCACACGCGGGAGTGTATTGTTTATCGCCGCGCTCTTGTTCGTCTCGCTCGGCATCCCCGTGTATGCCCATGGGCTGGGGTTGCAATCCGGGATCATCGTCGCCATCCTTGTGACCGGGGTTGCCGCGACCACCCTCCCAGCCGGGCTGGCGGCGCGCGTCAGCGCCCTCGCAGTGGTCGTGGAATCGGCTGTGATCCTCGCCGATCTGTATTTGCCCGATCTTGGAATCGGCAAGTTACAAAGCGCTTACATCAACTTATTCCTAGTCGTGATTGTCCTTGTCTTTGCCTATTATTCCCTACGGCAATATGCCAGTTATGCTTTCCGCGCCAAGTTGATCATTGCCTTCGCCCTCGTCGCAGTGACTGCCGTCAGCGCGGCGGCGATCGGCTTAAATACCATCGGCAAAAACGAATTGACCCGGCAGGCTGGTTCAAAACTAAACGAACTTGCAAACACCCTGGCAGAAACGGTTGGCACCAACCTGTCCTCCGAAACTGTCCTGCTGCAAACTGTTGGGGCTCAATTCGAAGATTTCGCCGGCGAAGCCTCGCAGGCATATTCAGGTAAAAAGAAAACAGAAATCCTGGAACAAATCAACGCGGTGGACGCCTCGTGGCGCGTCGCGGCAGACAACAGCCAACTGGTTCAATCGGTGGTCTCCAACCCGGTCGCCGATAAACTCCGTGAATTTCAGAAAGTGGCGCCACAGCACGTTGAACTCTTCATCACCGACCGGTTCGGGGCTAACTTGGCGGCGACCAACCGCACCTCCGACTACTTCCAAGCCGACGAAGAGTGGTGGCAAACGGCATACAACGACGGTGAAGGCACGGTGTATATCAGCCAACCGGAATTCGACGAAAGCAGTAACACCTACGCCGTACTCATGGCAATCCCGATCTTCAGCGATAACAAACTGGTGGGGATCCTTCGGAGTACCCTGAACGTGACTGCCATTCGGACACTGCTCGACAAGGAAAAAGACGCCGACCTCGGTCATGCCGATATCCTTGTGAGCGGCAACCAATTCATTAGCTCCGATACGCTAACCCCCGAGGAAATAACGGGATTAAAAAAGATCACCGGTTCGTTCGGCGAGTTCACTTTCGAAGGAGAACCGAGCCTGGTCAGTCAACAGAAAATCCACGCGCTTGCCGATTCGCCTGCATGGCAATCGGTAGAAGCGCTGAACTGGAACGTAATCATCCATCAACCTTTGGAACAAGCCCTGCTCCCGGTCGAAAACCAAACGCGCGCCACCATCTCCATCTCCATGCTCGTCTTGGCGCTCGCAGTCCTCTTCGGCTATCTGGTATCGCAACGTCTCGCCTCCCCCATCGTCAACCTCACCCACGTGACGAGCCAGATCGCGCAAGGAGATTTGAAAGTACGCGCAAACAGCCAGACCCAGGATGAGATCGGCGCCCTGTCCGATTCATTCAACCGGATGACCGACCAATTACAAGAAACGCTCAACAGCCTCGAAAACCGCGTCGCCGAACGCACAACCGACCTCGAGCAAGCGCGGCTACAAAGCGAAAAACGGGCGCGCGACCTCCAATCCATCAGCGAAATCTCGCGGATCATCTCCAGCGAACAACGTCTCGACATCCTCCTCCCGTTGATCACACGGCTCGTCAGCGAAAAATTCGACTTCTATCACGCGGGTATTTTTCTCACAGACGAAACCCGCCAATCGGTTGCCCTGCAAGCCGCCAACAGCGAAGGCGGGCAACGGATGTTGAACCGCAGTCACCGCCTCGAACTGGGGACCGGCATCGTAGGCAACGTCGCCCAGACGGGAACCGCCCGCGTCACCCGCGACGTGGGAGCGGACGCAGTTTTCTTCGACAACCCCGACCTCCCGGCGACCCGCTCCGAGATGGCGATTCCACTCAATGCCCGCGGCACGACCATCGGCGTGCTGGATGTCCAAAGCGCCAAACCCGGCGAGTTCACCGACAACATCGTGAACACACTGGGCATCCTCGGCGATCAAATCGCCATCGCCATCGAAAATGCACGCCTATTTTCCCGCACCCAACAGGCGCTCGCCGAGGCGCAAACGCTCTACAGCCAATACCTGCAAAAAGAATGGAAAGCCTTCCGCGGCAAGACGTCGAACGTTGGCTACCACCAATCCACGCTCGGCGGCAAGCCGCTCGAAACTCCGATGGAATCGACCGGGATCAAGCAAGCCCTGCAACACGGCGAGGTCGTCCTCGGCGGCAGCGACGCGAACACCGAGCCGGCGGTGATCGTCCCGATCAAATTGCGCGGCGAAACGATCGGCGTGTTGAACATCAAAGCCTCGTCAAAAAATTATGCATGGAGTAAAGACGAGATCAACATGATCGAATCGGTCTCCGAAAGATTGGCGCTCGCGCTCGAAAACGCGCGCCTGTTCGAGGAAACGAACCGGCGCGCGGAGCGCGAAAGGATCGTCTCGGAGATCACCGGAAAAATCCGAAGCGTGAACGATCCGCAAACCATGATCCAAACCGCGCTCGAAGAGTTGCGCAACGCGCTGGGCGCAAGCCGCATCCAGATGATTCCGCAAGCTTCAACCAGCGCGGGCAAAACGAATTAAGGCAGAGCAACTATGGCATACACGATCGCAGTCTCGAACGAAAAAGGCGGCGTCGCCAAGACGACCACCACCCTCTCCCTCGGCGCGGCGCTTGCCGAGTTGGGTCACCGCGTCTTGTTAATCGACCTCGACCCGCAAGCCAACTTGAGCCTCGCGCTGGGGCTGGAGACCGGTGAGGCGGAGATCACATCCGCGAACGTGTTGATCGAAAACACGCCGCTCAAATCCGCCATCCGCAGGACGGATGTGGCCAACCTCGAACTCATCCCGTCCAATTCGCGGATCGAAAGCGCCGAACAATACCTGCCCATGCGGAGCAATTATCTTGCCACTCTTCGTCAGGCGCTTCAGACCGGCGCGCTCAGCCATGAATACATCCTATTCGATTGCCCGCCCGCCCTGGGCGCCATCACCCTGAATGCCCTCTCGGCGGCAGACTTGCTGATCATACCCACCCAAGCCGAATATTTTTCGGCATATGCCCTGCGGAATATGATGGGCTCAATCCGCCGCATCCGGCAGGAGAGCAACCCGAATCTCGCGTATCGCATCCTGGTGACATTGTTGGATCGTAGAAACCGCACCCATCGCAATATCTTCGAGCAATTACAGGCAACCTTCGGGCAAGGCGTCTTTACCAGCGTCATCGAAATTGACACAAAACTTAGGGAAAGTCCCATTGCCGGAATGCCGATCACGCAATATCGCCCAACGAGCCGTGGCTCGCAACAATATCGTGTGCTTGCCCAGGAGTTAATCGAGTATGCCAAAGAAGAAGCCGGCCGCCAAACGGCTTGACAAGTTATTCCAGAATATCACGCCGGAAGATACTTCCTCGAAACCTGCGCGCAAAGCGCCGCTCGAGGAAGCGCTTATCGTTCCGCCTCCCGTCGCGCCGGAACAGGTCCGCACCGTTTCCCCCCCAACGCGCCCGGTGGAGTTGATCCAACGCGCCCCAGCCAGCACGCGGACGATCTCCATGCCGTTTCAGGCGGGACAAAATAATTGGGCGACCTTGCAAGTGCTGGACGACAAGCCAGAAACACAATGGACCCCGGACGATGAACTGCTCGTCCGCCAGGTGGTGGACCAACTTTCGCTGGCGCTCGAGAACGCACGGTTATTTCAAGAGACCGAGTTGCGCGCGAAAGAAATGTCCGTCTTGAACGAAATGGGACAGGCGCTCGCCGCTACGTTGAACATCGAACAGATCATCGAGATCACCTACGCCGGCATCTCGCGCCTGTTCGATACCAGGAATTTCTACATCGCGTTCTACGATCAGCCGAAAAACGAGATCGTATTTCCACGCAACGTGTCCGATTCGATCGCGGACCGCTCCATCACGCGCATCCCCATGGGCACAGGCATCACCACGCACATCATCCGCGCGCGCGAGAGCGTCCTCATCACAGATGGAAGCGATAACTGGATGCGGCAACGCGGCGAGACTCCCGTCGGCGAACCGGCGCAGTCCTTCCTGGGTGTGCCGCTGGTAGCCAGCGATACGGTCCTGGGCGCCATCGCCATTCAGGATTACACCACGCCGAAAAAATACGATGAACACGACCTGCGATTGCTCACCTCCTTTGCCAGTCAGGCGGCGATCGCCATCGAGAATGCGCGTTTGTTCGAAGAAGCCCAACGCCGCGCCCAGGAAACCTCCGCGTTGGCTGAGGTCGGGCGCGAAATTTCATCGTCACTCCAGTTGGAGACCGTTCTCGAAAAGATCGCGTCGTACGCGTTCGATCTCCTGCAAGCCACAACCAGCGCGGCATACCTGCCGATCGAACAGGGCGAAAAATGGCGCGCCGTCGCCGCAGTAGGCTCCGAGGCAAAAGAACTCCAGGGCGACCTCGTCATTCGCGGCCGGGGTATTCTTGGGAATGCGATTCTTCAGGCAAGCGGCGCCATCTTCAACAACGCGGAAAATATCTCCGAAGGAGTGCTGGTACAAGGCACAGAACCCGTGCCGGCATTTGAGCACCTGATGGCGGTGCCCGTGCTTTCCAACGAGCGGGCGACAGGGTTGCTGGCAGTCTGGCGCGAAGGCGAAGGACGTGAGTTCAAGCCAACCGAACTGGATTTCTTAACCAGCCTCTCGCGACAGACCGCGATCGCCATTGCAAACGCGCAACTCTTTCAGGAAGCGACCTCCAGCCAGGCAACGCTCTCCGAGGCGTTACGCATCGCCCGGATCGGTTATTTCGAGGTGGACGCGGCGACCCAGACCATCAGCATTACCGACGAATTGCTTGCAATCCTCGACACAACCGCCGAAAAAGAAGGGGGACGACAACTCCCTGCGCGCAGAGTGCTAAGAAAATTTGTCCACCCAGACGATTACAAATCGGCGATTGCCGCGTATATCAAAGCGTTCAAATCCGGTAACACCGGGCAGGAAGTCGCCGTCGAAACGCGCTACCGCCTCCGCGACGGCAGGACGATCTGGGTCAACACAACCTACAAGGCAGAACTCGACGAGAAAGGCCGGGTGTATAAGGTCGCCGGTTCGTCGCAGGATATTACCGACCGCAAAACGAACGAGTTAGTCCAAACCGCCATTACACAGATCTCAGACGCCACATTAACCGCCGCAAGCATCGAAGAACTTATCCGGGCGATCCACGCGGCGATCGGCAAACTAGTCCCTGCAAAAAATTTCTACATTGCCCTCTACGATACGCAAGCGGATTGGATGACTTTCCCCTATTACGAGGACGAACACGATCAACCCATGCCGCCGCAAAAACTCGGGCGCGGATTGACCAGTTACGTCATCCGCACTGGACGGGCGTTACGGACCACACCGGAACTTTACGCAGAATTGGTGGCTTCCGGCGAAGTCGTTGGCGGAGGCACAACCAGCGTAGATTGGCTTGGCATCCCGCTCCGCAGTGAAACGGCGGTCCGCGGCGTCATGGCAGTGCAGTCCTACAACAGCGCGGAACGGATCACAAAACAACATCAGGATATTCTGTCCATTCTCGGCACACAAGTTGCCGCCGCCATCGAGCGGTTGCTTTCACGACAGGCGCTGGCAAAATCTGAAGCCGATCTACGCGCCCTGTTTTCGTCCATGCAGGATGTGGTGCTGGTCGTGGACCAGGATACGCGCTACGTCCGCATCGCGCCCACCAACCCTTCGCGTCTCTTCCGCCCGCCGGAAGAATTGCTTGGCAAACGCATGGACGAACTGTTGCCGCCTGAAACGCACGAGCCGATCCGCGCCGCGATTCATAAGGCTCTTGAATCGAACGAGTCCGTTCAAATCGAATACCGTTTACCGATCGAAGATCAGGAATATTGGTTTCTCGCCAACATTTCACGCCTGAACAAAAACGAAGTTTTTTGGGTTGCCCGCGATATCACCGAGCGCAAACGGTCTGAGGAAGCCCTCCAACGGCGCAATAAATACCTCGCCATTTCAGCCGAGATCGGGAAACTGGTCACCTCGACCCTTGACCTGAACCGGATCTTCACCGAGACCGTGAACAGCGTGAAGGATGGGTTTGAATTAAATTTCGCCTCAATTTACAACATCGAAGAGACGGGTTTTAATGCCATGCTCCGCGGGGCGACCGGCGAAGCGGGCGAACAATTGATCGCCGAAAAACATTCCGTCGCAGTCGGCTCGCAATCCATCGTCGGGTTGGTGGCAGAATCGGGAACCGCCAGATTGATCGAAGACGTGGACAGCGAACCTCTCTACCAGCCCCATCCGCTCCTCACCAGGACTCGCTCTGAAGTCGCGATTCCCTTGCGTATCGGGCAGAGGATCATCGCCGTTCTCGACCTGCACTCGGATCGCGCCAGCGCCTTCACCGAGGACGACATCTCCGTCCTGCAATTGTTGAGCGATCAGGTGGCGGTGGCGATCGATAACGCCCGCTCCTACGAACTCTCGCAACAGTTGATCAAGGATTTGCGCGAGGTGGACAAACTCAAAAGCCAGTTCCTCGCGAACATGAGCCACGAACTACGCACGCCGCTGAACTCCATTATCGGCTTCTCACGCGTGATCCTGAAAGGGATTGACGGTCCCATCACCGACATGCAGCAACAGGACTTGACCGCGATCTACAACTCCGGTCAACACCTGCTGGGCTTGATCAACGACGTGCTCGACCTCGCCCGCATCGAAGCGGGGAAGATGGAACTCAACTTCGAGGAAGTCAACCTCGCGGATATGATCCAGAGCGTATTATCCACGGCAAAAGGCTTGGTGAAGGAAAAGCCCATCCAACTGGTTTCCAACATCGCGGCGGGAACCCCCACCGTGCGCGGCGATACCATGCGCGTAAGACAAGTCTTCATCAACCTGCTCTCAAACGCCTCAAAATTCACAGACGAAGGCGCGATCAAGGTTGAAGCCCAAAACCAAAAAGACGCGGACGGCAAAACCGAAGTCTTGATCCGCGTCACCGATACCGGACCCGGCATCTCGATCGAAGATCAGGAAAAACTCTTCAAAGCCTTCTCGCAGGTGGACGGCTCTGCCACGCGCAAAAGCGGCGGGACCGGCTTGGGGCTTTCCATTTGCGCCAACCTCGTGCAACTGCACGGCGGGCGCATCGGCGTTGAAAGCGAACCGGGCAAAGGTTCGACATTCTGGTTCACACTTCAACCCTATCACCAACAACTGGATGAAATTCCAGCGGACCGCAAAGTGGTCATCGCCATTGACGACGACCCCAAGGTTGTCAGCCTGTACGAACGCTATCTCACCCCACAGGGATATTACGTCATTCCGTTCATCGACGCGAAAGGCGCAAAGGAACGGATCATCGCCATCAAGCCCCACGCCATTACCCTCGACGTGATGATGCCCAACGTTGACGGCTGGACGCTTCTTTCCGACTTGAAGTCTGACCCCGCCACCCGCGACATCCCGGTCATCGTCTGCTCAATCCTCGAACAGGCGGACAAAGGCTTCAACCTCGGCGCGGCAGACTATTTGACCAAGCCGATTCTGGAAGAAGACCTTGTCCAAGCCATGCAGCGACTTGATAAAAAAGGACAGATCCGCAACATCCTTGTCATTGACGACAGCCCGGACGACCGCCGCCTGATCGAAAAGATCCTCGGCGCAAATGGGAAGTATGAGGTCGTCTCGGCAGACGGTGGACGGCAAGGCTGGGAGGCGATCAAAGCCAACCCGCCTCAGGCGGTGATCCTCGACCTGTTCATGCCTGATTGGGACGGATTCGCAGTGCTGGAAAAACTTCGCGAAGACCCGGTCTTGCGCGATCTGCCGGTGCTCGTCGTCAGCGGCGGAGGGTTGACGGAGGAACAATCAAAGCAACTGCAAGATTTCGGGAAACGCCTGCTCTTGAAAGGATCGTTCAAGGAAGGCGAACTGATTACCAGTATCGAACACGCACTGGACCTGTTAGGCTAAACTATGCGAGCAATTCATATCCCCAAGTAGAGGTTCGGTTTACGAATGTTATTTGTCATTCGATGTCTTGACTGCGGGCACGCCGCGCCGTTCATGCCGCGCTCCATGCACTGCCCCAACTGCAACAGCCAATGGCGCGAAGCGGAATACAATCTCGAAGAAGTTGCGAAAACGTTTCCCGCCGCGCTTAAAGATCGCTCATTCGACCTGTGGCGCTACCGCGAATTACTTCCGATACACTCGCCCAACCCAACCCTGCGCTTGGGCGAGGGCGGCACACCGCTTATTAAAGCCGCCAACCTCGGCAACATGCTTGGCTTGCCGAACTTGTACATCAAAGACGAGCGGCAGGGACCAACCTCCTCCTTCAAGGATCGGCAGGCGGCAGTCACGATTGCCGCGCTGAAGGAAGGCGGCGTGACCGAGATGGTCGCGGCTTCGACCGGCAACGTCGCTATCGCGCTATCCGCGTACGCGGCGCGGGCGGGGATCAAACTGTGGGCGTTCGTCACCAGCCTCGTTCCCGGGGTAAAGATGCGTGAGATCGCACTCTACGGCAGCCAGGTGGTGAAGATCACCGGTTCGTACGACCAGGCGAAACAAGTCGCGGCGGAGTTTGCGCGTCAACGCGGCTTATATCAGGACATGGGCGCGCGGACGGTCACTGCGGTGGAGGCGATGAAGACCATCGCTTTTGAGATTGCGGAACAACTGACCATGGAGGCTGGCGCGCCCGGATCAATGACCGGAGGCGCGTCTAAATGGAGGACGCCCGACTGGTACGTCCAAGCGGTCAGCGGCGGGATGGGTCCGCTCGGCGTCTACAAAGGCTTTCGTGAATTAAAACAACTCGGGCTGATCGACCGCATCCCGGCGCTCGTGCCGATCCAGGCGGAAGGTTGTGCGCCAATGGTGGACGGCTGGAAAAGAGGGCTTGAAAAAGCGGAGCCCGTCCTTTCACCGAACACGCGTATCGAAACTCTCGCCACCGGGGATCCCGGTCGGACGTATACCATGCTCCGCAGGCAAGTGATCGAAACGAACGGCGTCTTCGAAAGCGTGACCGACGACGATGCCTTCCGCGCCATGCACGTGCTGGCAAAGCTTGAGGGTATTTCCGCCGAACCTGCGGCGGGCGCGGCGTTTGCCGGGTTGTTCAAACTCGTCCGCAACGGGGTCATTAATTCGACGGATACGGTCGTCGTCAATTGCACCGGTCATACCCTCCCGGCGGAACAATTCCTCTTCGACGATAACTGGACGCGTGACGTGGATTACCCCCGGGTAATGGCGCAATCCGAAACGCCACAGGAGGGATTGCTCGCCGCGCTCAACAACGTGACGCCGAACCGCTTCCCGCGCGTGGCAGTGGTGGATGACAGCCCCGAAGCGCGCCGCCTGATCCGTCGCATTCTGCAATCACAGGGTGATTTCGAAATTTCCGAAGCGGCAGACGGGCGCGAAGCCATCGAACTCGTCACACGCGAACGACCCGATATCGTCATCCTCGACCTGATGATGCCGGAGGTGGACGGGTTCGCGGTGCTGGATGCCCTGCGCGGCAAACCAGAAACAGCAAACATCCCGGTCATCGTTGCCACCGCCAAGGAATTAACGGTCAACGAAAAGAGCCGGTTACAGGGCCAGATCCAATCGCTGATGCAAAAGGGCGACTTTTTGAACGATGATTTCCTCGACGAAGTCCGTTCGCTGATCCGCTAATGGATAAAAGCAAGGAAACCCCCGCCAGCGTCAACGAGGTGACCTATCCGTCGTTGAAGTTAAAAACCCAACTGCTCAAAAAAATGAAACTGCGCGGGATCAATGCCGCGCTACTCTCAGCCATGTTCCTCGGCATGGCGCCCGTATTTGGCAAAGCTGCCATGGGTGCGGAGCGTTTCTCGCCGCTCGCGGTCGTTGCCATCCGCACCAGCCTCGCCGCGCTTTTGCTCGTCTTATTCTTTGCTGTCGTCAACCGGCGGGCGTTATACATCTATCCTGCGGCGTTGTACATGACCATGTTCGCCGGCGCGATCAACGGCATTGGCTCGATCTTTTACTACATTGGTTTAAGCAAATTGAATGCGAGCGTCGCGCAGTTGTTATATTCGCTCTATCCGTTCTTCGTCGCCTTTTGGCTGCAACTGGACCGTCAGCCGCCCTCCCGCTTGACGCTTGTCAGAATCGGTCTGGCAATTTTTTCCGTTTATTTTCTGACGCGAGGGACAACCGGCGCCATTGACCCGCTCGGCGCCATCTTCATGCTCGTCGCCGCCGCGCTCTACGCTTTGCACCTGCCCATTAACCAACGCGCCCTTTACGATGTGCCGCCGCCGACAGTGACGGTGTATACCCTGCTTGCCATGAGCGCCATCGTTGTGCCGGCTTATTTTATTTTCGACGGAAGCGCACCCGGTCCTTCGGCAAACTGGGCGCCGGTCCTGCTGTTGACCGGCGTGACGTTTTTCTCGCGCCTGACGCTCTTCTTCGGCGTCAAACACATCGGCGGGATGCAGACGGCTCTGCTCGGGCTGGCGGAATTGATCGTCGCCATTGTGTTGAGTCACCTGTTGTTGGGCGATAATTTCACATGGCTTCAATGGATTGGCATCGTTGGCTTGGGATTCAGCCTGTTGCTCGTTTGGTTTGAAAAGCCGCCCTCGAATATGCCGCCGACGCACGGTTTACTCGGCTGGCTCCAACCGCCGGATTTCCCTAAGGATTTCTTCAAGCATTAAAAAGATTCATCGAAGGGTGGCGCACAAGCTCGGCACAATGCTTGCGCGGCAGTTGAACTGACCTGCAAACACAATCAGTTATACTTCCCAGCATGGATTCATCGTCAAAAGCGCCCATTGGCGTCTTCGACTCCGGCGTAGGCGGACTTTCCGTCCTGCGCGCCATGCGTGAACAACTGCCGAACGAAGCGCTCCTTTATTTCGGCGATCAGGCGCATATCCCCTACGGTCCGCGCCCGATGGAGCAAATTCGGCGATTCTCCGAGACGATCACAAATTTTTTGTTGGCACACAACGCCAAGATCGTTGTCGTCGCCTGCAATACCGCCTCTGCCGCGGCATTGAAATACTTACGTGAACGATTCCCGGATACGCAATTCGTGGGCATGGAACCGGCGGTCAAACCGGCGGCGGAACATACGCGCACAGGCAAGGTGGGAGTCCTTGCCACGCCGGCGACATTTCAGGGCGAGTTGTACGCGTCGGTGGTGGAACGGTTCGCCAACGGAGTGGAGTTGTTTCAGGATACGTGCAACGGACTGGTGCAACAGATCGAACAGGGGAACTTAAGCGGCGTTGAAACGCGGAGAATCTTACAGGACGCGCTTGCCCCGATGCTCGAAAAAAATATTGACATGGTCGTGTTGGGATGCACGCATTATCCGTTCGTTATCCCGTTGATTCGGGAGATCGTCGGGGAGAACGTGCGGGTGATTGACCCGGCTCCCGCTGTGGCGAGGCAGGTCGAACGTCGGCTTGAAGCGAGCGGAACGACGAATCGATCGCCGAGGCGCGGGAGCGTCGAACTGTTTACGTCCGGCGATCCGAAGTCCATTAAATCCATGTTGCCGAAGTTGTTAGGGGAAGAGGCTGAAGTCCGGCACGTTGAATGGTTATCCGATTTCCAGATAACGTAACCTCACGGTTCTGCGGCTACGATTTACAACGCCCACGCGAGCATGAAGCCGAAGATGGCGACGACCACGCCGAGATGCAAAAACAGATTCGTACCGGTGACGAACGTGAAAGGTCCAAAGATGAACGGCAGGATGTAATTCAGAATCACCAGCGCGATGCCGATCAGCGGCAGTAAGCCTTTGCGATGCGCGAAGTAGTTCGATGCGTTGTCCACGAGTTTTGAGAGCCAGTTCATAGTTCCTCCTCCAGTTGACGATGCTTGCCAGCGACTTCCCAGCCGATGAATTGCGCGACGAGCCGCCCAGGGATGCGCCCCTGCATGACCACGCCGCCGCGTCCATGTTCGACGCGCTCCACCTGCCCCGCTTCGTGAAATAACGAGATTAACGCGCCTTGTTGATATGGTAGGCGGACATGGATGGGCGTGTAAGTCTCATACAATTCCGCCTGGATCAAATGCAGTAATTCGGGAATCCCGCTTCCTTTCAGGCTTGAGATGGCCGCGGCTTTCGGGTAGCGTTCAACGACTGCCCGCGCGTTCTGCGGATCGCGCAAGCGGTCCATTTTGTTCAATGCGGTGACGATCGGGATGCGCTGTGCGCCAAGTTCATCGAGGGTTTGCTGAACGGCGTTGAATTGATTCAACGCGTTGGGATGCGAAATATCCACCACGTGCAACAACAGGTCGGCTTCAAGGATTTCCTCGAGCGTGGCATGGAAGGCTTCGATCAATGTCGTCGGCAACTTTTGGATGAATCCGACTGTGTCGGTCATCAACGCTTGATAGCCGCCGGGCAATTCGACGCGGCGCGTGGTTGGGTCGAGCGTGGCAAAGAGTTGATCTGCCACGTACACGTCGGATTTAGTCAGTTTATTCAACAGCGTGGATTTGCCCGCGTTGGTGTACCCCACCAGCGCGACCGTTGGGACCCGGGAGCGTTTGCGCTGGGCGCGGTAACGCTGGCGATGCGCGCTGACCTTTTCCAATTCCTTTTTTAGGTGCGCGATCTGCCGGCGGATGGCGCGCTTGTCCACTTCGAGTTGTGTTTCGCCGGGACCGCGCAAGCCGACGCCGCCAGTCGCCCCGGAGCGCCCGCCTCCGCCGCCCGCCTGCCGCTCCAAGTGCGTCCATTGACCGGTGAGGCGCGGCAAATAATATTCGTATTGGGCAAGTTCCACTTGCAACATGCCTTCTTTGGTGTGGGCGTGTTGTGCGAAGATGTCGAGGATCAGCGCGGTGCGGTCCAGCACGCGGACGTTTCTGCCGAGCGCTTCCTGCAGTTCGCGCTGGTGACGCGGCGAGAGTTCGTCGTCGAAGATGACCACCTGCGCGCGCGTCTCCTCGACGAGCATTTTCAACTCGTCCACTTTGCCGGGACCGATGTAGGTTTTGACGTGCGGGCGGTCTAATTTTTGGGTCAGTTCGCCCGCTACATCCAGCCCGGAGGTGTCGGCAAGTAACGCCAACTCGGCGAGCGAATCTTCCAACGCGAGGAACGATTTGTGCTGGTACAGGTCAACGCCGACGAGGAATGCCTTTTCATGCGGAGGCGTTGTGGGTTGCGGAATTCGTTTTGACATATCTGCGCTCGCCGGCGGTCATTCTGCCGTCGGGTTTGTCTCCTGATCTTTCTTTCCAAGTTTATCAAACAACTTTGCCATCGTTGGGTCGGGCGCTTCGGCGCGCGCAGGCGCCAGGATGTGAAACGTGGAGCCCGGGCAGGCTTTTTCGTCGTAGCCCGGCGATTCGACCCAGATCGCGCCGCCGTGCGCTTCGAGAATACCGCGTGCAATGGGCAGACCCAACCCGGGTCCCCCGCCCTTGAATTTGGTCTTGCCGCTGGAGTGCCGACCCACGCTTCCCAGTTGACCGAATTTCTCGAAAATCGAATTTTGGTTCTCCGGCGATATGCCGATACCGGTATCGGTTACAGTCACTTCGACAAAGCCGGGCAACATACGCCCGTCAATCGCGATCGTGCCGTTGTCGGGCGTAAACTTGATCGCGTTGCTGATCACGTTCCGCAACGCCTGCGTCATGCGGATCGAATCGAGGTAGACCCACTGGCGGCTTCCCTCAAAACTTGCCAAGCTCAGCGTCAGGTTTCTGCTCCGCACCACTGGCTCGAATTCCTTTCGCAAGACCTCCAGCAAAGTTCCCAATTGCGCCGGTTGAAAATTTAAACGCAACAGGTCATTATCAATCATCGAGACGTCAATCATATCGTCCACAATGACGCGCAGACGGTCAATGCCGACGGTCATGCCTGCCAGCAAACTTTTCAACTGACCGTCCGCCTGCTTGTCGGTCAGGTCGTCCATCATGGACGAGTAGCCTTCGATCAGCGTCAACGGCGTCTTTAACTCGTGCGCGGCGACGGAGATAAACGCGGACTTGCTCCGATCCACCCGTTCCATTTGCTTTTGCGCTTTTTCCATCTCAGCCGAAATGTGCGTTACACGCGTCTCCATTTCGTAACGCGCCACCACGCCCAGCCCGTAGGTGTAGATCGGAATGATCGCGGCAAGCAGGTCGAGCGCCTGCTGTTTCGTGAGCGTTTCGTTCGCCACCTGAATCGTCAGCGCGATCATGCGGTTGATGAGGAAGGAGACGTGATACAACCCTTCCTCCAAATTCGTTTCCGTCGAAGACTTCGCCCAATCGAGCAGGATCGAATCCATCCAGGCTGGGTCGCCGGTGGCGACCGATTGCTCCAGCAGATCGAAAAACCTCCCCAACTGCTCTTCAAAACCCGCCCGAACTTCCATGCCACGCGCCAGATCCTGACCGACATGCTCGATCCAAGCTGGGCGAATCTTTTTCAGGATCAGCGGAATTGACGGGGCTTTCGTCTTCTTCTTGGGCATAATGAATCGGTGTCTCGAACCTGAAACAAATTGTATCAGTTTTGCGCGTCTGGCTGAACGATCCAAACCCACAGCGTCCTGCCGACCGCTTCGAGGCTTGCCGGCGCAACCTTGTTCGCCGTATCGCCCAGCGTGTGCCAGAAGGGGTAATCGAAGTCAATCAAGTCCACAGCGGGAATGCCCGCTTCGAGGAACGGGGTGTGGTCGTCGAGCATGGAATATTTGTACTCAGGGATGAATTGATCCTCGTGCCCCAAACTCTGCGCCGCCGACCAGATTTCATCCGTCAGCGCGGGGTCGGAATTCCGTTCTTTGTAAATGTTCAAGTCGGCATCGCCGACCATGTCCACAACCACCACCGCGCGCGGCTGAAGCGCGTTGTTCGCGACAAATTCGCGCGAGCCGAGAATCCAATCCCAGCCTGCGATGCGTCCGTTATCCTCCGCGTCGAAAAACACCAGCCACACATTGGTCGTATCCTTGGGCAATGAACGCGCCAACTCAAGCAAGACCGCCACACCGGAGGCGCCGTCGTTTGCGCCGGGCACAGGCAGGGAATGGTTCGCGGCGACGGGGTCGTTATCGGCAACCATGCGCGAATCGTAGTGCGCGCCGAGGATGATCTGCGGCGGCGCGTCGGAGCGCTTCGCGATGAGGTTGAGGATGGGATGCCCCAACGCTTCCGATTCCTGGACCTCGACGTGCCAGCCCGCGGATTCCAACTCTGCCCGCATCCACGCGCGGACTTGAGCATGCCCCTCCGTGCCGGGGATGCGCGGACCGAAGGCGACTTGTGTTTTCACATCCTCGTAGGCGCGGAATCCGTCGAAGGAGGTCGCGTCAGGCTCAGGCTGGGAAAGATCCGAGTATGCGTACCAGCCGAGAACCGCCGCGAGCAGAAGTCCGATGACCGCCAGATACGTCGCGATGGATCGCTTCGTCACGCTGTAACCATCTCATCCAACGCCGTTTGCAAGTCCGCCAGCGAACGTTCCGCGTATGTCGCGCCGCGCTCGCGCTTGCCGACTTTCGATGCGAATTCGAGCGGCGGAAGGATTCCGAAATTGGCTTTCATCGGTTGGAAATCTTTCAGGTCGGCGTGTGTCACATAATGACAGAGCGCGCCGAGCATTGTGGTTTGCGGCAATGTGAGAGGCGCCTGGCTGTGATGAAGCCGCGCCGCGTTGACGCCCGCCAGCAAACCGGTGGCAATGTTGCCCATGTAGCCCTCCACGCCGGTGATCTGACCCGCGAAGAAAAGATCGTCGCGCGTTTTGTGTTGAAGCGTGGCGCGCAATAACTTCGGCGAGGCGATGAACGTGTTGCGGTGCATTTGTCCGTAGCGCATGAACTCGGCGTTTTCCAGCCCGGGAATCATGCGGAGCACGCGTTTCTGTTCGGGAAATTTGAGGTTGGTTTGAAAGCCAACAAGATTGTACAAACTACCGGCGAGATTATCCTGCCGTAATTGCACGACTGTGTGCGGACGCTTCCCGGTGCGCGGATCGCGCAAACCGACCGGGCGCATGGGACCGAAGGCGAGCGAATCCACGCCGCGTTCGGCGATGATCTCGACCGGTAGACAGCCCTCGAAGAAATGTCCCGCCTTCACACCGGACTTGATCGCGTCTTCGAAAGCGCGCAATTCGATTCGCTCGGCTTGCAAGAGCGCACCGACAAACGCGTAGTATTCCTCTTTCGTGAAGGGACAGTTGATGTAATCGCCATCGTCCTGGTCGCCTTTGTCGTAGCGCGAGGCGCGGAAGGCGATCCGCATGTTCACACTTTCCGCGTGAACGATGGGCGCGATGGCGTCGAAGAAAAATAGATGCCCTTCGCCGCTCAACCCCACAATGGATTGCGACAGCGCGGGCGAGGTCAACGGTCCGCTGGCGATAATGGTCGGCGAGTTCGGAATCGTTTCGACCTCCTCGCGTACGATCTCGATGTTGGGATGCTCTTCCAACCTCTCAGTGACCTTCTGCGCGAAGAGTTCGCGGTCCACCGCCAACGCGCCGCCCGCAGGCAGTGACGCCCCCTCGGCGCACTCCACCAACAACGAGCCAAGCAAGCGCGCTTCATTTTTCAACAAGCCAGAGGCGCGGTCGGGCAGGTTCGAGCCGAGTGAGTTGGAGCAAACCAGTTCAGCCAGCGCGTCGGTCTGGTGGGCGCCGGTCTGCAAGACCGGGCGCATCTCGAAGAGGCGTACCTTCAATCCGCGTTGCGCGGCTTGCCACGCGGCTTCGCTCCCTGCCAACCCGCCGCCGATCACGATTAAATCAGTCATGCGTTGATTCTACCATTGTAGAGCAAGATGGCATCTTGCTCTACGTCGTCGTATAATTACACTGCATGACCGCTCAAACGGACATCGAATTCCAGCTCAAGGAAACCGCGCAACTCACCGAGACCGCGTGGTCGGCGCTTGTCGAGCGCGAAGCGGGCATGTGGCGCGTCCTCTCGCATCACCACCTCGCCAAAAAGAATCAACCGGAACTCATCAAATTTCTCAGCCAAGCCGAAGTGGACGCGTGGCTGTGCGGCGCGCTCAGCGGCGGGCAGAGCCGCTCCGTTTCACTGCCCCAATCAAGCGCTCTCGACGTGGGGCGGCTCTTTGCCTTCCCGCTGAAGGGGATGTCGCGCGTCGTTTTGGCTGGAGCAGACCAACTCAGCGCCGATTCGCAGAGGCTGTGGCGGCTCGTCGTCTCCAACATGCAGAACGGAAACGCGCCCGCGGATTCGTCCGCATCCGCGTCGGTTGCCGCCTCGTTGCTCGTCCCCGATCTGGATTCGGAAAATCCCTACGACATGCCGCGCGCGCTCGACCGCGCCCTCACCTCCTTCTTGCGCCTCGTTTCTGTACAAGGAGCCTGGCTCGCCGTTCGCCGCGGCGACTCGCTGGAAGTGCGCGCCCAGTGGAACGCGCCCTCCTGCGCCAACCTCGACCTCCCCATCGAATCGAACGCCCTGCTCCGGCGCATGAACCGCAACCTCACGCCGATGGTCGTCAACCGCGAAGACCCGTTGTGGGAATCCATCCCGCACACAGGCTTGAAATCCAACACAAAATTGTGGACGTGCATCCCCATCGTCATCGGACAACGCATGATCGCCACGCTGGTCGTCTGGCGCACGTCCGCTTTCAAACGCGACGAATGGAATCGCCTGACCGAACTCATCACGCAGACCGCGCCCGCCATCGAAACGATCATCACGTTTGCCGAAATGGCGAACCATTTACGACGGCTCGCCATGCTCAACGATTTCTCGCTGACGATTTCGACCGGGCGAAACCTCGAACAAATTGCGCGGCGCGTCTTTGCCTTGCTGGCGCGCGCCTTCGGCACCGAACTCATCGTACTCGATCTGCTCTCCGCTGATAACCGACTCGTCACCGAGTTCCGCACCAAGGACGGCAATGTGATCTCCTCCTTGCGCAGCGCGAACGAACAATGGATCGCGTCCACGCTCAAAGGCAGTCAGAAAGCGAGACTTGGCGACGAACTACTGGCGGGCATCGCGCCGCTGTATGAAAACGCGCTCTCCGGGGTGTATGTACCGCTGCGGTTTCGCGGACAGATCATCGGCTCGCTCTGCATCGAAAACGCCAAAGCGGACGCGTTCAACTTTTACGATGAAAGCCTGATCGTGGTCATCGCCAGTCACCTCGCCAGCCTCGCGGACTACACCCGCGTGCGCGAAGAAGCGGAAGGACGCGCGCGAAATTTGGGCTTGATCCACGAAGTGGTCGGGCAGGTCGTCGGCTTGACCGACTCTCAGCAAGTGGCGCAGATCACCGCCGAACTGCTGGCGCGCTATTTTGCCTACGAACTCGCGGCGGTCTTCATCGCCGACCCCAAAGGCAACCTCACCATCGGCGGCTTCGGCGGCGCCAGCCAAAACGTGGTCAAACGCGCCATGCAATCGTTCGAGTACCCGGTCAGCGGAGGCATCACCGGTCACGTCTTCGAGACCGGCGATAGCGTGGTCGTAAACGATGTGTTGCAGGATGGTCGCTATCGTTCGATCAAAGGCTGGCAGGCAGGTTCCGAAATGTGCGTGGCGATCCGCGACGGTATGAAGATTCTCGGCATCATTGACGTGGAAAGCAGTTCGCGCAACGCCTTCACGCACAACGACTTCATGGCGCTGGAATCGCTCGCCGGCATCCTCGCCAGCGTCATCACCAGCGCGGATCAATATCAGCGACTGGAATCAACCATCAACCAATTGCGCGCCACCCAGATCGAACTGCGCGAGCGGATGGATGCCCAACGCAAAGCCGAGAACCGACTGTTGCAAGCCGCCAAACTAGCGGCGGTCGGCGAGATGGCAGCAGGCATCGCCCACGAGTTGAACAACCCGCTGACTTCGGTCACCGGCTTTGCCGAACTGGCGCTCGGCGAACTCCCGGATGAGAACCAGACGCGCAAAGACCTTGAACTTGTCGTCCGTGAAGCCAAGCGCGCACGTGACGTGGTGCGCCGCCTGCTGGATTTCGCGCGGCAGGGTGAAAGCACGCGCGCCCGCGCCTCCCTGAACGAGGTCACAGACGACGTGGTCGCGCTGAGCCGGCATCTCATCCACACCAGCGGCGTAACGTTGAAAATCCATTTCGAGGAATCCCTCTCGTGGGTGATGATTGACGCGAACCAGATCAAGCAAGTCGCGCTCAACCTTGTGCACAATGCCTTGCAAGCCATGCCCGATGGAGGCGCGCTGGAAATCACGACCGCCCTGGGAAAAAGAAATGAGCGCGATTGGGCTCTGCTTACCGTCCGCGATACCGGTGTGGGAATTCCGCAGGAAGACCTTTCAAGAATCTTCGAACCGTTCTTTACCACCAAAAGCGACCGCGGCGGCACAGGGCTTGGATTATCGGTTACGTATGGAATTGTCACAGATCACGGAGGCACAATCGAAGTGGAAAGCGAACCGGGCAAGGGATCGAAATTTACCGTGTGGTTGCCGATATGAACGCCGCGACAACGACCGCCTCCGCCTCCATCCTTGTGGTTGACGACGAGCCCGGCATCGCCGCATTGTGCGACCGCGTGCTCAGCCGCGAGGGCTACCGCGTCACCGCGCTGATCAACCCGCACGCGGCGATCGAACACCTGCAACAAACGCGCTCCGATCTCCTGCTCGTTGACATCCGCATGCCCGAAGTGGACGGCTTCGACGTGATCTCGCGCGCCAAGATCGTCCAACCCGACATTGCCGTGTTGGTGATGACCGGCTTCGGCACGGTCGAAACCGCCATCCGTGCGCTGAGGCAGGGTGTGGACGGGCTCTTGTTGAAGCCGTTCGAAAAAGGCGACGAACTTGTGCAAGCGGTCGCGCAGGCAATCAACGATAACCACCGCAAGCGCGACGCGGCGCGCGTGCAAGCCCTGCGCCCGCTGTTCAACGTCACCGAAACGCTGTTTGCCGAGACGGATCAAAACAAATTGATCGGACTCATCGCCGGCGCGATCCGCGATCACCTGAATTGCTCGAATGTCGCTTACTATCGCGTGGATAATGGAACGGTCGCGGCGGTGGCGCAGGTCGGAAAAGCCCTCCCCGTCGAAACGGACTCGGGCGCCGCCGCCCTGATCCGCCGCGTCGCCGAAGACCGGGACCCGATGATCATCCACGCGACGGGACCGGGCGAAGTGGACGCGCAATCGCTTCTTTCCACGGTTGGGCTTGGTTCAGTTATCCTCATCCCAGTCCCCCGTGTGAACATGAACAGCGTGCTGTTCGCGGGGCGCGATTCGTCCGGCGCGCAATTCCGCGGCGCCGACCTCGAACTCTTTTTCGTGTTGGCGCGCCAGGCGGTGGTAGCGATGGAGAACGCGCGCTTGTACGCGGACTTGCGGGACACGCTCCGCCGCGTCGAAGAATCGCAAGAGGCATTGTTGCGCGCGGAAAAAATGGCGGCGGCAGGCAGGCTCACCGCCTCCATCGCGCACGAGGTGAATAACCCGCTTCAATCGGTGCAAAACTGTTTGCACCTGGCTGGGCGCGAAGACCTGCCCGCCGAAAAGCGGAAGGAATATTTTGAACTCGCGCGGGCAGAACTCGACCGCCTGATGAAAACCATGCAAAGAATGCTCGAGTTCTATCGTCCGGGCGCTGTGCGCGTCGAACACGTGGACGCGCTCGAACTGCTCAAGCATGTAATTAGCCTGACTTCGCCGCAACTCAGCCAACGAAATATCCAGATCAAAGTCGACCTGCCGGATTCGCTCCCGTTCATCTACGCGGTGAGCGGGCAAATCCAACAGATCTTCATTAACCTGATCCTCAACGCGCACGATGCCATGCCCTCGGGCGGAGAAATGAAGATCGGCGCGCGCGCGTTGGATGGCGGCGTCGAACTGACCTTTAGCGACAACGGGCCCGGCATTCCCGAAGATCAACGCAACAATATCTTTGAACCGTTCTTCAGCACAAAGGAAGGCGGCACCGGCTTGGGGTTGACTGTGAGTTACAATATCGTCACCGCGCACGGCGGGAAGTTGGACCTTGTGGATCGCGACGAGCCGGGCGCCTGTTTCCGATTATTCCTGCCGACGGGAGATAAGCAGTAGCAATCTCATGAACTCAACCAAACGATCATTCCATGGGAGATAAACAATGAAGTCAAACATTCTGGTGGTAGACGACGAACCCGTAGCGCGCCAATCCATGAGCGACATTTTGCGGCTGGAGGGATTCGCCGTCAACTCCGTGCCGAACGGTCAGGCGGCGATCGAATACGTCCGCACGCATCCGGTCGAATTGATGATCGTTGACTTGCGGATGCCCGGCATGGACGGTTTGGAAGTTGTGCAAGTAGTCAACCAGATCTCGCCGGAAACCGAAGTCGTCTTGCTGACCGCGTTCGCCACCACCGAGTCCGCGATCCAGGCGCTACGCCTGCGCATCCACGATTATTTGCTCAAACCCGCCTCGCCCACGCAGGTGATCGCCAGCGTCAAAAAAGGACTCTCCCGCCGCGACGCACGCTTGAAAGCGCGCGCCGGCAACGCCATCACAGAAGTGGACGAAGGCAATGCAGAGTTCAATTTGAAAGACGGCACATACATTGACCTCTCCCGCCGCTTGATCCGCAAAAAAGACAACATCATCCACCTTACCCCTGCCGAGGGACGCCTGCTGCGCGTGCTGATCGAAAACCCGGGACGCGTCTACTCGCACCGCGAGTTGGTCCTGCTCGTGCAAGGCTACGACACCTCCCAGCGCGAAGCGCCCGAAATCCTGCGCCCGCTGGTAAGCCGCTTGCGCCACAAACTGGAATCCTTCCCCTCGCTGTCTGATCGCATCGTCAGCGTGAGAGGGACAGGATATTTGTATGAGGGCGATAAGTAAACAAATACAAGAAGGACAATCGCCAAATGGATTGTCCTTTTTATTTCACCTTCTGCCGCTTCGACAAACTTCCTGAACAACTTTCTCGTCAGTACCTAATCCGCCAGCTATTCTGAACCACAGGTAAAACATGCCGAAAGAATACATCAACCCAAAAGAACTGTTCCCCAGCCTGCAATATGGCTTTTCCCAAATTGTCACTAGCGGAAGCGGCAAAATGGTATTTTTATCCGGGCAGGTCGGCTGGGATGAACAACAGCAGATCGTTGGAGCCAACGACCTGCGGGCGCAAACCTGGCAAGCGTTTAGAAATACCGAAATCGCCATAAAAGCGGCGGGCGGCGCATTGACAGATATCGTTTCGATGCGGATTTATATTGTCGAGGAAAAGATGGAAGAAAGCCGTCATATTCAAGCCGCCCTAAAAGAATTTTTTCCAGCGGAGAAGGCGCCGACCACAACCTGGATTGGGGCGCCAAGGCTGGCAAACAAAGACTTTTTGATCGAGATAGAAGCCGTCGGGGTGATCGAGAATTAACGGCAGGCAATCTCAATCTACGAAGTTCGTCCCTCCGCCGCCTCGACAAACTTCCTGAACAAATTTCTCGTCGGTTCCTGATCGGTCAGCCATTCAGGGTGCCATTGCACGGCGAGACCGAAGGGATGGTCGGGCAGTTCCACCGCTTCCACCACCCCATCGGGAGCGTAACCTGCCACACGAAGAGCGGGCGCAATGTCTTTTAGCCCTTGGTGGTGATGGCTGTTGACGCGCACGATCGGCTCGCCCAGTACATCTGCAAAGCGTGTGCCTTCTTCGATCTTCACTTGATGCACCAACACGTGCCGCATGTTGCCGGGATACGAATGATCGAGCGCGTTGGGAAATTGATCGGGCAAATGCGTGTACAACGTCCCGCCGAGCGCGACATTGACGACTTGGCATCCACGGCAGATGCCGAGGAAGGGTTTGCCATCGTCTGCCACGGCACGCGCCAACTTCAATTCGAGAGAATCGCGTTGTGGCTCCACATCCGAAATACGCGGATGGGCGTCACCGGCGAAATGGTCGAGGGCAACGTCGCCGCCGCCGGAAAGCAGAATCCCATCGAGGCGCGCGTACAATACGTCCCAGCCGTCGTCCGCGATCAACGAGGGAATCAACACCGGTACGCCGCCGGCTTGTATCACCGCGTCCGCATACGCCTTTTGCAGGACAATGCGCGGTTGCCCATATTCGTTATCCGATAAATGCGTGGTAATTCCAATGACTGGCTTCATGCCCCTATTGTAAAAGACCCCAAAGGTTTTGAAAACCTTTGGGGTCTTTTCGTTTAGTTATCGAACTTCTGCTTGAGGCGGGCAGATTTACCCGTGCGCCCGCGCATGAAATACAACTGCGCCCGGCGGACCTGGTTGTGGCGTTCGACCACGACCTTGTCCACGCGCGGCGAGCGGAGCAGGAACGTGCGCTCCACGCCGACGCCGTTGGACGCCACGCGTCGAACCGTGATGGACTGCTCGGTCCCGCCCTTCCTCATGCGGATGACCGTGCCTTTGAACTCCTGCACACGTTCGCGTTCGCCTTCCTTGATCTTCACATGTACACTAACCGAATCGCCAGACTGGATTTCCGGCACTTTTTCATTCTTTTTGGCTTCGAGAGCCTTGAGGATCTGCTGTGACATTCTTTCTTCCTTACAGTGGTTTTTTGAGCGACGGCGGATTATAGCATGGCTTTTCAGGCTGGACAAGCGGAGATTTATAACAACTTCAGCCACAGAGTTCACAGAGATTTTGAGTTTTATTTCTCAGAGTCTCAGTGATCTCTGTGGCTAAATTACTACGAATACTTCCGGATCGCCAGCACCGCGTTATGCCCGCCAAAGCCGAAGGCGTTACTGACGGCAAGCGAGATTTTCTTCTCGCGCGCCTTGTTTGGGATGTAATCCAGATCACAATCCGGGTCGGGCGTCTCGTAGTGGATCGTCGGCGGCAGGACGCCCTCGCGCACCGCCCGTACGCAAAAGATTGCCTCCAACGCACCGGTCGCGCCGAGCATGTGCCCGGTCATGGACTTTGTTGACGAAATGGGAATCTGATACGCCAACTCGCCGAACGCGCCTTTGATCACCATCGTCTCCGATTTATCGTTCAACGGCGTACCGGTCCCGTGCGCGTTGATGTAGCCGACCTCGTCCACGTTGGCGCCCGCCGACTGGAGCGCCATCCGAATGGCGGCGGCTCCGCCCTCCCCTTTTTCGTGAGGCGCCGTGATGTGATACGCGTCCGCCGTCGCGCCATAGCCCGCGAGTTCCGCGTAGATCTGCGCGCCGCGCGCCTGCGCGTGAGATTCGGTTTCCAACACCAAGACTGCCGCGCCTTCGCCCATCACCAACCCGTCGCGGTTTTTATCGAACGGCTGCGGCGTCATCGAGTAATCGCCGTCGCGCCGCGACATCGCCCCGATGCGGTCGAAGGCGCCCACGCCCACCGAGCAGATCGTCGCCTCCGACGCGCCCGCCAGCGCCGCGTCGATCATCCCGGCTTTCAACATCATAAACGCGATGCCGATCCCATCTGACCCCGAAGCGCATGCCGAAGCCACCGACAACGCGGGCCCCTTGAGCCCATAATCTATCGCGGCAAGTCCCGCCGCGCCGTTCGACATCAACATCGGGATCAAAAACGGGCTGATGCGCCGCGGTCCGTCTTTTTGATTCGTGATCACCGCCTCTTCAAGCGAAGTAATCCCGCCGATCGCTGAAGAAACCAGAACGCCGATGCGCCCGGCGTTTTTTTCATTGATCGCCAAGCCAGAGTCTTGCAATGCGTCTTTCACCGCCGCCGCGCCGAGCGCCTCGAAGCGGTCGCGCCGCCGCGCTTCCTTCACATCCATGTAATTTTCTGGCTTGAAATTCTTGACCTCTGCCGCAAAATGAACGTTATGAGGCGCGGAATCAAACAGCGTGATCGGGCCCACGCCCGAAACCCCGTTCAGCGCGTTACGCCACGATTCCTCGACCGTCAGCCCAAGAGGGTTGACCGTCCCCATCCCTGTGATCACAATTTTTTCCATTCAGCCTCACAATTCTTGATGATTCAACTCGTGCAATTTTAACACCGCATCTTGAGCATCGTCACGGACTTCAACGCGCTTCACTCCACGGGATGACTGATTCGGCTTGGCAACTTAATCCGCGCTTCGCCGCCTCTCCCTTTGGGATTCAGGGGCGGACAGGGTTGAGTCTCGGCTTGATTTCTTGAACCGCCAAGCCCGCTAAGGGCGCCAAGTCTTAATTCTTTCTTTGCGTTCTTCGCGCTCTTGGCGGTAAATCTTATGACCTGTCCGC
>JADLBX010000011.1 GCA_020847435.1 Anaerolineales bacterium
AATTCACCACAGATGAACACGGATGAACTGTGACTTTTGATGAACTTCTCCGAAGAATCGCCGTTAATTCCTTTTTATCTGCGCGCTTCGCGGTCTGTGGTTAAAACCGAATTTCAAAACACTGTCTCAGAGAAAAGTTCTCAAAATCTATGTGTGCTCTGTGGCAAAAAACGTTTTATTGGGCGTTCTCCCAACGAAAATCTAGCCAAAGGGGAAATGCTATAATCGTCTTATGAATTTCCTCATCACAGGAGCCGCGGGATTCCTCGGCTCTTCGCTTGCCAACCATCTCGCCCGCGAGGGTCACCAGGTGCGCGGGCTGGACGATCTTTCGACGGGCGACCCGCAGTCGCTCGCGCCCGATGTCCATTTCACGCGCGGCGATGTGGGCGACCGCCCCAAGTTGTGGACTCTCCTTCAAGAGGTGGATGTCGTTTATCATCTCGCGGCGCGCGTCTCGGTGCCTGAGTCTGTGCTGTATCCGCGTGACTACAACAACGTCAACGTCGGTGGGACGGTCGCGCTGATGGAAGCGATGCGGGATGTCGGCGTACGCCGCGTCGTTCTCGCCTCCAGTGGGGCTGTCTACGGCGATTTAGCCGAGCAACCGCTGACAGAGACTCTCACCCCCGCTCCGCGCTCGCCTTACGCGGTATCCAAACTCGCGGCGGAATACTACGTCCGCACGATCGGCGGCTTGTGGGGAATCGAAACGGTCAGCCTGCGGATTTTCAACGCCTACGGACCTGGTCAACACCTGCCCGCTTCGCATCCGCCAGTGGTGCCGCATTACCTTCGACAAGCCTTACGCGGCGGGACGCTGGTCGCGCACGGCGACGGTTCGCAAACGCGCGATTATGTGTACGTGGACGATGTGGTCAGCGCGCTGGTTGCCGCCGCGACCGCGCCGAATGTCAATGGGCTGGTTATCAACGTCGGCTCAGGGACGGAGACCAGTATCAAAGATTTGATCAAGCACGTGCTTGACTCAACGAACAGCAAAGCGGAAGTCATTTACAACGCGAAGACTTCGGGAGGCGTCTCGCGCATGATGGCAGACCTATCGCTTGCCAGTCAGAAATTAAATTACCGTTCATCAATTAGTTTGATGGAGGGGTTGCGGTTGACGTTGAAACGTGATTCGAGATTCAAGTGAAGACCACCCTCACCCCTACCCTCTCGCTTCGACAGGCTCAGCGCGGCGCCCTCAGGGAGAGGGGGATTCTTCCCCGCGAATTTTATGACCGCCCCACATTGACCGTCGCACGCGAGTTGATCGGTGCGCGGCTGGTGCGAATGTTAAATGGCAAGAAGTTGGTCGGGCTCATCGTCGAGACGGAGGCGTACATCAGCGAAAAGGATTTGGCGTGTCATTGCAAAGCGGGACTCACGCCGCGCACGGAAGTCATGTATGGCGAGGCGGGACACGCGTACGTTTATTTCACGTATGGGAATCATTGGATGTTCAACGTAGTCACCGAGCGCGAGGGATTCCCTGCGGCGGTGTTAATCCGCGCGATACAGCCGATCGAGGGTGTAGAATTCATGTCGAGGCGCAGGCATGGGCGCGACACGTTTGGTCCAGGGAAATTGACACAGGCGATGGGAATCTCCAAGAGGGAGAACAAAGCCGACTTGACTGAACCAGCCTCCCCCTTGAGAATCGAAGCGGGAGTCCAAGTCCCGAATTCGCTCGTGACGAAAAGTCCACGTGTGGGTTTAAATAATACGCCTGAGCCGTGGCTGTCGAAGCCGTGGAGGTTTAAAGTCAAAGATTGGAATATATCGAACGAGGAGATTGCTTCGTCGCTTCGCTCCTCGCAATGACATAAGGACATAAGGAGACAGCATGGGATTACTCGAAGGCAAGAACGCATTGGTGTTTGGGTTAGCGAACGACAAATCTATCGCGTGGGGAATCACGCAGGCGTTTCATCGTGAGGGCGCGAACCTCGGCATCAGTTACGCGGGCGAGATGCTCGAACGACGCGTGAAGCCGTTGGCGGATCAGGTCGGATGCAAATGGGTGGAAGAATGCGACGTGACGAAGGACGATCAGATCGCGGCGGTGGCGGAGAAAGCCGCAAAGCATTTCGGAAAGATTGACGTGCTGGTCCATTCGATTGCGTTCGCTGGGCGTGACGAATTGAGCAGACCCTATTATCAGACTTCACGCGAAGGCTTCAAAAACGCAATGGATATTTCGGTGTTTTCGTTCGTCGCGTTGACGAATGCCTTTTTGCCGATTCTGAATCCTGGCGCGTCGGTGATGTGCCTCACGTACGGTTCGGGCGCAGTGAAAGTCGCTCCGCATTACAACGTGATGGGCGTGGCGAAAGCCGCGCTGGAATCATCGACGCGGTATTTGGCTTACGATTTGGGTCCGCAGAAGATTCGGGTGAACGCAATTTCGGCAGGACCGATCCGCACGCTTGCCGCGGCGGGCGTCGGCGGTTTCCGAGACATGTACAAACACTTTGCCGACGCCGCGCCTTTGCGTGAAAATGTGACGATTGGCGACTGCGGCAATTTAGCCGTCTTCCTCGCTTCCGATTTATCGGCGCGCATCACAGGCGAGGTGATCTACGTCGATTCGGGTTTCAACATCATGGGCGTGCAGATCGCGGCGAAGGAAGAGAAGAGCGAGGGGTGAGGCAGGGAGACAAGTAGACAGGTAGACAGGTAAACATGTAGACTGGTAAACACGTAGACAAGGAAGCACGTAGGTCGAGAGGCTCGCGTGTTTTTTTGTACGTGTGTACGTGTTTCCGTGTCTACGGTAAAATTAGGCAATGGAAATATCATATAACCCAAAAACCGACGTGCTTTACCTTCGGCTTGACGATGCGAAACAGGAAGTCATTAATCAACGAGTTTCGGAAGATGTTGTTCTCGACGTAGGCAAGGACGACAAGATCATTGGCATCGAAATCCTTGACGCGTCATTTCATACGAACTTGAAAACGATCCTTCCCGTCGAATATCAGGTCGCGGCGGGATAACACACAATGTTCAAACGCAACACAACACCGACAGAAACTCAACAGCCCGCCGTGCAAGCCGTCGAGCGGATCACGTCCGTGCTGGGTTCGGGCGTGATCTGGCACGGTTCGATCAACGGCTCGGGCGGCGTCCGCATCGAGGGCGCGTTCGAAGGCGAGATCGCCCTGCTTGGGATGCTCGTCATCGGCGAGACGGGACGCGTCACTTGTCAGAACGTGCGCGCGAACACGGTCATCGTTGCGGGCGCGGTACGCGGCAACATCACGACTCAAAAATTGGAGATACGCGGCAGTGGTCGCGTTTGGGGCGACGTGGTCACGACCGCGTTCGTGACGGAGGAAGGCGCGTTCCTGCGCGGTCAAATTCGGATGGAAGAAACGGTCGAACTGGACCTTGAGCCTGCCCCCGAAACGACGCCTTCGGAGGCTGCCCAAGCCGAATCCATCGCGGCGACGGAGATCGTCGTCCCTGAACCTGAGAAAACGCAAAAGATTCCGAGGAAGAAAAAGACGGCTGAGCAATAGAGAAAGATCGTTAACCGCGAAGCACGCCAAGAGCGCGAAGATTTTGTTTTTTCTTTGCGAACTTCGCGCCCTTCGCGGTAAATTTTTATGGCTCATCCATCTTTAAAAGAAAATCCTAAAACCTTTGCCACGGATTTCACGAATTCGCACGGATTTTTTAATATCGGCGATAATCCGTGAAATCCGTGGCTAAATTTCTTCAGCCTCTTCTCTCATCCCCTCAGAAATGGGAGAGCCATTTTTATGAAATACCGCGACCTGCAAATCCAAACTCAACGTGAAGCGCCGAACAACGCGCGGACGGAGGGTTTCGCTTTCCTCGTCCGCGCGGGGTATTTGACGCGGGAGAATGTGCCGACGAAGTTGGGGGAAGCCGCCATCAATCGTATAAAAAGTTTATCAACCGACGATTCTTTCCTCTTTCATCTTTCTCTGCCATTAATTAACAATACCGACGAAATTTTCTTTCCCATCACAGCGGGAGATGTTGAACTTGCTCATTGTTCGAACTGCAAATACACGGAGCGACTTGAACTCGCTCGGTTTAGGAAACCCGTAGAAGCAATGCCTGCGTCGCCCCTGCCTGTTGAAAAAATCGCCACGCCCGATTGCAACACGATTGAATCGTTGGCAAATTTTCTCGGCATTGAGAATTCACAAACCGCCAAAGCGCTGATGTACACCCGCGTCAGCGATGGAAAGTTTGTCTTCGTTGTCGTGCGCGGGGATATGCAACTCAGTGAGGCAAAGTTGAAGGCGCAGGTGGGAGATGTCCGCGCGGCGAGGGCGGAAGAAATTGAAAGCGCGGGAGCGGTCGCGGGGTACGCGTCAGCTGTAAGGCTGAGAGACGCGGTGGTCGTCGTGGACGATCTGATTCCCGATTCGCCGAATCTGGTCGCGGGCGCGAATGAAGCGGGATTCCATCTGCAGAACACAAATTACGGGCGTGATTATTCGGCGGAGATCGTCGCTGATTTGGCGCAAGCCAACGAGGGCGATGCGTGCGCCAATTGCGGAAATCCGCTCACGGTTTTGACTGCGATTCAATTGAACGATAATTTTGAAAACATCCTGCTTGCCCTTGCTGAGACTCACCACGACGACAAAGGCTTGACTCTCCTCCATCCCGCCGCGCCGTTCGACGTGTATCTGATGCACGTCCCAGGCAAAGAGTTGGACACGCGCGCAAAAGCCGAAGAGATTTACAACGAGTTGCAACGCGCGGGCATTTCGGTTTTGTTCGACGACCGCGACGAGCGCGCGGGAGTCAAATTC
The DNA here is from genome assembly GCA_020847435.1 of Anaerolineales bacterium. GTDB lineage: Bacteria > Chloroflexota > Anaerolineae > Anaerolineales > Villigracilaceae > Defluviilinea. The sequence continues at coordinate 4,803 of JADLBX010000011.1, forward strand.
AACGATGCGGATTTGATCGGCTGTCCCGTCCGCGTGACGGTGGGAGAAAAGGGATTGAAAGAGGGGATGGTAGAGATAAAAATTCGCACAAACAAAGAAAGTCAGCTTGTTCCTTTGGAAGAAATCGTCTCCTCCCTGAATGTCTAATTGCTCCCAAATTGGGAGCATGTGATATACTCGTGACATGCGAGTTATATCCCGCAAAAAATTGCGAGAGTTTTGGGAAGAACATCCCGACAGTCGCCAGCCATTACAAGCATGGTATGCGGATGTAAAACATTCAGACTGGAAAAAGCCATCGGACATCAAAAACGTCTATCGCAATGCAAGTTTTTTATCGAACAATCGCGTGGTATTCAATATAAAAGGAAATACTTATCGCGTGATTGTTGTTGTGGAGTACAGCTTTGGCATCGTATTTATTCGTTTTGTCGGGACGCACAAAGAATACGACCGCATCGACGCAGAAACAATTTAGGAGTTGACATGCAAATCAAACCTATTAAGACGGAAAAAGATTACAACGCGGCGCTTAAAGAAGTGGAGGCGCTGTTCGGCGCGGCGCCTGGCACACCAGAGGGCGATCGGCTTGAAATCCTATCCACATTGATCGAATCGTATGAAGACGCTCACTACGACATTCCTGCTCCAGACCCGATTGAAGCCATCAATTACTTTATGGAAAGCCGCGGTCTAAGCCGAACAGATATAGAGCAATATATTGGCAGTCGCGCTCGAGTCTCTGAAATATTGAATCGTAAACGCCCATTGACATTACTCATGATCCAGCGTTTGCACACAGAACTCGGCATACCAGCAGACGTGTTGGTCAAACCTTACAAGATCGGCTCGTCGCGCAAGGCAGTACATCGCTCTTCTGTCGCGGCATGATCCAATGGTATGAACCCCTCCAAAGTCGGACACTTCCCACCATCCAAACGATTCGGACTCCTCGTTCACGGAGTGATCATCCTCGCGCTGGCAGGGATTTCAGGCTGGGCATTCTTCAACTTGACGCGCGCGCAGGTGGGACCGTCGTTCGTCAATTTCTTGCTCATCGGCATCATCGCCTTCGCGCCGATTCCGTTTTTCGGTTATCGCGCCTACGCCCTCCTGCGAGCGGACTACTACATTGACCGCGACAGCCTCGCCATTTTGTGGGGCTTGCGCGTGGAAGACATTCCGCTGACGGATATCGAATGGGTGCGACCCGCGTCCGATCTGTCGACTCCGTTGGCGATGCCGCGCTTCCGTTTATCAGGCGCGGTGATCGGAACGCGGCGCCACCCCGATTTGGGATTGGTCGAGTTCATAGCATCGAATACATGGAACATCATCCTTATCGCGACATCGAAGCGCGTGTTTGCCATCTCGCCCAAGGACGCGGCGGCTCTCGTCCGTACATTTGCACGCGCCACCGAAATGGGAAGTCTCTCGCCCGCCGAACCTGTGTCGGTGTATCCGTCGTTCATCGTCACGCAAGCATGGCAGACGCCGATCGCTCGCTTCCTCTGGATGAGCGGACTCATCCTCAACCTCGGGTTGATCGTGTGGGTGGGGATTCTGATTCCCACGTTGAATCAAATTCCCTTTGGGTTCGACGCGTTCGGAGCGCCGAACGATCCGACGGCGTCGAGTCGTCTCATCCTGCTTCCGCTTCTCAGCATGGCGCTATTCATCAGCGGACTCATCGCAGGCTTGTACTTCTATCGCTGGGATCACACGCGTCCGCTGGCGGTCATCCTTTGGGTATCGAGCGCGGTCAGCGCGTTGTTATTCCTCACCGCAGTTTTATTCCTCGTCACAACACCGATTTGATTCGGTCGCAGGTCGAAGGTCAAAGGTCGCGTGAGTGACTTTTGACCTTCAACTTTCAACTTTCCACTTTCGACTCATGCTCCTCCTCTACGGACTCATCCTCGCCCTCCTCATCTCCTCCCTCGCCTATCGCGCGCACAGCCTGAGCAAAAGCGGAGCGCTCGCCGCGCTGTGCCTCGGCACGATCATCTTCGGACTGGGCGGGATTCCATGGGCGGTTTTGTTGTTGACGTTTTTCATCACGTCCACGTTGTTGAGCCGCGCTTTCAAAACTCGCAAGCAGGGACTGAACGAAAAATATTCCAAAGGCGACCAACGCGACGCGGGACAAGTCTTCGGCAACGGCGGATTGGCGGCGGCGTTCGTCATCGTCCATTATTTTTTTCCCGAATCGGACATCGGCTGGATCGGCTTCGCCGCCTCGCTCGCCGCAGTCAACGCGGACACGTGGGCAACGGAACTCGGTGTGTTGAACCCGTCCGCGCCGCGCATGATCACGGACTTACGCAAGCGCGTCGAAAAAGGGACCTCGGGCGGAATCTCCCTCG
>JADLBX010000012.1 GCA_020847435.1 Anaerolineales bacterium
ATTTCACGGTCTCATTCTTCGCGCTGATGCTAATGAACGGAATCGTCAACCTCGCCACCACCATCCCTTCCGCGCCGGGCTACATCGGCACCTTCGACGCGCCCGGCATCGCCGTCCTCACCGCCTACGGTGTGGACCAAGCGACGGCGGCGGGCTACACCCTCACCTTACATATCGCGCTCTGGCTACCGATCACCGCGCTTGGGGCATATTTCCTCGCGCGAGAGGGAATCAAATGGAGCGACGAAATCCGCAACGAGTTGGGGGAACAAAATGAAAGTCGAAGTTGACCAAAGCGGCAAGATCGGCGACACCAAAGTGCCGACAGCGCTGGCGTTTTCAAATCGCCAGCAATTTGCTATTTTGATCCCAGCGACAGTCAAACGGGAGTGCATTCAAAAATTACGCGGAAAAGGAAAACTCGAAACGAGAGTTTATATTCAATTGTTCGCGGTCGGATTATTCCTGCTGTTGAGGAGAAATATACAGAGCGCGGAACAGGTCGTGATTGATATTGAATATCCGGGGCATGAGGCAAAAATCAAGGAACATCTCATCAACTTGTTACATCGCGCCGACATCAAGATACATCGGACAAAAATCCAATTTGGATATGTTGGCAAAAAGTCACGCGCTCACCATGTGGCTATCCAAACTTTCAAAGGCAAATTAAAACCGGATCAAATTATTCAATTGGAACAAGTTTTACGGGAGTTTAGGAAATAAAATAGATCGGGGACTCCTTACGGAGGACATCTCAGTTCAGCCGCCAGTGGTGTGCTGACAGGTCCCTGAGCCACCCGATCACTGCTTGCATGATACTCTTCGGCACGGGGAAAGTCAAGCGGGGGGCATAGTCGCCGATAAATATGCAAGGAATCTGGCACAAAACGACCATTTCCACGTGAGTTATACTTGGATTTGCCTCGTCTGAAAGACCGTCACGAGAAAAAGCAAGGTGTCTGCCAATGACGCAACCAGACCTCCACAGCCGAAAAAGATTGAAGGTGTTGATCGCCGACGACGTCCAGGAGACGCGGCGTAACACCCGTCTGATGCTTGCCACGATTGACGATGTGGAGGTGGTTGCCATCGCATCCAATGGCGTGCAGGCTGTCCAATTTGCGAAGGAACACCGACCCGATATCGTCCTGCTCGACATCAACATGCCCGAAATGGACGGCTTGAGCGCCTACCGCGAAATCGCAAAGATCTATCCTGAAACAGGTTGCATCATTATCTCGGCGGAAAAAGACGCGGCAACCTTCCGCACCGCGATCTCGGTCGGCGTGCAGGAATATCTCGTCAAGCCGTTCACCGGCGATGAGCTCGAGGATGCCATCGCCAAAGTGCGCGTGCGCGTGGAAGAGGCTCAGCGGCGAATTTCGCAGGATACGCAAATCCGCAAACAGCGCGAAGTCTTCCTCGCTCAACTGGCGACAGAATACGCCAAGACGCGTCGCACCGACGATCAGGCAATGGAAGTGTTCGAGCAGTTGGCGGCAAATCCAAACTGCGAGCCGCGCTGGTTGCAAACCCTCGCCATGATCTACGTGGTGCGGCAAAAATGGGACCGGCTCAAGGTCCTTGCGGGAAAACTAGAACAACGAAATAACAAGTGACAGTCGCGTTTAACGTGACTGTCACTTTCAATGGAGCGTAAATGAAAATTGCGATCATCGGCGCGGGGTTTGGCGGACTTGCCGCCGCGTACGACCTAAACAAAGCGGGACACGAAGTCGTCGTCTTTGAATCCGCAAGCCATGTCGGCGGGCTGGCGGCGGGTTTCAAAGAGCCGGGCTGGGATTGGTCCGTCGAAAAGTTTTATCACCACTGGTTTCAATCGGACAGTTCGATGATGGGCTTAATTCAAGAACTGGGCTTGATGGACAAGGTCATCTTCCCGCGCCCGCTGACGGTGATGTACTTCAACGGGAAATTTTATCCTTTCGACTCGATTCTCAATGCGCTTCTCTTTCCCGGACTTGGATTTGGACTCAACAAAATCCGCTTCGGATTCGTCGGGCTGTTTCTGCGCCTCACCGACAACTGGCGCGCCCTGGAAAAAGTCACCGCGCACGCGTGGATGTTGAAATGGGCGGGCAAACAAGTCTACGAGCAGATGTGGAAACCATTGCTGGTTGGGAAGTTCGGTCCGTTTTATCAGGATGTCAACATGGCGTGGATGTGGGCGCGCATCAAAGCGCGGACGACGCGGCTGGGCACGTTCGAGGGCGGCTTTCAACGGTTTGCGGATGTGTTCGCGGAAAAACTGCGCGGCATGGGCGTGGAAATTCGGCTGGGGGCGCAGGTAAAGTTCATTAAACAGAATCAAGCGTCGGGCGGTTTGAACGTGGATGTCGAGTCGTTCGATCAGGTGTTGGTCACCGCCTCCCCATCCTTGATGGCGAAGATATGCCCTGATTTACCCGAGGAGTATTTGAAAGGCTTGCTCGAGTTGAAATCCATGGGCGCAGTGGTGATGACGCTATCGCTGAAACATCAGTTGTCGAAAGAGGGCTATTACTGGTTCAATCTTCCAAAAGAGGCGGGCTTCCCCATGCTGGCGTTGGTGGAGCACACGAATTTTGTCTCGCCCGAACATTTCGGCGGCGACCGCATCGTCTACGCGGGCGATTATCTTGAATTGGGTCACGAGTATTTTTCTTTGAGCGACGACGAATTGCTGGAGCGCTTCATCCCCGCGTTCAAACGGATCAACCCCGAGTTTGAAAAAGAGTGGGTGAAAAAAGTTTGGGTGAACAAAACCAATTACGCCCAACCCGTGCCGCTGGTGAATCACTCCAAAAATATTCCCGCCATTCAAACGCCCATCGAGGGATTGTATTTCGCTTCGATGAGCCAGGTCTACCCGTGGGACCGCGGCACCAATTTCGCGGTGGAGATCGGTCGGCGCGCGGCGAAGATGATGTTGGAGAATTGACGTAAATTTTTAAATTAACCTGAGTTCGGAATAAATCTTTTTGGGACACGGATCACACGGAAAGCACGGAAGAATCCGTAAAATTACGGAAAAAAATCCGTGGAGTCCGTGAAATCCGTGTACGAAGTTCCCCGATAATCCTTATCCCGAATTGACGTTAAATTAAAAAGACCAGCCAACAGCTTTCTGTTGGCTGGTCTTTGTTAACTCACTTGCAGATATTACCTACCTTGGAATTGATGTTCCTCCGTCGAGCCTTTCATCGCGGCGGTGGAGACTTCGCCGCCTGTCACCGTGGTTTGCACGCTGTCGAAGTATCCCGCGCCGACAAAGGATTGGTGCTTGATGGCGCGGAAGCCGATGGTCTTTTCCATTTCAAATTCGCGTTCCTGTAATTTGACGAACGAAGTCATGCCGTTGCGGGCGTAGCCGTGCGCGAGTTCGTACATGCTGGCGTTGAGCGAGTGGAAGCCCGCCAATGTGATGAACTGGAATTTGTAGCCCATATCCGCCAAGTCGTCCTGGAAGGAGGCGATCTGGCTGTCGTTAAGTTTGCGTTTCCAATTGAACGAAGGCGAGCAGTTGTACGCCAGCATCTTGCCGGGAAATTGGGCATGGATGGCACGTGCAAATTCACGCGCCTCATCCATATCGGGGGTGGAGGTTTCGCACCAGATCAAATCCACGTACGGCGCAAACTCAAGCGCGCGCGCGACGGCATAATCGAGACCGTTCTTGAGGATCCAGAACCCGTCTGCCGTGCGCTCGCCAGCCAGATGGTCGCGGTCCACACGGTCAATGTCGCCGCGGATCAGGGTGGCGCTGAGCGCGTCGGTGCGGCCAATGAAGATGGTTGGCACGCCCATCACGTCCGCGGCGAGGCGGGCGGAGATCAGTTTCTGAACGAAGTCGTGGATTGGCACGAGGACTTTACCGCCCATGTGTCCGCATTTCTTGAGCGAGGATAATTGATCCTCGAGGTGGATACCGGACGCGCCCGCTTCGATCATCCCCTTGACCAGTTCAAACGTGTTGAGCGGACCGCCAAACCCCGCCTCCGCGTCCGCCACGATGGGGGCAAAGTATTGCACCTCGCCATCGCGCCCCTCCATGTGCTGGATCTGGTCGGCGCGAATCAGGGCGTTGTTGATCTTGCGGAGCACGGTTGGCACACTGGTGACCGGGTACAAACTTTGATCGGGATACATGGTAAGCGCGTCGTTCGCGTCGCCAGCTACCTGCCAGCCGCTAAGGTAAATGGCTTTCAGCCCGGCTTGCACCATTTCCACCGCCTGGTTGCCGGTCAACGCGCCGAGCGCGCGGATGGATTTTTCCTCCTTGAGGAGCTCCCACAACCGCTCCGCGCCCATGCGCGCCAGCGTGTGATCGTGCTGGAACGTGCCTCGCAGGCGATCCACCTCCTCAGCCGAGTAGGGACGGTGGACCCCAGCCCAGCGCGGATCAGTTTCCCATTCCCGCTTTAATTCTTCGACCGACTTGGGTTGGTATTTCTGATACATGAAAGCCTCCTGATGATGGGTTATTCGAGTTCAGCGTACGCAGTAAGCGTGAGGAACTCGTTGAAGTTTCCAACAGACACCAAATTATCGAAGAGACGCCGCGCGGTTTCGATGCGGCTGGACGCATACAATTCCGCGCCGTAAAGGATCTTGATCTTTTCCAACTCATCGAGGAGGAACGCGCGGCAGAGTTCGATCGTCACCTTCCGCCCGTCGGTCAGCGCGGCGGTGGGATGGTGAATCCACTGCCAGACTTGGGCGCGCGAAATCTCGGCGGTCGCCGCGTCTTCCATCAGGTTGAAGATCGCAACCGCGCCCGAGCCCCTCAGCCAAAAGTCCATGTATTGAAGCGCAACGTTGAGGTTGAGTCGCAAACCCGCCTCGGTGATCTGCGCGCCGGGGATTTGGAAGTTCAGCAAATCCTCCGCCGTTGTGCGCACGTCTTCACGCATCCGCTCTTTTTGATGAGGCTTGCCATTGAGCGCGCGTTCGAAAACCTCCGCCGCAACCGGGACCAGATCCGGGTGCGCCACCCAAGTCCCGTCGAACCCGTCGGACGACTCGCGCACTTTATCCTCTCTCACTTTCGCGAGCGCCGCTTCGTTGACTTGGGCGTCCTTGCGGTTCGGAATAAAAGCGGACATGCCGCCCATGGCGTGCGCTCCTCGGTGATGACAGGTCTTCACCAGCAATTCGGTGTAGGCGCGCATGAACGGAACCGTCATGGCGATCTGGGCGCGGTCCGGCAAGAGGAAGCCAGGTTGCCGTCGAAACTTTTTGATAACGCTGAAAATGTAATCCCAGCGACCCGCGTTCAAAGCGACGATGTGATCGCGCAGTTCGTACAGAATTTCATCCATCTCGAACGCGGCGAGGAGGGTCTCGATCAACACGGTGACTTTGATCGTGCCGCGCGGGATCGAAAGCGAATCCTGGGCGAAGTTGAACACATCGTTCCACAGGCGCGCCTCGAGGTGGCTTTCAAGTTTGGGGAGGTAGAAGTATGGACCCGATCCGTTCTCGATCAGGCGGCGGGCGTTGTGGAAGAAATGCAACCCGAAATCGAACAACGAGGCGGACATGGGCTTCTCATCCACGAGCGCGTGTTTCTCCTCCAGGTGCCAGCCGCGCGGACGGACGAAAAGAACCGCCGTCCGCTCGTTGAGTTTGTATTCTTTCCCATCCGGGTTTTTGAAGGAAATTATCCGTTCGATCGCATCCCGCAGATTGACGTGACCCTGAACCATGTTGTCCCACGTCGGCGAATTGGAATCTTCGAAATCCGCCATGAACACATCCGCGCCGGAGTTCAACGCGTTGATCATCATCTTCCGTTCGGTGGGACCGGTGATCTCCACGTGGCGGCGTTGCAGATCGGGAGGAACACCCGCCACTTTCCAATCCCCCTCGCGAATCAATTTTGTGTCTTCCAAAAAACGAGGTAATTCGCCGGCATCAATCGCCCTTTGCCGCGTTGCGCGAGCGTTCAACAATTCCAAACGGCGCGCGCCAAATTTACGTTCGAGGCTTTCCGCAAACGCGCAGGCTTGCGGCGTGAGAATCTCACGGTCATTGGCTATGGGGTTAGCGATTAACTTCATCGGCGCCTGCTTTCACCATGACGGAGTTATGTTGAAAAGGTTTATCCTGAAATCGAACGGCGAGGTTACATCACAGAAAGTTTTCAGGAGTGCATTGAAGCGATCAAAGATTTGCCATAGACAACCACAGACATTCTAAACGCTCTTTCCGCAGGAGTCCATGAAACTGACATAGGTGACGATGTTCTTTTTTCAAATCGGATAATTTCCATGCAAATATTGCTGATTGAACAAATTTCTATTCATTTTCGCCACTGCCCCCTTCGGGGCTGATAAGTCGTAGAGATTTTGAGAGTCTTCTCTGAGAACTCCGTGTTCTCTGCGGCAAAGAGTTTTTTACTTTCTCAATTAGATACTCTCCAACTCAGTTTTCTCTTTGTTGCAAAAACATGTTGGAGTACAATACGAACTGTCCAAATTTTCCCCGCCGCCGATTCGGCGGGTACTATTCTCACACGAAAACGACCTGCATCAATGAAAAGATCACAATCCAACGTACGTCAATCATTCATTCCCAGGTTGTCGAGCATCGCGAGAGATAACCATAAGCATTTGACTAACCTTGAACACAATCTCGAACGATTGAGGCGGGAAATCTCCAAAACCAGAGACAAACCAACAAAATTGACGCTCGAAGAACAAATCAAAATTGTGGAAAGTGAACTGGCAAAAACTTCCATGATCGTAATTGTGTTTACAGCCATGACGATCGAGGCATATATCTACGATTACGCCGCGCGCCACCTGGGAGATGCCTTTACAAAGGATCATCTGGATAAACTCGATCCGGTAAGCAAATGGATTATTATCCCGGAGCTCGTCACTGGCAGGGAAATGCCGCTCCGCGAAGGTTGGTATGCGCGCCTGAAAAAACTAATTAAAATCAGGAATTCGATCACCCATCACAAATCATCCGACCCAACCGGAACCTTACACAACACAGGAAAAAACCTGAAAAGAGTAGAGTCCGAAACGGGCTTTATCTATACAAACGCCAAACAATCCGTTAACCTGCTTGCCGCGCTTGCTGATAAAATCATAGAAATGGACCCTGCTGAAACTCTATGGGTAAAATCCTACCTAGCCTAAACCAAACTGCACCCCCCGGAGGAAAAAATGAGCTATCAAAAGATTATTCTAGCTGGTAATTTAGGACGCGACCCGGAAATGCGTTATACCCCATCCGGGCAGGCGGTCACAAGTTTTTCCATTGCCGTAAACGAATCGTACACCAATGCCAACGGCGAAAGGATAAAAAAGACAATTTGGTTCCGTATCACTGCGTGGGGCAAACAGGCTGAAATTTGCAACCAATATCTCAAAAAGGGGCAGATGGTCCTTGTGGACGGTCGCATGACTGCGGACCCCTCCACCGGCGGTCCCCGCATTTGGACCAAGCAAGACGGCTCCGCCGGGGCATCCTTTGAAGTGACGGCAAGTACCGTCCGCTTTTTATCGCGCAGCGATGGAAGCGGAGGCGACGCGCCCATGGCTGGCGGCATGGAACATGCCGAGATGCCCGCCGAAGACGACATCCCGTTCTAACACTTAGCCTTCCCTCTCCCCACAGGAGAGGGAAAATCAATTATGACCACACCCGAGCCTCAACCGACAACCCCCCCAAACATTCTGCCACAAGCGGGCGCGCCCAAGATCAAACTCAAAGACGGACTCGAGCCTGCGTATGCGAACCTCGCGCGCATCTCTCACTCACCCACCGAGTTCGTGATTGATTTCGGGCACCTGATCCCCGGCGAACCGACCGCCAACATCAACGCGCGCGTCGTGACAACCCCGCTCAGCGCGAAAATGCTCCTGCGCGCGCTGAACGAAAATCTGGCGCGCTACGAAGCCGCGTTCGGCGAAATCAAAATCCCCAGCGGCGCCTCGCTTGCCGACAACCTCTTCCGCAACCTGCACCCGCCCGAACCGCCGAAAGAATAGCGATGCACAAACTCGAACAGATCGCCGACGACATCCGCAAAAGTTTCGATGCCCGCACCGCCACACGCGACCAGGCGCTCGCCCTCGCCCGCCAATTGACGCGCGCCTGCTCGCTCGCCATCCGCGCAGTGCATCGGAGCGCACGCCAGGAAATGGAAAAACACCTCGACGAAGCGCGTATTCTGGCAGACCAACTACGCGGCGACCTCGCAAAATATCCCGACTTGTTCTACGCCGGCTACACACAGGACGCGCTCAAAGAATTTGTGGAAGCGAACGTGACCTGCGCGCTGATCCAAAACCAACCGCTTCAAACGCCAGGGGAGCTGGGCGTCGAACCCTCGACCTATCTCAACGGGTTGGCGGAGGTCGTCGGCGAACTACGCCGCCGCACACTGGATATTCTCCGCTCCGGCTACTCGCAAGAAGCCGAACGCCTGCTCGGCTACATGGACGAAATCTACTCCGTGCTGGTGACCATTGACTACCCCGACGCGATCACCAACGGTCTGCGCCGCCAAACCGACCTGGCGCGCGGCATCATCGAAAAAACGCGCGGCGACGTCACCTTTAGTTTGCGCGGCGAAGACCTGAGCCAAGCGATCCGCAAACTCAGCGGTCAACTGAACGGCGGCACGAACGGCGAAGACGAAAGCCAAGGTGGATCCATTCATCTGAACGAGGACGAGTAAGAAAAATGGCAAAGCGCGCCGGTAAAAAATATCCGCTGGTCGTATACCGTCTCCTGTTAAGTCGCTGGTGGCCCCCCATGCTGGCGATCGGACTGGTCATGCTAATCCTCGCCTACGACGAATACACCAAGTTGGGACAATTCCTCCCCTGGCGCTGGATGCTCCCCGCGGCGGTCGGCATCCTCGGCGTCTTTGTCGGCGTATTGTTCTTCGTCTTTCGCTTTCTCGCCTACGTACAGCCTTGCCCAGACCATCTCAAACTCATCACCCCGTTCCTGCGTTTGAATATTTCCTACAAACGCATCGTCCGCACCACGACCACCGAAATGAGATTGCTATTCAACTTCAAACCCAAAGGGCTTGGCGCCTGGCTCGACATTTTGGGATTGAACGAACGCGACTTCCCGCTCGCCACAAAAACCGCGCTGGTGGTGGATTTGAAAAGCTACCCGATGCCGCGCAACGTGTTGGAATTCTTCCTCTCGCGTTACTTCTTCAAAGACAAAACCCCGCACCTCGTGCTCCTCGTAGACGACTGGATGCGCTTCAGCACCGAGATGGAAAGTATGCGCACCGGTCTGGACCCCGAGCCGGCGCGGCGACGCCCCAGCGACTCCATCCTTTCGCGTTTATCGCAAAAATAAAATCCCCGTTCAAGCGGGGATTTTTTACGCGGGCTTTTTCACCGGCTGGGTCATCTCCGAACGGATCGGAAGCACGATAAAGAACGAACTGCCTTTCCCTTCCACCGATTCAACCCACATGCGTCCCTGATGGTTATCCACGATCGTCTTGACAATGGCAAGCCCCAAGCCTGAACCGGTGACGCCCTCGGTGATATTCCGTCCACGGTAGAACTTGTCGAAGATGTGCGCCTGATCCTCGGCTGGGATCCCGGGTCCATTGTCGCGGACGTTGAGGATCAATTGCTCGCCCTCTGAAACGATCGAGATATTCACCTCGCCGCCATTGAACGAATACTTAATCGCATTACCGACCACGTTATCCAGCAACTGCCGCAAGCGAATGGGGTTTGCGCGTATGGCAGGCAACGCCGGCGCAACCTGTGTTTGAACTTTCAGTCGCTTCGTCTTGATCTGTCCCTGCAACATGTCGAGCGTGTAGCGCAGGATCACCTCCAACTGAACCGATTCGCGTCGCGTATCGAAGCCCGCCTCCACACTGCCGAGGTCGAGCAAATCGTTGATCAGCGAGGTGATATGTTGGACGCTGTCTTGAATCCGTTTGAGGAAATCGCGCTGGCTCTCGTTCAAATCGCCGGCGCGTTCCACCAGTTCGGTGTAGCCGATCACGGAGGTGAGCGGCGAACGCAGGTCGTGCGAAACGGTATGGACAAACTCACTGCGTACCCGGTCTAATTCTTTGAGGTAGGTGATATCCTGCATCGTGATGGCATAGCCCACATCCTTAATCTCGGTAAATTGGGCGTTGCCCATCCTGCCATCCGGGAAACTGACCTCGTGATATTGGAGCAGGTCGCCTCCATTTTTGCGCGCAAGCAGGGCGATCAGGTCGGGGTGGGTAATGACCTCCAGCACCGGCTTACCCAGCGCGGTTTTGGGGTTCAAGCCCAGCGTACGACACATGGCTGGGTTGACCAGCAAGACCATCTTTTCCTGATCGAGGATCATGACGCTATCGTGAATGTTGTTGAACACCGATTCAAGACGGGCGCGTTCGGCATCTGACAATTGCGCTTTTTGTTTGAGCGAGGCGGTGGTCCGTTTGACTTCGCGGCGCAGCCAATCGCCGAGGCGGCTGGCATGGCGCAAACTGGTTTCCACCGCGTTGACAATCTCGTCGGTCCTCAAGGGAGGCGCCAGACAACCGACAACTCCCGCCTGGAGGATGGCTTGAAAAAGTTCCGGCGTCGCCTTCTCCGTGTATACCATGATCGGCAGGGTGGGGAATCGTTCGAGCAATTGCCGCGCAATCTTCAATCCGTCATGCCCGTCAAAGCGTTCTCCCACCAGCAATAATGCCGGGTTGTTCTCTTGCAATAATCTGCTCAGGTGTTGCGTATCGTTTGAGATGGCAGTCTGATATTTCACGCGCAAGGCTCGTTCCATTAAGTGTAGAGCGGGCGATTCGTCCAGCGCGAGCAGGAGCAGGTCAGTTTTTGCCATGATGTGGAATATGTCTTCTTCCCGATTTGTGGTCAGCAAAGTTGCAGGGATTGTACACCCCGCCGCAGTTTGTGGCAAATGTTGTCACACGCGTGCCATGTTCATGGGCGGTGCGTTCCCATTTCAATTTCTTTACAGGGGAGCGCCAAATCGTCGCAACCCAGGCGCCTCACAGTTCGAACACAGGTCGCGAGTGACCGGTCACGATGCCGCGCAAGTTCTTGACCGGCAGGCTCGGTCCAAACTCTGCCAGCGCCTGGGCTTGTTGCGCAGAAAGCGCGCCCAATTGACGCAGGATTTCCAGCGTGACCGCCGGGCGGACGCGGCTGTATGCTTCGAGATTGGATCGCATCCGCGACGCGTCTCCATCCGACACTTTGAAGGCAATGCCGATGCCCGGCGAATCCTCCCTCAGCGCGCCGGGGAGCAAGCCGATGATCTGGAAGCCCTCCGCGCCGCGTTTGCAGACGATCTTCCCTGCGCCGGCCTTCATCAACTCGCAATCGAATTCGCCGTAGCCACTCACCATCTCCGAGTGGGCGGTTAGCGCGAAAGTGATCTTTTTGCAAGCGCGGGCACGCGGCTCGGGCAGTTCGCGCGGATCGCACAGGCGCGCCATGCCGAGCGCGGAGTTGAAGAGCGGGATGGCAAAGTTGGGCGCGGAACAGCCGTCAACGCCGAGAGAAATTTCCTGAGGCGGGACCAGGCAGACGTCGGAGAATGAAGCGAGGATCTCCCGCTGAATCGGATGATCGGGGTCGAGGTAAGTATCCAGAGGGAATCCGTGCATCTTGGCATGCGCCAGCATCATCGTGTGTTTACCGGAACAGTTGTTGCGGATCGGCGTCGGCGCTTCGGCGTTGGCGATCAGCCGCTGGAACGCAGAGGGATCGTCGGGCAGGTGCGCGCCGCATTGCAAATCCGATTCGTCAATTCCGATTTTCTTTTGCATGGCGGCGACGGTTTGGACGTGCAGGTCACTGCCGACGTGCGAGGCGCATGAGATCGCCAGTTCGCGCGCGGTGAAGTTGAAGCGCTCCGCGCCGCCGTGTTCGACAAAGGGCAACGCCTGGAACGGTTTGGCGCTCGAACGCAAAAAAGCGACCGCCGACGGGTCGCCATGAGATGCCAGTAATTTGCCGTCGGCATTGACAACGGCAATTGAACCATGGTGGATGGATTCAACGATCGCGCCGCGCGTGACTTCGAAGAGAGGGGCGATGGTCATTTGATCTCCCGGGGTTGAGAGCCGCCGCTCAAAAACGATACGAACAAAAAGTTATTTGAGGATGCGCGACTCAATCTCTGCGTCATTCGGTTCTCGGGTTGCGCCGGTGTGCATTATTCTTCGAGCGTATGGCGCGAGGAGGCTTGATAGTGACGGGCGTAATAATGATGAATCCCATAACGCAGGCGCTGGGTATATTGCTTTTGGCGCGCGGCTGGCGCTTTGAAATCCTTCAACAACTGCTCGGCGAGTTTGTCGGCGGAGGGGACCGCAGACCGCTTCCTGCCGAGTTTTTCCAGTTTATCCAGCAGGCGCTTCAACACTTCCGCTTGATGTTTGACCGCCTGCGCGGCGACGATGCCACCGCGCCCGCTGACGATCGTGAAGCCTTTGTATTCGCTTTGCAGGAGCGCGAGCGCTTCGATCCACGCGGGCAGGTCGGCATGGGCAAGGAATGGAGGTTGACCTTTCAACACGGCGTCGCCGACGAAGATGGTTTTTTGGTCGGGGAGGATCGCCCAGATCGCGCCGCGCGTGGGACCCGGATGACTCTCCAACAGGATGGGCGATTCGCCCCAATGCAGTGACAGGCGTTCGACAAAGGAAATTTCCGGCGGCGCCCAGCGGACACTGCCAAGCCCGGGGATCGCTTCCCAGTTTGCGCCGGTCTCTTCGCCCTGGGCTTTAAAAGTGTTGGGCCGGTTGCGAAAGGCTACGGCTGTTTGTTCGTGGGCGATGATCGTACAGTCCATGCTGCGCGCGCCGAGAGTACGATCGGGATGTGAATCCAAATTGACGAGGACACGTTCGGGTCCGTTGCCCATGCCCATGAGCGCGGCGCGCCACATGCGGCTATCTTCCGGCGAGGGCGGCGCGTCGATCAACACCAGCCCGCGCGGCTCGCTGATCACGCCCAGCGTGACGCCGAGGTATTTGTCTTCGATAAATACGTTCTTTGCGATGGATTCCATGAACAGGTATTGCTCCTTGAGATAAATTCAGTCTGCGGCTATCGAGGTTGCCATCTGCTCCCCCGTGGCAACCGGGAACGTGAAGTGGAACTCCGCGCCTTTGCCGGAATCGCTTTCGATCCAGATGCGTCCGCCATGTCCCTGCACGGCGAGGCGGCAGAACGCGAGCCCAATTCCGAGACCGGGCTTGCTGGAACCGCGCAGGCGCGTGAATTTGTCGAAGACGCGCTCCTGTTCGGCAGGAGGGATGCCGGGACCGGTATCCTTGACCCACAGATGCACCCAGCCGTCTTCCTGCCCCGCGCCGACACAGATCTCGCCTTCGGTGGGCGTAAACTTGCTTGAGTTCTCCAGCAAGTTGATCAGGACGCGCCGCGCCATATCTTCATCTGCCCAGATGGACGGGAGCGCCTCCGGCAATTCAGAATCGAGTTTCTGCCGCCGTCCATTCGCGACCGGTTGCATGTCTATTACGGCTTGCCGAATGAGGCGGAGCGAATCCACGGCTTTTTGGTTCACCACCGGCTGACCCGACTCGAGGCGGTTAACATCCAGCAGTGAGTTGACGAGGCGTTGAATCCGTTCGGTCGAGTTCTCGGCAATCTTGATGATGGAAAGCACGGTCTCGCGGTCTTCCTCGGGCACCATCGTGTATAAAATATCGAGGCTCGAGGTGATGTTGGCAAGCGGCGAACGCAGATCGTGATAGATCATCGAAGTGAGGTCGCTGCGCAAGCCTTCCATTTCTTTGCGCTGAGTGATGTCGCGCAAAATCCATTGGATCGAATCCGCTTCCTCGAATTCGACGCGCTGGGCATGTACTTCAATGGGGATATGCGAATCGTCCTGCGCGGACAGGGAGGATTCATACGCCGCTGAGCGGTTTTCGCGCAGGGTTTCAAACTCCGCGCCGATCTTGGTCCAATTCACTTCGTGGAGTTGGTCAATGGTCAGTTCGTGCAACTGCTCGGCTGTGTATCCGCTCAACAGCGCCGCTTGCCGGTTGGCTTCGAGGATGTTCCCCTCCCAATCGGTGATGACCATCGGATCTATGCTGTCTTCGAACAATTCGCGATAACGCTGGTGCGCGGCTTGCAGTTTTTCGAACAACTGCGCGTTTTGGATCGCCGAACCGGCAAACCCGCCGATGCCCGCCATGACCAGCAACGCGTCGGGATCGAAGGTTTTGGCGATCGGGTTGATCGCCTCCAGAATGCCGATCACGCGTCCCTGCGATTGAATCGGCGAGACAAGCAGGGCGCGCATCTCGACGCCGCTGAATTTATCCGCTTCGCTGAAATGTTTCTCCTGCGTCACATCCTGCACCACAACCGCGCGGCCATCGCGCGCCGCGAGACCGGCGATCCCCTCGCCCAGCGCGATCTGCCTGCCAATGATGTTGCCGGCATTTTGCCCTGCGGCGGCGCGAAAAACGACAAATTCGCCTTCGATCATTCCGAGCGCGACCGTTTCAACCAGCAACGCCTGCATGGTCTGGATGAGGATGCGTTGGTGCAGGTCTTCCATACGCAATGAAACGTTCATCGCCGTTGCGCCTTCAGCCAGCGCGGTCATCACCCGCGCCTGCCGCTGACTTTCCGTGTACAGCCGCGCATTGAGGATT
The DNA here is from genome assembly GCA_020847435.1 of Anaerolineales bacterium. Classification (GTDB taxonomy): domain Bacteria; phylum Chloroflexota; class Anaerolineae; order Anaerolineales; family Villigracilaceae; genus Defluviilinea. The sequence goes on from JADLBX010000012.1 coordinate 14,672, forward strand.
GCGATGCCCGCCTGGTCGGCGATGGCTTGCATCAAGTCAAGTTGTTCGGCGTTGAACGAATTGGGAATCGGATGGACGAGGGTTAGCACGCCCACAAGTTTTTCGCGCGCTTGCAATGGCACGCAGATCGCAGACTTGGCGCCGCTCTTGTTCAGCGCGTCGTCGGGGCGTATCAGCCAACGTTCGTCTTTGCTTGTATCGGGGATGTAAACGCCGCGATGATTACGAATCACCCAACCTGCCAAGCCGCGCTCCATCGTTTCGCGCAGTTGCTGGGTGGTGTGTTCGTGCATCTCCGTCCCGTAGACGATGGTCGCGTCCACTGCTTTGCCGGCATCGTCCAACACGACCACACTGCAACGCTCGCCACCCACGTTCTGGATGGCTTCATACAACACGCGTTGAAGGACAGTGCGGAGGTCGAGCGCGGTCGCCACCTCGCGGCTCACGTGATAGAGCAGTTCGAGGAGTTGACGGGTGCGGTCCTGATCTTTGGGCGTTGACATGAAATAAGAAGAAAAAGTCGGCGGCGTTAGGCTATTCTGACGAGCCGCTTCCCCAAAGTATAGCACACCTGATTACGGTACAATTGCCGCCATGTCTCTCGATCTCCAACGCGTCAAAGCCCTGTGCTTCGACGTGGACGGCACCCTCAGCGACACCGACGATTTGTACAAGCAAAAGGTCGCCCGCTTCTTTCCCAAATTTCTATTTGGCGACCCCGACCACGCGGCGCGGCGCTTTGTGATGTGGGCGGAAGCGCCCGGAAACGCCCTGCTCGGCTTCGCAGACACACTCGGCATTGACGATGAAATGACGGCAATCATTAACTGGATGTCGCGCCATCGGCATCAATCCTCCAAAAAATTCCTGCTCGTGCCCGGCGTGGATGGGATGCTGGCTCAACTCAAAGGAAAATATCCAATGTCGGTGGTCAGCGCGCGGGATGAACGCGGGACGATGCGCTTCCTCGAACAGTTCGACCTCGTGAAATATTTCGATGTGATCGTGACTGGACTCTCAGCGGAACACACGAAGCCTTATCCGGACCCCATTCTGCTTGCGGCTAGGAAGATGGACGTGAATCCCGAAGCGTGTTTGATGATCGGCGACACCACCGTAGATATGCGCGCGGGCAAGTCCGCGGGCGCACAGACGGTGGGCGTGTTGTGCGGCTTCGGGGAAAAAGAGGAGTTGTTGCGCTTCGGGGCGGATGTGATTCTGGAAACGACGAGCGAACTGGCGAAGATTTTAATTTCTTAGCCACAGATTACACGGATTTTCACTGATTTTTTCCGTGTGAATTCGTGAAATCCGTGGCGAGAATCAATGATCTACGATTGCTTTCAACCGCCACGCGACCACTTCACTCCATAGCAAGATAGCCAGCAGGAAAATATAAAACGCCGCGCCTTTGAGCCAGAAGGTCGGAAACGCGAGCGCGACGGTTAGCCATGTGTACAGGGATAGATTCTTCCAGCGCACATTTTGTCGGAACGCCAAACCAAGCAGAATCATCGCGGGCATGAGGGTGAAACCGAGGATCACAAACGAGAGGTCATGCAAACGTCCATGCCAGGTGGCGGGCGTGGAGCGGATCGTCGGGTCGGTGGTGAAGGCGAGACCGGCAAGCGCCAGCCCGGCGGCGGTCAACGCGAGGGTGGCGAAAAAGGCCAACGCTGTGTGAGGCAGGCTGAGGCGGAGTCCGGAAGCGAAGATCGCCATGCAGAGTCCGCCGAGGAGGAAGGTCGCGGTCATCGCCCAGCCGAAGTCGCCGAGCGCGAGTCCAGAGGGCCAGTCGAATGTTGGTTTTTGAATCGGATGCCAGCCGAGGGAAAGTAGAAAGTCGTATTCGAGAAGCGTGAGGAGGGTTAGGACGGACGCAAACAGAATCGGACCAAGGATGCCGATGCGCGCGGCAAGTCGAATCATCGAGCGAGAAACACAGCCGCCAACGCCAGCAAGCCGGGCAGGGCTTGGATGTAAAGAATCGTGCGGCGCGTGGTCAGCCCGCCATAGATGCCCGCAATGACGACGCACACCAAAAAGAAAATTTGAATCGACGTGTCTTTCGCGATCAATCCCCAAACGAGACCTGCGGCGAGAAAGCCGTTGTACAGTCCTTGATTCGCGGCGAGCGAGGCGGAGGCTTTGGAGTATTCGGGCGTCATCTTGAAGCGCTCCCTGCCGAAGGGATGATCCCAGAAAAACATTTCGAGCGCGAGGAAACCGAGGTGCAAGACCGCTACGAGAATGATAAGAATATCGGCGCCGAGTTTCATGTTGTCTCCTTTTGAGCGTTCATGCGATTATACAGCACGACGGTTCTCACGTATAATGCAAACATCGGAGGCGGCATGGCATATTCATCCATCCTTGTTGAAACACGCGGACGAGTCGGGTTGGTCACGTTGAATCGCCCACAGACATTGAACGCGCTGAACCACGCGCTGATGCACGAGTTGATGGATGCGCTCAATGCCTTCGACAAGGACGACGCCGTCGGCGCGATGGTCATCACGGGAAATGAAAAAGCCTTCGCCGCAGGCGCGGACATCAAAGAGATGGCGAACGAATCGGCGTTGGATATGACGCGCAACGATCATATCGCGGTCTTCGGCAGGATGCGCACGATTCGCAAACCGGTCATCGCGGCGGTTTCGGGCTGGGCGCTCGGCGGCGGATGCGAACTCGCCCTTTCGTGTGACATGATCGTCGCCTCGGATACCGCCAAATTCGGTCTGCCCGAAGTGACCATCGGAGTCATCCCGGGCGCGGGCGGCACACAGCGACTTGTCCGCGCGGTGGGGAAATCTATCGCAATGGAAATGATTCTCAATGATCGCAAGATCGACGCGCAAGAGGCGTTACATTACGGGTTGGTAAGTCGAGTCGTTCTAGTGAGCGACTATTTCAATGAAGCGCTGAAACTTGCCGAGGAGATCGCCGCACGCGCGCCGCTGGCGGTCCGCGCCGCGAAGCGGGCGATCAATCATTCGTACGAATCGTTCCTCAAAGACGGTCTCGCCGAAGAAAAGCAAATTTTCTACAATCTCTTCGGCACGGAAGATCAAAAGGAAGGCATGCAAGCCTTCGTCGAAAAACGCAAACCGAACTGGACGGGGAAATAAAATGTTGGATTATCCTGAACTCAAATCGTATTTTGACTCGCTGAACTTATCCGACAAGCCCGTGATCGCGCACGCGTCGCTCAAACCTTTCGGCTACATCCGCGACGGGGCGGACGGCGTTTTGCGCGCCATGCTTGGGTCGTTCAAAAGTATCGTCATGCCGACCTTCACCTACAAGACGATGGTCACGCCCAAAGTGGGACCCGCCAACAACGCGATCGTTTATGGCGAAGAAAAGGAAAATAATAAAGCGCTTTCCTTTAAATACGATCTGTTCGCGGATGCGCTGATGGGGACGCTCCCCGAAACCTTGCGGAATCATCCCATGGCAACGCGGACGGCGCACCCCATCCTTTCGTTTGCGGGCATCAACGCCGAGTCCATCCTCGCCATGCAGACAGTGTTCGATCCGTTTGCGCCCATCGGCGCGCTGGCGGAACAGGATGGCTGGGTGGTGTTGATCAACGTGAATCACACCAACAACACAAGCATCCACTACGCGGAAAAACTTGCAGGCAGGAAGCGCTTCATCCGCTGGGCGCTGATCGGCGACCGCGCTGTGGAATGTCCCAACTACCCAGGTGATTCGACTGGGTTCCAAGCCATCGAACCATACATCAAGCCCGATGTCTTCCGCGTGGAGGCTGGCAAAGGTTTCATCGAAGCCATGCCGTTGAAACGCCTGCTCGATGTGGCTCAGGGGTTAATTAAAAACGATCCGCTCGCCTTGTTGTGCGAGCAGATAGATTGCATGATGTGTAATGAAGTGCGGGGGATTCAGGCGGTGGGGTGATTCGGGTCAAAGCTCTGAAACCGAATGAACCCAGGGGAATTTCAAATCTCGTTGGCAACGATTTGCCAATCTCACATCCAACGTCCAAAAATCAACCGCCAGTTTTTCAGCCAACGCAAGATAAAAAGCGTCATACGCCTTCGATTGTCCCAACTTCGCGGCAAGTTCGAGCGCGCGCAAGCTTAACTCATAGTCTTCGTTGATGATCTCAAACTGCAATCCATGAATCGCGCGCAGCGCATCCTCCGCTTCGTTCGAGGTCAGAATTTTTTGCACAACGAGAAATCGGATCGCGGAGGCGGTCTCGCTGACCCATAAACGCGGCGCGCATGGGACAATATTTTCCTTGTCAACTCGATCCCAAAACGCATTCAGGCTGTCGGTGGGATACAGCGTACTCCGTACCACGAGGTTGGCATCAACGACCCAGTAATTCACGCACTCGCTCCTCGCGCATTTTTTCCATAAGCTTCACAATATCAGGCAAAGGCTTCCCCTTGCGGCGTTTCAAAATCCGTGCACTGAGTTCCCGCGCTTGTTCAAGGGCAAGCTGTCTTTCTCTTTGTCGGCTGTTATCCTCTTGCAAGCCCGCAGTGATATATTCCCGCACCAGATCGCTGACGCTACGATTTTTCTGCGCGGCAAGTTTCTCCAACGCTTCGCGCTGGCGGCGCTCCAACAACAGGTTTACTCGCTGAAGGTTTTGCATGTTGGCTCCTTCTCCCCCAAATTATACACACCCACATGCGCATACGTCAATCCGCCCTACTGGAACGTAATCTCCTCCACGCGCCAACTCTCCTCGCCGATCAACTTTTTGAGTCGTTCGAGCATTTCGGGACAGACGCGCGTGGTGTCGTTGGGGAAATCGATCAGGTGACCCGATCCGTTTTCAAAGATCTGAAAGCTGAATCGGTCACGCCCGTGGAACGAGATCAACGTGCCATACATCGTTTTGATGCGCCGTCGGTCGCGCTCTTTGTCGCCCGTCGAACGCAGCGTCACCGTGATCTGCTTGGGCGGATGTTTCTGGTCTTCTTCTTTGACCAGCGTTGTGTAAATGGATTTAAGCGACGTGACTATCGCTTCACGCGCAGGGTCGTCCTGACTCGGCTCTTCAACGTGAATCTCAACCTGAGCCGACCCCCCTCCCGTCCCCCCTGAAAGGGTGGATGCCAATTCACGCGGCGGCGTGACCTCTTCACTCTTCTTGAACTTCGGCTCAGGCTTGGACGCGATCGCTCGCTCGTCGAACGACGGTTGCCATTCGTTATCCCAGCCGTCGGGAAAGTTATCGGGAGGTGGAGGCATGTCATCCTCGTGGAGCGAGATGGCATCTCGCTCTACAGTAACGGGCGGGATAGTATCCTGCCCAACGGGATAAGCAGGCGATGATTCTGCAACTTGAAGCGCGGGCTTGAGAGCCATCGGCTTTGGTTGTGTGGATTTGATGTTGAGCGGCGTGACGGGATTCGGCTTGGATGGTGGAGTCGCTTGCTGGCGTGAGGCAGGCTGACCCTGCGAAAGCGACGCGTTGAGCGAGTCGAAACGAAGCGGGTTTACCTCATCCAAAGATTCGAGAATTTTAATTTCCGTCCGCACCGTGTCCACTAAAATTTTTGGCGGAGTCGAGTTTGAATCCACTTTGCCTTCGACGATCACGATCTGACCAACGGTGAGTTGTTCGCGCGTCTTCTCCCACGTGCGCGGGAAGAGGACGAGTTCGATGTTGCCTTGAATGTCTTCGAGCGTGACGAAGCCCATCGGCTTGTTGGTTTTGGTCATGTATGGGCGGACGTTGGTGATGAGACCCGCCACACGGACTTTTTCCTCGTGCGCGGCTTCGGGGAGTTGACCCGAAAAATAACTGACGATCTGCGCGAACGTTTTTTGATACGGCGTGAGCGGATGATCGGAAATGTACAAGCCGATGAGTTCGCGCTCCCAATTGAGCATCTCGCGCTTGTCCACGTTATTGACTTCGGGCAATGTGATTTCTTCGACGACGCCCGTGTTTGCGCCGAAGAGACTCATCTGCCCCGCGTCTGCCGCGCGGAAGTGCGCGGCGCTGATGGCGACGATGCGATCGAGCGAGGCAAGCAACGCGGCGCGGTTACCGAACGAATCCATCGCGCCAACTTTGATGAGACATTCGAGGGCGCGCTTGCCAACCGCGCGCAGGTCGGCGCGGCGCGCAAAGTCGTGGAGGTCTTTGTATTTTCCGTTTTGGTCGCGTTCGTTGAGGATGGTTTCCACCGCGGCTTGACCGACGTTCTTCACCGCGCCGATGCCAAAGCGGATGCTGGTCTTTTTGCTCGAGCCGCCATCCTCGGCGGGGACATCTTCGATTTGGAAATCCCAGCCCGAAGCGTTGATGTCAATCGGCAGGACAGGCACGCCCATACTGCGCGCGTCCGAAACATAAAAAGCAACTTTCTCGATCTGACTTGCAGATGCCGAAAGCAACGCGGTCATGTATTCCGTTGGGTAATTGGCTTTCAGGTAGGCGGTCTGCACCGCGATCACGCCATAATCGGCGGCATGAGATTTGTTGAAGCCGTAACGTGCAAACTCTTCCCAGTCGCTGTAAATGGATTCAGCGACGCTTTGCTCCATCCCTTGTTTGACCGCGCCCGTCACGAACTTGTTACGGTGCTTGTCAATATCCTGTTTGTTTTTCTTCGAGATCGCTTTACGAAGTTCATCCGACTCAGACGGAGTGTATCCCGCAAGTTCGACGGCGGCACGCATCAACTGTTCCTGATAAACAGGAATGCCGAACGTATCTTGAAAAATAGGTTGCAGCGCGGGATGGCGATATTCCACCTCCGCTTCGCCCTGCATGCGCGCAATGTAATCGGGGATGAACGCCATCGGTCCTGGGCGATACAACGCGACCATGGCGACGATGTGATCCAGAGTCTTCGGCTTCATCTGGACGATCCAGCGCGTCATGCCGCTGTTGTGAACAACAAAGCCATTGGCAACAAAGTTGTTTCCCGGGGCCTGCATTTGCAAATCGTATGTATCTTCTTCGCCAACGAACTCTATGTTGGTTATCCCTGCCCATTCACTATCAGATGGAAATTGCGGACATTCCCATTCGACCAGATCAGCATACTTAACTTGAAACTCGGCAAACAATGTCTTGTCGATTACAACCAATTCACGGTCAGGATACTGCTCTTGAAAAAGCGCAATCTTTTCAGCGCTTACATCATCCATCCAGCCCTTGATTTCATAAAAGGTAGCGTGCCCAGGAACATAGAAGTCAGGCGTGTAGGTCATGGTTGAGCCGTCATCTCTGACCAATTCAAACGTCTCGGGCTCGTATTGATATTCCCAATCCAAATATTTAAATACACGCGCAATATCCGCTTCCCATGAAGAGCGAACATAGTGCCCTAAATCTTCCCTGTAGCCTGATTTGGTATAGGTTTTTGTCTCTTTGGGCGGGCGACCATACATCGGGTTATTTGTTCCCGATAATTTTTCGGAAAGTTTTGCCCTTATCTCAGCGGCTCTCTCTGGTCCATGTCGAGCTTCGAGAGTCACACCTTTTTGAGTGGCGTTATAAACGCTAAGGTTTTTTATCCATAGCGTATCTTTTGCTGTTTCAGCGGTAAGCCCCTTGTTCCAGGGAATCTGTCCCATTTTGCTTTGAGAAATACGTTCTTTCACTTCCGATCGACTGGGGTTCGCTGAAATGTGCGCAGAACAACTTTTACAGCGTTGTGATTTATTCCCTTTACTTTTCATAGGAGCGCCGCACTCGATGCATGTACGACCTGAACGGCTGGTATTACTCTTGATTAACAAAACATCAGTCTCAGGATTCAAATCCCCCAAAGTGACCCAGCCGCGTTGGGTAAAGAAATGATGATCGGCTGTTGCTTTTATCCAGCAATTATTATCAGTCACAAGACGATATACTGGTTTTACTCCGCTATATACAACTTTCTCAATTACATTTGGAATAAAACGACCTTCATCAATGTAACACGAATTTGTACGAAGAAGTTCACGTCCCTTGAGTGCGCCAGCCCGCTCACGCGCTTTGAAATCTTCATATAACTCTTTTATTGTTCGATGACCTATGTATGTGTCACCACTTAAACAGCCTTCCACCTGGAACAAGCCAGCCGTCTGCCCCGCGCCCATGATCTCGAAGGATTTCGGATCGTCGAGCGGGATGTTATTCAAATCCAATTTCACGCCGTGACGTTTCTCGATCAAATCGCACGCTTTCGCCATGACCGACAACGTGATGAGCCCAAGAAAATCCACTTTCAACATGCCGAGCGAATCGAGGATGCCCATTTCGAACTGCGTCACCGTTTTGATCGGCGTTTCCTCCGAGCCAGAGGTGGGACGATGCAACGGCAAATATTCGACGATGGGTTGGTCCGAGATCACAACGCCTGCGGCATGTGTCCCCGCGTTGCGAACGGTTCCTTCCATTTTTGCGGCGGTATCGATCAACTCGCGCAAGTGCGGCTGTTCGATATAAATTTTCTTGAAGTCGGGAATCGCCAGCGCGTCTTCCATCGTGGTTTGGCGTCCCGATACGAACGGCACAAGTTTCGCCACGCGGTCCACTTCGGGCAACGGGATGTCCATCACGCGCCCCACGTCGCGTAACGCGGCTTTCGTGCCCATCGTGCCAAACGTGATGATCTGCGCGACCTTGTCGCTCCCATATTTGCGCGTGCAATATTCGAGCATCTCAGCGCGGCGGTCGTCGCGGAAATCCAAATCAATATCGGGCATCGAGATGCGCCCTGGATTCAAAAACCGCTCGAACAGCAGATCATGTTGAAGCGGATCAACGAGCGTGATCTCCAACACGTACGCGACGATCGAACCTGCGGCAGACCCGCGCGCGTTGTACCAGATTCCATTTTCACGCGCGTGACGACACAGATCCCAGACGATCAGGAAGTACGCGTCGAATCCCATTTTGTGGACGACGCCCAACTCATAATCGATTCTCTCGCGGACCTTCTGGCTGGTCGCAGATTCCCCATACCTTTTCCGCGCCCCATCCTCGCACAGATGGCGCAAGTAACTCGCAACCGTGAACCCCTCAGGGACAGGGAAATCAGGCAGGTGATAGCCTTTGAACGACAAGTCCACGTGACAGCGTTCGGCGATGAGGAGCGTGTTGCTCAACGACTCGGGCACTTCGGCAAAGAGTCGACTCATCTCAGCGGGCGTGCGGAGGTAGTACGAGTCGTCGCTCATGCGCATCCGCTCGGGGTCCGCAAGAACCGTTTGAGTCTGAATCGCCAGCAGAATGTCCTGCAAACGTGCGTCATCCTGATTGATGTAATGCACGTCGTTGGTTGCGATGTACTTCGCCGAATGTTTCATCCCCATCTCGAGCAGTTTTTTGTTGAGGTCGGTGATCTCTTTGATGTTGTGTTGTTGCAATTCGATGAAGAAATTGTCGCGCCCAAAGACGTCGTAATACCAATTCATCCGCCTCACGGCTTCTTCGGTCTTCTCTTCCAATAGCAAGCGCGGTATCTCCGCCGACATACACCCCGATGTGGCGATGATCCCTTCGGCGTGTTTGGCTAAAAAGTCGTGGTCGATGCGTGGATAATAATAGAAGCCATCCAGTTGCGCGGCGGAGGAAATCTTGAGCAGGTTCTTGTAGCCCGTCTCGTTCTCGGCGAGGAGCAAAAGATGCGATGAGGTTCTATCAAGTTTCGAGTCGCGGTCGTTCATCGTCCGCGCCGCCAAGTACGCTTCCACGCCGATGATCGGCTTGATCCCCGCTTTGGTCGCGGCTTTGTAAAAGTCCATCACGCCGAACATCGTGCCGTGATCGGTGATCGCGACCGCTGGCATGTCCAATTCCTTCACGCGCTCGACCAGCTTCGTGATATTCGAGAAGCCGTCGAGCAGGGAATATGAGGTATGAACGTGGAGGTGGGCGAAACTCATGGTCTTGTAGTCGATTGGTCAGATGGTCGGTTGGTCTAACAACGAGACTACTCGACTAGGCGACCATGCGACTAAACGGATTATAGCACGTGTGTTCGAGGATGAAGTTTAAAATATCAACGAACAAAAAATCCTCCGCAAAGGAGGATTCACAGTGAGCGCGGAGGGGATCGAACCCTCAACAAACGGCTTAAAAGGCCGCTGCTCTGCCATTGAGCTACGCGCCCGCGAAACGAGCGAAGGGCATTTTAGCATGAGAGGGAGGGTGCGTCAACGAAAAATTCCATCTCACCGCTAAGACCGCAAAGTTCGCCAAGAAAACCATTCTAAATTCTTTGCGTTCTTGGCGATCTTCGCGGTTATCATACCTCCAACGTAAGACTCTCACGACTAAAACCATCCAAGCCAGCGGAGGCTGATATGGCTGACTTATTACATGTTGACGAACAGAATTTTCAAACCGAAGTGATGGACTCGAGCGAACCCGTGCTGGTGGACTTTAGCGCGGTCTGGTGCCAGCCGTGCAAAATGCTCGATCCCGTCGTCAAGCAACTGGCGGGCGAATGGGCGGGCAAGGTCAAAGTGGTGAAAATTGACGCCGACGAAAACCCGAGCCTGGTTATGCAATTTGGGGTGATGGGTATCCCCACCCTGTTGTTCATGAAGAACGGCGAGATCAAGGAACGGATTACGGGCTTTTTACCGAAAGAGAAACTGGTTGCGCGGTTCAGTCCGCACTTCAACTGATCGTCGCCACAGAGACACAGAGATTTTTTCTGTGTTCTTTTTATTTCCTCATCAACTTTTCGAGTTCGCTGAAATCCACGCGGGAAGTCAGGTCAAAACTCATTGGCGAGACCGACACCATGCGCTTCTTTCGCAAGACAAACGCATCCGTATCTTCGGGCTCATGATCGAACACCCCAGCCTCGTGATAACCGATCGTGCCTGGCTCGTCCCATGAATTGCGTTCGGCGGCTTTCGGCTCGTAGTATCTTTGACGAGATACCCGCGTCAACTGCCACGGGGTATCTGGCGCGGCGTCGGCGGGGACTTCAACCTTCAACAGGTCCACGTCAAACGGAAATTTTTTCTCCAGCAACATACGCGCAAACTTCGCGGCAAACATCGCCGCAATTGGAAATTCCACGTCGGTGGAATAGGACAAATGATATTTCGCCTCGGTCTCCAGCGAAATCGCCAATGAAGGGATTCCCAGCGACGCGGCTTCGAGCGCCGCGCCCACCGTCCCTGAGATCGTCACGCCCGACGCGACGTTCTCGCCGTAATTGATCCCCGAAACGACGAGGTCGGGTTTGCGCTTCATCACATCGTAAACCCCATGCAAGACTGCCTGTGCGGGACTCCCGCCCACTGCAAAAACGCTCCACTCCTGACCGTTGACCTGCACGCGCTCCTCGCGAATGATTCCATCGGACGTGTTGGGCAGGCTCCGCCCCATGCCGGTACACTGGTCGCGCGGCGCGGTCACAGTGACAAACCCAAGGTCCGAGAGAGAAGCGGCGGCGGCCCAAAGCCCGGGGGATTGAATCCCGTCGTCGTTTGTCAAAAGGATTTGTGGTTTTGTTGTTGACATAGGTATTCCAAAAAATTGAGGAGATTGCTTCGCCGCCTCTGGTCTCGATATGCGCTTGGCGCTACTCGACCAACGGCGGCTCGCAATGACACAAGAAAAAAGGAGCGGGTTTCCGCTCCTCAACTCTGGCGCCCTCGGCGCGACTCGAACACGCGACCTATTGCTCCGCAAGCAAGCGCTCTAATCCACTGAGCTACGAGGGCATTAGCAGGCGGGGATTTTAATTCAGAAACCGGGTCAGGTCAAGTTCAACGCGACGCGGCGTATCCATTGCTCGTCGTGAGCTTCATGAATTCGACGACGACGCGCGGGTCAAACTGTTTACCGGACTGGCTTTCGATGTATTGGATGGCGTCCGTCTGCGACCACGCTTTTCGATAGGGGCGATCGGAGACCAGGGCATCGTATACGTCGGCGATCGCGAACAACCGCGCCGCGAACGGTATTTGCTCGCCGCGCAGGCGTTCCGGATAACCGCTTCCGTCCCAGCGTTCGTGGTGCCAGCGGGGTATGTCGAGCGCCGGCGCGAGGTACGAGATGGGGGCAAGCAAATTCACAGCCAGAGTGGGGTGCTGTTGCATGATCTGCCACTCCGCGTCGGTAAGCGGTCCGGGCTTGAAGAGGATCTCGTCCGGTATGGCAACTTTGCCGATATCGTGCAAGATCGCGCCGCGCCGCACGTGGATCAGCGAATCTTTCTCGACCCCCATCGAAAGAGCCAACTGGGTGGTTATGTCAACCACCCTGCTCGTATGCCCTTTGGCGCCGCGATCGCGCAAATCCAGCGTCCTTGCCCAGCCTTCGATCGTCGCATCGTACGCCAGACTCAATTCCACATTCGAGCGTTGCAGGTCCTGAAAAAGAATGGCGTTATCAATTGCAATTGCCGCCTGCCCGGAAAGCACATTCAGAAATTCCACCCAATCCGCGTCCAACCGGAGCGGAGCCCGGTTGTAAATCTCAAAAACACCGAGGGTCTTGCCTTTTGCAACCAGAGGCAAACCATAATAGGCAAGGAATTGCTCGTCCGCAAAATGAGGCGGATAGGCGCTTCCCGCTATGTTTAGCCGGAGGTCGGGAATGATCATGGATTTGCGTTCGAGAGCAACTTGCCCGGCAAGCCCTTCCCCCAATCTCAGGCGAGCGGATTGTACGGCGTTCGTATTAAAACCCATGCCGGATGAGAAAGCCAGTTGGTTCGTTTCGGGATTAACCAACCAGATCGAGCCGGCATCCACATGCAACAGGTTGGCGACTTGGTCCAGCAAAATGGAGAGTAACAATTTGAGGTCGAGACCCGAAGCGATTGCAAGGTCAATCGAACGGAGGGCGGCAAGGCGGCGCACTTGCTGTCCCAGTTTACTTTCCAACCGTTTGTGATCCGTAATTTCTCGGGCAACGAGGACCAACTGCGAGTCGGAACATAAACCGATGCGCGCATCAAACCACTGTTCCTCAGACGGTTGAAGCGAGAACTCGAACGCGAGTAATTCTCCGCTCTCTCTCACCTGCAATAGCTGGCGATCGAAACGTAATGCGACTTCCGACGAAAGGAGATTCTGAAACCTACGATTCAAGAGCAGATCGGGGAATCGATTTTGAAGGTGTGGGGTGTCGAACCGATATTCCAGGACGGTTCCATCGAGATCGAGCAGGACGGTTAAATCAGCAAAAGCCTGGAGGATACCTCCAAGCCTCGAAACAGTTCCCGGCAGATAGTGCAACTGATTCTCCAACGTATCATCCGCAACCCGGTGGACGCGGGGCATAGTGAATCCCTTTGCCACTACGCCCCCAGCACCACCGCGTCATCCAATGCAGGTACGTTGGGAGTTGTCTCTTCCCGACGCTTCCGCATATTTCCCGGTATGAGGGCAAGTTAGTTTGCCCGCAATGCCTGATGGACCTGCTGTGCGAAGTCTGCCAAACTCTCTGCCCTGACGGATTTGATGACCGTCGCCTCACGATCGGTAAGGGTAAAAGACTGGCCCAGATAACCCTTTGCCAGCGCTTCCTCGGGCTTGCGGATCAGCGTTTCGCGGAACTGCCCACTGACTACCGCCGCGGCAAACAGGCGCTGAAGCCCGGTCCGCTCAGTGGCGTTTTGGCGATAACCCATAGCAGGCTTGGTGTAGGCGTCAAAGGTGAGTATTGCCATGTGGAATCTCCTTTTCTAGATAAGGGCGGAACTATCGTCCGCCCATTCCGCCATCATAGGATGAGCGGCGAGTACTACTACCGCCATCGGAGGGTGAACGGCGAGTACTGCTACCGCCATCAGAAGGTGAACGGCGAGTACTGCTACCACCATCAGAAGGTGAACGACGGCCACCTAAACTGCCATCAGATGATGTATTTAAAAATAGTTTGTTGTTCATGGAAAACCTCTCTGTTACTAAATTTCCCCCATCTTACACCTACCCAGACTGCAAACCAGACTGCAAAATCAGACTAGACAAATCTCAGTTAAGGGTCAACTCCTTATAAATAAGCTCGATTTCTTCAGAAGGCATCAAACCCAATTCATCCGCTAGCAAAGATTTGTACTCCAGAAAACGCCTTACAACAGAGGCGCGATCGCCCATTGCTGCATACGCGCGCATCTCCACTTGATAAATTAGCTCATTGAAACGATCTTGATTGAGCGCAATCTTGCAAATCTTGAGGCAATCCTGCAATTGATTCGTATCCAGGTATAAATGCGCGAGTTCATCGAGCGCAGACCGATAAATTCGACCTATTCGTTCGCGTTCCAGAAGAACCCAATCGGCATCCAGTTCTGAAAGATACGAACCTTCGACTAGTTCAACTGCTGTTCGATAAAACCCGATCCGTTCAATCACATCTTGAGATCGTTGGGCATGTTTAAGATACGACTCAAATGAATCCACATCATATTCATAATCCAAATCACGATTAAAACGATAATACTCACCTTCAAACACAACTACATTTCTTTCAGTAGCGCGTCTAAGCCAGTATATCTCATATTTGAAGCGTTTCTTTATGGCTTGAGGATCCTCAGTGCTTGACCACAGAGCACTTGCGATCTGTTCTTTGGTCAGCGGCTCTTGAGCATATAAGAAATAGAAAAACAGATCACGGATCGACTGTGTGCGCCAATCAGACACATTTACTGCCCGTCCATTGACAACAACCTCTGCGCGCCCTAATGCGCGGATTTTTAGGCTAGCAGATGGCATTTGGATGGATTGGGCAAGTCGGCGAAGAGCTCTCCGGACAGCGGGCAATCGCTCACTCAACCGCTTCGATTTCGCAAGCAAAGTACTAACCGCTTTTCCTATTACGGCATCGCTCTGTAACGATGTAAGCCAAGAAGTTGCCTGATGCATGGCAATAAGCAACGCATGGCTTTCCTTATTTTTCGACTCCGCGAGTCCGGTGAATTCAAGACGTGCTTGCTCTTGCCTATCTGCTTGTCCATAGGTTGCCACCAGCCAAATACGGCTCCATTGCAACTCTGTTTCTCGTCCATCTTGTAGAAAGTTGGATTTTGCTTCTTTTAGAAGGCTAATTGCCTTTGTATAATCGCCTCGCAAGAGTTGATATCTACCTTCAAATAGCGCCCACAAACCGCGCTCATAATTCGACGGGTTGATCTTCAGTCTTTTTTGAAATTGATTCAAATAGCCAAGAACAGTTTCGGCATCTTCTTGCAAGAGCGCCAAATTTGCCCGCGCCAAGATTAGATAATTGGAAATGAAGAAACTAGAAACTTCATCTGCTGCCGTCCATGCTAGTTCATAAGCTAAAGTCGCCGCATCGAATCTTTCGACCTCACTATATAGATCACCAAGTCCAACAAGAATAAGAAGCTCAGCCCGGCGATTCTGGCTGCTCCTGGCACATTCAAGTCCCTCTTCAAATGCACTAGAGGCAAGTTCATATTCGCCAAGTTGAAGATACAACACTGCAAGATTATTCAAAGTATCCGCCAAAACATATATATTTCTCTCAGACCGCAACAAACTCAAAGCCTCTTGATATAAGGATTTCGCCGTATCAACATTTCCAATCGCGGCATGAGTCATTGCAGTCTCAGTTAATAAGATTGGAATGCTACCTATTTCTTTCAATTCAAAATAAATATTAAGAGCGCGCTCCAGATCGTCTATTGCCCCTTTTGACTGCCCTAAGCGGTAGGAATTTAAACCCCTGATGCGTAAGGATTCTGCATAAAGAGGGCGCAAAGCAGAATTCGTTTCAGCAAAACCCAAAGCTTCATTAACATCTTTGATGGATTCTACGTATTTTCCCAAAAGTCGAAGAGTATGCGCCCGCCTCACGAGCGCAAGCGCCAAACCTCCCGTATCGTTATCTTTTCTACACAAGTCAATCGCACGATCCAACAGCGCATTCGCTTCAGGGAGATTCCCCTTCATTGCCGAGATCGCCCCCCGCAAGGAGATTAGGCCGGGGCGCGAGCGGATCGTTGCCGGGGGGAGGCTGTTGATCCAGCCTTCGAGGGTGACCAGCGCGGTCTGTAGCATCGGGGTGCCGGCGCGCTCCACCAAACCCGCCAACGCTTCGGGGTCGTTCAATTGTTTACAGGTGAAATATGCCTTTTCCCACTCGCCGACCGCTTCGTAGCCCTTGACCATTCTTTCCAGGATGGGTTGAATTTCCTGTGGGCGTTCCTTTTTCAAACGCGCTTGCAAAAACTCGCGAAAGAGCGGATGATACCGAAGCCAGCGGCCATCCTCCAACGGCAACGCGAACAGGTTCTTTTCGAGAATCCACCCCATCAACTCAAGCCAGCTGGGCGACGTTGCATGGAACGGACCCAGCACGATCTCACAGAATTCCGCGTTGAATTCTTCGGGCAGTGAAGTGCGTAACAGGAATTCGCGGATGTGCTGCGGCTGCTGGTCTAAAACCTGGCGCCCAAGATACACGAACGTATCCACACCGGCAACCTGCACACCGGCTGAATCGGATAACACCATACCGGTGATCCAGCCGCCGGTCTTGTTGATCAATTCGCTTGCCTTCTCGTCGGATAAATGCTTGAGATGGTTCTGCGCGTATAGCGCCTGCAACTCGCGCGGCTGAAATGCCAACTCCATGTGGTTCAGCCCCGCCACTTGTTCGCGCGCAACCATCAACGTCACATCATCAAGATCGGGGAGCGTGCGCGAAGAGATGGCAAGATGGCAATTCTCGTCCACCAGTTGAAGGAAGCGGTTGATTAACGCCGCGATCACCGAGTCGTCTTCCATAAGATGGTAATCGTCTATAACGAGAAGATAATCGTCTTCGGCGCTGTCATAGAGTTCGTTGGTCAGCGCAACGAGCAAAGCCTCCGCATCGGTTTCAATGGTTTTCAGGTTATTCAGCAGGTTCAGGGAAGACGCCCCCACGCCCGGAAACCGTTCGGCAAGCGCGGCGATCAAATACGCCATGAACCTTTGAGGGTCACGGTCCAACGGGTCGAGCGTCAGCCAACAAACGGGCATCTTTGTATGATGCGCCAGATCGATCAGCAAGGAGGTTTTGCCATAGCCCGCTCCGGCAGAGAGCAGAATCAGTTTATCCTCAAGGAAGGAATCCAGCCGATCCAACAGGCGATGACGCGAGAGTAACTCCTTCCGCCGCGGGGGAACGACAATTTTTGTTTTACTGATTGGGATGGACGACTTAGCCATTCAGTTTCACGATCTCGAATCTATTGTACTGAATTTTCGAGCGACTGACAGAGGCAATTCATAACAATCTTCGATCCGTGCAGACTCAGCCGGTCAAGACTTCGACAACGCCTCCAACATGCGCGCGTGGATGCCCGGCGCCGTCGCGAGAACCGATTGCGGCGGGGAAATGTAATCCACCTCGCCATGGATGTTGGTAATGCGCGCGCCCGCCTCCTCGCAGAGGAGGCCGCCTGCCGCCACATCCCACGGCCTGAGCGCAAGTTCCCAAAACCCGTCGAAGCGCCCCGCGCCAACGTAGCACAGATCCAAAGCGGCAGAGCCAAGCCGGCGCACGCCTTGCGTCAGCTTTGAGATCCGCACAAAGTTGGAAAAATTATCCCGTTCCGTATCCCAGGTATCGTACGGAAAGCCGGTCACCAGCAGGCTTTTCTGCAACTCCGAGGTCGCGGAGGCTTGCAGGCGCTTGCCGTTCAGGTACGCGCCCGCGCCGCGTTCGGCGGTGAATAGTTCATCGCGCAGTGGGTCGTACACCGCGCCCAGTTTCAACGTCCCGGCGGACGCATAGGCGATCGACACGGAAAAAATCGGAATGTGATGCGCGTAATTCACCGTCCCATCCAGCGGGTCAATGTACCAGACATGATCATCGTCCCCGTGGATCACACCGCTCTCCTCGGCAAAAATATGATGGCTTGGGAAATCCGAGCGGACTTTGCCCAACAGCCACGCCTCCGACTGGTGATCCACCTCGGTCACCAGGTCAATGACGCCTTTGTAATTCACTTGATGGTCTTTGTTGTACCCCTCGCGTAAAATCGCGCCCGCTTCGCGCGCCAGATTTTCAAGATAAGCCAGCGTTGGTTGCATACCACACTCCAAAATAGTTGCGGCGGGTTGCGCCCGCCGCATGATTTGTATTTATTGTTTCAAGCCTTCGAGCGTTTTGTAAATATCGTACAGTTCGGTCTGGATCTCGTCGCGGTCGCGCATGGACTGTTGCAGCAGCGCCTCGAACGCGGGCTTCTGGTCGGGTGGGAGCGTGGGCAGGAGGCGCTCGGCACGCGCGATCTGGGAATTTTTGTGGCGCAATTTACTTTCCAGCCGCGTGCGATAGCCTTGATAAAAACGCTCCATATCGAGCGGCAGGGGCTGGGTGAACGGCTGTTGCGTGATCAATTCGGCGACCGTCAGCAAGAAATCCTCGGTGTCGATCGGTTTTTCCAAAAAGCGCGCCGCGCCAAGGCTCAGCGCAAATTCCTTATCTTCCGGCGTCACGTAGGTGGCGGATAAAAACACGACCGGGATGGCGCGCGTCTCGGGGTTGAGCCGCAGTTTCTGCACGAATGCGTAGCCGTCCAACTTCGGCATCAAAATATCGGTGATGATCAGCGCGGGCTTCTGGCGCGCCACCACTTCGAGCGCTTCCTCCCCGTTGCGCGCCGTAATCACAGCATAGCCTTTGAAGCGCAGGGTCACCTCGAGCAATTCAAGCACATTGGGGACGTCTTCGACGATCAGGACGGGGCCATAGAGGACGTTCATGATTTTATTTTACCGTACGCCCTCCACGGAAACGCCCGCCTCATTCTTTGACATGAAATTGCCACCGTTGCCTCAGCCGACTCGCCGCCTCCGCGGTCGCGCAAACTGGCATCCACAAAGGTCAACCCGTCCACACGCGCAAGCCGAGCGCCGAGCAGGCGAATTCCACGGCAAGTTTGGCGGTTTGATTCCTCTCGTCGAGGATCGGGTTCACCTCGACCAGATCCATGCCAATCAGCTTGCCGGTCTCGGCGATAAATTCACACGCCAGATGCGCCTCGCGATACGTCAAGCCGCCCGGCACCGGTGTGCCAACGCCCGGCGCGAAACGCGGGTCGAGCACGTCAAGGTCCATCGAGAGGTAGATGCCATCCACATCCCGGCTGACGCGCGCCAGGCATTGTTCCAGCGCGGCAAGCATGCCGATGCGGTCGATCTGTTCCATGCTCAACACCAACACCCCGGCTTGACGGAGGTTGTTTTTCTCATCGGGGTCGAGATCACGCGCCCCAAGAATGGCGACCCGGCTGGGGTCCACGACCGGAGGCGTTTCATCCCATAGCGCGGTCAGGCGCGGGTCGCCGAGTCCGCATAAGGCGGCGAGAGGCATCCCGTGAATATTGCCCGAGGGGGTCGTTTCGTGGGTGTTGAAATCGGCGTGCGCGTCCAGCCAGATGACGCCGATGCGTTTTTGTTTTGCCGCGCCGCGCACCGAACCGAGGGCAAGGCTGTGATCGCCGCCCAGCGCCAGTGGGAAGCGCCCGCCTTGAACCGAGGTGGCGACCGCGCCCGCCACGCGTCGGCTCACCGGCACAATGCAGTCAATGTGTTTTAGTTTGGGTTCAGTGATCGTGCAGATTTCATGGATCGGGACCTCGATGTTGCCTTTATCCTCGACCGTATGCCCCAGCCCTTCCAGTTTTTCGCGGAGGTTGGAATAGCGGATCGCGCTGGGACCCATATCCACGCCGCGGCGGTTCTGACCGAGGTCCATTGGCACGCCGATGATGTCTATTTGCATGTATTGCTCCTATGGCTACTGTGCGAAAATTTACAACTGATACATCGTAACTTTATTTTTACCGGCATCCTTCGAAAGATATAACGCGCGGTCCGCCGCCTGCAACACGGCTTCATCCGTCAAGCCGTGCTGTGGAAAGGATGCCGCGCCCGCCGAAAAGGTGGCGAACAAGTCCATGCCTTCATATTCGATGGCGGTTTCCGCAAAATCCCGACGCCACATCTCGGCGCGTTCATACGCGGTCTCGAGCGCTGCCCCCGGCATGAGGATGACGAACTCCTCCCCGCCATAGCGGCAGACCACATCGCCTTTGCGCGTATGCCGGACGAGGAAATCAGCGATCTTCCGCAGAACCATATCTCCGCAGCGGTGACCATACGAATCGTTGAAGCGTTTGAAGTTATCCACATCCATGATGATGACGGAAAACGGCGTCCCTTCGCGCGCCGCCCGCGAAATTTCCAGCGCGAGGAATTCCATCAAATAACGCCGGTTGTAGATCTCGGTCAACGGGTCGCGGATCGCCTGCTCCTGCAATTTATCGCGCAGCGCATTGATCTCCTCCAATTGACGGGTGAGGGATTCGTTGGCGAACGTCAGGTCGTTCTCCAGCCATTTGTGTTCGGTAATATCGTGAGCCACGATCACCCGCCCCTCCAACTGGCTCATTGAGTTGTAGAGCGCGGTCACTATCACTTCCAACATGCGCGGCGGGTCGCCGGGGATCTGGATCTGCTCGCGCGTTTCGTTCGCGGCGAGGAAGCACTGAATGAGCTGGGGCCACTCGCGGAACACTTCGATCGGGTCGTGACCGACGATCTCATCCATGCTTTTCCCGAGAATTTGCTGGGCAATCGAATTCGCATCCACCACAATATCGCGCGCATCCACCACGAAAACCATTTCGGGGATATGCTCCAAGACCGTGTGGCGCGCAATGGGAATGAGATCAAAGATACGCAACCCAAATACGCCGACGGCGATCAACGAAGCCGCCAGCGTAAAAGTGACCGGCGTCAGGTCAATTTGAAAAGACATGCCCGGCGCTACTTGATAGATAATGTTCGCCATCAGCGGGATCAGCACGGCGGCGATCAGGATATACATCTGCTGACGATATAAATTTCGATATTGGATCGCCCGGCGGACCAGCAACCCCATCGCGGCGACGTTGAGAACATACACATACACCAACGTCACCCGATACCACGGACCCCGCTCGATCACCAGCGGTCCCCCGCTATCGGTCAGTGCGTGGATCGAAGTATAGTAAAGATGCAGGAGTGTATCCGAAAGGATGAAGACCAGCGCAATGGCAGGGATGACAAATGCCAGCGGCAGGACAAACTTGGTCCATTTGCGATCCAGCCGGGTATAGTACAGGGTGAAGAGGAACCAACAGACCGGCACGGAGAGAATGCCGATATTTTCAAAGCGCAACCACGCGATCTTCGCCGGGAGCGTGGGTGAGAGGGTGATCATGGCATAGCCGAAACTCCAAACAGCCAGCATCACCAGCGTCCAGATGAGCGGCCGCAACCCCGGCGCGGGGTTGCGGCGCACAAGAAACGCCACCACCGCCAGCGCCGCAATGCTATTCAGCATCAAGATCGAAGCAAAGACGATCCATTCAGAGTTCAAGAAAATCACCCGCAATTCGGACAAAAAAGACGGGTTTCCCCGTCGGTAATCGTATCATGCAGTCCTATAATACCCCACATCCACCGAATATACCCTTCCACGTTTGATAACTTGGCGGACTAAATTTGTCCCGTAGCGATAACCCAAGTGACGATAATCCGGCACGGAGAGGATGAGCATATCCGCCTGTTTGCCGACTTCGATGGAACCGATCAAATCGGACCTTCGGACTGCGTACGCGGCGTTGATCGTCGCGGCGGCGATGGCTTGCGCGGGGGTGATTTTCATCGCCCGGCACGCCAGCGCGATGATAAATTGCATCGACTCATTCCACGTGGTGCCGGGGTTGCAATCGGTGGCGAGCGCGAAGTACGCGTCGGCGGCGATCAGTTTGTGCGCGGGAGTGAAATCTTTTTCGGCAAGCCCGAACGGCGTGCCGGGAAGCGACACAGCCACCGTCTCCGATTTTGCCAACGCGGCAATGTCCGCATCAGACGTAACCACAAGATGATCGGCGGACGCCGCGCCCAACTCCGCCGCGAGCGAGGCTCCGCCGAGATTGTCGAATTCGTCGGCGTGGATCTTGATCGGGAATCCCAGCGACCCAGCCACACTCAGGATCAGACGCGATTGGTTTAAGTCGAAGGCTTTGGTCTCGCAGAATACATCCACAAATGGGAGCGGATGGCGCGGCGCGTGAGTCCCCCACCATTCTTTGAGCATCGGCAGCATCGTCTCGCAGACGAGATCGGTGTAGCCTTGCGGGTCGTCTTTGTATTCGGGCGCGATGGCGTGCGCGCCGAGGAACGTGATGGCAAGATCGAGCGGACCCTCATCGTCGAGCGCGAGCAGGGCTTTGAGCAGGCGCAGTTCGGTCGCGGTTTGCAGTCCGTAGCCCGTTTTCGCTTCGACGGTGGTTGTGCCGTGCGCGAACATACGCAAAAGACGCGCGCGCGTCTGCGCGATCAACGCTTCGATGGAAGCCACCCGCGTCGCGCGGACGGTGGAGAGGATGCCGCCGCCTTCAGCCAGAATCTCCAAGTAGGGCTTGCCCGCCATCTTCATCTCGAACTCGTTGGCGCGGTCGCCGCCCCAAATGACGTGCGTGTGCGGGTCCACGAAGCCGGGCATCAGCACGCATCCGCTCGCGTCGAGGGTCGGCTCATCGGGGTAGGCGGCTTTCATTTCGGCTGTCGTCCCAACCGCGACGATCTTTTCATCGCGCACCACAACCGCGCCGTCTTCGATGATGCCGAGGTTGCCGAGGATATGTCCGCGCTGGGGACCGCCTTGCAAGGTGAGGAGTTGGGAGGAGGAGTGGATGAGCATGAGGAGTTATTGGTAATTGGTAATTGGTGATTGGAGACTGGAGATTTGAGGAGGATTGGCTGGTGGGGTAATTTAACCACAGATGATCATGGTTCCGGGATTCCCCATACTCGGATGACGCCATCTCCCGCTGTAACCAGATATCGACCATCCGGGGTAAAACTTGCAGAACAACAGACATTTAGAGTCCGCAATTCGATTCCACTCTTGATGTTCCACAAACGTGTTGTTTGATCCCATCCAATCGAAACCAACAAATCAGATTTAGGGCTGAACATCAAACTCTTGATCGCACCTATCCAGCCGTCTCCACCACGTCGTTCATGCTTATCCAAATGGAGTAATTGTCTTTTGCTTGTGACATCCCAAACAAATATACCTTTTACATTTCCAAAGGCAAGGTATGTGCCATCCTGATTCAGAGCAAAAGATTCTAAATACTGCGGATCCGCAATGACAGCGTAGGGAAGAACTATCGTTTGATCTGTGGTTACATCCCTAAACGATGGGTTTTGTCCATCCGCGCTATTTTCATATTCAAGCACAACTAAATCCCCCTGTGCATTGAAATGAAAATTGTCAGTTGCAAATGGGTCGGCATAGGAATATGCGTAAAAATTTTTCCCGACCTTTTCCAATGATTTAGTAATTAGATCAAATTCCAAAATATAGTTCTCAAAACTTTGAGACAGGTATATTTTTGTTCCATCGGGGGAAAACGCAATTGGTCCTGAAAAATCTGACTGAAATTTGGATTCATAAATAACTTGCCTTGAATCTACATTCAGAATTTGCAATATATGATCGCCCAAGATAGCAACTGTTCTGCGATCAGGCGCAAATGCAAAACCCGTGATTTCACAACACTCCATCTTAATAACAATCACATTTTCATTTGTTTGTAGGTCAATCAGAGTAATCTGCCCAGCTGGATACCTCATGGCAACCAAATATCTTTCAAAACCATTCACAAACATCAAGCCGGTCTCAACGCCATCAAATTCAGGGAAATCCAGATTTCTAATGGTTACATCATCCTTTACCGACATAACATGTACAACATCTCCTTCCCCATATACCAGAAAATGACCATCGGGACTTATTGCCAGCAAAATATTAGAATAGGATGGCGCGTCAATATTTGTATCTACGCTCTTAATCTCCTTGCCGGATAACAAATCAAAGACCGTTACCTGCTGTTCCTTGACACAGATACCATAGTTGCCAATACCCGCTAGATCGCCATCACAAAATGAAAGCGTAGAGCGCGCTTCCGTATTCATGTTCAGCACAAGATTTGTGTCTTCAAAGCTGGAGATGAATAAATTAGAACCATCGGCATTGAATATCATATTGTATGGAGCGCGAGTTTTCATCCAATTTTCCACTTCAACTTCTTCACCAGTCTCGGATTCGATTACAGTTACTCCACTTTGTCCACCAAAAAACAATTGCCTGCCATCGGGTGTAAATTCAAGCGCTTGTGTTAAATACCAAATATCGCTCTGCATGAAAATCTGGCGTCCGGTCTTTGCATCCCATAGAATCATAGCTAACTGTGGCGAACCACACCCACGACAAGTTCCACCAATTGCCGCAACATACCCACCTCTACCATAAGCCAGCTTGCTTATGCTGACTAACGCGCCGTCGAGGCTCATCATCTGTTGCCCTGATGATACATTCCAGAGGCTAGCTTCCCCATTTACTGCTACTGCCAACACGTTACCGTCTGGACTGAATGCAATTGCGGAAACCGAGTCATTTACATCAATGAAGCCGTTCTGCTCAAATGTCGAACCATCATAGAGATATACGCCCCGCCCTGTTGCCACTGCGAAACGCTTTCCGTCTGGTGAAAACTTAATATCATGAGCGGTGCCTGTCCCAATGATATTCAACCGTTTCATTTCTGTCCCTGCGTTATGCTCAGTCAAAGATAATGGGTGGGCAGAAACGGGAACCACATCCAACGGAGTAAAAGCGACAACAGGAGTAGTTGGAGCGCTTGTGGGAGAAGTTCTCTCAGTTGGAGTAGGCATCGTTGTCGATGTTGGCAAGGGCATGGAAGTTTCGTCAGCAGTAACTGTGATCGCCGGTGTCGCGGGAGCAGATACACAACTCGTTAAGGCGAGTACAACCGCTAAGGGAACATAAGCAAGTTTTCTCACTTCAATCTCTCCTTGATTCATTGGCTATTGATTCGATTCTAATCGTTTTACTCACAACATATAGAATTATACTCACACACTGTGGCAAAAATGCACTTAAGCAGCTCTATCACACATGCAATCAAACCGGGGAAATTTACAACCTTTTTACATCGCCTCTACATTCTCATAACGTCCTCCTTCTACAATGGCAACACAGTAAAGGAGATGCTCTCAGATGATCCAATTACGCAAAAGCGATTTGATCGCGATACTCGTTTGCGCGTTCCTTGTCGGCATTCTCCTGCCGATTCTTTTGCTTGATGCGCCGACAAGTGATATATCCATAACCACTGTGCCTACAAGCGATACACCCACGCCGAGTCCATCCCCTGTTGTTTCAAACAGTGGGGATGCCTACTATCGCGTCAATGGAAACGATAAATTGCCCAAATTGAAACGTCTCTTCGGTGAGGATACCGACCTCACTCTCGTGTTAACAGACAGCGGCGGGAAGGAAATTCTGCGGCTCGAACATCTCTACACCCTGCAAACCGACCTCAACGCCCTTGTTCCACCCGGCGACTATACGGCAACTTTCTATGACGGCAGTGGCACAAAGTTGACGCCAGCCAGTCCTGTTTCCGACACGCTCACTATAAAATAAACCTCATGATTAACATCAAAAAAATTTCATTTATCGCGCTCATTGCGATCGTCATCATCGCTGGGATGGGCATTGGATTTGTGGTTCGGCAGAAAATAAACACGTCCCCACGCACACAGCCGACTGAACCGAAAGCGGAAGCGACGGCTCAACCTCAAACGGGAAACGTCCCCACCGCGCCATCTCCAGCCACCGCATCGTCGAAGGAGTTGTACGCCGTCACAGTTACAAAGGACATACCCTACGGGTCTGCATCCGATCTCACGCTCAAACTCGATGTGTATACGCCAAACGGAACGGACGGCGCGACGCCAGCCGTCATCTTTATTCATGGCGGCGGCTTTCACGGCGGAAGTAAAAACGGCGCGGCAGATGAAGCGGAAATGCTTGCCAGTTATGGCGTTGCAGTCATCGCGGTGGACTATCGCCTCTCAGATACTGCCATCTTCCCCGCCCCGCTCCATGACGTAAAAGGCGTCGTGCGCTTCATTAAAGCACATGCAAGCGAATACAACATCAACCCAGAAGCCATCTTTGCGCTTGGAGAATCGGCGGGAGGCGTACTCGCGTCGCTTCTCGGTGTGACGGAAAACAACCCGTCGCTCGAGGGCGACATCGGCGGCAACCTCGGCTATTCATCGGACATTGCGGGCGTGATCAACATCTCGGGCTCGTATGTCGCGTCCATCGTGGATACGATGTCCAGCGGGATCAAACGCTCCATCGGAAGAGAAACGGGTTGCGATCCAGTGCCAAGCCCTGAGTGTGCTGCCACATATCAAGCGCTTTCCGCAGAGATGTACATTTCATCCGATGACGCGCCGTTTCTTATCCTGCATGGCGACCAGGACCAAAGCGTGCCGCTTATCCAAGCGACAACGCTGAACGATGAAGCGCTTGCCGCAGGCATATCAAGCGAAATCTACGTCGGCGCTGGGTATGGACATGTCGCAGGGTTGCTCGCTCACTTCATGCCTGAGGTCATAAATTTTATCAATGCAAATGGGCTTGGCGGATAAGTTCAACAATGGACAACGCGCCTCCGCCATTCGGTTGGATTGCCAAATCCGAAATCTTCAAACCAAAAATTTGATCATACTGAATTCTTCAACAAATACGTTGTCAGACTCCCCTCTTTCGGCGGCATGGCATAGACAAAGATCAGATTCGGCTCATCGAAGTGAGACGGCTCCCATTCTGAAAAATCTGCTGAGATGGAAACGATTCTCGCGCCGATTTTGAGCTGGTTCGCCAAGTGGGAAGCGAGTCGCGGCATCTGACGGGATGTGGCATAGATGAAAACCACGTCCGCCTCTTTCAGGTCGGCGGTGAAAAAATTTCCCCATTGGAGTTGAATCTTGTTCCCAAATCCGCTGGCTGTGACTCTCAGCCAGATTAACGCGCATTGCACAGGTCCGATCTCGACGCCGACGGCTCGCGCGCCGAATTCCTTTGCGGCGATCAACAAGACCCGCCCGTCCCCCGCGCCGAGGTCGTATAAAACTTCATTTGGCTGGAGATTCGCCAACTTCAACGCCGCACGGATGCGCTCTGGATTCGTCGGGCGCGAGGGCAATCCATATACCGCAGGAATGAAAACCCACAGCAAACCGAGGAGGAAGAGAAATAGGAAGAAGCCGTAAAGAATTAGAACGATCATGGTTGCTCAGCCGTCTTCAGTCGGCTTCGTAATGATAGCACGGGGCTTCAGTCCCGTGCGGGCATACCAGTAAACCGTCTCGTCCATGCAATGACGCGCGGCAGAATGGTCACTTTTTGAGTCAACTCGCCGAGTGCGATGAGCGCAAAGATATTGAAGAGGGCAGACACCAGCACGATTGGAAAGAAGCCAAAGCGCGTATAAATAAAAGTGGAAAGCAACGCGCCAATGGCGCGCCCCAGCGAGTGACCCGTCAGGTTGAACGACAGCAACGTGGCGCGCGCTTCGGGGACGAGTTCAGACATCAACGGGATGTGGCTGACCATGATGTACTCGAAGGTGATGTAATAGAAGAAGAGACCAACCAATGCGCCGACGGGAGTCGTGCCGATGAACGGAAGCGCCAACGCGGCGAGCGCGTTCCCGACCAAACCGATGACCAACGCGCGCGTCTTGCCCAGCCGATCGGTCGTCAACGCGACGAGACCTTCGCCGCTGAGTTCGGAGAGTCCGATCACGGCGGAGGCGCCAGCCAGCGCGGCGATCTGCAACCCGAACGAATCTTCGAGCCACACGCCGAAAATTAAATTGACCAGTTCATTGCTCGCGCTTGCCCATAACGCAATGGAGATGCCCGCAAGGGCGGGAATATTCTTCAGCACAGCAAGGTAATTGCCGCGCGAGTCGGAGTTCCGAACATGGTGCGTGTCTTCGTGGGGAATCATCCGCCAAAGGGCGATAAACATTCCCACGCCGAGTCCAGCCAAAAGGGGGAAAGGAGCCGTCCATCCGTAGAGGTTGATCAGCCAGCCCATGATGGGAATCCCCGCGATGAACGATAACGACCATGCCACTTCGGTGATCGCCAACGCTGTGCCGCGTTGATTGTAGGGGACGCGGTCGCCGAAGTAGGCTTGCATGGCGGGGTCGAATAAATATTTGCCGATGATGGCGAACAACAGCGCCGCGCTGAGGGTGTAGAGGTTTGGCGCGAACGCCACCAAACCCATGCCGAACGTAAAGAAGAGCGCGCCCATCAACATCCCAAATTTTCGCCCGCGCTGGTCGGCGATGGGCGCGAACGCCGGGCTCAGCGCGCCGACGAGCGACCGCGCGGTGATCGCAAACGAGAAGGTGGTCAGGTCTACGCCCAGTCCGCGCGCGAATACCGCGAGGAACGGGTACACCATGCGGTGCATCGTGTTGAGGATCGTCCGCAAAAGCATGAAGAAGAGGAGTTGGAATCGAAGGCGCATGGGAGTAATTGGTAAATCGTAATTGGTAATTGTTCACATGACGGAAGGAAGCCGCAGAATTTTACCCTACCCATGCGTAACGCTTGACCAAACCGCGAATGGGAGTGACAATCGGCGCTTATGGATTCACCTCCGCCTGCCAGCCTTGCTTTGGATTCTCTGGGAATCGAACACCGCGTCTTTGTCCACGGGACGCCTGTCCACTCCATGGAAGAAGCCGCGTCCGCCCGAAGCCAGCGACCGGGGCAGGTCGTCCGCAGTATTTTGTTTCAGGTGCGGGCGGGCGAATTCGTGATGGTCTTGATGGCTGGACCCGCTCAAGTGGATTGGAAAAAATTACGCGACCTCGTCAAACGCTCGCGCGTACGCATGGCAACCGAGGACGAAGTGTTCGAGGTGACGGGCTACCGAGTCGGGACGGTGAGTCCGTTTGGGGTGAAGAATCAAGTTCGAGTATTGGTTGATCCGAGTGTTTTAAAGGAAGAGGAAATCTCCATCGGTTCGGGAGTCCGCAACACGGCGATCATCATGAAGAGCGCGGAGTTGATCCGCGCGTTGAAGGATGCGGAGATCGTGCAATTGTCTGAGGGCGCTTCCGCGTGAGCGTCGGGTTCGTTCATAAACGGTTTTATAATTCGATTGATTCGAGGTCATCATGGTTCCTTTACAAGATTTATTGAGGTTGGCAAGTCGCACATTTGCCATCGGCATCGAGCAATTGCCCGCCGTGTTATGCGACGCGGGGACAGTGGCGTATCTTTTGTTGCGCGTGTCTGACTACCTTGAAGATAACGAGGACATGCCCGCCGCGAAAAAGATCGAACTGCTCAACCTGTGGGCAAATATATTGGACGGATCGGTTAACGTTCTCGAACTCACGAGCAAGATTCGCGAAGCGGATACGACCAACCCCGACGCGGTCGTCGCGCAGCACGCGGAGGATATTCTGGCGCGGCTGGCTCTGCTCCCCACCGAAGTGCGCGAGATCATCGCGCTGAATGTCATCAACAGCACGCACGGCATGGCGCGCTGGGTGGCGCGCGGTCCGCAAGTCAACGACGAAGCGGACATGGACGATTACATGTTCGAGGTGGCGGGGCGCGTGGGATATTTGCTCACGCATCTCTTCGCGTGGTATTCGTTGTTCATCCGCATCCGCATCAAGGAATTACTGCCGCTCGCGCGTGAATTTGGGCTGGCTCTCCAAACCGTCAACGTGATTCGCGGCTTGAGGAAGGATTACGAGCGCGGCTGGGTCTACGTGCCGAAGAAATTTCTGGAAGCGGTGAATTTGTCGGCGCATGAACTGTTCCTGCCTGAGAACCGCGCCGAGGCGATCAAAGTGCTGGACATGCTCGCCGACAAAGCCGAACGTCACTTGCACGGCGCGCTGACGTGCGTCAAGTCCCTGCCGCCGTGGCAGCACCGCATCCGCCTCGCCTGCATCTTCCCGCTCATGTTCGCCATCCGCACGCTCGCCATCAGCCGCCGCAACACAGACGTGTTCAACTCCGAGGCGAAGATCACGCGCGAGGAAGTGAAACGCATCGTCCGCGACGCCACGTTGTGGGGCTGGTCGAATTGGTGGCTGGATAGTTATTCGGAAAAGTTGAACGTGGTGACGGAGGAGTGAGATAAACACGCTCACCCTCCCGCAATCTTGACCTTGTACCCCGCCTTCGATAACAACCCCGCGATTTTCTCGCGGTGTTCGCCTTGAATTTCGATCACGCCGTCTTTGACCGTCCCGCCGGTTCCACACTCTTGTTTCAACTTCTTCGCCAACAATTTCATCTTCTCCGCTGACAGCGCGAGGTTCTTCACTAGAGTTACTGCTTTACCACCGCGTCCTGCTGATTCGCAGTGGAGGTAGACGGTTTGCTGGTGAGGAGGCACAGACTCCCCTTCGCGAAGCGCCCCTTTGGGGCTCCCTGCGGGAGAGGGGTTGGGGCGCCGCGCTGAGCCTGTCGAAGCAGTGAGGTCTTTCTTCCTCAAATCTCCATGCTCGGAAGACCAGACGGTTTTGGTTTTTGACATAATTGATTCGGATTGTATTATAGGCATGAAGATTTATCAAACCCCCGTTGACACCTCCTCCTTTCCCGGCTAAACTACACGAACAAGAGGAGATGTCATGCCTGAGAAACTCGCTTCACACCTGAACCAAAACACGCCGCTTGTTTCGGCGATCCAATCGTGGGAAAGGTATCTCGCCGACCAGGGACGCTCGCTGAACACGATCAAAGCCTTCCTTTCAGATGTGCGCCTGCTCACCACATTCCTGCCTGAAGATGTAACCATCGGCAAAGTCACCACCAAAGACCTCAACCGCTATTTCGAGTGGATGGAAAAAGAGCGCGACGTGCCGTGCAGTCCCAAGACATTGGCGCGGCGCATCACTGCCGCCAAGTCGCTGTTCCGCTGGTTGCACAAGTTCGGCGCGCTCACGGTTGACCCCGCGGAAAAGGTCGCGCAACGCTCCGCCATCAGCCCCATTCCCACCGTGCTGACTCCCAAAGAATACGACGAAGTCCTGCTCGCCGCGGACCGTCACCGCCGCGCCTCCAAGCCGGATGCGCGCCCATACGCGCTGGTATATCTTTTGTTATCAACCGGAATAAAGAAAAGCGAGACGCTCGGCATCAAACTCGAACATCTCGAACTGGATTCGCCCAACGGACCCCAGGTCTTCATCAAGTATGCGGCGCCGACGAATCGTTACAAGGAAAGGAAACTGGTCCTCCCTGGCGACTGGCTCCCCGCTTACGAGGAATACGCCGCCCAATACCACCCAGAGGATAAACTCTTCCCGTGGTCGCCGCGACGGTTGGAGTATCTGCTCGAAGACACCAGCAATGAGGCGGGACTCACCAAGCACCTGTCCTTCGACATGTGCCGCTGGACGTGCGCGCTCAACGATTTCCGCGCCGGCGAGGAACCGGATACGATCCGCCAAAAACTGGGCGTGTCGAAGATCCAATGGCGCGAGTTGTTCATCAAGTTGCAGAAGTTGGCGGGGAACAAAGGGTAATTTTTGCCGCAAGACACACAGCTCGCCAACCGATACGATTTTCTGGCTCAGCGTCGCAGGACGTGAGTGTTGAGCAAACCCTACATTGCTTCGCCGATCATCGGCGCGACGAAGATGAATCACCTCGAGCAAGCCATCGCCGCGCTGGATATTCAATTATCGAAGGATGAGGTAAAACGGTTGGAGGAACCATATAAGCCGCATCCCGTGCTGGGGCATTCCTAACGCGAGCGCGTCGCACCAACAAAAGCAAACTATCTCTCGTTAAGCATTCACGCGCTAGTATCTTAACAAGTTGAAGTTGTAGGGCAAATTGCCAATTTGCCGAGCGCAATTTAGCAAATTGCGCTACGAGTTCACCAAGTTGCAGTACTAGGAAGACTCAACCAACCTGTTAAGTGCGAGGCGCCCTCTACCGCATCCTTTCATTGGTAAAATAACGAACAATTCACAACAACGGAGCAAACCCTTGACCGAATCCTTGAAAATCTTCATCCCCATGGCGGGCTGGGGGACGCGGATGCGTCCGCACACGTGGAGCAAGCCCAAGCCGCTCGTCAGCGTGGCTGGCAAGACCGCCCTCGAACATTTGATGGACATGTTCAAGACCCTGCCGAACCCTGAAAACGTGGAATATGTTTTCATCGTTGGACCCTATCTCGGCGAGTTGCAAATCCCCGCCTTCATTAAAGAGAAATATCCCGAAATCAAAGCGCATTACGTTGTGCAACACGAAATGAAGGGGCAATCGCACGCCCTCTGGCTTGCGCGCGAGTTCATGTACGGACCGATGATGGTGGTGTTCTCCGACTCGATCATCGAAACGGATTTCTCCTTCCTTAATCAGGAGGAAGCGGACGGCGTCGCATGGGTACTGCCCTTCCCCGATCCGCGCCGTTTTGGAGTGGCGGAGGTGGGCGCGGATGGTTGGGTGAAACGCTTCATCGAGAAACCAACCTCGATGGAAAATAATTTAGTGTTGATCGGTTGTTACTGGTTCAAGAATGCAAAAAAATTACTCGCCGCCATCGAAGAACAGATGGAACGAAACATTTCCCTCAAAGGCGAATATTATCTTGCAGACACCATCTCGGTGATGATCGAAGGCGGCGCCAAGGTGCGGACTCACAACGGGCTGAGTTGGCTCGACGCGGGGACCATCGAGGCGACGCTGGATACGAACAAGATACTGTTGGATAAGATTGGTTCAAAGGTTGGAAAGTTTAAAGGTTCGAATGTTGAAATCGTCGAACCTGTTGCAATTGATGAAACGGCAGAGATCAGCAATTCGAAAATCGGTCCGCACGCTTCGATTGGGGCAAATTGCAGAATCGAGGACAGCAGTGTAGCCGAGTCCATCGTCGAGGCGGGGAGCGAGATCAAAGCTGCGGCGTTGAGTCGCTCGATGGTGGGCAGGCAGGCAAAAGTCCGAGGAAGAGGCGACGGGCGCTTCATCCAATTAAATGTTGGAGACAACAGCGAAGTCGTCTTGTCGTAAAATATGGACATGGTCGAGTGCCGTTCGGATTCGGAATATGCGGAGCGTCCGCTTTCGCTGACGTGGGAGGGATACAAATATGAGATTGCGGAGATCGTGGCGCGCTGGCGCGGTCCGAGTGAAAAAGGTTTCCGCGTGAAGACGGCGAACGGGCAAGCTTTTGATCTGACGTATCGGGAAATTCCCGATGAGTGGTTAGTACAACCAATCTAATGTCATTGCGAGTCTTCGAGAAGCAATCTCAACCAATTCAAGGAGATTGCTTCGTAGCAAAGAGCAAGAGCGCTCCTCGCAATGACAGACTAAAGGAGATTCCATGCAGGAAGTAACCAACGTGCAACGACTTTCAAAACGAGTGGCGGGATTGAAGCCCTCGGGTATTCGGAAATTTTTCGACATTGCCGCGACGATGAAAGACGTGATCTCGCTCGGCATCGGCGAACCTGATTTCACCACGCCGAAGCCGATTCTCGACGCGGGCATTCGTTCACTGCAACACGGCGAGACGCATTACACCTCGAACTGGGGCAGGATGGAGTTGCGTCAGGCGATCACCGATAATCTTCAACGACTGTATAAAATCAAATACGATCCGAACAATGAGATCGTCGTGACGGTCGGCGGCTCGGAGGCGTTGTATCTCACGTTCACCGCGATCCTCGATCTCGGCGACGAGGTCATCATCCCTACGCCGTGTTTTGTTTCGTATCAAGCGGAAGTGATCATGGCGGGCGGCGTGGCGGTTGAAATCCCCGCGCGCGAGGCGAACGATTTTTGCATCGACCCCGACGACATCCGCAAAGCGATCACGCCGCGCACCAAAGCGATCTTCATCGGTTATCCGTCCAATCCCACTGGCGCGGTGGCGACGCGCGAAGTGATGCTCGAAATTGCAAAGATCGCTGAACAACACGACCTGCTCGTTGTCACCGACGAACTCTACGACCGCCTCGTCTACGATTTTGAGCACGTCTGCTTCCCCGCGTTGGATGAAAGCCTCAAGCATCGCACGATTCTGCTCGGCGGCTTCTCGAAAAATTATGCGATGACAGGCTGGCGCATCGGCTACGCTTGCGGACCTTCGGATTTGATTCAGGGTCTCGTGCGGATTCACCAATACACGATCATGTCCGCGCCGACGACCGCGCAAGACGCCGCGGTGGTCGCCATCCAAAGCGGAGACCCACACGTGGAAGAGATGCGCCTCGAATACGACCGCCGCCGCAGACTTCTCGTGGCGGGACTCAACCGCCTCGGTCTCTCGACGTTCGAGCCGCGCGGCGCTTTCTACGCGTTTCCCAACATCCAAGCCTCAGGCATGGACGATGAAACCTTCGCCGAAAAATTGTTGCGCGAGGAACATGTCGCGGTCGTGCCGGGCAACGCCTTCGGTCCTGGCGGCGAGGGCTACGCGCGCATGTGCTACGCCACCGAATACAGCAAGATCGAAGAGGCGTTGCATCGGATGGAAAAGTTTATGAATCGGTATGGGTAATACAAGAGATTAGAGAATTGGAGAATTGGGCGGGCATTTCGATGAGAATGTCCGCCCTTTTTGATTCAACGCGCAGGGTAAAATACCAACACGGACATCAACTTTACGGAGAAATCATGCAACGCGTTGCCATCCTTGCAATCCTGCTTACGGCTTTGTTCGCCTGTCAAAATTCTACGCCCACCCCGTTGGCGCCGATCACAACCGCGACCGAAACCGAATTCACGCTTGGACCTGGTCAGTCTGCGGCGATCGTGGATGCCGTTTTCACTATCCGTTTGATCGGCGTAACGAGCGACGGGCGCTGTCCGATCGAGATCGAGTGCGTCGAAAGCGGACCCGTAACATTAACCATTACGCTTCAAAAGGCTCCGGGGGAACCCATGGAATATACGCTTCAAGCCCTTACTAATTATGATGGGCGTTCCGCTGATGGACCTTTCGAGGGGATTCAAGATCGGATCGAGTATGAAGGGTATGTCATCCGAGTGAAGAGCGTTTTGCCGTATCCGCTTAAGTCTATGAGCGAGGTCGAAGATTGGGAGTATCGTGTTTCGTTCATTGTGACGGAAAACTAGGAAACGTTCGGTAAAAGTAAAGCATGGTAAGCAAACGCCGAATCAAAAATCCCCGCGAGTTGCCTCACGGGGATTTTTTCGTCAGACTGATTCAGTCAATTAGCCAAGAACGACGACGTTGCTGGCTTGAGGACCCTTCGGTCCCTGTTCGACAGCGAACTCGACCTTCTGGCCCTCTTGCAGGTTCTTGAACCCATCGCCCTGAATGGCAGAGAAATGGACGAAGACATCGGGTCCGCCTTCGCGTTCGATGAAGCCGTAACCCTTGGTCCCGTTGAACCATTTGACTGTACCGTTGATACGATCCGACATGTTTGCCTCCTATGGCAATAAAAAATATGGAGGTAACCATTGGTATTGCATCGGAGCGCCGCAACGGCGAAAAAACAAAAACGGCTCACGGATCAACCGTAAGCCGTTCTGGTACTTCCAAAGCAAACTACTGGTATCCTACGCCGCCAACGATAACATGACTGAAGCGCAGTGTCAATGAAATTCTTAACTTCATTTCGCCTTCGTCAGGGTCAGCTTTTCCTTGCCCAGCCGATAATTCCCGTTGTGCGTCAACACCTGCTCCACCAAATCTTCGGGGATATCCACCAACGTGAACTTATCCTCAATGCGAATCTTCCCGATGGTATAGCCTGGGATGTTGGCGTGGAAGGCGATCGTGCCGACGATGTCATTCGGGCGGATTCCGCTGGACTTGCCTTTGTTCAACTTCAAGCGGACCATCCCCGCCTCGTGGGACGCGCCGCTTCGTGACCTCAGGGTCTGCCTGCCTCCCCTCCCCGACTCTTCGCGCCGCCCGAAGCCATCGCGTCTCCCACTTTCCACTTTCCTCTTTTTCTCGTCTCTCACTTCACCGATCTCTGCAATCGGTCTCTGCTTTTCATCCGCCCGTGCGATCTTGATCGCCGCCGCCGCAATATCCAACGGATCATGCCCCGCCGCCACAAGTTCCTGCGCCATTTCGAGTTCGCGCTTGAACCGTCCGCGCCCAAGCCAGACTTTCAGCGTTTCGACCACTTTGGCTTCACGATGACGGTGAATATCGCCAACGGAAGGGATTTCCATTTTGGTCACCTGCTGTTTGGTGAGCGCCTCCACCTCGCGCAAACGACGTTTCTCGCGCGGCGCAAGCAACGTGATGGCGACGCCTGTCTTGCCCGCGCGTCCCGTCCGCCCGATGCGATGAATGTACACTTCGGCATCGTCGGGCAAATGGTAATTGAACACGTGCGAAATATCGTCAATGTCCAACCCCCGCGCGGCGACGTCGGTCGCGACAAGCACTTTGAGTTGATTGGCGCGGAACCGACCGAGCACGCGTTCGCGGGCGTTTTGGTCCAGGTCGCCGTGGATCGCTTCGGCGGGGATGCCGCGCACGACGAGTTCGTTTGCCAGCGTGGCGGTTTCGGCGCGGGTGCGGGCGAAGATCAACGCGCTGGTGATGGGCTCGATCTCGAAGAGACGCGTGAGGGCGTTCGTCTTATCCGATTCGTGGACGAGGTAGTAGCGCTGTTCGATGGCTGAGGCGGTGAGAGCGCTGCGTTTAACTGCGACCGTTTGAGGGTCCCGCATGAAGCGATCTGCAAGTTTGCGAATCCGCTGAGGCATGGTGGCGCTGAATAAAGCGGTTTGCCGCTCCGTTGGCGTCGTCGCAAGGATTTTTTCCACTTCTTCTACGAATCCCATATTGAGCATTTCATCGGCTTCATCGAGCACAACGGTTTTGATGTCGCTCAGCGCTAAAACCTTGCGTTCCAGTAGATCGTTCAAACGTCCAGGCGTGCCGACGACGATATCCACGCCGCGTTTGAGATTGCCGATCTGCGGACCGTAAGGTTGCCCGCCATAGACGGCGAGGACGCGCACATGAAGATGCTTGCCATATTCGGTCATCGAATTGGCAACTTGCAATGCAAGTTCGCGCGTGGGAGCAAGCACCAATGCTTGTGGATTTTTATGTCGTTGAAAATTATTTAAAATGGGGAGGGCAAACGCGGCGGTCTTACCAGTGCCAGTCTGCGCCTGCCCGATCACGTCTGCCCCCGTGAGCATGATCGGAATCAGCGCGGCTTGGATCGGCGTCGGCGTGGAGTAGCCGAGTTCGGCAATCGCCTGCATGATCTCGTCACGCAGGTTGAGAGAAGTAAATTCGGTTGTCATCGTTTTCCTTTATGTCATTGCGAGCGAGCGCTAGCGAACGAAGCAATCTCCTGTTAACGAGAAGTCTTCTGTAATGAGGAGATTGCTTCGTCGCCCTTCGGGCTCCTCGCAACGACATGTGTAGGGAAATTTTGACGACTCCGTTTTCACTTCCTTCTTGCAAACCAAGCCTTCCTTTGCAGGTCAGCCCGCCCAACAAAAAAGCCCGAGTCAACTTCATCGGGCGTTCGTTCGGAGTGTGTCAAAACAATTCCCAGATTTATAACAGCGGCGGGAGTATAACACGCTTTTCAAACATTCCAGAGAGTGGTGTAAAAATCTTCTTTGCCACGAATTCACACGGATTTCCACCGATTTTTTAAAATTCCGTGTAAATCCGTGAAATCTGTGGCTGATTTCCTACGTCTTATGAAACGGCGCATTGAAACAGCAATTGAAAATCACCTCAAACCGTGTAGAATGGGACAAACGAGGAACAAACATGGACACCCTTCAACCCGGACAAATGCTCGGACCGTATCGCATCATTAGCCAGATCGGTCAGGGAGGCATGGCGACCGTCTACAAGGCGTACCAACCGTCCATGGATCGGAACGTGGCGATCAAAGTCCTGCCGCGTCAACTGGCGGAGAGTCCCGAATTTGCGGCGCGCTTCCAACAGGAGGCGCGCATCATCGCCCGCCTCGAACATCCGCACATCCTGCCCGTCTTCGACTTCGGCGAAAGCGACGGCGTGACGTACTTCGTCATGCGTTATCTCGAAGCGGGCACGCTCAAAACAAAAATGGAGGCGGGTCCGCTCTCGTTGAACGAGATCGACCGTCTCTTCACGCAACTCGCCGATGCGCTGAATTACGCGCACGGACACGGCATCATCCACCGCGACCTCAAACCCGCCAACGCGCTCATAGACGAAAGCGGCAACCTCTTCCTCACCGACTTCGGCATCGCCAAACTACTCGAAAGCGCCTCGCCCCGCCTCACCCAAACCGACGCCATCATGGGCACGCCCGCTTACATCAGCCCCGAACAGGCAAAAGCGGAAAAAGTCAACCAGCGCTCCGATATTTATTCGCTCGGCATCATCCTCTACGAAATGGTCACAGGCAGCGTTCCGTTCGTCGCCGACACGCCGCTCGCCGTCATCCTCAAACACATCAGCGACCCGCTCCCGCCGCCGTCCATCGTCAAAAAAGATATTCCGCAACCCATCGAACGCGTCATCCTCAAAGCCCTCGCCAAAGAACCCGACGACCGCTACGCCACCGCCGCCGAATTTCTCTCCGCATGGAAACGCGCGCTCGAAGAAACAGAGACAGCCCGCCCGTCGCCTGATCGGATTTCCACTCCCGCTTCGCGCGCAGGGACGTCTGCCCCGCCCTCTCGACCTGCTCCGCGTCCCGCGCCGAATCGCACTGGCTGGGTCGTTGGATGTCTTGTCGTGGCGTGTCTTGGGTTTTCCGTCGCAGGCATTGGCGTCTTCTTTTGGAATTGGCAAATGCCATTCTTTGCCTCCCCAACCCTCACTCCCTTCCCAACTCTGACCAGCGCTCCGACTCAACCTCCGCCTCCCACCGCGACCTCCGCGCCAGTCAACACCGCCGAAATCCTTTTGCAAGACAACTTCTCTCAAA
This sequence comes from Anaerolineales bacterium, assembly GCA_020847435.1. GTDB lineage: Bacteria > Chloroflexota > Anaerolineae > Anaerolineales > Villigracilaceae > Defluviilinea. The sequence continues at coordinate 53,488 of JADLBX010000012.1, forward strand.
ATGAAGTTACGTGGGGCACACTCACCGATTCCGATAGTTCCATCGAATACGACGGCGAAGCGCTGCGGATAAAAATGTTCATTGACGGCTTATTCGTATGGACTACGCCGAACAACGAGACATACGAGAATATCCACGCGGAGGTCACAGCCGTCAACAACGACGGTCAACCTAACACCGCCTTCGGGATCCTTTGCGATCATCAGGATGCGGATGATTCGTACTATTATATGGGCTTCACTCCAAGCGGAGAATACGTGATCGCCAAGTCGGAGGAAGGGCAGACCGATCTCTTTCTGACGAACGACGATCAGTGGGCTGTTTCAGATATCGTGCCGAAGAACGCCGCGTCATACCGCGTCAGCGCCGATTGCGGCAACGGCGTTTTGTCGCTTTACGTGGACGGTCAACTGATCGATTCAGTCACCGATAACACATTCACAAGCGGAGGCGTGGGCCTCTTCGTCTGGAGCGGATACGAAGCCGACTCCGCCGACATTACCTTCGACGATTTCATCGTCACGTCGCTTGAGTGAAGATTCGGGAGAATCCTCCATGACCCATGACGACCATATAAATGTCGAACAACTCTGGCGCGAGTGGTTCACCACCGACGCCTACAGCGTGGAGAAACGACTCATTCGCAGGTTTCGACATTTGCCGCATGACCCGCGCTGTAAATTTTGCGGCGCGCCCTTTGAGGGAATTGGAAGTCTCTTCGTCCGCGCCGTGTACAGCAAGAAACGATCGACCCTCAACCCGCGCTTTTGCAACATATGCGAGCATTTTGCCAGCGCGAACCCAGGCGGAGCGGAAGTGGCAATGTCCATGCTGTTCGCGGACGTGCGCGGCTCCACCGCCCTTTCGGAACAGATGAGCCCGATGGAATTCAGCCGACTCATCAATCGCTTCTACATCGAATCCACTAAAATCATCACGCATGAAGATGGCTTGGTGGAAAAACTGGCAGGCGACGCGGTCGCCGCGTTTTGGGGCGCTGGCTTTGCGGGACCTCAATACGTGAAACGAACATTGGATGCCGCGCAGAAAATGTCGATGATAATGAAGGAGCAGAACATCCCCGTCGGCATCGGCGTGCACGCGGGCGTCGCTTTCTTCGGCGCGATGGGCGCGGCGGACGGCTTGATCAACATCTCCGCCATCGGCGATGAGGTCAACCTTGCGGCGCGACTCGCTTCCAAAGCCGCGGCGGGCGAGATCGTCGTCAGCGAGAAAGCGCTCGACGAGGCGGGGGCAGACGCAAGCGCGTACGAATCGAAAAGTCTCGAATTGAAGGGCATCAGCGAACCCGTCCGCGTGCGCGTCATTCACGGGTAATTTATCAGCCACAGAGAGCACAGAGATTTTGAGTTTTTTCTCAACGATCTCGGTGATCTCTGTGGCTAAATTTTTCTCCTTTTCTCTTTGTGCCTTTTGGGGGTTTGTGGTTAAATTCCCCCGCAATGGACTCGAAAACCCTGCACGTAATCACCAAGTTCTTGACGCAGTTGTACTGCGTCAAGCGACACGATTTGCTATGCAAATCGAACTATCGCTTGATCTAAAATAATGGACTCGAAAACTCTGCACGTCCTCGAATTCGACAAGATCCGCGAACGGCTCAAAGCCTTTTGCGATTTTTCCGCGTCGATGGAATTGGCTCTCGCGCTCGAACCCACCGATTCGTTCGACCTCGCGCTCGCCCGTCTCGCCGAAACGACCGAGGCGCGCTTGTTATTTTCCACGAACGACAACATCGGCATCGGCGGCGCGCACGACATCCGCCAAGCCGTTGACCTCGCCGCGCGCGGCGGCGTCCTCGACCCCGAACAACTGCTGGACATAAAATCCACGCTGATCTCATGCCGCGAGTTGAAAAAATCCCTCGAACGCAAAACGGATGAATACCCGCGTCTTTCCCAACTTGCGGCTGGTTTGCCCGACCCCCACGGAATCGTGGACGCGGTCACGCGCATCCTCTCCGACCGCGGCGAAGTCCTCGACTCCGCTTCGCCCAAACTCGCCGACCTGCGCCGAGAGATCAGGGTCGCGCACGGACGGTTGATGTCGCGCTTGCAACGCTATCTCACCGAGTCGGCGAACAAGTTGCAGGAACCGATCATCACCCAGCGCGACGGGCGGTACGTGATTCCCTTGCGCGCTGAATTCAAAGGAAGCATCAAAGCCGTCGTCCACGATCAATCCTCCAGCGGCGCGACATTGTTCGTCGAACCGTTGCCCGTCGTCGAACTCAACAACGAACTGCGTGAACTCGAATTGAAAGCCCGCGACGAGGAACGAAGAATCCTCGCCGAGGTCTCCGCGCAAGTGGGCGAACATGCCGAAGAGTTCAAATACGGCGTCGAAAATCTCGCCATGCTCGATCTGGTCTTTGCGAAGGCGAAGTATGCGGAGGAGCTCAAAGCCAGTGAGCCAGTTCTTCACAAGGATGAAGGCGGAAGGATGAAAGATGAAAGAAGAAAAGTCATCAGTCATCAGTCATCAGAGGATGCCTATCAATCGTCAATCGAAAATCGAAAATCGTCAATTCATTTGATCCATGCAAGACACCCATTGCTCGACCCTCACACCGTCGTGCCAATTGACATCAATCCCAAAGAGGGCACACGCGCCATCGTCATCACGGGTCCAAACACGGGCGGCAAAACGGTATCGCTCAAAACCGTCGGCTTGCTCGCCCTCATGGCGCAAAGCGGATTGCACATCCCCGCGCAAAGCGGCTCGGAGATTCCCTTTTTTCACCGCGTCTTCGCCGACATTGGCGACGAACAATCCATCGAACAATCGCTCAGCACGTTTAGCGGTCACATCACCAACATCATCCGCATCCTCAAACACATTGACTCACGCTCGCTCGTCATCTTCGACGAACTCGGCTCAGGCACCGATCCGCAAGAGGGCGCGGCGCTCGCCCGCGCGATCCTCAACCACCTGCTCGAAACGGGATGCATGACTCTCGTCGCGACGCATTACCCCGAACTGAAAAATTTTGCACACTCGACCGAAGGCGTGGTCAACGCTTCACTCGAATTTGACATCAAGACTCTCCGCCCGACCTATCACCTCACCATCGGACTCCCTGGACGTTCGAACGCCCTCGCCATCGCCACACGCCTCGGTCTCGACGGGAAAATTGTCGCGGCAGCGAAAGCCGACGTCAACCCCGAAGCCCTCCGCGCCGACAAACTGCTGGACGACATCCGCAAGGAACGCAACCGCACCTCGCGCGAACGCCAGAAACTGGAAAAAGCCCGCGACAAACTCGAAGCGCAAAACGCCGACCTGCAAAAGCGACTCGAAAAAATCGAAGACGAACGCCGCGACGTCCTCGCCAAAGCCCGCGCAGAAGGCGAACTCGAAGTGGCGGTGTTGAAAAGCAATATCGATTCACTGAAATCACAATTGAAGAAAGCAAAGCAACCTCTCGAAGCGTTGAAAGCCATCGAAGAAAAAATCCAACAGGTTGAGAAAAAAGTCGAAGCGCCTGTGGAAAGAAAGCCCGACCAATCTCCAGTCTCCAGTCTCCAATCTCTAAAGTTGGGAGAGCGAGTCACCGTCAGCACGTTGAATGCCGAAGGTGTGGTGACAGCCGTAAGTGAGTCCGATGCGGAGGTGCAGGTGGGGAGTCTGCGCGTGAGGGCGAGGATGTCGGAGTTGGTGAGGAAGTCGGGCAACGAGTCGAAAGTCGAAAGTCAAATGTCAAGCGACCTTCGACCTGCAACCTTTGACTCGACGAAGTCGCCTGGGCTTGAACTCAACCTGCGCGGCAAATTGGTGGACGAGGGACTCGATGAGTTGGAAAAATATCTCGAGCGCGCGTATTCGGCGGGACTGCTGTTCGTGCGAATCGTGCACGGCAAAGGGACAGGCAAGATGCGCGACGCGGTGAGGAACGCGTTGAAGTCGAGCGAGTATGTCGCGTCGTTCGAGGAGCCGAAAGATAACGAAGGCGGCGCAGGCGTGACCGTTGCAAAGATGGCGCGATAATGTCGTTGCGAGGCGCGGAGCGCCGAAGCAATCTCCTCGTGTCAAGCAATCTCTTGTATCGAGGAGATTGCTTCGCCCCCTTCGGGGTCTCGCAACGACATGATTGAGTTGGTATAATTTTTGAGGGAGCAAGTCATGTCACTCGACGATGCGATCAAACAAATGACCGACACGATCAAAGCCGCGTGCGCGAGCGCGGAGGTGAGGACCGCCAAAATGTCGGATGAGGAGGCGCGGCTGAGCGTGTACGCGCCCACAGGCGACATGCAAAAAATCAAAGACGCGACCTTCCAACCCGCGCTCGACCTGTTGAACAAAGAGGGAATGGATATTCAGGTGTTCGTATATGATAAAGATGCGCCGCCACTCAAAGGATGAAGGCGGAATGATGAATAAAGAAAGAGAAAAGAAGAAAGATTTTCATTAATGTAGTAGGGGCGTGGTCCCCACGCCCAAATTATTTTCGATTACATCCATAATCAATTTCAGTCCCGTCTTTTGGCGGGACTTTTTCTTTTAAAAGCCTTGACGTATTGATAAATCCATACTAATATTGACTTATCAGTAGTATGGATTTGACACTAGCGAGCAGGAGCGTGAATGACTGAATTAACTTTGCAAACCAAAAAATTTCAAAAAGAGCTGAATGCGGGCGCCTCTTCACTGGTCTTGTTAAGCGTCCTCAGCCGAAGCAAGGAGGCGTTGTACGGCTATCAAATCGCCAAAATGCTGGAAGAAAGCGGCGATATCCCGATGATGAAACAAGGGGCTTTGTACCCTGTCCTCCGTTCTTTGGAGGAGAGCGGCTTGCTGGAAAGTTCTGTGGAGCCTTCGGTCTCGGGTCCGCCGCGCAGGTATTACAAAATTACGAAAGAGGGGCGTTCTACTTTGCAAGAATGGCTGGACATTTGGAAACAAACCAAAAAGTTTGTCGATTCGATTTTGAAAGGATAAACGATGTTTAACTCGATTGAAGACTATATAGACGCGTTGAAGAACGAAATGAAAGAGGCAGACCCTGCGCTGATTCAAGATGCGCAAGCGGACGCGCGCGAGCATTTGTCGAATGCGCTGATGGCATCCCGTGAAAAGAATCCCGAAGCAAGCGAAGCGGATTTGCTCGGCAACATCGTCGAGGAGTATGGAACGCCGCAGGAAACTGCGTCCGCTTACAGGGAGGTGGAGAAGCGTACGTCGCCCGCGTTGAAATCGGCGATCAAGCCGAAATCCGTATTCGGAAGATTCTTCGGCGTGTACATCGATCCGCGAGCGTGGGGCGCGCTGTTGTACATGTTGATCGCATTTGTGACGGGCATCTTCTATTTCACCTGGGCTGTGACGGGCGTTTCGCTTTCCGTCTCGTTTTTGATCTTGATCATCGGGCTTCCGTTTGCATTGTTGTTCCTGCTTTCGGTGCACGGGCTTGCCTTATTGGAAGGGCGATTGGTTGAAGCGTTGCTCGGAGTTCGGATGCCGCGCAGACCTTTATTTTCACACGCCGACATGAAATGGTTTGATCGGCTGAAAGCGTTGCTGAACGATAAACCCACATGGTTGATGCTGGTGTACATGGTAATCCAATTCGTTTTAGGCGTCGTCTATTTTGTACTATCGGTCACAGTGATCAGCGTTTCCCTTGCGTTTATCGCTTTGCCGTTTATTCAAATTATTTTAGGTATCCCCGTTTTCAATTGGGTGGATGGTCCCGTCTATTTGCCCTACTGGTTATTGATGTTGTTGTCCGTCGGCGGCTTGTTAACATTGACAGCCTTCATGCACGTCGCACGCGGGATCGGTCAACTGCATGGCAGGATGGCTAAGCGGTTGTTGGTTACAGAATAAATAGTATCAATACTTCACGAAAGTTCGGGCGACAGTTGCACTGTCGCCTGCCTTGACGCACTGCAACTGCATCAAGAACCTGTTGTTACGGAATAATTATAGGAGTTCTTATGAATGAAAATGATCAACCTGTCGGAAAGTTCATGAAGTTTTTGCAATTCCCGCTGACTAGAATTATCCTGGGCTTTGCGGTTCTCATCATCGTCCCAAGCCTTATTCAGGTCAGCGCCCAAGCCATGATCGGGACCGAAGCGACTCTTGCCGACTCGCCTCTCGCGCTGTTGATCGCCCTTGCGGCATTGCTTACCTATTACGGGTTTGTCCGCATCGTTGAAAGGCGCGCCGTTTCAGAACTATCCCCGCCGCATTTACTCAAGGAATTAAGCGGTGGAACGTTATTCGGCGCCCTATTGTTTTCCGCCACAATCACAATCCTGTGGGTGCTTGGATATTATCAAGTGACGGGAGTCAACCCCTGGCAAGTTGTAACCGTCTGGTTTATCACTGGGGTCATTTCTGGCGTGTTTGAAGAACTCTTGATGCGCGGTATTTTATTCCGCATCATTGAAGAATCGCTGGGCACATGGATCGGGCTGATCGTTTCGGCGTTGGTCTTTGGCGCGTTGCATTTGTCCAACCCGAATGCAAGTTTATGGGCGGGGTTTGCGATTGCGATCGAAGCGGGGATCTTGCTCGCGGCGACGTATGTATTTACCCGCCGCTTATGGCTCCCCATTGGGATTCATTTCGCCTGGAATTTTGTACAAGGTGGAATCTTTGGAGTGGCTGTCTCTGGAGTTGAATCGGCAGGCTGGTTGCAAGCATCCTTGAACGGACCGTTTCTTCTTTCTGGCGGCGAGTTTGGCGCGGAAGCCTCCATCTTTGCCGTACTTGTTTGTCTGACGGCGGGCGTCTTTTTTGTGTGGAAGTCTTACTCGCAAGGAAAATTCATCAAGCCGTTTTGGGCGCGCGCTTAATTCCATCTCTACTGTTGGACGATAGCGCGCCACACAACATTCAATACTTCCAGCCCCGTCATGCGATGGATTTGCGCGGCTTCGTCGGTGAGGTAGATGTCGCCTTGCAGGGGGCGGTCGTCGCGGGTGTAGAGTCCACGGTTGGGGAGATCTGAAACCGCCGCCCAGAAATTCCAAAGAGGCAAATCATATTCAGAGGCGAGCGCTGCCATGTCGCGGTTGACGCGTTCGTCTTTCTCGCGGTTATCGGCTTTCGTGGCAAGAATCGGAACAACGCCCGCGTCGAGTAATTGCTCGATGATGCGACGAAGGTAATCCGTGTTGCGCGACTCGAAGTGTGTGCCGATCTGAATGATGACAAACGACGGGCGGTGAATCCGCAGCTCACATTCGACGGGCGTTTCGGCAAACGTGCAAGTAAATTTTCCCTGATGCCATTGAGTCCACAGGAGCGCGCCTGGCGTTGTGCCGTCTTGCGCGGTGGGACTTTCACGATTGAACGAGCCGCGAAAGTTGTCAACGGTCTCTTGCAATTCGGGCGAGAGGCTTGCAAATAATTCCTCATCCATTTCAAAGACGCCGAAAAATTCTTCGGGGCGCGCTTGGCAATCGCCGAACAACGAAAACGCGTGCGGGTCGTTGCCGAGTTCGATGCCGCGTTCATAGATGCTTTGCAAACTTGGATCTATGTTTGTCGGAATGACTGGCATGGCTTTCCAATCGAGAATTGGAGAATTGGAGATTGGGGTGTTAGAGACTAGAGACTGGAGACTGGGGGTTGGTGTTGATGTTGGTAATTGGTAATTAGTTATTGGTAATTGTGTGGGAGTGGGAGAATTTGGAGAATTAGAGAATTGAGTCGCGGTCGGCGCAGATGTAGTTTGTGTTGGCGCGGAGGTTTTCGCACATCCAACCAAAAATACGCAGTACGCAATACGTAGTATCCATTTCATTGCATCAGAGTATACGAAACTTATGTTAAACTCTCGACATGACTTATCAGGGACTCATTCACACATACGGACATCTACTCGACCTCCCGCTTCACACACGGACCGTCAGCCTGCTTGAGGGGCGAACGCCTTTAATCAAAGCCGACAATTTGGCGCGCCACCTCGGCGGCGGATTCGAACTGTTCATCAAATACGAGGGACTCAACCCGACGGGCTCGTTCAAAGATCGCGGCATGACTGCGGCGGTCAGCGAGGCGCTGGGGCGCGGCGCGACGACCGTGATCTGCGCGTCAACGGGCAACACTGCCGCCTCTGCCGCGGCGTACGCGGCGCGGGCTGGGATGAAATCCATTGTGTTGATTCCGCAGGGCAAGGTGGCGGCGGGGAAATTGGCGGGAGCGATCGCCTATGGCGCGCAAGTGATTCAAATTGACGGCTCGTTCGACGACGCGTTGACGATGGTTGTTGAAATCACGAACAAGCATCCGATCTGTTTGGTGAATTCGATCAACCCGTATCGCATCGAGGGACAGAAGACCGCCGCGTTCGAGATTTGCGACGAGTTGGGGTCCGCGCCTGATTGGTTGTGTTTGCCAGTGGGCAACGCGGGGAATATCACGGCTTATTGGGCGGGGTTCAAGCAGTATAGCGGGCTACAAAGCGGACTGAAGTCCGCGTTCCTGCCGCGTTTGTTAGGGGTACAAGCCGCGGGAGCGGCTCCGCTGGTGGTGGGACATGCGGTTGAAAACCCTGAAACGGTTGCGACAGCGATTCGAATCGGGAAGCCTGCGCGCGGGGAACAGGCGTTGCAAGCGGCGGAAGAATCAAAAGGAAGAATTATCGCAGTGAGCGATGAAAAAATATTGGATATGCAAAAGTTGTTGGCAAAACTCGAAGGGATTTGGGTCGAGCCCGCATCGGCGACGGGGTTGGCGGGGTTGGCGGAGGAGGTTGCAGGTAACAGGTTGAAAGTTGAAGGTTTGCGTGTGGTGGCGGTTTGCACGGGGCATGGGTTGAAGGATGCCGAGATCATCACGAGGGAGATGCGGAAGCCGCTGGTCGTGCCACCGAGGCTGGAGGCGTTGGAAGAGGCGGTTCTAGGAAATTAACCGCTAAGCGCGCGAAGGACGCCAAGAAAACCATTTTTAAAATCTTTGCGATCTTTGCGTGCTTCGCGGTTCAAAAGTTCTTATGAAGATTCAAATCAAAGCGCCTGCCACATCTGCCAACCTGGGACCTGGGTTCGACGCCCTCGGTCTGGCGTTGGATTTGTGGAATGAGACGAACGTCACGCCAGCGGAATCATTTTCCGTGCAGGTGACGGGCGAGGGCGCGGGGAGACTCACGTCGGGGAAAAATAATCTCATCGTGCGCGCGGCGCAGAGACTGGCGGAACGCGCGAGCATTGTAAAGGGCAGACACATAGGTCTGCCCTTACAGCCTTTTCATATGGAGTGCGTGAATCAAATCCCGTTGTCGTCGGGGATGGGGTCGTCGTCGGCGGCGATTGTGACGGGATTGTTGGCGGGGAACGCGTTGTTGGGGAATCCATTCGGGCGCGAGGAGATTTTGAATTTGGCGAGTGAAATGGAGGGACATCCCGATAACGTCGCGCCCGCGTTGATGGGAGGGCTGGTCGTTTCGATGGTTGAGGAGGGAGAGGTCATTGCGAGGCGGATTCCAATTGCAGAGAATGTTCACATCACGATTGCGTTGCCCGATTTTTATTTGCCGACCAAACAAGCGCGGGCGGCGTTGCCGAGACGCGTTTCAAGGAAAGACGCCGTGCATAACATCAGCCGCGCGGCGTTGGTGGTGGAGGCTTTGAGAATCGGCGATTTGGATTTACTGGGAAAAGCAATGACCGATAAACTGCATCAGCCGTATCGGTTGAAGTTAATCCCTGGCGCGGCGCAGGCGATGAACGCGGCGAAAGAGGCTGGAGCAAACGCGGTGGCGCTGTCGGGGGCGGGTCCAAGCGTGGTGGCGTTTTCCACGGGCGAGGCAGGCGTCGGCGAGGCGATGAAGCGTGCGTACGAGGCGGAGGGAGTCGAGGCGCGGATATTCCGTCTAGGGGTGGCGAGTCGAGGGGCTGAGATTCAAAAGCCGTACACGGATTTCACGGAAGGCACGGAATCCGTTCATAAGTGACGGAAAATCCGTGATGTCCGTGCGATCCGTGTACCGATGAATCATCGCACCTTCCATTCTTTTGCAAATTTCAAAATGCGCGGACGGATGTACCACGCGGACGGGTCGGCGACGCGGCGGCGTTGTTTGATGAGTTGCATCGCTTCGTGCGGATCGTAGCCCTGCGCGATGAGGATGCAGGCGCCCATCGCGGGTCCGCGGTGACGACCGTAGTTGCAGTGAGCGTAGACCTTGCCGCCGTCGCGGATGGCGGCGAGCGCGGCTTGCGCGCCGAAGACCAATTTCGGAATCGAAAGCGGGAAGAAGGGACTATCAATGCTCTGCAACCACAAGGATTTGATGGGCGTGTGATGCGAGTCGGGCTTGGGCGCGGACGAGAAACGCATGTTGATGACGAGACGCACGCCGAGGTCGCGCAAGGTATCGTAGTCGCTCGCGGAGGGAGTTGTGCCAACGAGGAGGTCGTCGGTGATGGGAGAGAAGTTCATGCGGGGAATGGTAACATAGGTAGGATGGAAAGTGGAAAGTGGTTGTAAAATGGGAGTGTTGAAGGTTGCAGGTTTCAAGTCTCAGGTTTCAAGTTTCAAGTCAAAGGTCGGTGAGGATGGCTGATAACGCATTCGTAAAAATTCTGACCGCATTGCTCAAACACCAAGTGAAGAAAGTGGTGGGAGATGAAACGCTTGGAGTCATTGGGCAGGAGATCGCCGCGCTAGGCGGGGACAAAGTTGACGACCAGATTCAAACCTGGCTCGGCGAAAAGACGAACGCGGAGCAACTCGAAAAAGCCGCGCAATCTGCCCAAGCGTGTTTCCGTGAAAAAGTGACCGAGAACGAAATTCAACAATGGATGGTTTCGCTCCCGCTTGGAAATCTCCCCAAAGTCGTCGAAGCCATTGACGAACTCCCCTCCTCCCCAGACGAATCAAAACTTGAAAACGCCTTGCGAGAATCAGTCGCGCTGAATTGGAGGAAACTTTCCTCCGAGCAGGTGGATCACGCGGTCGGTTCGTTTTTGTCCTGCCTGCGGAGCGCCCTCCTGCCCATCGAAAAACAGACGCTGATGATCATCGGTCGCTCGGTGTTGCGGACGGAAGATAAAGTAGATTTGCTCATCCGTTGGTTCGAGCAATACATCATCACGGGCAAGCCAGTTGAAATAAAACAATTGAATCCTGAACTCGATGAAGGATGGAATCTCGCTCATCCCTACCCCATGCCGCCAAATTTCACGGGTCGCGTGAAAGAACGGAAAATGCTCACGGACTGGCTGAACAAAGACAACGAAAATCGTTTATTCATCCTCCGCGCCCTCGGTGGATTTGGCAAATCCGCATTGACCTGGCATTGGCTGACCCATGACGTTGATTCAAAAGAATGGACGAAAGTCGTGTTTTGGTCTTTCTACGAAGGCGACGCCAGTTTCGAGCATATCATTGAAGAGACTCTCAATTATCTCAAACTCGAAGTCCCACAAGGAGGGCGTCCAAAAGTAGATAGAGTGCTTGACGCTATGCAATCTCAAAAAGTTCTATTAATTATGGATGGTTTTGAGCGCGTATTACGACTTTATGCAAGCATGAATGCTCCTTATCAAAGCGATGAAGAACAGCAAATAGAAGAAAATGAACTTGACTGCAAAGATATCAACGCTGAATGGTTTCTGAAAGGTATATGTGCTCGCCCAAACATCAAAAGCAAAGTCTTGATGACCACGCGCCTGACTCCTCGCGCTGTAAAACCACGCGGAGAATTCATGCTCGGTTGCCGAGAAGTCGAACTGACTGCCCTGCAACCCGCGGACGCGGTCGAGTTCTTCCGTAAACAGAAAGTCAAAGGCACACACACCGAGATCGAAGTCGCCTGTGCGCCCTACGGCTATCACCCGCTCAGTTTGCGTATATTAGCCAGAAAAGTCTTGAGAGATTTTGACAGTTCTGCTGACATCCTCATTGCGCAAAAATATAAAATTGACGGCGACCTCAAAGCGCAAAGACATCACATCTTCGAAGTGTCCTACCATAGCCTACCAAAGCAAGAACAGGAACTACTCAGTACAATTGCGTGCTTTCGTTCGCCTGTGGAATTCAAAACGCTCAAAGCAATTGCTGAAAACAAAGATGTACTAGACAATGACCTTCACGATTTGGTCGACAGCGGCTTGCTCAGTTTCGATGAGAAGAACAAGAAATTCGATTTACACCCCATTGTGCGACACTACTCATATAAGCGGTTGACCGAATCTGACCGCATTGCTGTACATGGTCGCCTAATCAATTATTTTGCCGCGGTAGGTGTACCAGATAAACCCCAAACAATCGAAGATGCTTCTCCGATTATTGAGTTGTACTTCCATACAGCTAAAACCGAAAAATTTGAAGAGGCAGCACGGATATACTACACGCACTTAACAGATTCAATTTACTTTCAATTTAATGCTTATCAATTGGGCGTTGAGCTATTGAGTATTTTGTTTCCAGATGGTGAGGATAAACCGCCTCGCATCGATCGCACAGATATCCAAGCATGGGCACTCAATGAGCTTGGAAGGATGTACGCTCGGGTTGGTAAGCCCCACGAATCTATTGTTTTGCGAGAAGCACATAACGAATTAAGAGGGAATACAAGATTGTCCCACTTTAATGAAAAAGCAAATTTAGAGAATAAAGTTAAGCTTTCTTTCGGCATGTCAAACCTGGGATCAGAAGAATTATCCGTCGGTAGTTTACAGTCTGCGGAAAAGCATCTACGACTGAGTTTTGACTTGACTAATGAGATGAATGTGAGTTATTTTTCCCAGTCAAAACTTGGTCATCTTTTATCGTATTGTGGTAGGTGGGCGGAAGCCGAACAGGAACTTACAACAGCAACGCAGGGGTTCGAAAGTATAGGGCATATCCAAATGCAGGCTGTTACTTGGTCGTATATTTCATTTTACTTTTTGCTTAAATGTCTTGAAAGCCAAGATATTGAAGATTTAAAAAATGCAATTAATAGTGCGTTCCACGCAAAAGAGTTAGCGAATAAAGATGATCCTCCAGTCCCGTATGATCATATGTACATCCATTGGCTACTTGGAACAACAATACATGCGGGCGGAAATTTGGTAGAAGCCGAGAAGAACTTAGATGAAGCATTGAGAATTTGTCGTTCAATTAATGCGATTGATCGTGAATCTAATATTCTCCTCGATATCGCTCGCTTGCGATTTCACCAAAAGAAAACCGATGAAGCCAAATCACTAGCCGATGAAGCCTTGCTCATCACCGAGCGCTGTGGCTACGTCCTGCAAGGCGCGGATGTGAATTTGTTTCTTGCGGAACTCGCCCTCACCCTTGATCCCTCTCCCGAGGGGAGAGGGAAAGCGAAGGGATATGCCGAGGAAGCCAAGAAACTCGCCACGTGCGACGGTCCGCCGTATTATTACAAGGTGGCGTATGAGGAGGCGGAGAGGATGTTGGGGAAACTTTGACCCCCATCCCGTCCTTCCCCCAAATCAACGAGCGGATTTGGGGGAAGGGGAATGATTTGTTTTTATGGAAATTGATATTCATGTTCTCCCCCATTTGTGATCTTCAAATGGGGGAGATGTCCGAAGGGCAGAGGGGGTCGTTTTGTGCTAAACTCCCAACACAATCTCTAAACTCCAGTCTCCAGTCTCCAATTCTCTAATTCTCCAATCCTCCTCACTCACCAATTACCATTTACCAATTACTAATCACTCACCCCATGGAACCCCTCCCCACCAACCTCGACCCCTCCAGTGAAGAATTCAAAGCCAACGCCGAACATCACCGCGCCCTTGCGATCGAATTGAAACAACGCCTCGCCAAAGTCCGTGAAGGCGGCGGGGAAAAATACCGCAAGCGACAGGAGTCGCAGGGCAAACTCTTCGTCCGTGAACGGATCGAACGCCTGCTCGACCCCAACTCTCCGTTCCTCGAACTCTCCGCCCTCGCCGCGTGGGATTTGTACGAAGATCAAGGAAGCGGCGACCAAGCCGCCCCTGGCGCGGGAATCGTCACGGGCATCGGACGCGTCAGCGGGCGCGAAGTCCTCATCGTCGCCAACGATGCGACCGTCAAAGGCGGATCGTATTTCCCGATGACGGTCAAGAAACATCTGCGCGCCCAGCAGATCGCCGAAGAGAATCATCTGCCCTGCCTGTATCTCGTCGATTCGGGCGGGGCGTTTTTGCCCCTGCAAGACGAAGTCTTCCCCGATGTCGGTCACTTCGGTCGCATTTTCTACAATCAAGCGCGCATGTCCGCCAAAAAGATTCCGCAGATCGCGGCGGTGATGGGAAGTTGCACGGCGGGCGGCGCCTACGTCCCTGCGATGAGCGACGAAGCGGTCATCGTCAAAGGCACTGGCACGATCTTCCTCGGCGGACCTCCGCTCGTCAAAGCCGCGACGGGCGAGGACGTGTCTGCGGAGGATCTCGGCGGCGCGGACGTCCACACGCGTCTTTCTGGAGTTGCGGATCACTTCGCCGACGACGACGATCACGCCATAGAAATTTTGCGCGGCATCGTGGAGACGCTCCCGAAGAACGTAGAAAGTGGAAAGTCATCATTCTACTTTCCACTTTCCGCCCCTGAAGAGCCTCTCTATCCCGCCGAAGAAATCTACGGCGTTTTGCCCTCCACCTTCCGCGCCGCCTACGACGTTCACGAGATCATCGCCCGCCTCGTGGACGGGAGCAAGTTCCGCGAGTTCAAAGCGCGCTACGGCACGACTCTCGTCTGCGGGTTCGCGCGCATTCACGGATACCCCGTCGGCATCATCGCAAACAACGGCGTGCTGTTCAGCGAGTCCGCCCTCAAAGCGACTCACTTCATCGAACTGTGCGACCAGCGCGGGATTCCGCTCGTGTTCCTGCAAAACATCACGGGCTTCATGGTGGGACGTGAAGCCGAAGTCGGCGGCATCGCCAAGGACGGCGCCAAGATGGTTCATGCAGTCGCGACAACGCGTGTGCCAAAACTAACCGTCGTTATCGGCGGCTCGTTCGGCGCGGGCAACTACGCCATGTCGGGTCGCGCCTACGGCTCGCGCTTCCTGTGGATGTGGCCCAACGCGAGAATCTCCGTCATGGGCGGCGAACAAGCCGCAAACGTCCTGCTCACCATCAAGCAAGAACAACTCGCCCGCGAAGGCAAACCCGCCATGACCAAAGCCGAAGCCGACGAGTTCAAGCGTCCCATTTTGGAGAAATACGAATACGAAGGTAATCCCTATTATTCAACAGCAAGACTTTGGGATGATGGAGTGATTGATCCGATTGATACACGTCAAGTTCTGGGTCTGGCATTATCCGTTGTATTAAATTCGCCAGTTGAAGAAAATAATTTTGGCGTGTTCCGAATGTAGAAAGTAGAAAGTAGAAAGTGGAAAGTGAGGAGTGAATGAATTATCAAGAATGGATTTCGACCGTCCCTGAGGAAATAAGACAAGACCCGCTTTGGAGTCTTGAGGTATATCGTCTCGGTTTATTGGTCGGTGATGTTACTTGGGAGGACACAGAGCAACTGGATAAAAACTCACACACACGCGGCGCCGCCGATCAAATTCGCCGTTCGTTGGACTCGATCAGCGCCAACATCGCCGAGGGCTATTCACGTTCTACAGGGAAAGACCGCGCCCGTTATTTCGAATATTCGCTGGGGGAAGCGCGAGAAGCGCGTGACCGATATTATAAAGTTCGCCGCGCTCTCAAACAGGAAGTCGTTGCTCATCGGATCAAACTGTTGACTCAAATCGTCAAAATCCTCAACTCCTTTGTCCCAACGCAACGAAAACGCGGAATTAGAGAGGAGAAAGGCATTTACATCACCTTCTCCGAATTTGAAAACGAGATTCTCCTCTCACCAATACCAACGCCTTAACTCACCACTTCCCACTTTCCATTCACTACTTTCCACTCGCCACTTCCCACTTTCCACTTTCCAAAGGAATTTACCATGCCATTCGAAAACCCCTCAGACTCCCCTCACCACTTCCTCTCCCAACTCGCAGGAGGTTGGGCGGGACCATCCAAACTCTGGCTCGAACCTGACAAATTGGCTGGTGAGTCGCCGCTAGTCGGCAACATCCAACTTCTCCTCGATGGACGCTTCGCACTCTTCCTCTATCAATCCTCCATTGACGGCGAGCCGCAACACGGAATGTTCACCTTCGGCTACAACACAACTCTCAACCGCTACGAAGCCTCGTGGGTGGACTCGTTCCACAACAACACCGCCATCATGTTCTGCACGGGCGAAGCGACCGAGAACGGATTCTCCGTCCTTGGCAGTTACCCCGATCCCAGCGGCGGACCCGATTGGGGCTGGCGCACGCAAGTCGAATTGATCGACGCCGACCATCTCGTCATCACTGCCTACAACATCCACCCCGAATACGGCGAAGCCAAAGCCACCGAAGCCAGATTAACCCGCACAAAATGATGTTCAAAAAAATTCTCATCGCCAATCGCGGCGAGATCGCCGTCCGCATCATGCGCGCCTGCAAAGAACTCGGCGTCAAAACCGTCGCGGTCTATTCCGACGCGGACAAAAATTCCCAGCACGCGCAACTCGCCGAAGAAGCGCTTCCCATCGAATCGTATTTGAATGTGGATTCCCTCCTACGCGCCGCGCGCGCCTCGGGAGCCGACGCGGTCCACCCAGGCTACGGCTTCCTCTCGGAGAACGCTTCATTCGCCCTTGCGGTTGAATCGGCAACTTTGAAATTTATCGGTCCCTCAGCGGACTCGATCCGCGCCATGGGCGACAAAGCCGAGTCGAAGATTCGGATGAAGAAAGCGGGCGTGCCGACAGTTCCAGGCTTCGAGGGACTCGAATCTGAATCCGATTTCAAGAAAGCCGCGAAGGAGATCGGCTATCCCGTGTTGGTCAAAGCGGCGGCGGGAGGCGGCGGCAAGGGGATGCGCGTCGTGGACGATGAGGCTGGGTTGGGCGAGGCAGTTCAAAGTTCCGCGCGAGAAGCGTTAAATTCCTTCGGCGACGATCGTCTACTCGTTGAAAAATATATCCCGAACGCGCATCACATCGAGTTTCAAGTCTTCGGCGATGAGCATGGAAATCTCGTGCATCTTTTCGAGCGCGAATGTTCGACGCAGAGGCGTTATCAAAAGATCATCGAAGAGACGCCGTCGCCGTTGCTCACGCCAGAGTTGCGAAAACAAATGGGCGAAGCGGCGGTGAGCGCGGCGCGTGCGGTTAATTATTACAACGCAGGGACAATTGAATTTATCGTTGACCCTGACACGTTGCAATATTATTTTTTGGAAATGAACACGCGCCTGCAAGTTGAACACCCCATCACCGAAGCCATCACTGGACTCGATTTGGCGCAATGGCAAATCCGTGTCGCGGCGGGCGAGCATTTTCCATATTCGCAAGAGCAGTTGACGCAACGCGGTCACGCCATCGAGTGCCGCGTCTACGCCGAAGACCCCGCTAATGGATTTTTGCCCAGCGCTGGGAAACTCCTGCAATACCTCGAGCCGCGCGGACTAGGCATCCGTGTTGATTCAGGCTTCCGCGCGAGCGATGAGGTGACGCATTTTTATGATCCGTTGTTGGCAAAGTTGATCGTTCATGCGGAAAATAGAGAAACTGCAATTCAAAAAATGCAAGCCGCGCTGCGTGAGTTTGTTGTGCATGGCGTGACGACGAACATTGATTTTATGCAAGCCGTTTTATCTCATCCTGATTTTGCGGAGGGCAAAGTTTCAACGAAATGGGTGGAAGATCATTTCAAATGGAATCCGCCCGCCGAGCCGTCGTTTGAATCGTTGATCGCCGCCGCGCTTGCGGATACTCTCGTTCCAAGTTCCACGTCGCAGGTTTCAAGTTCAAATGAGATTGATCCATTTAGCCCATGGAAGAATCCGAACGGATTCCGTAACTGATGAAAATCACATTCGACAACACCACGCTTGAACTGAAGCCCAACGGCAAAAATTATGAGGTCGCGCTTGGCGATAAAACAGCGACGGTTGAACTCCTCCGCGCCGACGCAGAGCGTGGAAAACTCGACCTCCTCATTGACGGCGAACGCGTCACCGCGTACGTTTCCTCCGACGGCGCGAAGCGTTGGGTGACAATCAACGGACGAACATCATTGCTCACCAAGCAATCGGGCACGCGCCGAAGCGGAGGCGCGGGGCAAGCGTCCACAGGCGCGTTGACCGCGCCGATGCCTGGGCAAGTCCGCGCGGTGAACGTGAGCGAGGGCGAGGCGGTGACGAAAGGTCAAACGCTGTTGGTCCTCGAAGCCATGAAAATGGAGATTAGAATCCAAGCGCCGATGGATGGCGTGGTGAAATCGTTGGCGGTGAAACAAGGGCAGACCGTTGAAAGAGAGCAAATTTTGGTCATGGTCGAAAATTAGCCATGGAGTTCACCGAGAACTTTGAGATTTTTTTCTCAAAAACTCTGTGCTCTCTGTGGCAAAGGAGAACGAATGACAGGCAAATATTTCGACGAACTCGAGGTGGGGATGAAATTCAAACACGGCGGACGCACCGTCACCGAAATGGACAACGTGCTCTTCTCCGCGTTGACGATGAACACGCAACCGCTACACCTCAACGAAGATTTCGCCTCGAAGACAGAATTTGGTCAGCGGCTGGTGAATGGAATTTTTACGTTTGGACTGGTCGTTGGCTTGACTGTTTCTGATCTCACCGAAGGCACGATCGTAGCAAACCTCGGCTACGATAAGGTTGTCCATCCCAACCCCGTCTTTCACGGCGACACGGTCTACGCCGAGAGCGAGATCATCGAGAAGCGCGAGTCCAAGTCAAGACCAAACGCGGGGCTGGTGCGAATCAAATGCTGGGGTAAGAAACCAGACGGTACAATTGTGGTCGAGTTCGAGAGAACGGTGATGTTTCATAAAAGGCAACTTAAAGGGTTGAAATGAGCTTTGAAACCCATATTAGAGAAATCGAGTTGGTAAAGCAAAATTTCTCTTTCTTATTCGATCAGGGGTTTCGGATTATTTACGCCGAACCAGCAAAATCATTCAATAACTGGTTGTTAGATATGGCATCACCAATTCTGCGAATTCAATTTGCTGAAGACAGAAGCGAGCTGATTATTCGAGTTGGGCCAAACTCAGCAGGAATAGGTTGGCAAGGAAATGATCTTTGGGATCTTCAATTGCTGATTTTTCATTTAAAGAAAGATACCAACATGCCTCCCCAATTATTTTTTTCTAAAGATATGGAAAGCGCAGCAGAAGTCTTCAAATCATATTTCACGGATGTAACCAGTCTATTTCAACAGCAAGACTATCTTAAATTAGCAAATTCTCTTAAAAAGAGCTATGCAATTATGATGAAGAAATGGCACCCTAAAGTATATAAAGGAATCTTCCGATGAAAGCCAGACGCGCGCTCCTCTACATGCCCGGCGACGACCGCCGCAAGATCGAAAAAGCCACCACCCTCGGCGTGGATTCCATTTGCATGGACATGGAAGACGGCGTGGCGGCGAACAAAAAAACCGAAGCGCGGGAAGTCATTGCGCAGGCAATGAAAGAATTGGACTTCGGCGTGTCTGAGCGGTGCATCCGCATCAACCAGATCGGATCGGGCTTGGAGAAACGCGACCTCATTGCCGCGCTCGCGACGAATCCCGACACGATCGTCGTACCGAAGATCGAATCCGCTGAACAGGTGAAGTGGGTCAGCGAACACATCGAGTCGTACGAACTTTCGAGCAAGGCGAACATCGGCAGCGTCCGTTTGCTGGTGGGCGTGGAAACAGCGAAGGGAATCATGAACCTCAAAGAGATCGCCGAAGCCGACAAACGCCTCGAAGCGATCATCTTTGGCGGGGAGGATTTCGCCGCGTCGGTTGGCGCGGTACGCACAAAAGAGGCGACCGAGTTGCTTTACGCGCGGCAGGCGGTGGTCACCGCGTGTGCGGCGAACGACCTGCAAGCGATTGACATCGTCTTCATTGACTTCAAAGACCCCGAGGGTCTGCGCGTCGAAGCGGAGCAGGGAGCGCGTTTCGGCTTTAGCGGCAAACAGATCATCCACCCGAATCAGGTTCAGGTGGCGCAAGAGGCGTTCACTCCATCCACTGAAGCGGTTGAGTATGCAAAACGAGTCGTCGAGTCGTTCGAGGCGAGTCAACGAGAGGGCAAAGGCGCCTACGCGCTCGACGGCAAGATGATTGACATGCCCCTCTTGAAGAACGCGCAAAAAGTTTTGGAGCGGGCGCGCGCAGCGGGGAAATCAGGAGCGCGGACTTAAGTCCGCACCCCAAAACATGAACATGAAATGGTCAACCTCCCCTCATCGCCCACCTCACCTCTACGTTGACAACGCATGGTATTTCATCACCGCTTCCATCGTAGACAAACAACGCATCATATCTTCCGACGCGCATTTCACGATCTGGGTCAAGGCATTCAAAGAGTTGATCGCCGAGTTCGATGCGAATTTGGCGGCATGGGTTATCCTTGCCAACCATTATCACTTTCTCTTTCTTCCTCGGCATGGAATTGAATTGGGAAAGTTCATGAAGCGGCTGAATGGGCGGACTGCCAAAGAATTGAACGCGTTGGATCATGCGCTGGGCAGAACGGTTTGGTACAGTTACTGGGATACCTGTATCCGCGGCGAACGCGATTTTTGGACGCGCTTCAATTACATCCATATAAATCCCGTCAAGCATGGCTACGTCGAACATCCCGAAGATTGGAAATATTCGAGTATTCATCAATATACAGGCGAGGATAATAAACTCTGGTTGGCGGATTGTGTACGAGAATTCCCCGTTCTAAATTTGTTCGAGGACGATGCGTTTTAAAAATTTAGCGCGTATAACGGAGCGCGGACTTCAGTCCGCTATTACTATTTCAAGCGGACTGAAGCCAAAGCGGACCGAAGTCCGCAAAATAACTATACCTTCAGTTCGTAAAAATAACCAAGTTCAATTCGTCACAACCTAATTCAAGCGGACTGAAGTCCGCATTCCGGAGGTTTTCTTTGCTTTCCATCATTTACGGCATTGCATCGTCGCTTACGTGGGGGGCGGGAGATTTCGCAGGCGGGCTAGCCAGCCGCAAGGTCGGCGCGTACCGGGCGGTGCTCTACGCGGACTTCTTCGGCTTGCTCATCCTCGCGGTCGCATCGTTCTTCTATCGTGAATCGTTCCCCTCGGGAACCGTCGCGCTCAACTCGTTCATCGGCGGCGCGCTCGGCTCGATGGGCTTGCTCGTTTTGTATTACAGCCTGAGCGTCGGGCAGATGAGCGTCGCCGCGCCGGTCTCGGCGTTGTTCGCGGCGCTGTTGCCCGTCGTCTATGCCGCGCTCACCGAGGGCTTACCCACCCCGATTCAATTCATCGGGTTTGTCCTCGCGCTCGCGGCAGTCTGGCTGATCTCGCAAGGTGACGGCGGATTCCACGTGAGCAAACTCTCAGATTTAAAATTCCCGGTCCTCGCGGGATTTGGGTTTGGTTGCTACTTCATCTTCATTCACAACGCCGTCAGCGACCCCGAGGCGCTCTTTTGGCCCATGGTCTTCTCCCGCGCCGCCGGGACGCTGCTCGTGTTCGCCATCGTGCTGGCGCGGCGTGAGCCGCTTCACGTGCCGCGCGACGCGTGGGGCGTTGTGCTCGTCAACGCCGCGCTCGACCTCGGCGGCAACTTCTTTTTCATCCTCGCCAGCAAAGCCGGCCGGCTCGATATTTCGGCGATCTTGAGCTCGCTCTACCCGGGCGCGACGGTCATTCTGGCTTGGCTGTTGCTCAAAGAGAAAATTTCCAAGACGCAAGCGGTCGGCATCGCACTGGCGTTTCTGGCAATCTATTTTTTCACAGTCTAGGCGTTAATCATTCACCCGCTTTACATACCGAAAGGTATGGGTCTTGTCCCGGGTAGGCAATCACCGTGCAGGAAAAAGTATAGCCGTCATCGTAATGGACGCGAACGTCGAAGCCTTCGGTGGAATCCGGCGAGGAGGCTTCGTACATGCGATAGGCGCCGCCTGCCTGTTCGGCGAAGCCCGGGAGTTTTGCCAGGGCGTTCCCGTCGCTCGCGCTCGTTTGCTGGACGAGAACATGTAAAAAGCGCACAGCCCGCACTGCGCGATCGGGCATCCGCATAAAATAGCCGCCTGCCGCGCCGAATGTGACGGCAATCGCGAATAAGAGGGCGACGATCGAGGCGCAGTAACGAGACGACCGCGCCTGAGTGTGCCTTTCCGCCAGCCAGCGCAGGACCCACGCGACGGGCAAGACCAGCACGGCGATCGGCATGAGAATGAAGACCAGCACCATGAACTTCATCCCAGTCGTCGCCTCACCGGATTGCATCAACGAACCGACCAACACCAGCGCCGCCGCGATGACCGCGCCATAGAACAAGCCGCGCCACGTTTCAACCGCCCAACAGGTGACGAACCCGATGACGCTCAACCCAAGGACAACGATCAGTCCGTAGGATGTCAAAAAGCCAAACTCGAAACCGAGCGGCAAGTCGCGGTGCAGGATCAAATCCACGCTGGAGGTCGTGAGGGCAAAGGCAATGCCACCCAGCGCCCCATACAGCGCGCCGAGTTGCGCGTGCTGTTTTTGCACGGCGCGCGAGGGTTCAAGCTCGCCGTCTAGTGAAAGCCCAAAGATTTTCATCGTTTCTCCTCGATACCAAAGTGGGGCAATTCTGCCACAATTTCAGCGCTTCCTCTACCCTTGGGAGTTCAGGGGCGAACAGGGTTGAGTCTCGGCTTGATTTCTTGAACCGCCAAGCCCGCTAAGGGCGCCAAGTCTTAATTCTTTCTTTGCGTTCTTCGCGCTCTTGGCGGTAAATCTTATAACCTGTCCGCCCTCAAACCCTCGGGAGGGTGGAGTCAGAATCTTGGATCGAGGAGAGCAATATTTAGTAAGTAATCTTACGCAGTTTTGTTCGTAACGCGAGTTCTCGCGCAAGAGCGACATGAATGACGCGTTACGATTCCTGCGATCACCCCTGCACAATGCCGAGATTTTTCCAATCCGCATACGACGGGAACACGTCCGCGAGACTCGGATTCTTCAATCGTTTTTCAACCACTTCGCCCAGCACATCGCGATAGTCGGTGGTGATTGCGAGGTCAATGCCTTCGTACAACTTCTCCGGCGCGAGACCGGGCCACTGACCGTAGACCTTGCCGCCGTTCACTCCCCCGCCGAGGACGAACATGCAGTTGCCGTGTCCGTGATCGGTTCCATCCGACGCGTTTTCTTTCACGCGCCGCCCAAACTCAGACATGGTGACGATGGTCACGCGCTTGGCGCGGTCGCCGAGATCGTGATACAACGAAGCGAGCCCGGAGGAAAACTCGTTGAGCAGGGTCGGCAATTCGCCTTCGAGTTGTCCCTGCTGGTTGTGCGTGTCCCAGCCGCCAATGTCCACACACGCAACCTCCAACCCGATCTCCGCTTTGGCAATCTGCGCCACTTGTTTCATCGCCATACCGAATTCCGTTTCGGGGTATGCCGCCCCACCCGACGGGGTGTAGTTGTTCACGTCAATCTTGTCGAGGATGTCCACCGCGTTGAAAGTTTCGATCGCATCGCCATCGAGCGACGAGCCGAGGTTGTACAGCGACTCGAGCCGCGCGCGGATCTCCGTCAGTTGAGTGACGTCGCCTTGCAAGTGAAAATCGGAAATGGATTTGAGCGTGGTGACCGGGATGGGTCCGCGCAAGGCGGCTTGCATCACGCCGCCCATGCCGATGGCGCGGAACGGCGATTCATTCTGCCATGCGGCTGTCTGCAAGTGGCGGCCGATCCAGCCCGTGGAAATGGACTTCTCACCGGGTGTGCCGCGCTCCATGTAGTCCATCGCGTCGAAGTGCGAGTGAGTCGGGTCGGGCGAGCCAACCGCATGGACGATGGCGAGCGTTTTTTCATCCCACAGATCTTTGAGCGGACGGAGCGAGGGATGCAGTCCGAAGAATCCGTCGAGATCGATGCCGGTCTGGTCGCTTCCGTCTTCGGGTTCGGGGATGGCAAGCGCGGAACGGTTGTGATAATAATCCGCGTCGCCGTGCGGGATGACCGCGTTGATGCCGTCCATGCCGCCGCGCTGGAAGACGACGACGAGGATATCGCCCGGCGGTTCGACACCTTGCGGAGCGAACGCCATGCGCGGCATCCACGTTGGGAGCGCAGGCGCGACCGTGAACGCCCCGGCGAGTTTGAGAAAATCTCTACGAGAAATGGTTGTGGTCATGGTTTATCCTTTTGTAGCGCAGATTTTGCAAATTAACAATTAAACCGAGCAATCCGCTTTGAACCACGGAGACACCGAGTCACGGAGTTTTTTTACTTGTTTTTTTCTCAGTGTCTCTGTGACTCCGTAGTTTGACCTTGAAGTTTGAGAACCGATTTATTGCTCGATCATTTTGGAAAAGTACAACATCTTGCGGTTATCAGGTTTTATCGTGCGTTAGGTCGGAGCGCAAAGTGAACTTTGCGGTACGGGCTCACCTCATTTGGAAATGCGGCGAGCCGAGGATCAAGCCCGCGATGGATGGGAGGTCCTCGTCGAAGTTGCCGGACGAGGCGAAGTCCACAATGATCGAGCGCGCGTCGTCCGGCAGGAGTTCGCCGAGGAAACGCAGGCTCAACACATCCACGATATCTTCGGCGGAGGCGGCGTCTGCGGTCAGCGCGTCCAGGTTCACTTCCACGCCGCGAATCTGATTCGATACGAGCAGGTTGCTGAAGTTCCAACGGTCGAGTAAGCCGCTGGTGGTTGCCCAGTAATTCTGGCTCTCCGGGAATCCATTGGGCGGCGACCAGGTGAACGGGACCTGCCCCAGCAGGCGCAGATATTCCTGCACTCGGCGCGCGCTGCGGGCATTGCTTGTAATCGTCGCATCGGTCAGCCGCAACATGGAGATGAAAAAATCGAGCGGGCGTTTGAACTTTTGCCCGGCGGAGGCTTTGAACTCATCCGAAGCGAGCAACGCGCGGAGCAACGCGCGGATGTCGCCGTCGGTTTGGGTAAAAACCTGCGCCAGCGAATCAACCAGCCCCTGCGTCGGTGAATCGGAAATAAATCGCCGGGCGAGTTTGCGGCTGATGAACTGCGCCGCGCTCGGGTGCGAGGCGAGCAAGTCGAGAATCAGCATGCCTTCGTCTTCGCCGCCGGGCGGAATCGTCATGCCTAGCGCGTGTTTCTCGCCGTTGTCGTGCGTTTCGGGGTTGAAATAGAACGAGCCGAATTCCTGCCGGCGTTTGCGCAGGCCGGTGATTGACCAGCCGGTTAGGACGCGCGCCACTTCCATCACATCCTGCTGTGAATATCCGGCTGAGGCGCCGATCGTGTGCAGTTCCATCAACTCGCGCGCGTAATTTTCGTTGGGCGCTTCGGCGCGGCTGTCGGCTTGATCGAGATAGACCAGCATCGCCGGGCTGTGCGCCGAGGCGTACAACAGGTCGCGGAATTTCGCCAGCGCGTTCGGGCGGATGACTTTCAGATCGTCGTCGGTTTTCAATGCCCGGCAGGCGCTCTTGCCGATGAAAATGTTGAAGTGGTCGCTCCAAAAATCCACCAGCATTTCGAAGAATTGGCGTTCGCTGTATCGCTGGCGCAACAACGTCGCGGCGATCAACTCTTGCACGGGCAAGCCGCGCTTGTCCAATTTGAAGCGTTCCTCCGCCGTCATCTCGAGGGTCGTGAACTGCCTCATCATTTTTTCAGTCGCATCGTCGGGGATCGCTTCGGGAGCGAGCTGTTCCTCGATAAACGCTTCGAGTCCGAGGCGGCGGGCTTTTTCGAACATGGCTGGCGTCGCGCCGAAAGACATGCGCCTCAACGTGTGGACGATCAGCGCGTCGTCTTCGAGCGGAGCGGGCGGCAAGGTCGGCGCCAACGTGGCTGTCGGCGGGCTGAGCGTTTGGGCAGCGTTCGGCGCGCACGAGGCGAGCGCCGTCCATGCGGCAAACATACCGGACATTTTGAGAAAATCACGTCGTGAGATCGTCATGGCGCCTCCATACGCCAAGTGTAGAGGCTCGGCTTCAACTTTGGATTACCCCGCTGTAAAATTTTTGTAAAAAATGGAATGGTTCCTCCCTCACCCTCGCCCTTTCTCAAGGTGGAGGATTCATGAATCGCCAAGTACGCAAAGATCGCCAAGAAATCTTTTTAGTCAGGACTTACGCAAAACCACACTTTTTGCTCAAAGGCGGTCTGTGACCGCCGTGTTCTTCGAGCCACCTCGCAGGGTCACAGACCCTGCGGGAGCATTCTGCGTAAGTCCTATTAGAGTCTTCGCGTGCTTGGCGCCGCTTCGACAAACTCAGTGCAAACCTGCGCGGTGAATATTTTTCACCACACGCGTTCCAAATTCGGGTTCGCCAACGGGCGCCGCCCGACCTTTGCCATGTCCACCCATTCGCCGTGAATTTTCACGCGCACCACGTCGGCGGTGAAATCGGTGACCGTGCTGCCGCTATTGTTGAACAACCACGAACCGACCGCGTAAATATCCACCGGCACTTCCAACTTTTCGAACTTGCGGATCTTCTCCGGGGCAAACCCACCGGAGACGACGATCTTGACGTTGCGACAATACTCACGCGCCGCTTCTTGCCAGACGGGCGGGATGCTCCAGTTTTCCCACGCGTGATCCACCGCCCGGCGGACATTGAAGACCAGGCGCGGGTTGACGCCCAAATCCAGCGCGGGGTCGCCCAACGGCTCGACCGACACATCGCGCACGCTTCCGCTCGTATCCAAACGGACGCCATACAGCGCATACTTCGAGGCTTCCGCTTCGTTGGCTTGGTCGCACAACTCGCGATATTTTGTAAACATCGCTTCCATCACCCGCAGAGAGTCGCGCACCGAATCGTTGTTGAAATCCACCAGTGCAATGCGCGGAATTCCCGCCGGCAAAATGCGCGCGAACTGCATCATCGCCTCTGCCGTATCGCCGAGGAAGGAGGCGATCGCCGCGTGCGCCACCGTCCCGCCGCCCGCGCCGCCCCACCAATCGCCTTGCGCGTCGGTCGAGACGAACGACCCGATCGCGTGCGAATAATCCATATTGAAGCGTTTGATGGCGATGTTGTAGGCGTAGCCGTCCGCGGCTTGGACTTCGTGCAGGTCGAAGCGCGCCGGAAAAAACAACACCGGCTTGCCGCGCGCCGCCATCAACGTTTCGTAAACGTTCGTGGCAACGCGGCTGGAACGCGTCAACACGCCGAGCGTCGGCGTTTCGAGCAGGGCAAAGTCGCGATAGCGTCCGCGCGCTTTGATGACCGGCTCCGCGCTCAACGGGTTGCCGTCCGATTTGACCACCGTCCCATCGTGGACCGCCCACACTTCGAGTTTGTCCGAGGTGTCAACGAAGGTGTCGCCGTCCCAATACCCCGTGCAGTGACGGAGCATCGCCAGCGCCTTGTCCACGCCGACGACGATGGTATTGCCCAGCCGCCGCGTGAACCATTGCATCTCCACTTCGATGTCGCCAACTTCGATGTTTTGCGCGGACACGTCGGCGGGCAGGTTGGGTTGTTGCCCGGCATACGAATATTTTTCGGACGCCAGCGCGGTGAGCATCCGCCCGATGTTTTCGAAATATTTATCCGAGTACCAGCCGCGGCGCATCCGCTCGATATCGAGTTTGAAGGTTTCGTTCGTGAGGCGGGAGTTGTTGAAGATGGACATGGGAGGAAAGAGATGAGAATTGGAGAATTGGAGGATTGGAGGATTGGAGAATTGGAGGATTGAAGATTAGAGACTAGAGATTGAAGAAAGAAACATGATACGAGTTACAAGTTACGTGTTTCCTTGTCTACGTGTTTACGTGTTTACGTGTTTCCTTGTTTACCTGTTTACCTGTTTCCTTGTCTACGTGCCTACCTGTTCACTTGTACTCCGCCGCTTTCACCACGTGCATTCCCGCCTCGGCGAAGCGCGCGTATGCCGCGTTTGCCGCGTCGGTGTGGTCTACCACGCCGGGGACGACGACAGGCGAGGAACAATCTTCGAGCAGGTACACTTTTTGTGCCAGCGCGGGGTCAACCTCGTTGATGTCATCGAGCAAGTCTTGCACCGTCCACGCGACGCAATGGGATTTGGCTTGCCCGGCGATGATGAGGCGGTCAACCTGTTGCAATTGCTCGATAAATTTCGGGTTGCGCGTTCCAAGCGTCTCGCCCATGGGACCGGTCAACACTTCGGGCCCGATGGCGGAGTAATTTTCAGTGAAGGGTTTGTCTCCCTTCATTATTACTTCGTACTGCGTATTGCGTGCGATGGAATGAAAGAACAATGCTTCTTCCACCGATGAAACAAGCGCGTGACCGATCCCGCCGAGCAGGGCATGATAGGGCCAAACAGTGAGCGCGTACTTGCCTTTCTGCTCCAACTGTTCGGCATAATGGAGCATCATTTGCTGTCCGTATTCGGGGGCAATGTCGAACTCGTCGGCGAGGGCGGGGTTGAATTTCCATTTGCCGTCGCGTAAGTCGGCGAGGTGGATGTCGCTGTAGGGGGCGGGATGGCTGCCGTCCGCGTCCACGAAGAACATGGCGTGAAAGATCTGCATGGCTTGGTGCGTGTCCATGGTGGCGGTGATGTGGGTGAGGTTTGCAAGGTTGCGGTAGATGAATTCGCACAGGCGCAGGTTATCGTCCACGGCGCCGCGTCCGCTGCGACCGCCAACGTAGAGTTCAAACTCGGGAATGCAGAAGGTGTTCTGCACGTCAATCAGCAGAAGGTGGGTGCGCGCCGGGGAAACTGAGGCAGGCTGAACCGTGCGCAGACGCGCCCAGTCCCGCGCTTGGTGTGCGCGCGCTTCGTAGGGAATCCGCCAGACCGCGCCGACTTTATCCGCATCGAAAAATTCGGGGAGGGGTAATGCGGGCTCGTTCATTTCACATCCATTACGTTATACGGTGGGAGTAACCAGATGGTGTACATTTCGTCTTGAGCAAGTATAACGCGTTCTAACAGGGTTTGACTTTTTTTTCTGAACCTTGTACACTAAGCGCAGGAATTATTCAAGAGGAGAATGGCTCATGGCTCAATATCAACTCATCATGCGGACGGGTCCCACCCCCGGCGCGGTCTTCGCTCTCGAAGGCGATCAAATGACCATTGGGCGCGATTCGTCCAACGAGATCACGATCAACGACGCGGAAGTGTCGCGCCGCCATGCGCGCTTGACCTTCCAGGGCGGCAAGTTTGTGCTGGAAGACCTCGGTTCGACCAACGGGACATTTGTGAACGGCCAGCGTTTGGCGGGGCCGCGCGTGCTGAAGGCGGGCGAAGTGGTTTCGTTCGGCGAACAGATCGTGCTGGTGTTCGAAGCCTCCACGTTCGACCCAGCCGCGACCGTCGCGTCGCCGCGCGCGACAGCCATACCGTCCGCGTCGCGACCCGTTGCGCCGCCTCCCCCAGCCACTTCCCAATACGCGGGGAGCGTCCCTGCCAGCCCCATGGTGGAAGCCGCGCCGGCGAAGAAATCGCCCGTCTTGCCCATTGCCATCGGAGTCGGCGTGTTGTTGTTCGTTTGTATTTGCGGCGGCATCCTCTGGTACATAGACAGCAACTACCTGTGGTGCACGTTCTTCCCGTTCCTCGGCGGGTGCCCATAAACGCCATCGGCTTTTTAAGACTTCGGAAATCTCAAAGACTTCCGAAGTCTTTTTTTATTATTGCCAAAGACCTGTCTCTTGACTAGAATAGGGTCAACCTATTCGGAGAATATTTTCAATGGATCAAGAAACCGCTTCGTCGCCCCGCTGGAGTTCGACCACCAAACTGCTCTTTGGCTTGGTGATCGTCGGCATCACGGCGTTTTTGTTGAGTCGCTTTTCCAACCTCATCCCGCCGCTGTTGATGATCTTCATCCTCGCCTACCTGCTCCACCCGCTGACCGCCATCGTGTCGCGCGGATTAAAAATTTCGTGGAAAGCCTCGGTCAACCTGATCTTCGTCCTGATCTTGCTGATCCTCATCGGCTTGCTCACGCTGGGCGGCGTCGGTCTCGTCGGGCAGATCCAAAGCCTCGTCTCTTCGGTCCAGCAAATCGTCACAGACTTGCCAACCTACATCCAAACGTATTCGGGACGGGTGTTCGAACTCGGTCCGTTCAAACTGGATATGAACACGGTTGACCTGAACGAGATCAGCCAGCAATTGATTTCCTACGTGCAACCGCTTCTCGGTCAGACGGGCAACCTGCTCAGCGCGGTGGCGGGCGGGGCGGCGCAGACGATCGGCTGGCTGTTCTTCATCCTGCTCGTTTCCTATTTCGTCATGGCAGAATCCAGCGGCTTGCAAGGCGATCTCATCAAAGTGAACCTGCCCGGCTACTCGGAGGACTTCCGCCGGCTGGGCAACGAACTCAGCCGCATCTGGAACGCGTTCCTGCGCGGGCAGATACTGATCTTCACGCTCGCCTTCGTGGTCTACACGATCCTCTTCTCATTGCTCGGCGTAAAATACGCCATCGGGCTGGCGTTCATGGCGGGGCTTGCAAAATTCCTGCCTTACATCGGTCCGTTCATCACCTCCGCAACCATCGCGCTGGTCACATACTTCCAGCCGTTCAAACTCTTCGACCTGCCGCCCCTGTTTTACACCGTCGGCGTGTTGGTCATCACCTCCGCCATTGACAGCGTCATAGACAACCTCATCACGCCGCGCATCATGGCGCGCACGTTGAAGGTGCATCCCGCCGCGGTGTTGGTGACCGCACTGATCTTCGCCAACCTGCTCGGCATCATCGGCGTGGTCGTCGCCGCGCCGTTGCTTGCCACGGTCACATTGCTCGGGCGTTACATCACGCGCAAGATGTTCGACCTCGAACCATGGCCCCCCGATAAGGGCGACCACTACAACGATGCCGCCACCGACTGGCTGGCGCGCATCAAAAATTTCTTCACAACCCGATTTACAAAACATATAGAGTCGCCCAAGGAGAAGAACGATGAACAACAATCATAGCGAACCCGTCACCGAAACGCTCGCCGAGACCGATAACTTCATGGCCTGGCGCGCCGAAGAACCCGACGGCGAGACCACCTATCACATCGAGCTCAACAACGTCACCGTGCATTTCTTCGAAGAAGAGTGGCGCGAGTTCATGACGCTGGTGCGCGGCTTGAAATAAGATTTTCAATTATGCAGGTAGGGGCACAGCGAAATGATCTGCCGTTAAAGTCCGACTACGACTCGCTGTGTCCCTACAATCAAATGTCATGACCCTCAACAACGCCATCACCGACGTGCGCGGCATCGAAGTGGGACACGCGCAAAACGACGACGCCCTCACCGGTTGCACGGTCATCCTCTGCCGCAAAGGCGCGGTCGCGGGCGTGGATGTGCGCGGCGGCGGACCCGGCACGCGCGAAACCGACCTCCTGAACCCCGTCAACCTCGTCCAAAAAGTTCACGCCATCGTTTTAGCGGGCGGCTCCGCGTTCGGGCTCGACGCGGCGAGCGGCGTGATGAAATTTCTGGAAGAACAAAAAATCGGATTCAACACCGGCGCGGCGAAAGTGCCGATCGTCCCTTCGGCGATTCTCTACGATTTGAACCTCGGTCGCGCCGACGTGCGGCCTGACTCGGCAATGGGATACCTCGCGGCGTCCCAAGCCTCCTCCGCCCCGCCGAAAGAGGGCAACGTCGGCGCCGGGACCGGCGCGTCGGTCGGCAAAATGTTTGGAAACACCCTGGCGCTGAAAACCGGGCTCGGCACAACCAGCATAAACATCGGCGGAGGCGTGATCGTCGGCGCGCTGGTCGCGGTCAACGCGTTCGGCGACGTGGTTGACCCGAACAGCGGCGCGATCATCGCCGGTCTGCGCTCAGGCAAGATCGGTCCATTGCGCGTGGGCGGCAAGGAAAAATTTGCCGACACACTCTCCATGCTAAAAAAACCGCTGGGACGCGGACTCCTCGGTTTTGCCTCACGCGGAAATACGGTCATCGGCGTCGTGGCAACCAACGCGAGTTTGACAAAAGCGCAGGCGACCAAAGTCGCGCAGATGGCGCACGATGGACTCGCGCGCACGATCCGCCCTGCCCACACCCTGCTCGACGGCGACACGCTTTTCGCCCTCTCCACCGGCACAAAAAAAGCCGACGTTTCCGCCATCGGCGCGTTCGCCGCCGAAGCGTTGGCAGAAGCGATCGTACGCGGGGCGCGCGCGGCAAAATCTGCGGGGGGATTGCCGGGGTTGAATATTGCGTAATTCACCCCAGGCATCGTAACGCGACATGAATGTCGCTGTTGAGCAAGAAACCTCTGTAAATAACAAGAGAGCAAAAAAAGAAAACGGCTTGCTGATCGCAAGCCGTTTCTTACGCAATACGCAATACGCACTATTTCCTCTTCCCCTTCAACTCATCTTTCAGAATCAACGTCAACACCACGCTGACAATGCTGACAACCAGCCCGCCGAGGAAGGCATTCCACCAGACGGGGTCGCTAATCGTCAGGACAAGGCCGAACGATTGACCGATGACGCTCGTCAGCCAGAACATGATGGTATTGATGACCAGCGTGAACAAACCGAGCGTGAGGATGATCAGCGGGCAGGTCAGGATGCTGATGAGCGGTCTGACCAGCGCGTTCACTAGCCCGAAGATCAGCGCGAGCCAGATGATCGAACTGGATTTGCTTGCCAAGTCAATGCCCGGCAGAATTAAGACCGCCAGATAGAGAGCGACCGCATTGATCGCCCAACGCAGGATAAATTTTGTCATGGGGTTCTCCTCTTGTTTTTTTCACCTCTTCATACGTGAGAAGAGGGTCAAGGTTGCGTCAGGCGCGCATCCAGATCAGCGTGCGGCGCGGACTGAAGCCCGCCGCGGCGACAGCCTCGGTCATTTCACCGCCGGGGAAGTCCAACATCAACGTGGAGTTGCGCGCGGCGCGGCGCGCGTGCAGGAGGAGTTGGGTGAGGGCTGGGGCTGAATCGCCGACCGCGGCAAAGAGCGAGCTGGAGCGTCCGCCATTTGGAAGCCACGTAAGCGCGCCGAGCAGGTCGTCGCCGCGCACCGCCGCCCACTGCTCGAGGTCGAAGTCCATGAAGAGGTTGGCGAGCCAAGCCCAAAATCCGGGGCGAAGCGTGTTGAAATTCCACGAGTGATACCAGGCGATCGAGTCGGGATAGCGACGACGAAGCCACTCCGCTTGTTGGTTCCAAAAGCGCGGGGAACGAGGAATAATCTGAATGGCAGAGTCGGCTTGAGCGCGTGGGGAATCCGAGTTTGAAATCCAGGATGTGCGCCGCGCGACTTCTGTAAACCCGAGGTCGCCGTAAAGTCTTACCGCACCGGGGTTATCCTCGCGGACGTGAAGCCAGACGGCGTCGGTTTTTTTGTCGCGGGCAGATTGGAGCGTGCGTTCGGTAAGGGCGCGCGCAATGCCCCGGCGGCGATAGTCGGGATGGGTCGCCACGTTGGCGATCAGGTGGATGCGCTTGCCCTTGTCGCGGAATTGGATCAGGCTGGCGTTGCCGACGATGCGACCGTCCTCCTCCCAAACGAAGCCCATCAGCGGCAGGGATGTGGTCTCGGCGATGTGATTCGCCCAACGCAGGAATCCCTCGTCGCGCCCGGCGCGGCGCATATCGTTCACGTAACGCTGACCGTCGTTGTCCATCGTGTTCGAAAAACACAATTCGATCAGGTCCGCCACAGTGGAAAGATCGCGCAAGACGTTGAGCGCGCGGATGTGCGGATGCTCTTTCGCTTTGACCGGCAGGGCGATGGTGGTCATCGAGTCGAATTATAGTCCTGTTGTTGCGGTTTCGAGAAAAACGCCAAACAAAATCACATCGAATTTAGGCAAACGGCAATCCGTTTGACGCCCTCTTCGATTTGCTCCGCTTCGTAATAAACGAAACACAAGCGCATGAAATTTTTCATTTCGCTTTTGGAGGAAAACAACGCGCCGGGGCGAAAATCCACTTTGAAGTTGGACGCGCGCTTGCGGAGCTCGCTCACGTCCACCGCTTCGGGGAATTCCAGCCAGAAGAAATAGCCGCCGTGCGGGAGGATATATTTCGCTTGCGGCAGATGGCGATGCAACGCTTCATCCATGACGGCGATCTGGTTCGCGTACCTCAGCCTGAGTTTGCCGATGTTGGCTTCCAACCCGCCCGACGCGACCGCGCCGCGCAGCGCCGCCGACGTGAACGGATTCAACCCGCCGCCGCTGTCCATGAGTCCGCTATTGGCGAAACGATTGAGGATGTTGGCGTGCGCTTGCATCCATCCAAGGCGCAGACCGGGAGCGAGGATCTTCGAGAACGAGCCCAACGCAATGACGCGTTGCGAGTCAATGTACGCGCCGAATGATTTTGGCGGTTTCTCGCCTGAAGAGTGCAACAGTTGATACGCCTCGTCCGCGACGATGATGAAGTTGTGCTTGATCGCAAGTTGCAGAATCTGTTCGCGGCGTTCCTGAGAGAGTGTATGTCCGCTTGGGTTTTGAAAAGTCGGAATGAGGTAGAGAAACTTCGGGGAAGCCGAGGCAAGCGTCCCTGCGAGCGAAGCGGGGACGAGTCCGTGTTCGTCGGTCTCGATGGGAATCACATTCAAATGATGGTCGGCAAATATCCGCAGCGCGAGAAAATAGGACGGCTCTTCGACGAGAATCGTGTCGCCCGCTTTGGTGAAGAGACTGCACAACAAGTCCAGCGCGTTTGAGATACCCGCCGTGATGAATAAATTTTCTGCGTGGACGGAAAACTCGTAACCCTTGCTCAAAGAATCAGCCAGCGCCGCGCGCAAGTAGCCGTCGCCTTGTTCCGTTCCGTATTGCAAAAAGGAATTTTCGTTTTGCGACAAGATTTTTTGCGCGGATGTGTGAATCAAGTCGAGTGGTAATAACGAAAGCGGCGGGTTGCCCAAGCCGAGGTCAATCACATCGGGCGGGATTTGCGTTTGGACGACGGGGAGCGGGTTCATGGGCGGAAGTATAATCGGAATGTGCCATCGAAATTCGATCCGCAGAAACATCATCGTCGTTCGATCCGATTGCCAGGATATGATTATTCACAGGTAGGCGCGTACCATATGACGATCGTTACGTGGCAGAGAGAATCGTTATTTGGATTTGTGGAGAACGGGGAGATGAAATTGAATCAATTTGGCATGGTTGCTCTGCAACAATGGGAAAAACTGCCGAAACGATTTCCAAACGTCGAGCTTGGCGCATACGTCATTATGCCGACGCATATGCACGGGATTATTGAAATCACGCCTCGTAGGGGCACGGCGGAAAATCAGATAAACTTTGACGGAGAATCGTTCCGCCGTGCCCCTACGCATGAACAATTTCAAAAACCTGTGAAAGGTTCTATACCGACAATCATTCGTTCGTATAAATCGTCGGTTTCTTATCGAATCAATTTGATGCGAGTGACCGAGGGCGTTCCAGTTTGGCAGAGGAATTATTACGAACACATTATTCGCAACGAGAAAGATTTACAAAACAAAACCGATTACATCGAATCCAACCCCATGTTGTGGGATGATGATGAAAATAATCCCAAAAATGTGAAACCGTAGGGGCACGGCGGGGAATCAGATAAATTTTGACAGTGATCGTTCCACCGACGTAGGGGCACGGCTGGAATCGGATAAATTTTGACAGTGATCGTTCCGCCGACGTAGGGGCACGGCGGGAATCGGATAAATTTTGACAGTGATCGTTCCGCCGTGCCCCTACTGGCATATCATCCTTTGTTATAATCCCTCCAACGACATTCTTCAGGAGAAACAAATGCCCAAAACGAAGGGTTCTGTTACTCTTCCCCTCGAGAAAGAAGAGATCGTCAAAGATTACCGCATCGCCTATCAGAGTCGGCAGGCTTCGCTTATCGGGCGGCGCGAGGTGTTGAGCGGCAAGGCGAAGTTCGGCATCTTTGGCGACGGCAAGGAGATCGTCAACCTCGCCATTGCGCGTCACTTCCGCAAAGGGGATTGGAGATCGGGCTATTATCGCGACCAGACCTGGATGTTCATGCTGAACGTGATGAGCGTCCAGGAATTTTTTGCCCAGTTGTACGCGCACGCAGACGTGGTGCACGAATCCAATACGGGCGGGCGCTCGATGAACGCGCATTTTGCGAACCGCTTCATAAACCCCGACGGTTCGTGGAAAAACCAAACGGAACTGTTCAACTCCGCCGCCGACGTTTCCCCCACCGGCTCGCAAATGCCGCGCACGGCTGGGCTGGCGTACGCCTCCGTTTTGTATCGCGGGCTCGCCGAACTCAAACCCTTCACACAATTCTCGCACAACGGCGACGAAGTGGCATGGGCAAGCATCGGCAACGCCTCCGCCGCCGAGGGCATCTTTTGGGAAACGGTCAACGCCATCGGCGTTTTGAAAGCGCCCGCCATCATCACGATCTACGACGACGGCTACGGCATCTCGGTGCCAAACGAATATCAGGTGACAAAGAACAATGTGGGAGATTTGCTCGCCGGCTTCCAACGCAATGAAAATTCAAACGGCTATGACTTGTACCGCGTCAAAGCCTGGGATTACCCCGCGCTGATCGAGACGTTCCGCCAGGCGTCCGAAACGGCGCGCGCCGAACACGTCCCCGCGCTGGTGCACGTCACCGAGGTCACACAGCCGCAAGGTCACAGCACGAGCGGCTCACACGAGCGCTATAAATCCGCCGAGCGTTTGAAGTTCGAAGAGGAATTCGACAGCCTCCGCAAGATGAAAACGTGGATGCTCGAAAGCAAGATCGCAACCGAAAAAGAATTCCAACAGTGGGAAAGCGAAGATCATGAAATTGTCGAAAACATCCGCAAGACGGCGTGGGACGCGTATTTGAATCCGATTCTCGATGAGCGCGGTCAGGTGGCGGATATACTCGACGAGATCGCCGGCAGTTCGAATCACGCGTCGGCGTTGAATCAGATTCGGGAGCGGTTGGCAGCCGTCCCTGCGCCGCTGAGGCGTGACGTCCACAGCGCGGCGCACGAGGCGTTGAGAATCCTGCGCACCGAGGCGAATCCATCCAAGCAGATTTTGATCCAGTGGAAGACCGAACAGGACGCGGCGAATCGCGCGCGGTACAGTTCGCATCTTTACAACGGGACGGCTGTCTCAGTCCATGAAGTTTCTCCCGCCTATTCAGCCGCCTCGCCCACGCTGATGGGCTTCGAAATCGTCAACGCCGCGTTCGATGCGATGCTGGCGCGCGACCCGCGCGTGATCGCGTTCGGCGAGGATGTGGGTTTTCTCGGCGATGTAAACCAGGGGTTCAAAGGGATGCAGGAAAAATACGGCGCGTTGCGCGTGACCGACACGGGCATCCGCGAGGCGACGATCATGGGACAAGCGATCGGCATGGCGATGCGCGGCTTGCGTCCGATCTGCGAGATTCAATATCTCGATTACATTTTGTACGCGTTACAAGTGATGAGCGACGATCTCGCCACGTTGCATTGGCGCACGGTGGGCGGGCAAGCCGCGCCGGTGATCGTGCGTACGCGTGGTCATCGCTTGGAGGGCATCTGGCATTCGGGTTCGTTGATGGCGGGTTTGATTCATTTGGTGCGCGGAATGCATGTGCTGGTGCCGCGCGATATGACTCGCGCCGCTGGTTTTTACAACACCTTGCTCAAAGCCAACGAGCCTGCGGTTGTGATCGAAGTGTTGAACGGCTATCGCGTGAAAGAACGCCTGCCCGATAATATCGGCGAGTTCACCGTTCCGCTGGGCGTGCCTGAGATTCTCCGCAAAGGGATGGACGCGACCGTTGTCACCTACGGCGCGTGCTGTCGAATTGTGATGGACGCGGCGGAGAAGTTATCGAAAGTCGGCGTCGAGGTCGAAGTTATGGACGTACAATCGCTTCTGCCGTTCGATATTCATGGCAGGATCGTCGAGTCATTGAAGAAAACGAATCGCATTCTGTTCGTGGATGAGGATGTGCCCGGCGGCGCGTCCGCGTACATGATGCAGGAGGTGATCGAGAAGCAAGGCGGCTACTTCCATCTCGATTCGCCCGCGCGCACGCTGTCCAGTCAGGCGCATCGTCCCGCGTATGGTAGCGACGGCGATTATTGGAGCAAGCCGAATAGCGAGACAGTGTTCGATGCGGTGTACGAGATGATGAATGAGGTTGATCCAGAGTCATTTCCAAACATTCTTTAAACACGAAGGACACGAAGAACACAAAGGAATTAACCGCAAAGTGCGCTATGGGCGCAAAGATTGAATGATTTTTTCTTACGGGCATAGCGTTCCTCGCGGTTCAAAGGAGTTTTTATGGCAACCAAAGTGCTTGTCCCATTGCTCGGCGAAGGGGTCGAAGAAGTAACTGTCATCAAATGGTTGAAAAAGGAAGGCGACTCAGTTAAAGAACTGGAGCCGCTTCTCGAAGTGAACACCGACAAGGTAGACACTGAAATCCCCGCGCCTGCGTCTGGGACGGTGTTGAAGATCGTGGCGGAGGAGGGTATCCCTGCGAAGGTGGGGGCGGTGCTGGCGTTCATCGGGAAGGTGGGGGAATCGGTGGAGAGCGCTTCAATATCAAATGCTCCTGCAAAAACAGAGTCGAAAGTGGAAAGTCAAAAGTCGGAGGGGCAACCTGCGACTTTGAACCTTAGACCTTCGACCGATCTAGGTTTCATCTCGCCCGTCGTGGCAAAGATCGCGGCGGAGCATGGCGTCAATTTACAACAGGTGCAAGGCACGGGGATGAATGGGCGGATCACGAAGAACGACGTGCTGAATTATGTGGAAAATGGAAAGATGAAAGAGGAAAGAGGAAAAGAAGTTGTCGCTTCACGATCCACGCCACACGCAACCTCGGCGGTTGGCGACCAACTCATCAAACATTCCGTCATCCGCAAGTCCATCGCGGAGCATATGGTCATGTCCAAGCGCACGTCGCCGCACGTGTTGACAGTGATGGAAGCGGATATGCACCGTGTTGTCAAACATCGTTCCGCCAACAAGGAAATTTTCTCGCGCGATGGAGTCAATCTCACGTTTACCGCCTATTTCATGATGGCAATTGTGGCGGGATTGAAGAATCATCCGATAGTCAACTCCTCGTGGACGGACGAGGGCGTACTGGTACACAAGGCGGTCAACCTCGGCATGGCAACGTCGCTTGGAGAAGACGGCTTGATTGTTCCCGTTATCAAAGGCGCGGATAATCTGTCTCTGCTGGCGACGGCGCGCGCGGTCAACGATTTGGCGAATCGCGCCCGCTCGAAGAAATTGCAGACCGATGAGGTGAAAGGCGGCACGTTCACGTTGACCAATCACGGAATTAGCGGATCGTTGTTTGCGTTCCCAGTCATCAACCAGCCGCAATGCGGAATTTTAGGCATCGGCGCGATGCAGAAGCGCGTGGTGGTGATAGATGACGCGATCGCCATCCGCCCGATGGTGTATTTGTCGTTCGTGTTCGATCATCGCATCCTTGATGGCGCCTCAGCGGATAATTTCTTGATGAAGGTGAAGGAGACGTTGGAGGGGTGGAATTAAAGAGAGGATTGGAGAATTAGAGAATTGGAGATTGATGGTCGAGTAGCGACGAGCGGTTTTGGCGAGGAGCGTACACCTGCACCCACCGCAGGTGCGGTGTCGAGACCAGAGACTGGAGACTGAAAGATGAGTGATAAGAAAGATCACGCGGATGTGAAAATCCATCCGCCGGTGTTGTTGGCGATTCACATCGCGGCGGCTTGGCTGTTGGGCAGGTTTATTGCTTTGCCCTTTGCTATCTCGCCGCTGATTCGCAACATCGGGCTGGGATTGGCGGGAATCGGATTCTTGTGTGGGTTGTTTGCACTTTACGCGTTCGTGAAAGAGCGGACGACGTTGAATCCGCATGGGTCGGTGACGAGCGTTGTCTCGACGGGAATCTATCGCTTCACGCGCAACCCGATCTATCTTGGGATGGTTTTGATGCTAATCGGTTTCCCACTCGCGTTTGGGAATGTGTGGGGGATTCCACTGACGCTGGCGTTTGTCCCGTTGATGAATATGTTGGTGATCGAACATGAAGAGGCGTACTTGGCGAAAAAGTTCGGGGAGGGGTACACAGGCTACCAGTCCCGCGTGAGGCGGTGGTTGTGACAGACATCCAATTAAATGTGAATGGCCGAATTGTCAACGCGTATCTTGCCGACGGCGGCGGACGCGGCGTCTTGGTTTTGCACGCGTGGTGGGGACTCAAACCGTTCTTCAAACAGGTTTGCGACCGCCTCGCCGAGCGGGGATTCGTCGCGCTGGCGCCTGATTATTATCAAGGACGCGTTGCGACTACGGTTGACGAAGCCAAAGCAATGCTGGAAAACAACAATGAAGAATTAATGGGCTCTGCGATCAAAGCCGCGCACGACCGTCTCGCCGCGCAAACAAAACAGCCCATTGGCATCATTGGATTCTCGATGGGCGCGGGGTGGGCGTTGCCGGTCGCGGCGCATGAGTCCGACGTTGCCGCGGTGGTTCAATTCTACGGCGCGGGCGAGGCGGATTACGGAAATTTCAAGGCGAAGGTGCTCGGTCATTTTTCGGATGTGGACGAATGGGAGTCGCTTGATTGGGTTAGGAAGATGGAGGCGGACATGAAAGCCGCCGGCGTGGACGCGACGCTTCACATCTACCCGGGAGTTGCCCACTGGTTCGTGGAGGAGGATCGCCCCGAGTACGACCCCGCCGCCGCGTCGCTGGCGTGGGAACGGACGTTCGAGTTCCTCAAGCAAAACCTGTAATCTTTCGGCAACTCCCCTCAAGAGGGAGTTGTTTCTTTAATAGTAAAATAGTAAAAAATCAGTGTCATTGCGAGGAGCGTTCGTTGCGACGCAGCAATCCCCTATTTAGCTAGGAGATTGCTTCGGGCAGTCCTTCGTCTCCGCTCAGGACAAGCGCCCTCGCAACGACATAAATCAGGAGAACTCATGGCAGAAAATTTCGATGTAGTGGTTATCGGGGCAGGACCGGCGGGGTATGTCGCCGCGATCCGCGCCGCGCAACTCAAGCAGAAGGTTGCGATTGTAGACAAGCAGTGGCTGGGCGGCGTGTGTTTGAATGTCGGGTGCATCCCGTCCAAGTCGTTGTTGAAGAACGCGGAAGTGGCGCACACATTGCGCGAAC
The DNA here is from genome assembly GCA_020847435.1 of Anaerolineales bacterium. Classification (GTDB taxonomy): domain Bacteria; phylum Chloroflexota; class Anaerolineae; order Anaerolineales; family Villigracilaceae; genus Defluviilinea. The sequence continues at coordinate 94,548 of JADLBX010000012.1, forward strand.
GCGGCAAGGATTTCGGCTTCTCGTTCGATAATTTAAAGCTGGATTACGGCGTCGCCTTCAAACGCTCGCGCTCCAATTCGGATCGGCTGACCAAGGGCGTCGGCTTCTTGATGAAGAAAAACAACATCGCGGTCTTCATGGGGTCGGCGCTGTTCAAAGCCAAAGACACGCTGGCTGTAACCGATAAGGACGGCAAGGTTACCGAACTCAAAGCGAAAAACATCATCGTCGCCACCGGCGCAAGCGCGGCGACGTTGCCTAATGTGAAAGTGGACGGGAAAAGAATTGTCACCTACGCCGAAGCGATCATGCAAGAGACGTTACCCGCGTCCGTTCTGATCGTGGGAGGCGGCTCCATCGGCGTCGAGTTTGCCACCATCTGGAATTCATACGGCGTGGACGTGACCATCATCGAGTTACTGCCGCGCATCCTGCCACGCGAAGACGAAGAGATCAGCAAGGAACTGACGAAGGAACTGACCAAGCGGGGAATTAAGATCAAGACCGGCATTAAGTTTGAGAGCATCGAGGTTTCAGGCTCAAAGGTTAAAGCAAAACTACCCGGCGAAACGCTCGAAGTGGATCAGGCGTTGATCGCGACCGCCTTCACGCCGAACAGCAAAAACCTGGGACTCGAAGCGGTGGGAGTCAAGATCAGCGAGCGCGGCATGGTGGAAATCAACGAAAAGATGCAGACGAACGTGCCGGGCATCTGGGCGATTGGCGATGTGACTGGCAAACTCATGCTGGCGCACGTTGGTTCGGCGATGGGAATCATCTGCGCGGAGAACATCGCCGGCGCGGAAACCATCACGCTCGATTACGAAATGATGCCGCGCGCCACGTATTGTCATCCGCAGGTCGCGTCGTTCGGGTTAACCGAAGCGCAAGCGCGCGAACGCGGGTTCAACATCAAGGTGGGGCGCTTCCCTTTCCAAGCGAACGGCAAAGCGCTGGGCATGGGCGATTACGCCGGTTGGGTCAAGATCGTGATGGACGATAAATACGGCGAGATTTTGGGCGCGCACATGATCGGTCCCGAGGTGACCGAGTTACTCCCCGAACTGACGCTGGCGCGTATGATGGAATTGACGCCGCACGAGATCGCGCGCAACGTCCACGCGCACCCAACGTTGAGCGAAACCTTGATGGAAGCCGCGCACGGCGCGGAGGGGAGTCCGATCCATATTTGAAATTATGGGGCGGTATAATCCTGCCTTGGAGTACACAATGACCGAAGAGAAAACTTTCACGATCTCACAGGCGCACTATCAATTTGCAATGGATTTCGGCAACCAGACCTGGGAGTTACTCGAAAAGAAGAACCGCACGCGCCTCGAAGATATCCGCATGGTGGATTTCGCCTACGCTTCGCTCGCGCACTGGCGGTCGGTTGGGGGAGCCGTGCGGCAACAGCGCGGCGAGTGGCTGGTCTCGCGCGTCCATGCCGTTTTGGGCGAGGGCGGTTCCGCGTTGAAACATGCCCAACTCTGTTATCAACTGTTGGAGGATAACAAAAGCGAGATGGACGACGCTGATACTGCCTTTGCCTATGAAGCCATCGCCCGCGCCTACGCGATTAGCGGGGATAAAAGAGAGTCGTTAAAATACCTCGAACTGGCAAAGAAAGCGGGCGAGGAGATCAAGAACGACAAAGACCGCGCAAACTTTATCACGGAGTTGAACAGCGGCGAATGGAATGGCGTGAAGTAAAGGGTAATAAACTCTTGCAAAAAGCAAGACCTCCGAAGTCTATCAGGCTTCGGAGGTCTTTTTATTTTGCCACTGGAATCTGAATAAAGAAGGTACTGCCGGGCAATTTCTCTTCGTCGTAGCCGGGGCTTTCGACCCAAATTTTCCCTTTGTGCGCTTTGACGATGCCCGCCGCGATGGCGAGACCCAGACCCGGTCCGCCGCCTTTGAATTTGGTGCGCCCGGACGAGTGCAGTTCCACCTTGCCAAGTTGGTAGAGCTTCTCGAAGACGATCTTGTGATTCGCCGGGTCAATGCCGATGCCGGTATCGCGGACGCGAATCTCGCAGAATTGTTCATTGCCGTTCGCGACCACAGCCGCGCTCAAGTTGATCTTCCCGCCGTCGGGCGTGTATTTGACGGCGTTGACGATCACGTTATCCAGCGCTTTTTGCAGGAGTTCCGGGTCAGCCAGAACAGGCGGCATCGCGTTGAGGCTGGCGTCCAGCTCCACGGCGATCTGACGCGTCTTCAAGTCCTCGGCATAATCTTTTTGAATGAGGCGCAGGATCGGTCCGAGCGTCACATGTTCGAGGTGGGGGTTCAAAACCTGGTTTTCCAGCCGCGCCACATCCAACATGCTGTTGACGACCTGATGCAAACGTTCGCTCCCCTGGATGACGCCCTCGACCGCTTGCGTCAACTGTGCGTTGTCCTGGACGGCGGGCGCGGCTTTGACCATGCCCATGTAGCCTTTGATGACGGTGAGCGGTGTGCGGAGTTCGTGCGCCGCGACTTGAATGAAATCGCTTTTGTTCTTATCGAGTTTTTTGAGTGTGTCGTGCGCCACGCCCAGTTCCGCCACGCGTTGTTCGACCATGCGTTCCATCATCTCGTTGAAGCGCGTCACCTCGTCGAAGAGTCGGGCGTTTTCGAGCGCGATGGTGGCTTGGAGCGCGAAGGCGCTGGCGAGCAAGACGTCGTCATGGTTGAACGCGGAGGGGTCACTGCGGGTAACGATCAGCATCCCGATAAGTTTGTTCTTGGGGTTCAGCGGCAGGCACAGCACGGAACGGTCGGACGGAAGCCACGGCGATTGACCCCAGCCGCGCGTCTGTTGGATGTCGTTGACGAGCATGGGCTTTTTCTGCTTGGCGACAAAATGCAGGACGCTCGTGCCGTTGATGTTGTAATTCAATTCTTCGATCGGCGCGCCGGGCGGATAGCCGCGCTGGGCGGCGAGGCGTACGCCGTTCACGTCATCGAGGAAGAGCGCGCTGCGGTCGTGCGGCATGACGTTCGCCAACTCCTTGATGATCTGCTCCGGCACCTCAGCCACCTTACCCAGCGATGAGATTTCCTGCAGGGCGTTGGTCAGCGCTTCCGCCGAACGGCGGCGGGCTTGTTCGCTCGAATACAATTTCGCGTTCTCGGCGGCGGTCTTGTCTGCCCATTCTTTGGCAACCGAGAGTTCCGCGGCGCGGTCGTGCGCTTCTTGGAGCAGTCGCTCCACCTGCTGTTGCGCCTGTTCTCTTTGCTGAGCCAGCATGATACGCAACAAGGCGCTGCTAACCAGGTTACGCACGCGCACGTACACTTCCCACTCATGCGTGGTCATCTCGACCCACATGAATCCGAAACGGTTGCGCGCCAGCGTGAGCGGCATAACCACCGAGGTACTGCGTTGTTGCGCCGGCGCATTCCCGAGCGGCGTTAATTGACCGGTGGTCAGCACGGTGCGTTTCTTGGGGATCTCGAACTTCCCAGCCTCGTATTGAAACAGCACGTTATAACTTTCCTGGGTGGAAGCGATATCCTGCGGGGCGCTCACGTCGCCGTAATACATCACATACCAATGCCGAATATCCATGGCGGGGAAATGTTCCGTCACCGCCGCGCCGAGTTCGCTCATGCTCATGACCGGCGCCATCGAAAAACTAAAGCCTTGCAGAATCTGTTCCTGTTGTTCGAGCGCGAGCCGCCGGTATGCCTGCGCCCGCTGTGAAAGTTCGCCGGTCAACAGGCGCGCCTGCTGGAAGAGATTCTCCGCCAACAACATCACATTATGGTCAGTGATGCCGCCCAGCGCGTAACGCCGCATGACCGAGATGACGTTGTGCCAGACGCCGGCGCCCAGTGACTGCTTCTGCATCAACTCGACCACCGCGTTAATGGCTTTGAGGAAATCGTCGCTGGACGAGTTCTCGTTCAACGCCAGCAGGAACGCATCCCAGGCGCGCCCGAAACCCTCGCGGAACGCGGCGCGCGCGGCGTCGTGGTCGCCGATGCCGGCGGCGCTCAACAACGCCCGCAAGGCGGCTTCGCGTTTATTTTCCAGCCGACCGGTCTTCGCCACATCGTGCGGCGCGACCGCGGCTTGTTTGACGTTTTCCGGCAGGCATCCGCACGACCAGCGGATCAATAACTGCGTCGGCGTCACCGTCGTGGTTTTCGCCGCGCCGCCGTGGATGCGCGTCATCAACGCCTCGAACGCCTGTTTGCCCGCCGTATAAAACGATTGCCGTACGGTTGTGAGCGGCACGCCGATGGTTTGCGCCTCGCGCAGATCGTCGAAGCCTGCCACCGCCACATCATCTGGCACACGCACGCCGCGTTGCTGTAACGCTTCGAGCGCGCCGAACGCCATGCGGTCGTTCGCCGCGACGATCGCATCCACCCGCTTTTTGCGTTCGTCCAATAACGTGAACGCCGCCGTGCGTCCGCTCTCCGGCGTGAAATCGCCGTCCAGCACGAGGCGCGCGTCAAACGGCAAGCCGTGCGCTTTGAGTTCATCCTTGTATGCCTGGAAACGTTGCTCGGCGTCCAACTGACCGGGGATGCCGCGCACGAACGCGATCTGTTTATACCCGTGCGTTTCGATCAAATGCCGCACTTCGGCGCGCATCCCTGCGCTGTTATCAGGCACGAACATGGACGCGTCCTCGAGCTCCACCGACTGCGTCACGATCGGCGCCTTGCCGAAGCGTTTGCGGAACACCGCCAGATCGTCCGCGCTCGCGCCGTAGGCGACGTCGGCGGTCAGGATCAACCCGTCGAACTGTGCGGGCAGGGCAAGGTCATACAAGCCATAGGATTCTTTATCGTTTGCCGCATTGACGATGCGCTTCAGCCCGCCCCCGATAAAATGCACCACATTTACGTCCGCTTCTTCCGCCGCGTCGTTAATCCCCGCGCTGAACTCCGCGCCCCATGCCCGCCCCACCTGGGATGCGAAGATTGCGATCGTTTTACGTTTGGATGCAGGTGTCATCATATTTTCAAATTAGACGAAGCGTCCCGCCGGCGCCGGAGCAACTGACAACCTCACCATTAATCTGCAGGACGTTTCAAGTATAACGCTTCGCGCCGGACCTCAACCTGATTCTACGACTTACAAATTTCTCAAGCGGACGCGGCAAAAGGCAGGCGCATCTGCCACTGAGCAAGTCGTTCGCGTTCGAAGAAAGCGCGTTCAAAGACGACGCCGAGTTCTTCCGGGTAGATCGGTGGGACGTGCCACGTGCGCCCGGTAAATTTGGCGATCACCTGTCGGAGCGCGCGCGTGCCGAGCGCCTGTCCGCGCGCTTGCGGCTCGACCAGCGCCGACCAGATCACCACGTGGGTTGAATCGGGGTCCGAAATCGCCACGTACGCGTGCCCGTTGCGATACGCCCGCGCTGGAGGAGTCATCTGCGCGACGGTCTCACCGGCTAATTGCCACGGGAGATCGCGCAAGCCGAACTGTGCGATCAACGCGCCCAGCTCGCGCAAGTCCATTTCGGTCAACTCATCCGGTTCCAGTTCAATCGCTTCCCGGCGGATATAGCCCACCAACCGGCGCACAGTTTGAAAGCCGGCTTTTTCATATAAATGCACCGCGGCGTCGTTCTGCTCGATCACTTCGAGCGTCAGTTCGCGGTCGCCGCGTTCGCGCGCCTGCTGGATCAATTTTTGCATGAGCCATGAGCCCGCGCCGTTGCCGCGCAGTCCCTTTGAGATGCCCATCGCCGCGAGCCGGCTCACCCAGCCGCGCCGCGCGACCAACGCAACGCCTTCCGGCTTGCCGTCCACGAGCAGGACGCGGCTGGCGGTCAAGTCTATGCTGTCCTTGTGGACCATGGCAAGGAATTGCGAAATGTTGAAGTGGATCGGAACCGGGTATTCTTCAAAGCCGCGATTCAGCGTTTGGACCAGATCCGGCAGAGATGAATCGGAGGCAGACAGGAGGGCAAAATCCATGTCCCAAATTTTACACGCATCCAATGTATAATCCGCCCGTTCAAAGAGGACAATTTCATGACAGACTATAAACGCCTTGCGGCAAAGATCACGACCACATTGTTCATCGCGCAAAGTTTTGCGTCGGCGGGGTTCATCGCCGCCGCCGCCATCAACCCGATCCTGGGCGCAAAACTGGCGTCCGATCGTTCGCTGGCGACCCTGCCCACCGCCGCGTATTTGTTGAGCGGCGCGCTTTCGGCTTCAGCGTGGGGCTTCATCATGGACCGCATCGGGCGGCGCAACGGGATCGTCTCGGGTTTGTTGATCGGCGTGGTGGGGAACGCGTTGGTTTTATTCGCCATCCAGCGCGCCTCGTTTCTGCTGGTCATCCTCGGCTTGATGATGATGGGCGCCACGAACTCCGCCGTGCAACTCGGGCGCTTCGCCGCGGCGGAGGTCAACCCGCCCGACCGGCGCGGACGCGCGATCTCGATGGTGGTGCTGGGCGGCGTGGTTGGCACAGTTCTGGCGCGCGTCTCGGCGGTGCCGGTCAGCGGATTTGTGGTGAGCATCGGCTGGGACGAACTCGCCGGCGCGTATTTCACCACGCTGGTTTTATTTGCCCTCGCTTCGTTGATCGTATTTGTCGGCCTGCGCCCCGACCCGCGCGACGTGGGCAAGGAAGTGGCAAAGCAATACCCCGAATCAACCCCGCACGGCGAAGCCAGACCGATCTTTCAAATCTTGCGCCAACCGGCGGCGATCACTGCGGTGGCGGCAATGGCATTGGGGCAGGTCGTGATGGTCGCCATCATGGTCATCACCTCCCTGCACATGGAAGACCACCAACACGCGCGCGCCGACATTTACACCGTCATCTCGGCGCACACGTTCGGCATGTTCGCGCCCTCGATCATCTCCGGCTGGCTGTTGGATAAGATCGGGCGCGGGCGAATGATCCTCATCGGCGCGTCCACGCTGTTGCTTGCCTGCATCACCGCGCCGCTTTCGCCAGACGTGTTGCCGTTGGGCATCGCGCTCTTCCTGCTCGGCTTGGGTTGGAACTTCTGTTTCGTCGGCGGTTCCACCTTGCTTGCAGATCAACTCTCGCCGCTTGAACGCTCGCGCACACAAGGCACGAACGATTTCCTCGTCGGGCTTGCCTCGGCGATCATCAGCCTCTCCAGCGGATTCATCTTCGACGCCACGAGTTATACGATGATGGCGATCATCGCCGGCGCGCTGGCGCTTGTGCCGCTGGTGATGGCGCTTTCTTACATGCGGAAAAGCGCGGCGCCTGCGAGTGTGTATGTTGGGGGCAAGTAGGCAGGGAGGCGCGTACACAAGTAGACACGTAGATACGTAGAAAAAAAACAGGTAAACACTGGAAACATATTTCCGTGTTTACCTGTTTTCTTGTTTACTTGTTTCCGTACTTCAACTACTTGATCTCCACCTGATACGCCGCAGATAAACGCGTGTACCGCGTCGTGCCGGTCACGATCAGAATCGCCTCTTCGCCGGGCTTCAACGAAAACGGGAAGACAGCCGTCTGGTCGGCGTTGACCGGGATTTGAGTCACAGTGGCAGTGTCGCCTTTGACGATGAGCGACAGGCGGAAGGTCTGCGGGAGAACGTTTTCGACGCGCGCGAACCCAGCGGAGACCCAGCCGCCATCGTCCGCTTCAAAATCGGACTGGTAGCCTGCCGCGTCCACTTTGACGTCGTCCAACAGGAAGCCTTCGCCGTTGACCGCCGCGTCCGTGATGTATTCGAAGCGGATCTGCACTTTCTTGCCGGCGAATTGCGAGAGATCAACATCTTCTTGAACCCAATCGCCGGTTTGACCGTTGTAGCCGCAACCGTACGAATTCCCGGACGGGTCTTCAGTGGTGCAGGACGGCGTGGTGAGAATTTCCCACGTCTGCCCATCGGTGGAGGCTTCGAGGAAGAGATAATCGTAATCGGTCTCGAGGTCGTACCACATCGAATACGACAGCGTGATCGGCGCGCTGGTGTTGGTGAAATCGAACTCGCGCGTGAGCATCATGTTCGATTCGTCGCCTTTGTTCGACCAGAAGGCGTATTTACCGGAGTGGGCGTCGGCGGGGAGCAGTTTCGCCACCGTCGAGCCGCTGAAGGTCAACGTGTGATCGCCCGCGCAGTTAATCGTGAAATAGTCAATGCCGTATTGGTTGACCGATCCGCTCGTCGAAGTCGGGCAGGCTGAAATAGGTTCGGATACCAAAATTCTAAGCGCTTCGGGGTAGTTGTTGTAGTGATAGCGCCCGTCGCCCACAGACGAATCTTGCAACCACATCGTCGCCGCCCAATCCATGAACACATCGTCGGCAGTGACGGGTTGCCCCGTTTGCGGGTCGGTGACCTTTAATTCGACAAACGTTTCGTCAATGCTTGCCAGTCCGTTTTCGGGATGTTTGACGACTTCCTTGGTCGCGTCCTCGCCGAAGCGGTCGAGCAAGTAGGCAAGGTAGAGGAACGACTGCCCGTAATGAGGTCCGTTCGAGCCGGGGTCGGGCGACCAATCGGTAAGGTTGATATCCGGCTCGGAGACGTAGTAATAATCGAAGTAGATCGGATATCCGTTCAACAGTTCGGCGACCACCGAAAAACCTTCGTTAATCCACGAGGCTTCGTTGCGGTCGGTGTTCCAGTGGATCATGTGCTGGAACTCGTGAGCGAGCGTGCCGTAGGTGTCCTCCGCGCCCAGGTCCATATTGTCGGCGTTGAAGAAGAACATTTCGTGCCCGTTGGAATATTCTTTGACGAGCGGGTTGTATTCATCCGGGGTGGAATAATAGCCCGCGTTCGAGAAGCCCGTGCCGCGCACGTAGATAATGAAGATGCGCGGATCGCCGTCCACGCCGGGATTTGGCTCACTGCCGAAGAACTCGCGGTTGGTTGGGTACATCTGGTTCTCGAAGGCGTCGCCGAGTTTTTTCAGATCGCCCTCATCGTACTTCACGCCGTTCTCGATCCAGAAATAAATGTGTTCGCCGACGTAGCGCAAGGTGGCTTTGGCTTGGAAGTTTTCCACCGTATCCATATTCATTACCCAGAAGGTCTCCTCTTCGTCCAGTTTGTATGACTTGGAGGAGACGGTGGTGGGCACATTGCAGATTTTTTGCAAGCGACACGCCAGTTCATACGGATTATTTTCCGGCACAAGCGTTTGCGACAGCGTTTCAACGGTCTCGGTAGAGATCGCCTCCGTGGTCGGGCGCTCGACCTCCGGGGTGGATGTGGGCGTTTCAAACACGTCAATGGGCGGCAATGGAAAATCGGTGGGAATATTTTGCGATGCCTGATAGACGAGATACCCCGCCGCGGCGATCGTGAGGCACGCGCAACAGAGCAGGACGGCAACGATGCCGCCGACGATTTTGGCAGTATTGTCTGAACTCATGGATGGCTTCTCCTTGATGAAATTCCCCGCATCTTATCGTATTTCAATGAAATTGGCATTAGGAAACCTGTCATGAGCAACAAAAGTTTTCTTTCCTCCTTCATCTTTCCAATCGCCGCGTGAAAGAGGAAAGAAGAAAGATACGGGAGCCGTTAAATTAAAGAGATACGGGAGCAGTTGAACTGCTCCCGTATCAAATCACGCCTCGGCGGGTTGTTTCGCCTTCTTCTTCACCGGCTCGGACGTGTGGAAGATGATCTTGCTTTCCTGCTCGTCCACGTCCACCGTCACGGCCGCGCCGTCTTTGTATTTGTTGCTGAGCAGTTCCATCGAAAGCGGACTCTCCACGTTCTTTTGGATGGCGCGGCGCAGCGGGCGCGCGCCGAACGCGGGATCGTAGCCAGCCTTCGCCAGCCACTTGCGCGCCGCGTCGGTCAACTCGACGGTGATGTTATGGTCGTTCAAACGGTCCTGCACTTCCTTCATTTGCAGGACGACGATCTCCTCCATCTGTTCGAGCGAGAGCGGCGAGAACATGATGATCTCGTCTATGCGGTTGAGGAACTCGGGACGGAACGCGCTCTTCAGCGCCTTCTCGATCTTGTCGTGCTGGTCGCGTTCCTCGTCAGTAGCTTTGGACTGCAAGAAGCCGAGAGTACCGCCCTTCCGCACGTATTCGGTACCCAGGTTCGACGTCATGATCAGAACCGTGTTGCGGAAGTCCACCACATTGCCCTGACCGTCGGTGAGTCGCCCATCGTCCAAAATTTGCAGGAGCGCGTTCCACACTTCGGGATGCGCTTTCTCGATCTCATCAAACAGGATGACGCGATACGGGCGCCTGCGGACCGCTTCGGTAAGTTGACCGCCTTCCTCATAGCCGACGTATCCCGGCGGCGCGCCGAACAAGCGCGAGACCGTGTGCTGTTCGCGATACTCCGACATATCAATCCGCACAAGCGCGTCCTCGTCGTCGAACATGAACCAGGCGAGGGCTTTGGCGAGTTCCGTCTTGCCGACGCCTGAAGGCCCGATAAAGATGAACGAACCGATCGGGCGCGACGGGTCTTTCAAACCGCTGCGCGCGCGACGGATCGCGTCCGAGATCGCGTGGATGGCTTCCTCCTGCCCGATGATGCGCTCGTGTAAGCGCGCCTCCATGTGCAGGAGTTTTTCGGCTTCGGTCTCAAGCATTTGCGTTACCGGGATGCCCGTCCATTGATGCACGACCGCGGCGATGTCTTCCACGTTGACTTCTTCATCCAGTTGGTGTTCCACTTCCCAGGTACTGCGTTTCTCGTTGTATTCCTCGGAAATCCGCAAACGTTCCGATTTCTTCTTCGCGGCAAGTTCATAGTCGCGCGCCACGCCCGCTTGTTCCTCTTCGGCTTGCAGTTTTTCGATCTCGGTCTTCAGCGCCTTGAGGTCGGGCGGCATGGAATACAACGCCACGCGCAATTTCGCCGCGGCTTCGTCCATCAGGTCAATGGCTTTATCGGGCAAGCGGCGGTCCGTCACATAGCGGTCTGCCAACCGCGCCGCGGCAACCAGCGCGTCATCCGCAAAGCGGACTTTGTGATGCGCCTCGTAGCGGTCGCGCAAACCGTGCAGCATCTTGATCGTGTCGTCCACGTTCGGTTCTTCGACGTAGATCGGCGCAAAACGGCGTTCGAGCGCCGCATCTTTCTCGATGTATTTGTGATATTCGTCCAGCGTCGTCGCGCCGATGCACTGCAACTCGCCGCGCGCCAACGCCGGCTTGAGCATGTTCGACGCGTCCATCGCGCCTTGCGCCGCGCCCGCGCCGACGACCGTGTGCAATTCATCAATCATCATGATGATGTCGCCGCCCGCGCGTTGGATTTCCTCCACGACGGCTTTTAACCGCTCTTCAAATTCGCCTCTAAATCGGGACCCGGCGATCATCGCGCCCAAGTCGAGCGCCACCACCCTTTTGCCTGTAAGAATCTCCGGCACATCGTTGTTGGCGATCTTCTGCGCGAGTCCTTCCACAATGGCGGTCTTGCCGACGCCCGCTTCGCCGATCAGCACCGGGTTGTTCTTCGTGCGGCGCGACAGAATCTGAATCAACCGCAGGATTTCGTTATCGCGCCCGATGACCGGGTCGAGTTTACCTTCGCGCGCCAGTTGAGTCAGGTCGCGTGAATACTTGTCCAACGTGCGGTAGCGCGACTCAGCCTGCGGGTCGGTGACGCGTTGTCCGCCGCGTAAATCCTGCACGGCGGAATAGACGCGGTCGCGCGTCAAGCCCGCCGATTCCAAAATGCGCGCGGCGGGCGTGTTGCGTTCCGTCAAAATGGCGAGGAAGATATGTTCGGTGGAGATGTATTCGTCTTTGAGGCGGTTGGCTTCCTCGTTGGCGAGGTCAATGATCCGCTTGACGCGGGGCGTGATAAAAATTTGTCCCGCGCCGCCGCCGAAGATGTTGGCTTTCGGGCTGGCACGCAAGGTCGCGTCGAGGCGTTCAGTCAACGCTTCGGGGCTGACGCTCAGTTTTTCCAAAATTTGGGGAATCACCCCGCCGGGCTGTTCGATCAGCGCGAGCAGGATATGTTCGGTATCAATCTGGTTATGTCCGTAGCGCTGGATGATCTCCGCCGCGCGTTGGGCGGCTTCCTGCGCTCGTTCGGTAAATCGGTCAAATCGCATCATGGGATTGGTTCCTCCGTGGGGCAAATTGGCAATTTGCCCGACCTAATTGGTCGCATTATAACAAACGCCGCATTGGCGGTCGGTCAATGCGGCGTAAGAGGAGTGTTGGAGATTGAATGTGTAATTCAATCCGCCGCTTCGACGACCACAGGTTCAGGCTGGTGCGGCCTGACGTTGAAGAGCTTGAACGCCCACTGCACCGAAGGACCGATCAACAGCGCGAAGACGACCGTCCCGATTCCCAACGGACCGCCCAACAGCCAACCGACCAACACCACCAGCGCTTCGAGAATGCCGCGCGCAAGTCGGATGCTGACACCGGTCACGCGATGGATCGCGAGCATCATACTGTCGCGCGGACCCGCTCCTGCGTCTACGCCGATGTAAACAGCGGTGGCGATGCCCTGCACGAGGATACCCGCAAAAAAGAAGAGCATCTGCAAGAACAGGTTTCCCGATATGGTCGGAAGAAGCCACAAGCAAAAGTCCAGCCATGGACCAATGCTGAGGATATTCCCCAACGTGCCCCAACCGACTTTTTCGCGCAGCGCCAGCGCAAGAATCAGCACCGTAAAACCGACAAAGACGGTCATCCTGCCGATGGTGATTTTGAAAATATCCGCCAGTGCGATCTCGAAGACGAGCCAGGTGGTCGTGCCGAGATCGGCGCGAATGATCAGCGCCAGCGCGAGACCGTATAAGAGAAATCCGATTTGGATGACAAAGAAGTCGCGTACAAAGGTGTTCCAACGAATGGGCTTGAGCATGTGTCTCCTGTTATATGTCATTGCGAGCGAAGCGAAGCAATCTCAACACGCTACCCAACAATTATTCACAGGATAGAGGAGATTGCTTCGAGCGGTCCTTCGTCTCCGCTTCGCTCCGCTCAGGACGAGCGCCACTCGCAATGACATGTGGTCTTGGATGCTATCACTCATGATAAACTTTCGCCATGCAAAAAATATTCGAAACGAAACGCGATAACTTCTTCATCAGTACCGATCCCGCGCGGCTCGACCTCAACGCCATCGTGGATTTTCTCTCCCGCGCCTACTGGTCAAAGGGGCGTCCGCGCGAGCGGACGGAACGAGCCATTGCCAACTCGCTGGTATTCGGCTTATACGACGGGGATAAACAGATCGGTCTGGCGCGCGTGATAACCGACTACGCCATCTTCGCCTATCTGTGCGACGTGTTCATCCACGAGGACTATCGCTCGCACGGGCTCGGCAAATGGTTAATCGAAACGGTCATGAGCCACCCCGACCTGCAAGGACTCCGCCGCTGGACGCTCGCCACGCGCGACGCGCACGGTCTGTATCAACAATTCGGCTGGGGCGCGCTCAGCCATCCTGAAAGTTGGATGGAAATTTTTCGTCCCTTCCCCGGGGAGGGAAGAGATTGAGTTGTCGTTTTGTCAATATGGGGGAATGCTTCACATTGAGTAAGGTTCTTGCCGCCATAGCGGCGCGACCAGCCAAGTCAATCGAATGGTCGCCTGAACGTTGTGAACGCCCGAAAACAATTCGCAGAAAGGCGAACAAATCAAATGAACTTACATAACGATCCCTATGACGTTGAATATAACGCCGCCATGGATTTGCAGAAGCGCAATGTTTCTGACGATCAGATCCAGCGTTTCGAAGGCTACGCCTCCGAAATCTTTTCGGCGCTCGGCATGAACTTGAACACGCCCGCCACCAAAGACACGCCGCGGCGATTCATCAAAGCGCTCTTCGACATTACAGAAGGCTATGAAGGCGACCCGAAACTACTGAAAGTTTTCGACACGGAATGTCACGGCGAACCGGACTGCCGCTTGAGTCAAGTTGTGGAAGGTCCCATCCCGTTTTTCGCATTGTGCGAGCATCACGCCCTGCCCTTCTATGGCATGGCGTATGTCGGTTACATTGCTCACGAAAACATCATCGGCATTTCAAAACTGACGCGCCTCGTGCGGCTCTTCTCGAAGCGGTTTGCGGTTCAGGAACGGATCGGTCAGCAAATTGCGGACACTCTCGAAGCGATGCTGCATCCGCATGGCGTGGCTGTTTTTCTCGAGGCGCATCATCTCTGCGTGGAGATGCGCGGCGTGCGCGACACCTCGCCGAAGACGCGCACCAGCGTATGGCGCGGTCATTATGCGGAGGACGCCTCCTTGCGCTCCGAATTCTTCACCGCGAGTGGGTTGCAGAGGAACGAGAAGTAATCTGGAAAGACTTTATGCTCTCGCAGGGTCTCTGACCCTGCGATGGCGCCTATAAAACACGACGATCAATTATGCCAATCGTTGAGCGTACCCAACCCCCGTCATGTCATCGTGCAATCGCACCACATCGGGCAACGACTGCGATGATCCGATTTGTTCAACCAGTTTGCACACGCTGAAATTTCGACTCGCGTTTTCGTACTCCGTCAGCCACTGCCGGAGTTGAACGTCTTCGCGCTCGCGCGGAAACGCGACCTTGTAGCCGCGCAGTCTGATACGCGACGGTTTCGGCGTGAGCCTGGCACGATAGCAACCCTGCTTGCCGCACAACAACGCGTACAGTGGATCGCAATTGAACTCGTCCATCATCTTTTTGGTTTCAGGTGAGCGGGGATCGAATTCCCTGCCCAACACGATCACCCGCGCGCCGCGATACGTTTCGTAGATGCGGAATCCGAATTGGTTGTATTTTGTCGTCGTCAGATTGCGGACCATATCGAAGATTTCCGTTTTTCGAGAGCGTTTGTCCGCCATCTTTTTGAACAACCCGCCAAATCCTTTTGTGGGTTTGGGCTGGTCAATATCGAGGATCATCAACCTCTCGACGTTCAAGACTTGCGCGCCGTAGCGATTCCGCGTGATGACCGCGTGGTCGTCAACGACTTTCAACACCTCTTCTCGAATCTCCACTTCATAATCCTCGAAGAGTTGTTTTTCGCCCGCAATCTTTTTCTCTATCTTTGCGGCTTTCTCCCTCGCCGCCCTGCGCGCATCCTCCACAGAAACGTTCGACCCGCCATAGCAGGTAATTTCCTGAGGCTTGCCCTCGATTAGGATTGTTTGCTTTTCGAGAGTCCAATAGCGGTAGGTTTTCATTTCAACCTACCGCTCATCCCCCAGACTGGCAATCGCGCGCAAGAGACCGAAGACGAGCATACCGAGTTTCAATCCTTCGCCAGCCGTGAGCGCGGTTTCGCTTTCGTTCTTCTCCGCGCGGCGGTTGAGCATTAACGCGGCGACGAGTCCCGCAAACGCGCCGACAAGCGCGCCAAAGAGTAGGGTTTTGCTTTTGTTCATACATTCCTCCAAGACCTCACAGGTCTCACAGACCTGTGAGGTCTATTTACCAAAAAATCTTTTCACGCTCGCGCCGATGCCGTCGAGAAACAGCACGGGCTTGATAGCCATATCCGTCCCGCGCCTGACGTACAGCGCGGCTTTATGAACATATTCTTGCGCAATGCCGGTATAGGTCGGCGTGACGCCCAATACTCTCTTCATCAAGTAAATCAGCGCGGCAAGAACGATAAGCACGATAAAACCGACGATCAGTACCGGAACGACGATCCAGATCGTAGAGACCGCCGCCCAGCGCGCCACGTCACCGCCTTGGTTGAACGCGGCGATGTTGATCAGCGCGATCAACGCGACAAAAAGAAGCGCCGCGAGCGCCACAGGGAAAATGATCTGCCACGCCATCTCCCTGCGGTGGCGTTTATAGGATTCGTGAACGGGTTGCGGAATTTTGGCTTTCATTGTTTGTATTTTACCTCAGACCCCCACCGTCCTACGAGACCTCCCCCATCCCGCGACATGTTTTTTTCAAAGTCGGGATTTCTCAACGCGAATGTCGCAAATGTACGAGTAGCGCGAATAAATCCTTGAAAATTCGAGAAACTTGTACTGAGCCTGCCGAAGTATTCGTCCATTCGAGCAATTCGCGTTCCAAAGTTGTCAAACGACCTTGAAAAAACCATACATCCCGCGACGTGAATCGCGGGATGGGGGAGGCAGGAGGGGGGCGACGCGCATCGCCCAGGCGCTTCATACCGCTCCGGCACATGGACTTGACCGATATTGTTATTCGTAGGGGCAAGGTCCTCTCGCCCCGAATGGGCGGGGAGACCACGCCCCTACGTGCTTATCTGCGGTTTCGCAAAAAGGTCGGGATGTCGAGATCGTCTTTGTTCACCGGCGGCAGAGGCGCCGACTTCGCCTCACCAGGCTGAACGTCGGCGTGAACCGAAACGGCTTCCAGAGGGCGTGAAAAGACGTCCGCCTGAGTCCGTTTGTTCTCGCGCGTGTTGCGTTCGAGCGCGCGGCGCGGCATGGCGTTGCGTTCGAAGCCGGTGGCGATCACCGTCACGCGGATCTCGTCGCCCATGTTCGGGTCAATCACCGCGCCGAAGATCATGTTCACGTCGGGGTGCGCCGTTTCGCGAATGATCGCCGCGGCTTGGTTGACCTCGAAGAGCGTCATGTTCGGTCCGCCGGTGACGTTGAACAGCACGCCGCGCGCGCCGTCAATCGTGATGTCGAGCAGTTTGGATGAGATCGCGTCTTCGGCGGCTTTCTTCGCGCGTTCGTCGCCCGCGCCGGTTCCGACCGCCATGAGAGCGGCGCCGCCCTCCGACATGATCGCGCGCACGTCGGCGAAATCCAGGTTGATGAGACCGGGGATGGTGATCAACTCGGAGATGCCTTGAATGCCTTGATGCAACACATCGTCCGCGAGGCGGAACGCGTCTTGCAGGCTCGCGCGCTTATCCGCGATCTGCAGCAAGCGGTCGTTGGGGATGGCGATCAACGTATCCGCGTGTTCTTTGAGTTTCTCAATCCCCAATTCGGCTGACGTCAAACGACGGCCGCCTTCAAAGGTGAATGGACGCGTCACAACGCCGATGGTGAGCGCGCCGCTTTCTTTGGCGATCTGCGCCACCACAGGAGCCGCGCCGGTGCCGGTGCCGCCGCCCATACCCGCCGTGACAAAGACCATGTCCGATCCTTGCAGGACTTTGTACAGTTCATCGGCGGATTCCTCCGCGGCTTTGCGCCCGATCTCCGGGTCGCCGCCCGCGCCGAGACCGCGCGTGAGTTTGTCGCCAAGCCTCACTTTGGTCGGCGCCTGAGTGATCAACAACGCCTGGGCATCGGTGTTCGCGGAAATAAAATCCACGCCTTGAATGCCTTCGGCTATCATGCGGTTGACGGCGTTCGATCCGCCGCCGCCCACGCCGATCACTTTAATGCGGGCGAATGAATCTGCCGGTTGCTGTTCGTGTTGCTTATTGGTCGAGTCCATGTTGAGCCTCCATCAAACATTGGTTGAATAATACTTGCTTTTGATTCCGTAGTTCGATATTTTAAGAGTGAGCGTTTGCTCTTTGCCGCAGGGATCACAGAGTTCTCAGAGAAAACTCTGTGACCTCTGTGGCTGTGTTTTTATCCTCTCACATTCTCACTACGGTAAAATCCTGCCGACAATTTTCTTGATGAAACCAAAATCCATACGCGTTTCTCCTTTCTTGCGGCGACTGCGCCCGATGCCCGCATCCTGATCCTGCATCGAGACTGCCCACTGCAATAAACCGACACCGGTCGAATACGCCGGTGATTTCAACCGATCCACAAGCCCGGAGAGGCGCTCCGGTTGCGCCGTACGGACGGGCAAGCCCAACACTGCGTTTGCCACGCGTCCGATCCCGGTCAAGGCAGACGTGCCGCCGGTCAACACGATTCCCGCCGGCAAGAGACCGTCATACCCGGAGCGTTTGATCTCCTGCATGATCAACGAGAAGATCTCCGCCACGCGCGCTTCGATGATCTCCGCCAGTTCCTGCCGGTTGATCTGCACCGGGCGGTCCTCGCCAAACGGGCGGATCGAGAAATATTCCTCCGAGCCCACTTCGCCGCGCACCGCATGACCCTGTTGTTTCTTCACTTCCTCCGCCTGTGCAAACGGCAGGTGCAACCCGTGCGCGATATCCTGCGTAATATGGTTGCCACCGACAGCCAGCACCATCGTATGCCACACATCGCCGTTAACGTAGATCGCCAAATCTGCGGTGCCGCCGCCGATATCGCAGACCGCCACACCCATCTGACGTTCCTGCTCGGTCAAAACCGCTTCGCCGGAAGCCAGCGGGTTCAGCACAAACTCCTTGATCTTGACCCCGCCCGCGCCCACGCAATGCCGCAGGTTGTCCACCGTCGCGGCGGAGGCGGTGATGATGTGCGCCTCCACTTCGAGACGATAACCGTGCATCCCCTGCGCGTTGCGAATGCCGTCCTGCCCATCCACTGAAAAACCGCGCTGGATGACGTGAATGATCTCACGGTCGTGCGGAATGGCGACCGCGCGCGCCTGCTCCATGGCGTGGTCCAGATCGAACTGCTCGATCACGTTGCCGTTCACAGCCGCCGCGCCGCGGCTATTCACCGACGAGACGTGCGCGCCGGCGATGCTCACCAACGCGGAGGTGATCTCAAGTCCCGAAGTCGATTCGGCTTTCTTCACCGAACGCGTGATCGCCTGCGTCGCCGCGGCGAGGTCCACGATGACGCCTTTGCGAATCCCTTCCGACGGTTCAATGCCCACGCCGAGAATGCGGATGGATTTATCATCCTCCACGCGTCCCACGAGAGTGCAAATTTTGGTCGTGCCTACGTCAATGCCAACTACGATTTCTTCCATGATTCCTTTTTATCCATATTCGGTGGTTGAGTAGGCGGCGCTCTTCCGCCGTATCGAAACCACCAGTAACCAAAATATTTTTTGCAACATCAGCATTTTTGAACATCAGTGGTTTCGGTTTCGACAAACTCAACCCAGCGGATACGCCCTCCGCTAGCGCTTCGGGCTACTCAACCACCGGAGTTGCCTTTCTATTGATTCATCCGATAATACGGCGCAGACGGATACGTCACGTTGATCAACGCCGGGCGGATGCCGCGTTGCGTCAGCGAAGCCACCATCTGTTCATAAACG
Source organism: Anaerolineales bacterium (assembly GCA_020847435.1). GTDB lineage: Bacteria > Chloroflexota > Anaerolineae > Anaerolineales > Villigracilaceae > Defluviilinea. The sequence goes on from JADLBX010000012.1 coordinate 113,538, forward strand.
CGCATCTTCAATTCGACATCGCTCGCGCTCGTGCCAAAGTATGCGCGCCAACCGCGCGGGTCGTTCCAACCGAAACCGAACGCGGCGTTGTATAAAATCACCGCGCCCGGCGGGACGTGCCAACCGAGCCCCTGCACGGCTTGAACCATCTCGACCGGGATGAACGGCGTCGGCGAAAGCGGATCGGTCCCGCTTCCGACCACGGGTGGGGCTGACTCGGCTGCCACCGAGATGAGTCCAATCATTTCGCCGCGCGGACGGAACGCCACGCCGTCCGCCGCGATCCACGTGTATCCGCCGCCCTGCTCCCAGCGGATGACCGGCTTGCGCTCGATGACGCGCACGGCGAGCAGGTTGGGGAGTGAAGCCTCGATCTGGACTGAGGCAAGCTCGGGGTAGTCGAGGCGGAGGCGGGTTTCCAAATCCGAGGGAATCAGCGTGAAGATGGGTTGTCCCGTGGCGCCCAGCGCCGAATTGATCTCGGCGGGCGTGAGGATCTGGTTGCCGGTCACTTGCGCTTCAGCCACGCGCAACTCGGGGCGGGCGAAAGCGAGGTAGAGCGCCACGCCGCACAAAACCACGAGGAGGAACGACAGCGACCGCCAACCAAAACGCGGGCGCGGAATTGTCGGCATGTGGAGCGCGCGGAAGTTGACGCGCGGAATCTCCGGCAGGGCGATCTGGAAACGCCGCTTGCCGCTGGCGGGTTTCGGCGCGTTGACTTTCTTCGCCCTTTCCGGCTTGGCGCGCGCGGGCGGAAGCGGCTGCGTGGCTTGCTTCAGCGCCCGTTGCATTTCTTTGGCGCGCTCCTGCTCACGGCGCAAACGGACTTGTTCGGCTCGGGTAAATTCTCTGCGTTCGCTCATGCGTGGCTCCGATAAACGTGCGAGGTGCGGTCGCGTTCGGCTTTGCGTTCCATTGCCAGCTCGATCAATCGGTCAACAAGTTTGGCGTAGGGCATTCCGCTGGCTTCCCACAGTTTGGGATACATGCTGATCTTCGTGAAGCCGGGGATGGTATTCAGCTCGTTGAGGTAAATTTTGTGCGTATCTTTCTCTACAAAAAAATCCACGCGCGCCATGCCGGCACAGTCAATCAGTTGGTAAGCGCGGACAGCATAGCCACGGATCTGTGCAGAAGTCTCTTTCGGCAACTGTGCGGGAATGGCGAGACCCGATGTGCCGTCAATGTATTTCGATTCGTACGAATAAAACTCGCGGCTCGGCAAAACCTCTCCGCACACCGATGCACGCGGTTCCTCGTTGCCGAGCACGCTGACTTCGATCTCGCGCGCCTCCGTCACACCGCGTTCGACGAGCACGCGCCGGTCGAACTGCGCGGCTTCCATCAACCCTTCCTGCAAGTCGGAACGGTTGTGGCATTTCGTCACACCGACGGATGAACCCAAGTTCGCCGGCTTGGTAAACAACGGATACGCGCTAACTTGTTCAACGCGCTCAATCACGGTGGGCATATTCTTTTCGATCTCACTGCGAGTGACGAGCGCCGACTCAACCACAGGGATGCCGTTGGCGCGCATCACTTCTTTGAAGATGCCTTTATCCATGCCGACCGCCGAAGCGACCACGCCCGCGCCCACGTAGGCGACGTCCGCCATTTCAAACAAACCTTGAATCGTCCCGTCTTCGCCAAACGTTCCGTGCAAGATGGGGAAGAAGACGTCAAGGGCAAGATACGCGTTACGAGATACGCCGGATGGGTTCGGCGAAATCGAAAAGGGCGCGAGTCCTTCAAGTTTGTTCCGCTCGAATTTTCCGATCACATCCTCGCCGGTCAACCACGCGCCTTCACGCGTAATGCCAATCTGCGTCACTTCATATTTGGCGGGGTCCAGCACAGACAACACCGAGCGCGCAGACATCAGCGAAACGTCATGTTCGCCGGAGCGTCCACCGAAGATCACTGCCACTCGAAGTTTGTTTGTCATTTTGTTTTATTCATATCCGTTGGTCGAGTAGTTCCGAGCGGAGCGAGGAACGTATCGAGACCAACAATGTTCAATCTTTAATCCTGTAACAAGTATTCCTTTGCTTAGCGGTGGTCTCGATACGACCTGCGACGATCACGCAGGTCTACTCGACCACCGGGTTCTCTAATGACCAATTACTCCTTACCATTCACCAACAAACTCGATCTCCAACTCCAACTCGACGCCTTGCTTCTCCTTTACCGTCTTCTGCGCCAGTTCGATCAACGCGCGGATATCCTGCGCGCGGGTTGCGCCGTGGTTGATGAAAAAATTTCCATGCAACGGGCTGATCTCGGCGTTACCGATGCGCGCGCCTTTCAAACCCGAGACTTCGATCAAACGTCCCGCATAATCGCCGCTCGGGTTCTTGAACATCGAACCCATGCTCGCGCCGGGCGGTTGTGTCGCTTTACGGTGCGCGCGGAATTGTTGGATTTTAACGGTCACATCTTCCTTGGTTGAATTTTTTAAACTCAACTCCGCCGCAAGGACGATGGCTTTGATCGCGCCGCGTTTCATCACGCTCGTGCGATAGCCGTATCCCATTTGCGCGACGGTAAATTTTTCTCTTCCGTTTTCGGTCAGCAATTCGGCGGAAATCAAATTGCCCGCCACATCGCCGCCGAACGCGCCGGCATTGCCATACACCGCGCCGCCGAGCGTGCCGGGGACCGCCGCCGCCCATTCGATGCCCGCCAAGCCCTTCGACGCGCAGCGGTTGGCGAGATTGCTGAACACGACTCCCGCTTCCGCCGCGACGGACGGCTGGTCGCCCACGTGGAATTTAACGCCCTTCGCCCGGTTCAAGACCACGACCTCGCGCACGCCTTTATCGCTGACGAGGATGTTCGAGCCGCCGCCCAACATCACGAACGGCATTTCACTCTTCCGCAAAAACTTGACCACGCGCGCAAGTTCCGAGGCGGCATTCACCGTGATGAAAACGTCTGCCGGTCCGCCGATGCGCGCGGAAGTGTACGGCGCTAACGCGACGTTCTCCTTCACCAGTTCGCCGAACTTCGCGTGCAATTGGTCAACGGGTCTTGCCAACACAGCCATCAGTCCTTATTTTCCTTTTCGCTTAATTTCTCGATCAATTTCGTCACGGTCTGCTCATCCGCTTCCTTTTGTTCCTCGCTGTGATCCTGCGCGCGCTGCCTGCGCTCGCGGTCGAAGAACGACAAGACCATCTTCAACGGCGGCAGAAAAAAGATTTCGGGGCGCGCGGGTTTCTTTTCTTCAGGCATGAGCGTTCATCAACTCGTTGGGCGATAGTTCGCCTCGAAATAATTGCGGGGAGAGGCTTCGCTCAACCATCAGCGGCGCCGCTTCGAAACGCCTGATCTTTTCGATCAAGGTCAAGGCGAGCAGTTCATCCACATCGTGCGGCAGACGCGGCGGCTGGGCGGGAGTCTCCAACCCAGCGGTGAATAATGTCATCCGCAGTGGGAACAGCGATGGATGAGAACGCTGGCGCTGAGCCATATGGAAGCCAAAGTGTTTATTCATGTTGAGTTCCTTTCCTTTAATCCTTTCAAGACATCGGCGCAAATTTTGTCGGCGTCGCCCGCAGAAAGCACAACCAGCGCGTCGCCGGGTTTCAAATTTTCGAGCAGATATTTGGTCACATCGTCCAGTGCGGCGATGAACCGCGCGGAGTGATGCGGCATCCCGCTGACGATCTCCGCCGCGGTGAAATCCTGTTTCGGTTCGCGCGCCGCGTAGACCTCGGTGACGATCACCTCGTCCGCGTCTTTGAAGGCGCGGGAAAACTCGAGGTACAGCGACTGCGTGCGCGAATACGTGTGCGGTTGCCACACCGCCCAAATGCGGCGGTTGGGATAGCGCGCCCGCGCGCCCGCCAGCGTGGCTTTGATCTCCGTCGGGTGATGCGCGTAATCGTCGAAGACGCTGACGCCGTCCGCTTCGCCGCGCAACTCGAAGCGGCGGCTCGTGCCGCTGAATTTGGCGAGCGCTTTGGCGGCTTTCTCGCGCGAGAGCCCCAGCACGTCCACGATCGCCAACGCCGCCAGCGCGTTGCGGACGTTGTGCTCGCCCGGCGCCTGCAGAGACACTTCGACTGAGTTGAGACCGGCGCTCTTCAAGTTCGAGGAAGCGACGAAATCGAATCCGCCGCGTTGGTTCGGCTTCACATCGCGCCCGATCACCCATAGCGGTGTGTTGAGCGTGTTTTCTTTTTGCACGCCATAGCCGACGACGTTCCTGCCCGCTTTGATCACATGCGGAATCAGCGCCGCCGCGCCTGCATCCTCGGCGCAGACGATCAGCGTCCCCTCCGACGGAAGCAAGTTCGTAAACGTCTCGAACGATTGGTACAGCGCTTCGAGGGTCGGGAAGAAATCCGGGTGATCGTGTTCGAGGCTGGTCACCACTTCGATCTGCGGCTTCAAGCCGAGGAACATATTGTCGTACTCGTCGGCTTCGATCACAAACAGGTTGCCTTTGCCCGCCCGCGCGTTCACGCCAAAATTTTTCATCATCCCGCCGACGATGAACGACGGGTCGCGTTTCAACTCGCTCAAGACCCAGGCGGTCATGGCGGTGGTGGTGGTCTTTCCGTGCGTGCCGGCGATGGCGATGCCGATCTTGTCGGACATCAACTCGCCGAGGAAATCCGCGCGTTTGTAAACCGGGATATCCGCCCGCCGCGCCGCGCGGACCTCCGGGTTGTCGTCGCCAATGGCGGAGGAGCGCACGACCCAATCGGCGCCTTCGAGGTTGCGCGCATGGTGACCGATGTACACCGCCGCGCCGGCGCGGCGCACTTCATCGGCAAACGGGGTCAGCGCGCGGTCAGAGCCGCTCACCTTGTACCCGCTTTCGAGCAGAAGGCGGGCAATGGCGGAAAGACCGCTGCCCCCAATGCCGATGAAATGGACGTGTGTCATGTTAGTTTGGTAGTTAGATAGTTGGTTGGTTAGATGTAAACGACGATCACGAACACGAAGGCGATGATGATGGCAAAGTAGATGCCGGGTTCGCCCAACAACGCCGGGGGCATATACAGCATCATGTTGTTGACCGTATTCACCAGCGATTCCTCCGTTGGACGCGACATCAATTCCGGGAATGGGTAATTGGCGATATTCAGGTAATACAGCACACTGCCCGAAATGAAATATCCGTTGACGCCGCCCAACAACACGCCGATCAAAGTATCCTGCACGCGTTCACGCGCCGCGCGCGACGCCAGATGTTGCACGCTGACCACCGTCTGATAGCCGAAGTAGACCAGCACGCCGAGGATGATGATGCGCGCCCAGAACAGGTTCAAATCTTGTTCGCTCATGGCGGCGACCAACGGCACATACCGGCGCAGCACATGGCTGATCGCCAAAGCCAGGATGGCGCTGAATGTCACCAGCAATTCCTTCGCCCAGCCGCGCATCCCCCCGATGAAGGCAAACAGGCAAACATACATCCAGAAGACAACCACGATGCTCATCATAGGCTTTTCACTCCTGCCAGCTCGATCAAAAGGCTGGCGATCTTTTCCGCCGCGCGCGGGTGCGATAACTCAAACATCGCGGCGCGCATGGACTTTAATTTATTGCGGTTATCGAGCAAGACGTTCAAAGTCATCATCAACTCGGTGTTCAGGCGCTGGTCTTCCAAAACGACCGCCGCGCCGCGATACGCCAGGAATTCAGCGTTCACTTTTTGGTAACGCCATGCGTGTGGATACGGCACAAGCACTGACGGCAAACCGAACAAGGGAAATTCGCCCAAAGCCGACGCGCCCGCGCGCGCCACAACCAGGTCGGCTGCGGCGAGCGCCGCGCCCATCTCGTGCAAATAGGGCAAGGCATGATAACGGGCGGCGAGTTCCATCGGCAATTGTTCGCGCATGTGTTTGACGTAGGTCCAATCCGTCTCACCGGAAAGATGAATGATCTCGAACTTGGCGAGCAGGTCGCGCAGGTTGTTGATCACCGCGAGGTTGATCGAGCGTGCGCCCTTGCTCCCGCCGACCACCAGCAGGACCGGGAGTTCGCCGGAAACGCCGAGGTGACGAGTCGCCGTCTCACGATCCCACAGCGCCAGGTCCGGGCGGAGCGGGTAGCCCGTCTCGCGCACTTTCTTGCGGAAGTATTTCTGCGACTGACTCGTCGTCACCGCGATCTCATCCGCAAAGCGCGTCAGCGACCGCAACGCCAGCCCCGGTTCGATATCCGGCACAAACAACAAGGTCGGGATCGAGCGCCCAGCCAGCGCCATCGGCACAGCCACGTATCCGCCGGTGAAAAACAACACGTCCGGTTTGAATTCCTTCAGCAGGCGGCGGGCGGCGACCACACCTTGCGCAAGCGCCATGAGGCTGCGCGGCAGGTGCGCGAGGCTCACCCCGTGGAGCCCGGCGGCGGGGATGCTCTCGAAGGCGATGCCCTGGCGCTTGACCAGAGATTCTTCGATGCCGCCCCTGCCCCCCACCCAGAGCGTATCCACGTCGGTGACCTTAGCCGTCAGCGCGCTGTGAACGGCGAGCGCGGGATACACTCCGCCTCCCGTTCCCCCGGCGCAAATCAATAACCGCACCGAAAGACCTCCATTCGTTTTCATCCAACCGAACGCTCTCACCGCTTTGACGTGAGATGTTCAGCATAATGCCGATCGCACACAACGTCGAAACGAGGTTCGAACCGCCCGCGCTGATGAACGGCAACGCGTTCCCAGCGAAAGGCATCAACCCAACCATCACTGCCATGTTAATCGCGGCTTCGACGCCGATCCAAAACGTGACGCCGGCGGCGAGCAACGTGCCGAGCATATCCGGCGCGCGGCGCGCCACCACCAAGCCGCGCCAGATCAACGCGCCATACAAAGCCATGAGCAGGGTCGAGCCGAACAAGCCGAGCTCCTCCGCGATCACCGCAAAGATGCTGTCGGTCGGCGCGAAGGGCAAACCGGTTAACTTCGTATCCGCCTGCCCCAAACCCACGCCGAAGATGCCGCCTTTGATGATCGCCTCGAACGAACGCTGGACGTGATACGACGCGTGAGTCGGGTCCTGAAAACCGGCAATGAACGTATCAACCCGGTCACGCCCGGTCACGCTGAACTGCACGATCACCCAGCCGATGACGAGCGCCAGCGCCAGCAGGAAGACGATCTGCTTCAAATCTGCCCCAGCCAGAAAGAACAACGCGCCGCCGAGGATCAACACTGTGCCTGCCGCGCTCAAATCGGGTTGCAAATAGATCAAGCCGCCGATAATTCCCAAAATCACGCCAAGCGGAATCAAACCAAAACTCACATAGTGCAGGTTCTGCCGCTTCGCATACAGCCACACCGCCAGGTAGATCACCGTCACGAGTTTCGCCAGTTCCGAGGGTTGGTACGAACCCTCGAACAACGTGCGCGAGGCGCCGAGCCGAATCTCGTTGATGAACAACACTGTCACCAACAAGCCGATCGTGCCCAGCATGGCGAGCACCACCACTTTGCGCCAGAGGTGATAATCGAACAACGAAAGCACGAACGCCGCGACCACGCCGATGCCCAGCCAGCGCAATTGGCGCATGAACATGTACGTGGACGATTTATACTCGTTGAACGAAAAATCGAACGAGGCGGAATACAACATGATCAAACCGAAGACTGCCAGCGCGATCACCGTCAACAGCAACGGCATGTCCAACCCGCGCCCGAGATTCTTCGTCAGCGAAAAACGTTCGTTTACAAAAGCTCTTGAACCCATGCTCGAAACCTTTCTCCGCGCTCCTCAAAATCTTTGAACTCATCGAAACTCGTGGCGCCCGGCGCCAACAGGACGACATCGCCAGCCCGCGCAACCTCCGCCGCCTGGATGACCGCCTGCTGCAACCCATCCACGCGCGTGATGGAAAACCGTTTCGCCCCGGACGGGAGGCTGTTCGCCGCTCGTTCAATTTTCTCCGCCGCTTCGCCGAAAAGTATCGCGCAGCGTACGCGTTCCGCCGCGAGTTGCATCAACCCCTCCCACGGCAGATTCTTATCGCGCCCGCCGAGCAACAGTACCAGCGGCTCCTCGAACGAGCGGATGGCGGCGATGGTGCGCTCCGGCGCGCTGGCGATCGAATCGTTGTACCAATGCACGCCGCGCAATTCACGCACGAACTCCAAGCGATGCGGCACGCCGCGGAATTCCTCCACCGCCGCGATCATCGCCGCAGGCGGAAAGCCCGCCGCGTGACCGATGGCAAACGCGGCAAGCGCGTTCGCCACATTATGATCGCCGCGCAACCGAATATTCTCGCGCGGCATCAGCGGAACGCGTGCGCCGCCCTCGCGCAGATTCAACCTGCCCGCGTCGAGATAAGCGCCGTCCAAACCTGCATCGAGAGTCTTCAGGCTGAACGTCATCAGCGTCCCTTTCACTTTTTCGCGCAGACTCCACGCGCCTGCGTCGTCGCGTCCCAACACCGCCACATCGTCCTGCGCTTGAAACTCCAAAATGCGACTCTTCGCCGCCGTGTATGCTTCCATCGTGCCGTGCCGGTCTAAATGGTTCGGCGTGACGTTCAAAACTGCGGCAATATTCGGAGAGCGGGTCATTTGCTCCAGTTGAAAGGATGAAAGTTCCAGCACAGCCAGGTCGTCGGGTTTCATCTCATCCACATACTTCAACAACGGGTCGCCAAGGTTGCCGCCGACAAAAGCAGAAGGATGAGTTGTGAAGGATGAAGGATGAATTTCTTTGGATGATAACAATGATTCATCCTTCATCCTTTTTCCTTCATCCTTGAAAGCAAGCTTCGCCATGTTTCCAACCAGCGTGGTGGTGGTCGTCTTGCCTGCTGAACCAGTGACGCCAATGGTCTTGCACGGGACAACTTCCATGAAGATCTGCGAATCGTTCGTGAGCGGAATGCCCCGCTTGCCGGCTTCCATCACAATCGGCAAGGTGAGCGGGATTCCGCCGGAGAGGCACAACACATCCATCGCGTCCAACAACTCGAGCGGATGCCCGCCCAGCGCCCAATCAATTTGATATTCCGCCAGCGACTCGCGCGCCACGCGCAACTCATCCGCGCCGCGCAGGTCGCTGACTGTGACGCGCGCGCCATGCAGAGACAGCCAGCGCGCCAAAGCCAGCCCCTGACGGGCGGCGCCGAGTATCAAAACGCGTTTATCTTTCCAGTTCGTTTTCATCGTTATACAAAAGTAATCGGTAAACGGTAATTACCAATTACTAATTACCATTACACCAACGCCAGCCCCATGCCGATCATCGCCGCCAGCAAGCCGATCAGCCAGAACCGTTGGACGATCTGCGTTTCGCTCCAGCCGAGTAGTTCAAAATGCAAATGGATCGGCGCCATCTTGAAGAAGCGTTTGCCTTTCGTCATGCGGAAGTAAACAACCTGAATGACCACGCTCAACGCCTCGCTCAACGGGATGACCGCGACCACCAACAACAGGGGCCATTGACCGGTCATCAACGCGACCACCGCCAGCGTGGAGCCGAGCGCCATCGAGCCGGTGTCGCCCATGATCAACGCGGCGGGATGCACGTTGAACCACAAAAAGCCGAACAACGCGCCGACGACGATGAAGCAGAACTGCGCGAGGTACACCTGTCCGTTGATGAGCGCCACGCCGCCGAACGCGGCAAACGCGGTGGCTGAAATCAAGCCAGCCAAGCCGTCGAGACCGTCGGTGAAGTTGACCGCGTTCGATTCGCTGACGATCACGAACGCCGCGATCGGGATGTACCACCAGCCGAGTTCGATCTCGTTACGGTAACCGGGCAGGTACATATCCGGCGCCAACAGCAAATACTTCAACACGAATGCCGTTCCCGCGGCAAGTAAAACCTGCGCCAGAAACTTCGTGCGGATGCGCATCCCGTCGCCGCGGCGTTTGCCGCGAATGCCCTCCCAATCGTCGAGCGCGCCCAGTATGCCGAACGACACCATGACGATCAACGGCACAAGCACCGAGCGCCCGGTCACATCCAAGCCGATCAACGGCGTGGCATTGAGCAAGCCCGTGAGCAACAACACCGGCAGGATGAACATCACGCCGCCCATGGTGGGCGTGCCCATTTTGATACGGTGCTGGTCCGGTTCCTCCACGCGGATGATCTTGCCGATCCTGAAGTGACGCAGGACGCGCAACAACGGCGTCCCCCAGATGGCGGTCATCACAAACGAAAACATCGCCAGACCCAGCACGAGCGCGGTATGCTTCATGAACGCGCCTCCAACAAACTTGTGATGCGGTCCATGCGCAGACCGTGCGAGCCTTTAATCAGCGCGACATCGCTGGACGACAGGTTCGTTTTCAACCAGTCCACCACCGGTTCGAGCGCGTCGAACTCCAACACCGAGGATTTCTTCATTCCCGCGCGCCGCGCGGCTTCGGCGATGATATGCGCACGCTCGCCCAGCGTGAGCAATACGCCAGCCACCTGCGCGGCGCGCAACCCCACCATTTCATGTCCGCCGCGTTCATACGGACCCAGTTCGAGCATATCGCCCAACACGGCGATCTTTCGCCCATCCAGTTCGTCGAGCAAATTCAGCGCGGCGAGCATGGATTCGGGCGAAGCGTTGTAGGTATCGTCGAGCAACAGCGCGCCGCTTTCACTACGCACCGCCGCCAGCCGTAACTGCGTGTGCCCCTGGCTCAACCCCTCCAAAATTTCCTGCCAGTTCAACCCTTCCGCCAACCCGACCGCCGCCGCGCGTAACGCGGTATGCACCGAGTGCCGCCCGATCAACGGAATCTTGACGTGTAACGTCTCGCCTTGATAATGAATCCGGAAGCGGATGCCCTCCAAGCCCAGACCTTCCACTTGATCTGCCCATAGATGCGCCTCATGCGACAAACCGTAGAAGAAGACGCGCGCTTTCGTTTTCTCTTCCATCTTGCGGACCCACGCGTCATCGAAATTGAGGATTGCCACGCCCTCGGGAGCCGGCGGCAACGCCTGGACCAACTCCGCTTTGCCGCGCGCAATGGCTTCCTGCGACCCGGCGCGTTCCGCGTGGACGGTGCCGATGTTCGTCACCACGCCCACTTGCGGCTGGGCAATGTCACAGAGGAAAGCGATCTCACCCGGCACATAGAAGCCCATCTCCATCACCGCGCGTTGGTGACCGGAACTCAAGCGGAGCATGGTCATCGGCAAGCCGATCTCGTTGTTCAAATTGCCGGGGCTTTTCAGAGTGCGGTAGCGCGCGCTGAGCACTTCGGCGATCATTTCTTTGGTGGTGGATTTGCCGACACTGCCGGTCACGCCGATCACGCGCACGTCCATTTTGCGGCGCCAGAAACGCGCGATCTGTTGCAGGGCGGTGACGGTGTTTTCCACGCGCAAGCACAGTTGCGGGGCAAAGTCCGCCTCGGTGGTAGAGTCGGCTGAAGTAAACGCGCGCAGGTCGAAGGTCCGGAAAGAAGCGTCTACGTCCCGTTGGATTAAAGCAAAAGACGCCCCCCGTTGAAAGGCTTCGCCGATGAAGTCGTGTCCATCCGCTTTTTCGCCGGGGATGGCGACGAAGAGCGAGCCGGGGATGGTGTGACGCGAGTCGATCACCGCCTCGGTGATGATGGTAGCGGCGGGGAGACGGATGTTCGTCAGGGCTGCGATCGCATCGGCAATGGTGAGCATGTTATCTCGAAGACAGTGTGAGGCGGACGTTATCGGGCGGGAGGTCGAGCAGGATGACAGTCTGCTCGGCGACTTTGGCAAACGTGGGAGCGGCGGTGTCGGAACTCCAGATGGAGGAGGTGGGCTGTTGCAACCAAACGTAGATCATGAACTGCGGGTCGTCTACGGGTCCCCAACCGATGAAGGACACGTTGGTGCTGGAGGGGTCGTAGCCGTACTCGGTGGGAATCTGCGCTGTGCCGGTTTTGCCAGCCAGGCGATAGCCAGGCAGGAGCGCGCCGGAGGCTTCGGCTTCGAGCGAGTTTGCGAGCATGTCATTCAGCGTCTGCGCGGTTTGGGCAGAGATCGGCGAGCCGCCGTACTGCGAGGGCACGTTGTATTGATGTCCGTCGCGCAACATCGAGTAGAGGATGTGGGGCGTGACCATTTTTCCGTCGTTGGCAAACGCGGAAGCCGCCATGAGCATTTGCAACGGCGTCACCGTGACGCCCTGTCCGAAGGCGTTGGTACCGAGGTCCACGTTGTACCAATCCGAGTCGCCCGGGGTTTTGAGCCTGCCCATCGCTTCGTCGGCGAGGTCTACCCCCGTGCGATGACCCAGCCCGAAGCGTTCCATGTAGCCGTAGAAAGCCTGCGGTCCCATTTGCGTGGAGATCCAAGCCATGCACACGTTGAGCGAATGTTGCAGGCAACCGGTCATATCCTGCTGACCCCACGCGTCGCGGTTCCAGTTCCGAATGGTGATACCGCCGACCTGGATGGAGCCGGTATCCACGTAGGTGGTCTGTGGCGTGACGGCGCCGGCGTCGAGCGCGGCCGCCATGGTGAGAATTTTCATCACCGAGCCCGGTTCGTATGCCGTGCCGATGGAGGGGTTGTATTGACTGCCGTCGTTGTACAAAGAGAAATAAGCGCTGTAATTGTTCAAGTCCATGCGCGGGGTGGTCGCCATGGCGAGGATCTCGCCGTTTTTGGGATTCATGACGACGATGGCGCCGTTGCCCGCGCCGTATTCGACGAGGGCGTCATCCAAAATCGCTTCGACGCGCGCTTGCAGGTCGCGGTTGATGGTGAGCACGAGGGTCGTGCCGTTCGGCACGCGCGGAATCTCGGTGGCTTTGTTCGGGTCGTTCGGCACCCACACCTGCACCGGATTACCGGCGAGCAGGTCGTTGTATTTTTCTTCGATGCCGAAGTAGCCGCGCCCGTCGCGCGTGACGAAGCCCAGCACGTTCGAGGCAAGCGAGTTTTCCGGGTAACTGCGTTGATAGTGCGGCTTGAAGGCGATGCCGCTCAGGCGATTATCGTCCACGTCTTTCATTTGTTGGATGAGTTGTTGAAGCGCGGCAACGACTCCGGCATCCACGTAATCTTGAATGACCACGTATTGCCAGGCTTTCGGCGAATCCGTAATTTTGTTGAGCGTTTCTTCATACGTCAAGCCGAGGTATGTGCCGAGAATATATGCCACCGATTCGGCGTCGCGCACGTCCGCAAGACTCACGCCCACTTCGTACACCGTCCGGTTGCCCGCGAGCAGGTAACCGTTGCGATCATAGATCTCGCCACGCTCCGGGTAGAAGGTGCTGAACGCGCCTGCGTAAAGGTCGCCTTGCGAGAGGAAAATCGAAGCCTGTTCGCTGTTCTGAATGCGGATCATTTGCGCCAGGATCCCCAGCCCGACCAACGCGAAACAAAATACCAAAAACAGGGATCGAACGGCATACTGCTGGCGCATGTTATTGCCCACCTCCCAACCGAATCCGCTCGTCGAGCCATTCCAACAAGGATTGTGTGTATTCCGCGGGGATGATCTGTTCGAACTCTGGCACATCCTGCGCCTCGAGCAGAATGCCGGGCTCGGGCGCGACAAACCCCGGCACCGCCAGATATTCCAATTCGCCGGGTTTGACCGGACGATAGCCGAGTTGAAGCGCGCGCTGTTCCATCACAGCGGTCGAGGTCAGGTCGGCGAGCTGGGTTTCCAAGTCCGCGTTGGCGCGCTGAATACCTGTGATCTCGACGCGCAATTCTTGAATCTCGCGCCCAGTCACTGCGGCTTGCGCGGTAACCGATAGATAAAGCGCGGCGATCATCGAAGCGGCGATCACGAAAAGCAAAAACGCTCCCACGTATTGGCGTTGCACGCGCCAGGGGGCTTGTTTATAAGCATGGACGATTTGTGTTGCTTGAGCCTGCATAACGACCTTTTTCTTTGGGCGATTGGTCGCGTAGTGACGGTGTAGTAACGACTTTCCTGACACCGTCCGTCAGGACAGGTGCAGTCGTTACTTGACGACTTAAGTCGTCACTACAGTTTTTGTGCAACGCGAAGTTTGGCGCTGCGCGCTCTCGGATTGTCTGTCGTTTCTTCTTCCGAGGGCAAGATCGGTTTTCGGTTTACCTCTTTGATCGTCGCCTTGCGTTCCACTTCGTACAATTTTTCGTAAGGCGGATTCACCAAGTCTTTGCTTTGTTCTCTAAAAAATTCTTTGACGATTCGATCTTCCAGCGAGTGGAAGGAGATCACTGCGATTCTTCCTCCGACGTGGAGGCTGGCTACAGTCTGCGGCAGCGTTTTTCGCAGGGACGCCAACTCGTCGTTGACCGCGATGCGTAGCGCTTGGAACGTCCGTGTGGCGGAGTGCACTCGGTCGCCGCGGCGGGGGGAAACGGCTGAGATGACTGCGACCAGCTGTCCCGTCGTATGAAGCGGTCTCGCTTTGACGATGGCTCGCGCGATCTTGCGCGAGTCCCGTTCTTCGCCGTATTCGTACAATAAATCCGCAAGTTCGGTTTCCGAATACGTGTTGACGATGTCGGCGGCGTTTTGCAACGCGCCCGGACCAAATCGCATGTCGAGCGGCGCATCGTGTTGAAAGGAGAAGCCTCGCTCGGGTGTGTCGAACTGCATCGAAGATGCGCCGAGGTCGAGGACGATGCCGTCCACCGAATCCCATTTGAGATTCTGCAACTGCGACGAGAGAGTCGTGTAGGAGGCTTGCGCCAGATGGATGCGATGTTCGTAAGGAGCCAAGGTCTCACGAGCGATCGCCAACGCCCGCGGGTCTACGTCGAGACCGAGCAGTCGCCCATCTGGCGCAGACGCCTCCAAAATTCCGCGAGCGTGCCCGCCCGCGCCGAGAGTCCCGTCCACATAGCGCCCTGCGCGATGAGGTTGCAACGCGTGTATAATCTCTTTGTAAAGTACAGGTTTGTGCGGTGCGTTCATCATGTAGGGGCAGGCTTTACGTCTGCCCAACTGTGAAGGGCGTCCGTTAAGGGCGACCGTGAAGGTCGCCCCTACGATGAAACCGTTTTTGAAAGATCAAGCGTGGCGAAGCGTTGTTGGTTCGCTTCCACATCCTGCAGTTTGTCCATCTGCGTTTTCCAATCGGCAGGAGTCCACACTTCGAAGTATTCGCCCTGCCCCGTCACCGCGAGTTCGCCGCTGGCAATGCCGAGGAACTCACGCAAGTTTTGCGGCACGAGGATGCGCCCGACCTTGTCCACTTCGACGGGGTACGCGTTCGAGAGGATGAGTCGGCGCAACATGCGGGCTGAGGCGTCTGCCATGTTCATGTTGTTGATGCGTTCGTACACTTCTTTGAAGTACGCATCGGTCATCACCATCAGGCATTTGTCGAATCCTTGTGTGATGTAGGCGCCAGCCGCCAGCAAGTCGCGATAGCGCGCCGGGATCATCAGGCGCCCTTTATCATCGAGGTTGTGCTGGAACTGACCTAAGAACATTTGTGCTACAATTCCTTTTAACGGATGAACGCCGGGAGTGCCGGCGTTCCTACCACTTTGTACCACTTTTTCCCACATTATATGCCTTTTGAGGGAAAAATCAAGGTTTTGTAACCTTTTTTCGGCGTCCCTCTATGGTCATGGTGAGGGATAGTTCGTAATTGGTAATTGGTAATTGGTAATTGGTAATTGGAGACAAGAGATTGGAGACTGGAGATTAGCGGTGGAGAATTTGATCTCGTTACTTGAAGCGAAGAATTGGAAAGATTACGCTCTGCTCGATAGTGGCGCTGGGTTGAAGCTTGAACGCTTCGGCAAGTATGTTTTTGTCCGCCCCGAGTCGCAGGCGATGTGGAAGCGTTCGCTCGATGCGGAATGGAAGAAAGCCGACGCGGTTTTTATTTCCACGGGCGAGGAAAGCGGCGGGCATTGGGATTTCAAGAGGAAAGTGGAGGAGCATTGGACGATGCACTATCCACTCCCCCGCTTCGTCTACGGCGCTGACGAGCACAGCGCCTCCGCTCAGCGCGAATTAAAATTTATAGCAATGACGACTCCTGGTCGTCATCTGGGAGTCTTCCCCGAAGTCGCTTCACACTGGGATTGGTTTAGTGAATTAATTAGCCGCAGAGTTCACAGAGAAAAAAGAGAAACAAACGTTTTGAATCTTTTCGGCTACACAGGCTTGGCGACTCTCGCCGCCGCCTCGGCTGGTGCGAAGGTGACTCATGTGGACGCGTCGAAAAAATCCGTGAGTTGGGCGCGGGAGAATCAAGAGTTATCGGGCTTGAGCTCCGCGCCCATCCGCTGGATCGTGGACGACGCGTTGAAGTTCGTCCAGCGCGAGGTGCGACGCGGCGTGAAATATGACGGCATCATCCTCGACCCTCCCAAGTTCGGGCGTGGACCGAAGGGCGAGGTGTGGGAAGTGTACAAGTCGTTGCCGACTCTGTTGGAAGCGTGCCGCGCGTGTTTGAGCGAGAATCCGTTGTTCGTCGTCACGACGATTTACGCGGTGCGCGCATCGGCAATCCATGTGGCGCAGGCAATGGAAGATATGATGAAGGGATTCAGGGGAAAAATCGAAATGGGAGAACTGGTCACCCGCGAGCAAAGCGCGGGGAGGTTATTGTCACAGGCGGTGTTTGCGAGGTGGGAAAGATAGAAGGTAGATACTGCAATAACAAGACGAGTGTCAAATTTTTTTAATCTTAGCCGCAGAAATCACTGAGAACTTAGAAGCTTTTCTCGAAGCCCCGTAATCTCTGCGGCAGAAGAAATTTTAGCCCACTCCTTTGAACGCTCTGCAATAAATGGCTAAAAGCCATTTATTGCAGATATATAATATCCAGTCAAAACGAGATTCTACGGGACATGAATTTCTAAAACCCAAGGGCCTTCCCAACTTTCAGTAAAGGCGCTCTCAACTTCCTTCATGGCTTCATAGGATGCTATTTTTTCTGGCTTCTTTACGACTTCATAAGAATTTCCATTACACTTAATCTTTATATCGCTGTTTTTCTTATCCAGCTTAACTTGAGCTTTATCACAATCCAGCAACTCAGGCGTTGAAGTTATAAGGTGTTTCACCGTGACTGTAAAATCGCTAAGATTCTCTTGAGAATCAACCACAAACGATACTCGATCGCAGCGATGCGTCTTTTTACCATTGCCGTCAGTTCTAACGTCAATTTCTGCAAATCCTGAGTGAGGGATCACTTTTCCTTGAACTGTCAGGACCACGTCCTCAGCAAATGTACTCAGCAGCCAGTCCGCATCGCTGGGCAGTTGAAAACAAATATCGACAAAAAGAAAACCTTCAGCTCTTTCATACGAAACAATTTCAACCTCAACGCCTTGAACTTGTTGTTTCAAAACAGAAACAGGATCAGCAAGATACGAATTCGACGCGTCTCGCTTTGTCTCTGCTAAATCTTGCAAATCTGTAATTTGAGAAGACGCCAGCACATCTTTTGGGGCAGATGCTAGTACGGTAGTTCGTACAGACAAGACTACCACTGCAAATATAGTAACAATCCCCGCCGACAGCTAAAGAATATATTTATTGTTTTTCATGTTTATGCCTCCAGTGATTATTTTTCCGAAAGGTAGAAACGGCTACGGATACGGCGCGCAAGATGGACCATAGGGAGCCGGGCATGTAATCTAAATTAAGGAAAAGTAATGGCGGCTGCTCAGCCGCCATTCTGTTATTGCGAGTGCGGTACCGCCGATTTTTATGGAGTTCCGACTTCAAATTCCCAAGGCCCATCTGCACTTTCTGTCAAAACATCCATTAATATTTTTTGCGCCTGAACAGTATCCAATTCTTTTGGCTTGACAGCGATTTCTACCCCACTTGTGCCAGGTTCACTGGCACATTTAATTTTTATACCTGTACTTTTCGAATCCAATTTTGCTTGTACTTTGTTACAGTCAGGCGTTTCGGGCGCGTCGGTAACCAATTCACCAATTGAGATTTTTAGGTTTTCAAGCGCGAAACCTGCTGATAAAGGAAAGCCAACATGGTCACATCTACCGGCAAACCTGCCTTTATCATCTTTTTTCAGAAACCCCGATTGCGGGTCAGGTATCATCTCAATAGAGTACACTCCTATTTCGGCTACGCCATTGCTCAACTTCAGATTATCAGGACCACCTAAACTCCAAGCCGGATCATCAGAAGGAAAGTCGAAGCAAATATCAGCGGACAAAAAACCTCCATCTATTTGTACGCTCAACAGTTCAACTCTGATCTCATTCTTTATCTTCACAATGGGGTATACATTTTTCGGCGAAACAGCATTATTCAGCATATCACTATTTAGGGGAAGATGGCTTTGAAACCCGTCCACCTGCACAGTCACAGATTGTCCAGCAGGCATAGCGGCTACAGTAGCAGGACGGTTGGTGAATACAACACCGACTGCCAGCCCCAATGCGCCCACAATCAAAAACATGACCAAAGCAATATCAATATATTTGCGGAACATTTTATCTCCTTATCAGCGCAATTAAATATAAGTTTTTGATATTAGAAAAGCCATCAAGGCGTGCATGGAGATCCGACTGGCCCTGAGATTGGACTACCAGACACATACCCGCAGGCTTTCCATCCAGGCGGGTTGGCAATGCCAGAGTATCTCTGCTGGCTAACAACCGCCTGATTGACTGCTATTTTGCCGCCTGATGACACTGAATAATAGGAAGGAGAGGTTGGAAACCACAAGGTTGCATTCGCATAAAATGACCTTCCCTGACTATCTTTATTCGTGGTTTTTGCCCAAAGGGTGTAACAATTGGTTGAAAACCTTAAGTCCACTCTGCTACTCGCAGGAAATATTGTTTGTACATTCGTAACTGAGTTGCCACAACCTGTAGAACTGGCGAACAGCCCATTACAACCAGAGCCGCTGCAAGTTGCCGCAAAAGCAACTGAAGTAAATGGGAAACTGCTTGCTATCACAAACATGGCTGTGATTAAGATGACCAAAACTGGTTTTACTTTTTGCATGGCGTTCTCCTTTAAATTAGTGGCTTTGTTCTCAACGCTGAGGAGAATACTTTAGCAGGCAGTATGATTTACTTCAAGTACGGAAATCCGTACCTTTTTCCAGCCACCGGTGAGCGGCTTCAATTCGAGAAACTACTCCTAATTTCGCATATGTATTCTTCAAGTGCTTTTCGACGGTATTCACAGATATGCTTAACCGCCTCGCAATACTTTTGTTATCAAGCCCTTCCGCCACCCAATGCAGTACTTCCTCCTCGCGGTCAGTTAAACTCTCCCACCGCTTACGCACCTCTTCCTTCCAACGGCGGGCGCGGTCAAGTTGTTCCTTGTCGAAAAAAATCTCACCTCGCGCCGCGCGTCGGATGGAAGAGATCAACTGCTCTGCCTGCAATTTTTCATCCAAGTAGCCCTCTACCCCAGCTTCTATCATAGTCACAAGATAGACATCTTTATCGTGCGCGGTTAGAACCAGAGTTGCGGTTTCGGGGTGATTTTCCCGCACCCAACGTTCCATTTCCACCGGGTTGAGATTGGGCATTATTAAATCCAGCAACAAAACCCGAGGATGCAGTTCTTCGATCTTCGGCGTGATTTCGACTCCATCCTGAACTTCCGCTATGATTTTTATATCGGCAGTTTTGGACAGAATTGAGCGTATGCCGGCAAGGATAAGGGGATGATCGTTCGCTACCAGCACTGTTATTGTCGTTTGGGATGGCATCAGCATATCCTCCTTTTATCGCCGAATCGAGTATTGGAATATTTTATAGCCCCCCCCCCCCGATATTTGTCAACCTACGGCTGCCCTACATTAATCAAACGTTCGTGTACCAACAAAAGTTCCAGGCGGTCTATCGTCCATCGTCTAACGTCTATCTTCCAATATCCTCAACCATTCCAGCGGCTTTTCCCATCTCACGCGCGGATTGATATTGAAGGCTTTGTCGGGGCGATCCCATTTCGGTCCGGGCGGACCGGATTCATCCGAGAGCAAACTTTTCGCCCCCCACAAGCCTTTGTAATTCACCCAATCCGGTTCGGGATTCAAAACCACGCGTCGCCATTCTTTGACAGGGGGTCGCGTCACCTTGCGGTCAGACATGACGCGCTTCAAGTAACTGCTCGATTTGACGACCGGCTCGCGCAAATTCTCGCCTTGGTAGCCGATGCGGAACCCATCGCCCGAAGCGATTTCCATCGGCAGGCTGACCACGTAATGATCCGCTTCGTCGCGCATATAGATGAAGGCGTCCTCGGCGAGAAAGTTGGTGTGACTAGCGGTCAATTCTTTGAGGGCGATCTGCCGCGCTTTTTGGCTCGGGTTGACAAGCATAAACAAATAGTGGATCAACCCATCCACCCAATAGATGACGCGCTGGACGCGTCCCGCTTCGTAGAGATTCGGCGAGCGGATGACTTCAGGTTTGCTGTAATTGGCGTGCGATCCCAACGCGACATACACGACGGGATGCGTCGTGTCCTTTTCGTTTTTATCTTTCGCCTTGATGACCTTGCCCCACAATTCGATGTTGCCTGCGCCGTGTTGTGAAGACAAAACGGCATACGGCGAATCGTTTTTGAGATAAACCGCCGTCATCTCCCAATCGCCTTCGTGATGATTCATCCCGTTCGCGGCGAGCCGCCAATCGTTGAACGCGTAGAAAAAATGATATTGCAGGATCGTCCAGTTATTTCCTTCGGCATCTTGCTCGCGCACGACGCGTCCGTAATAAACAGGTTGATTATCTTTCTCAAGCATTTTGGCATACTCGAAATACGATTTGCGCGCGATGGTCTCCGTCGAAAGCGAGAGCATATCCATCACGAGACCAGGTCCCTCGGGGAGGATGCGGTCGAAGATGAACTTCATCGTGCGGATGGAAAGATAGAAAAGTAGAATCAAATACACGGGAAACAAAACGAGATATTCGATCGCAACTCCCACAGTTTCATTGGGGCGAAGGAAAAACCAGATCGGCGTGACCAACAACCCAGCGAAGACCAGCGCGGCAAGCGCGGCAGGAATGATTCGCAACCGAATCGTCGAGGCAAGCATGAAAAGAATTAGCGCGGCGGTCAGCGCAAGCGCGACGGCAATTTCAACTCCCGCCCATCCGATGAAGTAATATCCCGCGCCCATGGCGAGAACCGATAAACCACCCAACCATACCCACGCGTCCGAATCGTACAACGGCTCATTGATGAACCGCAAAAAATATTGTCCGCCATCGAGTTTGCCGATCATTGTGGCGGGCGGTTCATTTAAATGAAAGAGCAAGCCTGCCGCGCCGAGCGGTCCGCTCGGGAGGATGAGGCATCGTTCGAGATAATGGTCCACCGCCATCGGGAAAAAACGCTCGCTCTTCGCGAAGCGCAAAACAGGCTCGTATTTTTCGAGGAGATCGTGATCGTTCATTCAGGCATGCGCTCGCGCCGTCCTCGGCGCAGGGTAAAAATTTAGAAGCGCCGCCGGGGACGGCGGCGTGAGCAAATGGGTTAAATTGGTTATTGAAAATACTGCAACGCGATGCGAAGACGTTCCTCCGCATCTTTCGAGGCGTCTTTGGGGATGGACTGGATCGCGGACTGCGCTTCGACCACGGAATATCCCAACGCGGTGAGCGCGGCGAGGACTTCAGAATCCGCGTCGGACATCAGGGCGACCTGCTTCAAGCCATCGAGTGGTTTCAACTTATCTTTGAGGTGGAGGGCGATCTTCTGCGCGGTCTTTTTTCCCACACCGGGTACGCGACTCAACAACTCTGCTTCTTCGGCAAAGATGGCGCGTTGGATGGAGTCGAGCGTCATCGTGGACAAAACGGATAACGCAACTTTTGGTCCGACTCCGTCCACGCCAAGGAGCATGTTGAACAAATCTCTATCGGCTTGGGATTCGAATCCGTAGAGCGTGAGCGCGTCCTCGCGGACGACGAGGTGCGTGAACAAGTACGCGGCTTCGCCCGTTTTAGCGCGCGTCCGCAGCGGGGCAGGGACGAAGACGCGCAACCCCACGCCGCCCACTTCGACGATGAGGGAGGTTTCTTCGATTTGCGCGATTTCGCCGCGGAGGGTGGAGATCATAGGGTCAATTTAACCACAGATGAACGCAGATAAAAAGGATGATTTTGGATGAATGGACGGTTTACGGCTTCGGAGTCTTCCAATAGACGGAAGGAAGCAGGCGTTTGATTTCAATTTTCGACCTGCCAAAGTTAATCAACAAACAAACTTCTGCGCCCGTTGCGCGAAGATAGTTCAAGGCTTGAGCGGTATGCTCCTGAGCAAGCATGGATACAGCCTTCAACTCAACCAATACCCTTTTCTCAACAAATAGATCGGCAAAGAACTCGCCTACGACAACCCCATCAAACATGACCTTGATCGGATATTGTTGCTCAACACCCAACCCCGTCTTACGCGTTGCAAGCGCCAAAGCGTTCTCGTAGACCTTTTCAACAAAACCAATGCCAAGCGTATTGCTGACCTCGTACGCACACCCGATGATTTTCGCCGTGATTTCATTCACGTCTTTCGAAAGCATTTCAACATCCTTTCATCCAATCCCAATCGTTCATCCGCGTTCATCTGCGGTGAATCAATACCGCTTCGTATTCAAATGCGTGATGGCGATTGCCAGAGCGTCGGCGGCGTCGTCGGGTTTGGGGATGGAGTCGAGTTGGAGGAGAGCGCGTACCATTTCCTGCACTTGTTTTTTGTCGGCGGAGCCGTAGCCCGCCACCGCTTGTTTGACTTCGTTGGGAGTGTATTCAAAGACTTCGATCTCCGCTTGTTGCAGAGACAGCATCACAACGCCGCGCGCCTGCCCCACTGCGATGGCGGTGGTCACATTGCGCGAGAAAAATAATTTTTCAACGGCGGCGGTATCGGGTTTATGTTTTTTGAGGAGTTTTCGCAGGTCGTTGTACAACATCTCCAAGCGCGCGGATGGGGTTGCGTCTTTTGGGGTGGAGATGATGCCGAAGGAAACTGCGACCAGTTCCCCGTCGGGCATGAGGCGCACGAGTCCGTATCCAGTGGTGGCGGTGCCGGGGTCAATTCCGAGGGCGAGGGTCATTTAAAAAAATTTACCGCGAAGATCGCAAAGTCCGCAAAGAATTTTAAATCTTCGCGCTCTTCGCGTGCTTCGCGGTTCAAGATTTACGCGGCTTCGAGCGCGGCGAGCGCCTCATCTGAAACTTTGAGGTTCGAGTAGACGTTTTGCACGTCGTCGAGGTCTTCGATGGATTCGAGCGCGCGCAGGACTTGCGCGGCGTCTTCGGCGCTGAGTTCCATTTCCTGTTTGGGCGACATTCGCAGACCCGCTTCGTCGGGCTTGACGTTCGACTTGTGCAACGCGTCGGCGATGACCTTGAACGATTCGACGGGCGCGGTGATCTCGATCGTGCCGTCGTCTTCAACGACGTCGTTCGCACCCGCTTCGATGCCGAGTTCGAACGCTTTGTCGAAATTCATCATGCTGGTCGGAAAAGAAAAATATGCGATGCGCTCGAACTGCCAACCGACCGCGCCCAGCTCCGCCATGTTGCCGCCCGCTTTGCTGAATGCGTGACGCAGATCGGACACGGTGCGGTTGCGATTATCGGTGACGGATTCAACCATGACCGCGACGCCGTGCGGGGCATAACCCTCGTACGTGATGGATTCAAACGCCGCGCTGTCTTTGTCTTCGCCCGCGCCGCGTTTGATGGCGCGCTCGATGTTGTCTTTGGGCATATTCTCGGCGCGGGCTTTATCCACCGCGAGCCTGAGGCGGAAATTGGAATCAACGTCGCTTCCGCCTTCGCGCGCCGCAATGACGATCTCACGCGCCAGCCGCGTGAAGATCGCGCCGCGCTTGGCGTCTGCCGCGCCTTTCTTGCGTTTGATAGTAGACCACTTGGAATGACCGGACATGTCTTGCTCCTTGCTTGAAACCCACAGTTCGTGGAAAATTTTTTCTGTCAGGGATTATACCATTTGAAAAAATAGAGTTCTGTCCGCAGTTCAACTGCGGACAGAACTTCGATCACATCGTCTTCGCGCGTTCCGCCAATTGATTTCTCAACTGGCTGGTATCGTGTTCAATCGTGAACAACGCGCCAAGGTAGAACACGAAACACAGCAACCACGCGGCGACACAGACCGCCATGATGACGAACGCCCGGTCGCCGGTCGCGACGATGAGCGCGCCGGTCAGCGCGGGCGCGGCGACCGCGCCGCTGTTCTCGATGAAATACTCGATCGCTTGCGCCGTCGAACGGACTTCGGGGACGGTCACATCGTAGACGGTGGCGATCACGTTCGACGAGGAGAGAGGCATGAAGATGGCGGTCAGGCACATGAGGAGAAAGAAGCGGTTCGGTTCGTCCAATGGCGTGGTGATGGCGAAGTAGAGAAAGATCGCGCCGAGTAAAACTCCCACCGTCGCGACGAGGATGCGTCCTTTTTTCGTCCGCTTGAAAAAGAAATCGCCGAGCATGCCGCCCACGAAGTATCCCGCCGCCAAAATCAAAATGACCGGCGCCATCGTGGCGATGATCGCGTTCGAGTCGTAGCCGCGTTCGGTTTCGAGATACCCGAAGAAAAAGAACGTGATCACCTGCCACGGAAAGACGCCCGCAAATCCCTGTAAAAAGATAAACCACATCGTGCGCTTCTTGAAGATCTGTTTCGCCTCCGCCCACGAAAAACGGAAGGTCGTCATCTCAGGCAGGTTTTCGAATTCGGGTTCGGCTTTGCCGCGCGGCATTTCTTTGACGCCGAAATAAATGAAGAGTGCGATCACGATTCCCAATCCGCCGGTGATATAAAACGCCGAACGCCAACCGCCGATCAACGGCGCGACCATCTGCCCGAGGATCAAGCCCATCAAAAAACCGAGCGGCTGAGCCACTTGCAAAGCGCCCAATACTTTCCCGCGCAAGTCCGGACCGAAATAATCGGCAATGAGCGTATAAATGCCCGGGTAGGACGAATCGTCAATGCCGGTCGAGGCGCGCGTGATCAAAAATCCCGTGTAGGTGCGGACGACCGCGTTGAGCCACGTCGTCGCGCCCCAAATGAACGAAGCCAGCGCGAGCAATTTGTCGCGCGCGTAACGGTCGTATAAATAACCCCACAGCGGATAGAGAACCGTCGCCACCGCCAGCGCGCCCGAGTTCACCAGCCCCCACTTGAAATCGTCCAGCCCGAACGTTTCGCTGATCTGCACTTGTAGCGAGCCGATCATCAATTTATCGGTCTGGTGCAACAAGATGAAAAAGAAAAAGATGACGACCACGAACCAGCGATAGTTGGGATTCTGTTGCGACATGAACGACTCCGTGAACAACGTTAGGTTGATTAATGAACGCTTGCAAGAACCAACAATAGCGATCTCACCCTCACCCTACCCTCTCCCTCAGGGAGAGGGGGATTCATCTGAAATAATTTCTTGCGCGAGTTTTTGCAACCCGTCCTTGTCGCTCACCTTCGCCGAATCAAAATATTGTCCGAGCAAATCGAGCGGGCTCATACTGCTCACGACCTGCCCTTCGGGAATCCGCACCCGCGCCTCGGCTTTCGGTCGTTTCACCAGATGGAACTCGAACGCGTCCGCCGCAAACTTTCGTAATTCCGATTCATCAATCAACGCGTCCCACTCTCTTGGATATTCCACCGTCAAGCGGACGATCGCGTCGGATAGATCCTTCGGCAATTTGGATTTCAAAAACCCCGTCACGTTCTCATCCGACGTTAGGACTGCCTTGCCTTCGACGAACCGACGCGTCCCTTCGATTTTTTTCCACTCAACCTGTGCGCGTCCTCGCTCCACCTCGGCGATGATGTAGAACTTGTCGTCCTTCGCCTCGCCGAAATCAATCCGCTCAATGGAGCCGGGATAAATGACGGGCGGATGATTCCCCTCGTTCACGTCCTGCGGCTTGTGGATGTGCCCCATCGCCACGTAATCGAGCCGCGGGTCTTTCACGAGCGAAGTCGGCAGAACGAGATCGCTACCCAGCATAACCATGCGTTCCATGCCGAACGTCGCGCCTTCGACGGAGGCGTGGGCGGTGAGGATTAACGGCAGAGTTTTATCCGCTTCATTAATATATTCTTCCACAATGCCGGAGATGCGAGTCTCGAGGTTCGAGAAGATTTCCGTCGTGTCGGTCCCGCTCATGCCGAGGCTTGCCATCAAGCCCGAGCGCGTGATCCACGGCATGGCAATGACTTGCGCGGGCGTCTCCCACAGGTCGCTTGGACTCAGGAATTGCGGCTTATCCAACACTTTGATGAACGGCACTTGCAGTGTGTCGAATTCTTGAATAGCGTGAGCGCGTCCGGCGGCGGGAGAAAGATCGTGGTTGCCAACCAACAACAATGTGGGAATTTTCGCTTGCGAGAGTCGGACGATGCGTTTGCCCCACTCGCGTTGAAAGGTCGGCGCGGGCGCGCGGTCTTTGTACGCGTCTCCCGCAAAGATGACCAGGTCCACCCGTTGCGAGATCGCCGCGTCCACGATGGTATCCAGCGACTTGAGAAAATCCAACACGCGCAGGGGCAACCCCGTTTCGGGGTCGTGGCGTCCGTAGTTTGCCATGTCTATGTGCGCGTCGGCGAAATGAAGTAGTCTCATAATTCAATCATACCCGGTGGTTGAGTAGACGGCGGTGATCGTTCGCCGTCGTATCGAAACCACCAATAGCCTTTAAGCAATTTGTTTCATAGGTATCGATGGTCTCGATACGGGCTTCGCAACAAACGCTCAGCCCTACTCGACCACCGAAGTTAACATGTCATGGCTGTATTCCTAAATCCTGCAGCGCCTGTATCGCGGGTCCCCAATTGGGATGGAGGCGAAGCGTTTCGCGGAAATCTGCAATCGCGCCGGGCGTATCGCCGATCATGTATTTTGCGCGACCGCGCCAGTAAATGGATTCTTCGAGCGTCGGCTTGGAAATGGTTTCGATGAGTGTGACGTTCGCCAGGTCAATCACATCCTGATAACGTCCCGTGTAAAAATACGCCTTGTAGGGACCCGTCTGATACCACATCATGCGGTAGGGACGCTGTTTATCGTCCTTGCCGAGGTCGTTGTAGATGGCAAACGCCTGATCGAACGCGGTCACGGCATCGGCATACTCGAATAACTCCACATGGCTCGTCCCTTTGGCGAACCATGCAAAATATTGGTCAATGCCTTCTGAGTTTTGGATGCGTTCTTCGGCAATTTCACGCGCATGGTTCGACGCCCAGATGTCATCGGCATACGGACCAAGTACGCTCAACAATTCCGCTTCGCGCTCGGGTTGATAGACCACGATGAAGATATTGTCGAATGAAAGCCACGCCTCGGCGGACTCAAACTCTTCATACGAGATGTGGAAGTTTGGACCGTCATTCCACGTATCTTGCACGATCAATTCTTGTTTGGCATCGTCATAACCTGTGACGAATTGATAATGTCCAAGCCAGGCGACCTTGCGCGTGTAGTCTTCTTCGTAGTAGCCTTTTTCCGCAATGAAAGGGAAACCAGCCGCCAGCAGGCGTTTTGCCAGATCAATATCGCCGCCGAGACGCGACAACGCACGGTATTCGGTCTCATCATTGACGAAGCCCACCATTTCATACGGCATCACGTTGAAGTCGCTGCGCCCCTGTTGGATGAAATCCAATTTCGGGTCTTGGATTCCGGGTTTGATAACTCGTGCCACGTCGTCGCGGTTGCCGTCCCAACCAACGAAATCCAAAGCCATCGTGAGGTTGGCGGGACCGCAATAATTCCAGCGGTTTTTTTGGTCCACGTATTTGAACCCGGTCAACGAAACTGAATCAGGTAGAGGCGTCGAAGTGACCGTCGGTCGAGGCGTTGGACCCAGTGTAGGAGTCGAAGTCGGCTGAAGGGCTTGAGTCGCCACGTGAGTCTGCATCATTTTTGTGAGTTCGACCTCTACCTGCGATTGCTGTTGCGGTTGGAAGGTGGCTTCGTCGGGCGGGTTGATGAGGTATTTGATTTGCGCGTACAACGAGTCGACACGCGGCGCGAGGCGCGCGTTGACCGGCGGAATAAAGTAAATGCCGATACCCAATGCAATGAGGACAGGGATCAGCAGTTTGAAATTCAAACTTTTTCGTTTTTGCATGGCGAGGATTATATAACAAAAGAACTCCGAGTTCTTCGAGAACTCGGAGTTCTAATTTTGGGTTTATTCTTTCACTTCGCCGTCGATCACATCGCCGTCGGTGGGCGGAGGCGTTGCGGGTCCGCCGCTCGCTTCAGGCTGCGGCTGACCTTGCGCGTACAACTGCTGGCTCAAGGCGTGGAAGGCTTGCTCCACTTTTTCAGACGCCTGTTTGATGCGGTTGATATCGTCGCTCTGCGCGGCAGATTTGAGTTCATCAATTTTGCCATGAATATCCTGCGCATCCGCGCCTGAGACTTTATCGCCGAGGTCGCGCAACGCCTTCTCGGTTTGGTACACGAGATTGTCTGCGGTGTTCTTGGCGTCGATCAACTCGCGGCGTTTGCGATCGTCCGCTTCGTGCGAACGGGCTTCGTTGACCATGCGATCAATATCGCTCTTGTTCAAATTGGTCGAAGCGGTGATCGTCACTTTCTGTTCCTTACCTGTGGCTTTATCTTTCGCGGTCACGTTGAGGATACCGTTCGCGTCGATATCGAACGTGACTTCCACTTGCGGGATGCCGCGCGGCGCAGGCGGGATGCCATCGAGTCGGAACCGTCCAAGCGACATGTTATCGTTCGCCATCGGGCGTTCGCCTTGCAGTATGTGGATGTCCACCGCGGTTTGATTATCTGCCGCCGTCGAGTACGTTTCCGTCTTGCGGACAGGGATGGTCGTGTTGCGTTCGATCATCTTGGTCATCACACTGCCCATCGTCTCGACGCCTAGCGAAAGCGGGGTCACGTCCAGCAACAGGATGTCTTTCACTTCGCCGCCGAGCACGCCGCCTTGAATCGCCGCGCCGACCGCGACCACTTCATCGGGGTTCACGCCTTTGTTCGGCTCTTTGTTCGTCAACTTGCGGACCAAATCTGCAACCATCGGCATACGCGTCGAGCCGCCGACCAAAACGACTTCATCTAATTTATCGGCGCTCAAGCCCGCGTCTTTCAACGCGGCTTCGAACGGATGACGACAGCGCGCAAGCAGGTCTTCGGTCATTTGCTCGAACTTGGCGCGCGAGAGTTTCAACTGCAAGTGTTTCGGTCCACTTGCGTCCGCGGTGATGTAAGGCAGATTGATCTCCGTTTCCATCACGGTCGAGAGTTCGATCTTCGCCTTCTCCGCGGCTTCGCGCAGACGCTGCAATGCAGGGCGGTCGTTTCGCAAATCAATGCCCTGCTCTTTCTTGAACTCATCCGCCGCCCAGTTGACGATCTTCTGATCCCAGTCGTCGCCGCCGAGGTGTGTGTCGCCGTTCGTGGCTTTCACTTCGATCACGCCCTCGCCCACTTCCAGCGCCGACACGTCGAACGTGCCGCCGCCGAGGTCGAAGACGAGAATTGTTTCATCCTTCTTTTTGTCGAGTCCATACGCGAGCGCGGAAGCGGTCGGTTCGTTGATGATCCGCATCACTTCCAGACCTGCGATCTTGCCCGCGTCTTTGGTGGCTTGACGCTGGCTGTCGTTGAAATACGCCGGGACGGTGATCACCGCCTGCGTGACGGGCTGACCCAAATACGCTTCCGCATCGGACTTCAACTTGCCCAGCACCATCGCCGAAATTTCCTGCGGGGAATATTCGCGGTTCGTGATCGGAATCTTCACGCGCACATCGTCGGAGGGTCCCTTCACGACTTCGTATGAAACCATCTTGCGCTCGGCTTCGGTCTCGCCAAAGTGACGCCCGATAAAACGCTTGATGGAGTAAATCGTATTTTCAGGATTGATCACCGCCTGCCGCTTCGCGGTCTGACCGACGAGTCGCTCGCCGTTTTTATTGAACGCGACCACTGACGGCGCGAGCCGCCCGCCCTCTGCGGTCGAGATCACGGTCGGCGAGCCGCCTTCCATGACTGAAACGACAGAGTTGGTCGTGCCGAGGTCTATGCCAATGATTTTGCTCATGTGAGTCTCCTTGCGTAATCCATGTCATTGCGAGGGCGATGCCCTTTCGCCCTCGCAATGACATACGAAGTATTTTCAATGCCCACATCTTAATCGGTTTGTACAAGAAAACTGTTAACGAAAAATAGAAATTTAGTCGGACGCCACCCTCACCCCTGCCGTCTCCCTCAGGGAGAGGGGGATTCCACTTTCACCCAATCGAACGCGACCACGATGGGAACGTTCTCATACGAAGACGCGGTCATGCCGACCTTGCCATCGGCAAGACCGAAGCGTTCCACATCCACGCGGCGGAGGACGGTTTCATTGACATACAAGGTAAGGATATTCCCCTCACAAAGCAGACCGATCGTTTGCGCCGCGCCGCTGGGCTGGATCAATGGCGACGCGCCGCCATCTTTAACTGGGAGATATTCGGCGACGCCAACGCTCAGCCATTTGCCATACAAGATATTGTATGTCCCATCGGTGGAGACGTTGAATTCAAACCAACCCTGTTCATCATCGTAACGGCAGATCAAACCTGCCGAGGCAGGCGTGCCAGCCATGTTTTGAAATTTCGTATCAATTTGAACGTCGTCATACTCTTCGGGTCCATAGAGGGCATAGAGCCAGGTGAAAGGCGAGTCCAGTTGGAGGAGGAGCGAACTGTTCGCGGTGTTGACGGCTGGGACGGAATCGTTCCCCGCTTGCAGAATCACCCAGCCCGCCAGGGACGAGTCAAATTCGTTGGTAAAGAAACGCGGCAACGCGGTCGGCGAAGGCTCGAAAGTTTGAGTCGCTTCGGGGGTGGGCGAGGCAGGCTGACCCTGAGTTGGAGCGAGAGTCGGGAGAGGCGTAGAAGTCGGAAAGAAGGAGGTTTCAGGCGCGAGAGTCGGAGTCGAAGTCTGGCAAGCAGAGATGAAGAGGAGACATCCCACAAAAAGTTTTTTCATCGGTTTCCTTATAACGCAAATGTCCAGCATTATGTTCTAAAACGATCATCCAGCAGTTCAACTGCTGGATGATCTGGTGGTGGAGATGCCGGGAATTGAACCCGGGTCCGAAAGACTCGACCCTCGGAAATCTACGAGCGTAGCCTGCCGAAGCGTTTCATCACAGGGATCTCGGCGGGCAGGTAACCCTGTGACCATCTGCTGGTCTTAGGCGCATTTAGCAGAATCATGCGCAGCGCTCACACCATTGTGTCGCCCGGTCCGTCGCCGGGTGGAGGACGGCGTGCGGCGGACGCAGCCTCATCAAGGAGGCTGACTGTTATGTCATCGCTTATGCAGCGAGGGGCATAGCAGCGTAGGAAGTGCGATTGGCACTTAAGGTTTTGCGCTGAGTTTACGAGTTCGGCGCCGCTCGGCTCGCATTCCGGGACCAGCCTCTCCC